>NZ_JAFBDR010000061.1 GCF_016908325.1 Aquibacillus albus | reverse complement strand
AAACTCTCCGATAAAGTTGAGTTTGCTTACTCAATAACTTGACTAGCTTTTCTTTCTTAACATACTGGTTGTTTTGTTCAGTTTTCAAAGATCAAATTGTTTTGCGCCTTCTTGCGACGACAAAAATAATTATATCACTAAAATTCGTAGAAGTCAACTTATTTATAGAATTTATTTTTATGATTTTTTCGTCAGCGACATGAATTGCGTTATCACCTTCATGCGTTAAAGTCTATATGAATTAATGAATTTTATTTATCCATCTAATTCGTTTGTTGAAAACAAAAATAATCACATCACTATAATTCGTAGAAGTCTATGTGTTTAGAATGATTAACTTTTAGTTCATTGTAGTCACATCTTTTTTAGCGACAAGATACAATATACCACACTATTAAAACCGAAGTCAATCATTTTCATCAAGTAACTGATGATGGAGTAAATATTGCTTGAAAGAATTTAACTAGCTAACCTTTCAACAACAAACTCCTCTGCTTTTTCTAAGTCTAGTTTCTAATTTCATTGACTTTTCTCCTATATATAATGAAGGAAAATAATAACATTTAAAGTTATGAATTATCCATAAATCTGATAAATATTGTTAAATTAGATAGAATAAAAACATTTCTTCTCTTTTTAAAATCAAACTTTTTATAAGTTGAGTTCCTCATTAATTGATTTTCATCCCAACTCATCCCTAATGATGTTTCTTACACTTTATCTAGATCAACAAAAAAGAAAAGAACCCTATTATATCAAGGGTTCTTGGATAGTGATTCCGATTGGGCTCGAACCAACGACCTCCACCCTGTCAAAAGGATATTGCAAATAAATAGAGTTTAACTGAGTAAAATGAGTTAAATAAATGCTGTTAAATCAGGAATCTACTATGTTGATTTTAAAATAAATAAAATAAATTAAGCTCAGAAAAATAAGTATGTGCAATGAATGTGCAATTTTAGCTGGTAGTGCATACCGATTTGATGAATAACAGGTGCAAGTATGTGGTCAATTTCTACTTGTAAATCGGTTAAGGAAAAGCTCTGTAACTGCTAATCTAAAATAGACAGTTCTTGCTAGATAAAATTGAACACTTATTAACCAATTTCCTTCGGAAAAGTATATGATAGATTTTATG
>NZ_JAFBDR010000060.1 GCF_016908325.1 Aquibacillus albus | reverse complement strand
GTAAGCGTACCCCTGTCAAGTAGACACATAAGGTTTGGGGTCATGCTGCCAATTTGTTTTTATATTGAACTGGAGCTGATCCTAAGCCTTTTTGTCTTCTTCTATTGTTATAGAAATCCATATACCAGTCTATCGTACGATAGACTTCTTCTTTTGTTTTTGGCTGTTGAATGCGCATTGACTCTTCTTTAAGACGACCAAAGAAGCTTTCTATCGGTGCGTTATCCCAACAGTTTCCTTTTCTAGACATACTTTTTTTCATTTGATATTGTAGTAATTGATTTGTGTATTCATGAGACGTGAATTGATGCCCTTGATCACTATGAATTAAGGTATTTGTCACGTCTCCTTTTTTTGTAGCTAAATCTAAGGTTTTTATGACTAACTCATTGTCATTCTTATCACTAATATGGTAAGAGATTATTTCATTATTAAATAGATCCAGAATGGCGCACAGATACAGACGGGTACGTCCTACATACAAATACGTAATGTCCGTTGACCATTTTTGGAAAGGCTTGTCCGCCTGAAATTGACGATTAAGTACATTTTCAGCTGTATTTCCTTCCTGTTTATGCTTCCGCCTTTTCTTAAAAATAAGTGCTTGGATACCCATATCTTTCATTAGTCTATACACTCGCTTGTGGTTGATGTGCATATTATAAACTTCTTGAAGTTCCTCGGTGATTCTAGGATAACCGTAGGTGTATCCTGTTTCCTTATAAACTTTTAGGATAAGTGCTTTCACTTCTTCATCCTCTATTTCCTTTGCAGTCATGGGCCGTGCCTTTCTGTTTAACCACTTGTAATAACCACTTCTGGATACATTCGCTATAGAACATAAATCAAACACAGGAAAAGTCTCTGAAAGGTTACAAATTAGTTCATATTTATCTGCTCTCTTTAACTCTTTCCCTCCTTTCTGAGCATCATCAGCTTTTTTAAATAGGCATTTTCAGCCTCCAAAAACGCTATTCGCTCAACCAGGTCCTTCGGATCTTCCCAATCATCCGTTGATATTGGTTCCGTCTTCTTTTTAATTTTTTGTCTAATTTCTTTTTTTCTTCTTTTTCTAGGTTTAGCAGTAAAAGCGTCGGGACCTTCCTTCTCCACCTTTTTAATCCATGTCCTAACGGTTTCATCACTTGGTATATTAAAGGTTCGGGCAACACTTAAGTATCCTAAACCTTCATGATCATGGTAATACTGTACAACCTTTTCTTTAAATTCTTTCGTGTA
>NZ_JAFBDR010000059.1 GCF_016908325.1 Aquibacillus albus | reverse complement strand
CACTCCTAGAGATAGGATTTTCCCTTCGGGGACAGAGTGACAGGTGGTGCATGGTTGTCGTCAGCTCGTGTCGTGAGATGTTGGGTTAAGTCCCGCAACGAGCGCAACCCCTAATCTTAGTTGCCAGCATTTAGTTGGGCACTCTAAGGTGACTGCCGGTGACAAACCGGAGGAAGGTGGGGATGACGTCAAATCATCATGCCCCTTATGACCTGGGCTACACACGTGCTACAATGGATGGTACAAAGGGCAGCGAAGCCGCGAGGTGAAGCAAATCCCATCAAAACCATTCTCAGTTCGGATTGTAGGCTGCAACTCGCCTGCATGAAGCTGGAATCGCTAGTAATCGCGGATCAGCATGCCGCGGTGAATACGTTCCCGGGCCTTGTACACACCGCCCGTCACACCACGAGAGTTGGCAACACCCGAAGTCGGTGAGGTAACCTGGGACACAACTTAGCCTCTTATTTTCCTTACTAGGAAGCTAAGTTGTGTCTTAGGAGCCAGCCGCCGAAGGTGGGGCCAATGATTGGGGTGAAGTCGTAACAAGGTAGCCGTATCGGAAGGTGCGGCTGGATCACCTCCTTTCTAAGGATTATTACGGAACTGCTCTTACGAGCAGAACGACATACTTGGTTGTTTGGTTCAGTTTTGAGAGATCAAAACTCTCAATGTGTACCTTGAAAACTAGATAAGAAAAACAAGACATCGAAACAACGAACGTCTTTTCACAGACAAAGTAAAGTTAGTTAAGTGAAGAAGGGCGCACGGTGGATGCCTTGGCACTAGGAGCCGAAGAAGGACGGGACAAACACCGAAATGTCTCGGGGAGCCGTACGTAGGCATTGATCCGGGAATTTCCGAATGGGGAAACCCACTACTCGTAATGGAGTAGTACACGTATCTGAATCCATAGGATACGTGAGGCAGACCCGGGGAACTGAAACATCTCAGTACCCGGAGGAAGAGAAAGCAAATGCGATTTCCCAAGTAGCGGCGAGCGAAACGGAAACAGCCCAAACCAGAAAGCTTGCTTTCTGGGGTTGTAGGACACTCTATACGGAGTTACAAAGAAATACCTTAAGTGAATCGATCTGGAACGATCAGCCAAAGAAGGTAACAGCCCTGTAATTGAAAAGGTATTTTCTCCAGAGTGGATCCTGAGTACGGCGGAACACGAGAAATTCCGTCGGAATCCGGGAGGACCATCTCCCAAGGCTAAATACTCCCTAGTGACCGATAGTGAACCAGTACCGTGAGGGAAAGGTGAAAAGCACCCCGGAAGGGGAGTGA
>NZ_JAFBDR010000058.1 GCF_016908325.1 Aquibacillus albus | reverse complement strand
GGGAGGACCATCTCCCAAGGCTAAATACTCCCTAGTGACCGATAGTGAACCAGTACCGTGAGGGAAAGGTGAAAAGCACCCCGGAAGGGGAGTGAAAGAGAACCTGAAACCGTGTGCCTACAAGTAGTCGGAGCGCGTTTATGCGTGACGGCGTACCTTTTGTAGAATGGACCGGCGAGTTACGATCTCCTGCAAGGTTAAGCCGTATAGGTGGAGCCGCAGCGAAAGCGAGTCTGAATAGGGCGAATAAGTAGGGGGTCGTAGACCCGAAACCGTGTGATCTACCCATGTCCAGGGTGAAGGTCAGGTAACACTGACTGGAGGCCCGAACCCACGCACGTTGAAAAGTGCGGGGATGAGGTGTGGGTAGGGGTGAAATGCCAATCGAACACGGAGATAGCTGGTTCTCTCCGAAATAGCTTTAGGGCTAGCCTCAAGAAAGGCGTACTGGAGGTAGAGCACTGATTGGACTAGGGGCCCTCATCGGGTTACCGAATTCAGTCAAACTCCGAATGCCAGCTACGTCAGCTTGGGAGTCAGACTATGGGTGATAAGGTTCATAGTCGAAAGGGAAACAGCCCAGACCGCCAGCTAAGGTCCCAAAGTATACGTTAAGTGGAAAAGGATGTGGAGTTGCTTAGACAACCAGGATGTTGGCTTAGAAGCAGCCATCATTTAAAGAGTGCGTAATAGCTCACTGGTCGAGTGACTCTGCGCCGAAAATGTACCGGGGCTAAACGTATCACCGAAGCTGCGGATTGTTCTTACGAACAATGGTAGGAGAGCGTTCTAAGTGCTGCGAAGTCAGACCGTGAGGACTGGTGGAGCGCTTAGAAGTGAGAATGCCGGTATGAGTAGCGAAATAGAAGTGAGAATCTTCTACACCGAATGCCTAAGGTTTCCTGAGGAAGGCTCGTCCGCTCAGGGTTAGTCGGGGCCTAAGCCGAGGCCGAAAGGCGTAGGCGATGGACAACAGGTGGATATTCCTGTACCACCTTATGACCGTTTGAACAACGGGGGGACGCAGTAGGATAAGGAAAGCGCGCTGTTGGTTATGCGCGTCCAAGCAGTGAGTGAGTCAGATAGGCAAATCCGTCTGGCAATCACAAGCTGTGATGGGGAGGGAACGATAAGTACCGAAGTTCCTGATTTCACACTGCCAAGAAAAGCCTCTAGTGAGGTCATAGGTGCCCGTACCGCAAACCGACACAGGTAGGCGAGGAGAGAATCCTAAGGTGATCGGGAGAACTCTCGTTAAGGAACTCGGCAAAATGACCCCGTAACTTCGGGAGAAGGGGTGCTTCTTGCATGAGAAGCCGCAGTGAAAAGGCCCAAGCGACTGTTTAGCAAAAACACAGGTCTCTGCGAAGCCGTAAGGCGAAGTATAGGGGCTGACACCTGCCCGGTGCTGGAAGGTTAAGGGGACGCGTTAGCCGTA
>NZ_JAFBDR010000057.1 GCF_016908325.1 Aquibacillus albus | reverse complement strand
CCCAATGTCATCAAGCTAAGCTCCCAATGAATTACCAATTGGTTTATTTTATGTGTATCACACAAAATACAATTAATCTTCACACTTAAATGAGTAAAAAAAGACAATAGGATGCCCGGGAGATGTATTTACATTTTTTTACATCACCTTAAATGGTATCCTATTCATTTTTTTTGATATTATAAAGCAGCCTTTTGAACTAATGCATTTCTATTTGCGCGTAATCCTTTAACACGATTGAAACTTCTATCTGGTCTTACGGGAGTTCGACTTCTCTGTATTTCATCAAGCAGTTGCTTATACAACTTTTTCCGTCGTCTTGGACTTGCTTCTAAAATGATACGGATAAGATTCGTTTTCAACTTACCAATCAAAACATTGTAATTAACTGTGTACTCATGTTTTAGCTCCTTATCTTCTTGCTCTTTGGCAATGATTTCGTCAGCCTCGTGTTTAATTAGAGAAGCCATGTTAGTTAGAAACATCGTTGCATAAAAATCTTGTTCAACGGAAAGCGGAGTATCACCTGTAAACTTTTGAAGTTGTAGCTTATTTTTCAATTCCCCATATTTCGTTTCAATTCCCCAACGCTTAAAATACAAGGTTTTAAAATCCTGTATTCCAAATGTTTCATCAAATAAATTGGTGATAAGCAACTCTTCTTCACCAGAGGGAAGCGTGAATCTTATCGCTCTTAAGCGCATGACGCTCCCTTTGGCTTTAAGCTCAATGATTTGGTCAGGCACTGATGCTTGGATACTAGATTTATAATTATTGACAGGTGTTCTAACAATAAATTTAACCTTTGATTCTAGTAGGTAAGTGAAAAAGTCTAACGAAGGATACCCCCGATCAAAAAGGAATAGGTCGTTCTCTGTAAGATGCTCTTTAAAGCTGTTCATCAGTTTATTAGCGACAGAGCGTTCTGAATCTGTACATTTTGTGATAATAGCCTTTACAACTAGATTATTTTCGATATCATAGATACAGGATGCCATTGCACGTGCAAGTTCTAACGAACTGCCTTTCGAAACGTCAAAGGCATCCCTTAATCTTATGGAATTATTAATTTCCAAAATGGAAGCATCGATAGCGAAAATACGGTATCCCATAAACTTTTTCCAAGGAATCTCCTTATAATACCAATCCACAATGGTATCAAATAATTTGATAAACGCTTCTGGTTTAATCTTCTTTCTAGCCTCAGAAAAAGCTTGTTTACTAATCGATTTGGTGTTCTTTCCAAGAAGCTCAAAATAGTCATCCAGTTCAATCTGAAGGCTCTTCTTCACGAAATTAAGCATAAACAGGATGGTGTTAACAAAGTTTAGTTTGTTTCTCCCTTCACGAGTAAAATAGGTTGGTTTGGTACGAGAGTCACACAAGAAAACGAAGTCATGTAGAACACCCCGAGTTACCTCCACAGCCTCTAAAAATATACTTTTCCCCATAAAAAATCACCACTTCATCGTTGATATACCAAAAAAGGTATTCAAGTCGATTTTTGTGGTGATTTGGAAAATTCAAGCGCTTTTTGACCTATTTTTGCGATGTTTTTATGATAACTT
>NZ_JAFBDR010000056.1 GCF_016908325.1 Aquibacillus albus | reverse complement strand
CTTGGTATATTAAAGGTTCGGGCAACACTTAAGTATCCTAAACCTTCATGATCATGGTAATACTGTACAACCTTTTCTTTAAATTCTTTCGTGTATCTTTTATTACTCATAAAAACTCTCCCCTTATAGCGACAACGTAACACCCCATAATCTCTGTGTCTACTATAAGGGGATAATATCACTGACCCCAGTTTTTGAAAATTTCTTGGTTATAACTGTAACAATAATAATTTTTTTTCGTCATATTAAATAGAAGAAAAGTTTAACTGATTGGAACTTTGTGGAATTACTATTAATAGGGAGGGACAGACATGAAAAGAATAGTGTTTACTTTGTTAAGTCTTATATTAGTTTTTGTTATATCTGCTTGCGAAGAAGAATCCGATACAACACAAGGTGATACTCCTGATGAAAATGAACAAACAGAAGAAACAAATGAAGAACAAAATGAACAGTCATCCGATGATTCGGAACAGGAGGGAGACATCCAGGAATTCAATGAAGAAGATGCTGTTGAGTTAATGAGTGACTATAAGGATTCATTTGTATCCCTTATTAATGAAGCAGGAGAAGATCAGAAAGCCGATTCGTTTCAAACAAAAGCTGAAGTGAAAGAACACTTTAAATCAACGATGTCAGATGATTTAGCAACATGGATGACAGATTCTTACTTTAAGGAAGAGGATGACGGTGTTTACATCATTGCTAAAGATGGTCCTACTTGGTTAAAAGAAGAACAGTCATTTGACGTTGAGAAAGTATCAGATGGTCATGTCAAAATTGTGCAAGAACGAGATAATGAATTGCTCGGTCATGTGAAGATGGTATTTCATGCAAAATTTCAAGGGGAATACTGGGTTGTGTCTGAGATAGAACAAGAAGAGGTAAGTGAACAATCAAATCAAGGCACCGGAACGAATTCTGATATAAAGAGTACTGCTAAAGCCGTTAAGGAATTGATTGTCAGTCAAGATATGAAAACCTTGGCTAAGCATGTACATCCAGAGAGAGGAGTACTCTTTTCCCCATATGTTCATGTAAAAGAAGATGCCCAAGTATTCCAACAAAGTGAATTGGAGAATTTTTTTGAAGATGACCAAGTATATGAATGGGGAGTATATGATGGTCGAGGCAATACAATTGAACTGACTCCCAGTGAATATTATGAAGAGTTTATTTACGCACCAGACTTACAAGATGCAGATCAAATACTTGTCGATGAAATGAAGCAACGTGGAAATATGAAAAATAACATTAAAGCGTTTTTTCCGAATTCTACGGTTGTGGAATTTCATTTAGAACCTTCAGAGGAAAGCGGAATGGACTGGTCAAGTCTTAACCTTGTGTTTGAACAAATAAAAGGCGGGGAATGGAAATTGATTGCCATCGTTAATGATCAATGGACAATTTAAAATAATCTTTTCTTAAAAAAATGAGGCTACCCCAAATAAGGGAGCCTCATTTTTTTAATACTAAAACACAGAGTGTCCGCCGTATGAGGACAAATGTCTTTTTGAGGGGTCAGTGATATTATCCCCTTATAGTAGACACAGCACTAGTGGGGTGTTACGTTGTCGCTATAAGGGGAGATTTTTGTGAGTAATAAAAGA
>NZ_JAFBDR010000055.1 GCF_016908325.1 Aquibacillus albus | reverse complement strand
GAGACTACTGAAAAACGTTTCCTAAAATATGTAAAATGATAAAAATACAAAAAGAAAAAGAAAATCCCCCAACATTTGGTATAATAGAGTTGACAAGAAACTAAAAACCAAATTGGGGGATTTTCCTATGCTTAATCAACATAAGCAATTAAGCTTATACTCTGAATTATACAATAAAATACCAGAAAATCATACACTAAAACTAGTTAATGATTTCGTTGATTTTAGCTTTGTGAACGAACTACTTGAAAAGTCGTACTGTAAGTATTATGGCAGACCTGCCAAAGAACCTGAACTTATGATCAAACTCTCCGTCCTTCAATATCTTTATGACTTATCAGATGCACGAGTGATAGAGGAGGCCTCTTTAAACCTTGCCTATATGTATTTTCTAGGAATCAATCCAGAAGATTCCCTTCCACATCCTAGTTTATTAACGAAATTTAGAAAACATCGATTACAAGATTTTACCATAGATGAAGTGATCACAGAGGTAGTAAAACAATGTGTAGAGCACGGTATTGTTAAAGAAACAAACGGGGTAAGTATCGACACAACCCATACAGAAGCAAATACGTTTCGAGCGACACCTGAACGAGTGATGAAAAGATTAGCCAAGCAGATATTTAAACATTTGCGGGAAGAAAATGGAGAAGTACCTGAAATCGTCAATGAAGAAATTCCTAATTATAAAGAAATAGAAGATCACAGAGAAGCGAAAGAAACGATGAAATCGTACCTTGAAGAAACGATGACAAAGGTAGAGGAAACTACTGAACTTGAAGAGAGCCACCCTAAAACCAAAGAAATGATCGAGCTTGCGCGAGAGATATTGAATGATGCAAAGTTTTTGGAATCAAAAGGGGTTCGGTCGATTGTAGACTTAGACGCTCGAGTAGGCCACAAAACAAAAACGAAAAACTTCTATGGGTATAAGACAGAATACACGATGATTCATGATCTCCTTATCACCGCAGTGAATGTAAGTGATGGGGCATATGTAGACGGAGAAATGTTTGATTATCTATTGGATCAAACGAAAAAAAGTGGCATTGAGATACAAGCGTTTTATGGGGATAAAGCATATTTCCGTAAAAAAATACTAGATAGTATTAATGGTTGTGGAGCCACCCCATACATACCTGTAAGTGAAATGGCCTATAGAATTGATGAAGAACGATATACTTATAATAAAGATTCGGATGAATGGTTTTGTACACAAGGAAATAAAACAGTAAGAAAATATCATAAGAAAACAAAGAACAGAGAGTCCTATCGCTACTATTTCGAAAGAGAACAGTGCAGGGATTGTCCGTTAAGAGAGAGCTGTATTACGGGGAAGAATGTAGGTAAAATCCTTGAAGTTGGAATAAACACCCCTGAATTCTATGAATACAGCCAGCAACAAAAGACAGAAGAATTCAAGCAGAATTATAAGAAACGAGCTTGCCAAGAAGGGAAAAATGGTGAGATGAAACAGTTTCACGGTTTAGATCGTGCCAGGGGGTACGGTCTGCGAAGCATGGCCATACAAGCAAAATTCACTGCATTAGCAGTAAACTTAAAGAGGATAGCACATATCCTATCCTCTAAAAACACTACTGATTTTCAATTTTTATTATTAATTTTTTCAAAATCGAATAACTTTAGCTCCGATTCGGATGAAGAGTTAAAAGTTAGCTAAAAAAAGGTGACTTTTTCAGTGATCTC
>NZ_JAFBDR010000054.1 GCF_016908325.1 Aquibacillus albus | reverse complement strand
CTTGGTATATTAAAGGTTCGGGCAACACTTAAGTATCCTAAACCTTCATGATCATGGTAATACTGTACAACCTTTTCTTTAAATTCTTTCGTGTACCTTTTATTACTCATAAAAACTCTCCCCTTATAGCGACAACGTAACACCCCATAATCTCTGTGTCTACTATAAGGGGATAATATCACAGACCCCTTTTACTTTTGAGGAACCTGCCCCTCTATCCCAATAATTCTCATTGACATCCTTTTTATAAAAATGATAATCTGTTTTGGTTGTTTACTATATTAGTAATTTACCACAGTAAAGGATTCAGGAGTGATAGATTTGAATGCAGTATTAATAGCTGTTCTTGTTATGCTAGTTCTTAGTTTGACTCGTGTACATGTTGTGTTAGCACTTGCCATTGGTGCATTGACAGGTGGCCTCTTAGGCGGCTTAGGCTTTGAACAAACAATCACTGTTTTTAGTGATGGTCTGGGAGGTAGTGCTACCGTAGCACTTAGTTATGCTTTGCTTGGAGCGTTTGCTGTTGCCATTGCCCGTACCGGATTGCCGGAAGTAATGGTTCATTTAGTTGTTAAAATGGTTGGGCGAAATAATGATTCAAGAAAGAAAACTTTATCAAAAGCACTTATTTTCTTCTTACTTACGTTAATTTCTTGTTTCTCGCAAAATGTCGTGCCAATTCATATTGCCTTTATTCCAATTTTAATTCCACCAATTTTAAAGATTTTAAATGAATTGGGTGTCGACCGCCGAGCAATTGCCACGATGTTAACTTTCGGATTAACAGCACCGTATATTTTCTTACCATATGGATTTGGGGCAATCTTCCAGGGGATTATTGCTGACAATATGGAGCAAAATGGTCTAAATGTAGATCTTGCTGTTGTACCAAATGCAATGGCACTTCCGACAATCGGACTTGTTATTGGGCTATTGATTGCGGTTCTTTTCACTTACCGTAGAAATCGCACCTATCAGGATCGAGCTATTGTTGGGGCGCCTGTAGAAAAACAAGAGTATACAAATCGCTCCATCATCGTGGCAATCATTTCGATTGTAGCGACATTAGTTGTCCAAACTATATCTGAGTCAATGATCATCGCTGCATTAGCAGGATTAGTCGTGTTAATAGGAAGCGGTTCTTTAAAATGGAAAGAAGCAGATAACGTCGTAACGGAAGGAATGAAGATGATGGCTTTTATTTCCTTCGTTATGTTAACTGCATCAGGCTTTGCAGCAGTAATTCGTGAGACGGGACATGTAGATTTACTTGTAACACAAACAGGGAATATCGTTGGAGATAGTAAAGCTGGAGCTGCTTTATTAATGCTCGGGATTGGTCTATTCATTACAATGGGAATTGGTTCATCCTTTGCGACGATCCCAATTATTGCTACGTTGTTTGTCCCACTAGGTATGGCGGCTGGTTTCTCTCCAATAGCCATTACAGCATTAATTGGAACAGCAGGTGCATTAGGGGATGCAGGTGCGCCTGCATCAGACAGTACTTTAGGACCGACAGCAGGTTTAAATGCAGATGGGCAGCATAATCACATTTGGGATACTTGTGTACCAACCTTCCTACACTTCAATATTCCATTGTTTATTTTCGGATGGATTGCTGCAATGATTCTATAATTCAAGTAAGAGGGACAGAGGGACAAGGAACCTGTCCGAGACTACTGAAAAACGTTTCCTAAAATATGTAAAATGATAAAAATACAAAAAGAAAAAGAAAATCCCCCAACATTTGGTATAATAGAGT
>NZ_JAFBDR010000053.1 GCF_016908325.1 Aquibacillus albus | reverse complement strand
CAGCGTATAATGGTAAATAAGTCAACCACCATTTTTAAGTAAAAAAGACCGACCTTAACTAAAACTCTTAAAATCGCTTTTTAAAAAGTTCATCTATCACAGAAACATTATGATGGAGCTCCTCTAGAACGTGAATATGGGACCTTGCTTTTTCATCCTACAGGGATACCTCCTAGCAAGTATAAACTTCGTTTTTCACGTATTATTCGTATTTATAGGACAAGATCCATAACGCTGACACGCGAGGTCTTAAGCCTCAGGCACGAGAAACAATGTGATCTAACGTCCTAGAGGAACTCCATATTTTTATTCTATAAAATTAAGATTAAGTTACTATTGAATAGAGTTACACTTTTTATGCAGATGGACGATTTGTTAATAAGGCATGATGTTCATAAAAATATTGAACATTGGTGCTATGCAGTTTCTTTTTTAATTCATCTAATAACACATACGATTCATAATTTGTTCGATAAAATGATTTATTTTTTATCATGGAAAAGGCTAGGCGGATCATTCTGTTTCCAAGGGCTACATATGCTTGACGAGGATGTTTTCCACGCTCTTTTAATGATAAATACCTCTGTTTCATTTCAGGGTTATTAACAGCTAGAGACTTCCCTACTTGATAAGTTATATTCCGAAAAGTTCGCCTCCCTTGTTTTGATATTCCATAATAAGAAGGCTTTTTTCCACCTGATTGTTTTACAATCGGGTTGGTCCCTGCTAATTTAATTAATTGACCTGCATGGTCGAAATCAGAGATATCACCCATTTCTGCATATAATTCAGCCCCTGTTACAATACCTATACCTGGAACTGAAAGGAGTATGGCCCCATCAGTATCAACAAATAAATCTTCTATTTTCCGTTCTAAAATCTTAATCTGATTATCTAGCAAATCTAAGAGATCGAGCTTTTGTACGAGAAGAAATTCATCTGGTTCAACGAACTCTTTTGATTGAGAGATGGAACCCTTAGCAAACTCTAGGAGAATCCTGATGGATTCATCTCGTAACTTTAAGTTTTCTCTAATTGAAAGTGCACGCAGGCCTTCCTCTCCTAAATTTAGAATATCGCTAGGATGAGGATAATGACGCATCAGATAACGTGGCGCTTTTCCGAAAAGTGTAGAGAATGGTTTTACATGTTTTCGTTTTCCATCAATCCATATACTTTTCCCCTGCATTTCACGAAAAACATGGTCTAAATGCATACGGATACTGTTTTGAGTGTCTGTTCGTTCTTCAACTAATGTCCGACGTGCCCTAGTTAATTTTTGTAAACTGTGAACACCACCGGTGGAAAGCTCAGTAGATGTTCCTCTACCATGAATCATTGACTGAACAATAGCCATCAGATCAAGATTATCGGTCTTCGACCAGTTTAAAAGAGCTTGTCGTTCTTGCGCAGTAGTAGCTGCATTCACAATTCGAACATGATACCCTTTTTGATGACAATGCCTAACAATATCCTCATAATAGTGTCCGGTTGTCTCGATCCCTACTACAACCTCTTTAATTCCTTTAGGAATTGTTTTAATCACCTCTTGAACATGTTTGTTAATCAGTTCAAAACCTGTTAATGACGCATCAAATTCAAATGGTTTTACTAAAACATCCCCATAAAATGTACAAATAATAGCCTTATGTGTAAATTTAGCTGCATCAATAGCTACCACCAACATATAATCAGTGCCTGTGTCTTTCACAAATTGTGCCCATCGACTTCCATTTTTACCTTGAATGTGATTCAATAAAGAATATACCATCGTTTTCAGCTCCTTGTGGTTAGGGGTTATTTGGAAGTTCTGTGATAGGTACTTCCATTTTACACTGAAAATGGTGGTTATTTTTCTTTATTTGAACCTATTTACTACACTAGGCAC
>NZ_JAFBDR010000052.1 GCF_016908325.1 Aquibacillus albus | reverse complement strand
CTTCGCATCTTCTGCATCAATAGGTAAATAGCCAATTTCATCGATAATAAGTAGCTTATATTTCGCATAATGTTTCAGTCGATTTTCCAGCCGGTTTTCAAGTTTTGCCTTTTTTAAATTCATGATCAAATCATTACACTTGATAAAATATGTGCTCGTCCTTTTCTTGGCCGCAGCTATCCCAATAGAAGTTGCTAAATGAGTTTTTCCGACACCACTTGTACCTAAGAAAACGATGTTTTCTTTTTGTTCAATAAACCTTAAGGTGGCAAAATCTAAAATCTGCTGTTTGTTTATCGATGGTTGAAATTCAAAATCAAAATCTTTTATTTCTTTTAGATGTGGAAAAGCTCCAACCTTAACCATTGATCTAACCATATTTACTTCTTTCATATCAATTTCATAGTCTGTAAGTTTAATTAATGTCTCTGTAAATGACAATTGATTATTTGTCATAAAATCAATCGTTTCATCAAGGTGAACCAACATTTGCTTTAGTTTTAAATACTCTAGATTCTTTACAAGTTTGCTATAACTACTATTCATTTTTATACACCTCATTGATTGCCTCTAAATTTTTCTTAGCCAGTTCCTCAATATTAGTTGAAGCAGGAAGCCCTCTCGCGAGGGTATCGACATAATGCTCAGGTTTATAATTTATTTTCGAATGGCTAACAGGGTGTTGGACAACCAAATCCGTGTTATAATAAATAAAGATATGGTTATCATAAACTTGTAAACGAAGTCTCTTTCCTATGTATCCAGGTGGTACTGAATACTGGTTTGACTTATAAGTGATCATGTTTGATGTGTTCACTTTTACAGGTTTATCATCAATTTTATAGAAATCTCTTATTCGTTCATGTGGTAGTGGAGATAAGAGGTTTCTTTCTTTTTTTAGTGCTAAAATTGGTATTTTTCCTGTACCTTGATGGTAGCTATTATTAATGCGGTCACAAAGTTTTTGTACAAATTGATGAAGTTCCTCATAATCAAACTTTCCTTGATATGCATGCAACTCATCTATCAGTTTCATTGGAGCCTCTACTTTTCCTTTAGTTTTTGGTTTCCCAGCGACGCAGGGCACAACTTCAAATCCCATATCTTTAGAAAATTGATAAAATCGCTCATTCACCTTTCCCTCTTTATATTCTGTTCGAGGTACATCCATAACTGTTTTCATATTATCCGTCACAATTGTCTTTGGAACTCCCCCAAATGCTTCAAAACTTTCCGTAAGGAATGATAATAAAACACTTTGAGACTTTGAGATAGATAGATGAAATGTTCTGAACCTTGAATTCGAAAGTAATAGCACACACACATTCACATAAAGTATTTCCCCATCTTTAGTGATGTACCGGATACTTTCTTTCCAATCCAACTGAGCTTGTTCTGCAGGCGGTGTTTCATATCGTATTACTTCAGTACTTGAGCTTTTTCTTTTCCCCTTGTTGAAGTAACTTTGGAACTCATCTTTACTTGATATATACTTTCTGAAATTAGATTGGCTGCAATCCAAGCCATGATTATCTTTTAAATACTGCCAAAGGATACGTTTATAATAGAATATTTGCTTAGATTCTTCTGATAGTAATAGCGAGATGACTTCATAATAATCATCTATCTTTGATTTTCTGTTTCTAATGGTTTTAGGTACAAAACCCTTAAGATATTTTTCAACTGTCCTACGATCAACACCCATATCTCGGGCTAATTTGCTTTTATTTATTTTCATTTTCAAGCTCTCCATTAGTATTTTAAATTTTGGTAAGTCTGAAAGACTATAAATTTCAAGCTCTGTATTTACATTTATTTTCATATGCATAATATTCACCTCCAGAATATTATGCAGCGAAACTATCAGAACTGTACATACTTAATTAATCATTTCTGTACATTATTAAAGTAGCATTTATA
>NZ_JAFBDR010000051.1 GCF_016908325.1 Aquibacillus albus | reverse complement strand
AAAAGTTATTTTAATCAAAATAAAACGTCAAAGTGATTGAAATGAAGCTATCAAGTGAATAGATTAAATTGCCAAATTATGGAGCAGTTTAAGGTAAGAATGTTTCCAAAATCTAAACATGGATGAAATGACTTAAAGAGGTGACTTAACACACCCAATGGACGTACGGCCGATTGTCCGAGGAAAAAACGCACATCAACACTTTGAGTTCGGTGCAAAACTATCGATCATGAATCTACTGATCTTCCAGATGCAATGCAATCAAAGCATTTGTGAATCGAGCAGACATCTTTCGGGTCTGAAATTAGATGGTCATTCTAAAGAAAAAGAAGGTCGAGGAACAAGATTTTGCAGAACGAAACGCTATTAAAGGGAAATTTAGTGAAGGCAAGCGCGCTTATGTTCTCGGCCTTATTCGAGCACACCTTCAATACACCAGTGAGCAGTGATTGCCCTTTAAGTGCTTGTCAAGAATCTTTCGAAAGCTCTTCGAGACGTTTTTTTGTTTTCCATTAGGAGTCAAAGTCTCATATATAGACAAATCAAAGTAAAATTTCCGTAAATGTATAATGAGTTATTCAGCAATACCTACTTAACAAAAAATGGTGTAACGAACTATTCATAAACATAAATTTCCTAAACAGTCTGACCCCCTATAATAAGAAGATACCTACCATAAAGTATCTCGAAACACTAGTTTGTCAATTTCTTAATTAATTTTTTTAAACGCTCCCCAGATAAACATATATCAGTATAAGCATAAGACAAAAAGCTCTTTCTTACTTCATCAGCATAACTTTTCCAATCTTTATTAGTAAAATACCTGATTATTAATTCAGCTAATTTTTGCGGATCTGATTGAGCCATTTGATCTAAACGATTATAATACCCTGTATAACTTTCAAACTCCTTATTTAAAATAAATACGTTTTTTTCTGCAATCATAGCTTCTATACCGACAGTAGATGTGTATGAAACGACAGCATCTACGTGGGGAAATATGTCATAAATATTATATTTTCGCACAAAGCGAACAAATGGAAACTCTTTACATAGTACATGGGATTTTGAAGTATAATTAGGAAAATCTTTAATCAAGATATTTAAATCAAGCTTTTTCGAAATGGTTTCGATTAAAACTTTCCAACTGTCTAGTTCTCTCCTTCCTCTTATAACAATCAATAATGTTTTCTTCCTAGGATCCAGGTCAAAATATTTATTAAAATTAGCAAGAGAAACTCTACTACGTGAGAATGCTTGATCAAATCTGGGATGACCGATTAAATCAAGGGATTCTGGAGGTACCCCTTTTTTTTGATACCAATCTACCTCAAATTTACCATAAACAGCATCGACTGTTGCAATTTTTGGTAAATAACCTAATCTATTTGAAATTATTCCATGCTGCATACAGATAGTAGGTATACCCTTTTCTGCAGCGACTATTGCTAATATACGATTGGTAGATCTATTAGTAGTTGATATAACAATACATGAAGTAGCAACATCATTTAGAAAGTTGTTATACATTTCAATATAATTTATGACTGTAGCTATTTTATTTAAAAACCAATCTTGAAATGCTTTACTCTGATATAAGTGGTGACCTTTATAAAATTGGATCATAGCTTTTGCCTGTTTTTGTAACTCAGTTATCGCTTTCTCTGTATCACTTTCGTAATTATTTAAAAAATAGATAGGTATTCTATTTGGTATCCTAATTACTTTGGCTCCCTTGATTGTATTGCCATTTTTTAAAAGTAATTTTTTCTTTTTTTTGACCTGTTTTGAGTTTGTTAATACTCTACTACTTTTTCTTGTTGATTCAGTTCTTTGATTAAAAGGAACAAGTCGGACTGTTTTAGATGGATTAAAATAATTACTAAATGTTTTTTGGGGAAAACGGAGCAAATTATCCGTGAATACAACAACTTTTCCGTTTTTATTTTTTACTAACATTTTTTTTTGATGTGATTGAACAAAGCTATTATA
>NZ_JAFBDR010000050.1 GCF_016908325.1 Aquibacillus albus | reverse complement strand
TGTGACCGTCAAGTAAAATTGAACACTTTTTGCTAATTAATTTTGTACAGTTTGTTCCTCAAATATAGATTCGCGGGTCTTCATACGATAGCTTTCACCACTTAATTGGACTACCTCTGCTCGGTGAACAATTCTATCGAGTACAGCTGTTGTTATCGCTGGATCCCCAAGTAATTCCCCCCAATCACTAGGTCCTTTATTAGAAGTAAGGACTATTGAAGCTGAGTTATATAAATCATTAATCAAGTGAAAAAATAGATTGGCTTCTCTCTGATCCATAGCCATAAACATTAAATCGTCTATAATAACTAGATTAGATTCACGAAGTCTTTTCAGCCTTATCTGCGACTTTCTAGTAATCTCTTCTGTTTTTAAAGCATGGATCAAGTCTCCCATAGAAATAAACATTACTTTGTATCCCTCAAATATCGCTTGAATTCCTAATCCCACCGCCAGGTGAGTTTTTCCCGTACCTGGCGGTCCTAATAAAATTAAATTAAATAGTTGGTCAATCCAATTTAGTTCAGTAAGTTGGTTAAATTGGCGTTTACTCAATGATGGTTGCTCTTTAAGATTAAAGTCCAAAAGCGTTTTATTAAAAGGGAAGGAAGCCCATTTCATTCTTCTTTCTATTAATTTTTCTTCTCGTCTTTTTTGTTCAAAACTCATAATTTCTTGTAAAAACGATTGATATGACATATTATTCGTTTCTGCTTTTGTCAAAAAAGAAGGTAATTCAGTCGCTGCTTCTGTTAAACGCAAGGATATTAATAAATCTTTTAACTCCTTAGATTGAGTCATATTACTTTCCCTCCAATATACTTATATAGTCATTAATATTTCTTTGTGAAGGCTTTGCTCCAAGAATGTAAGACTGTTCTGATCGGATAGGTTGCACAATATGATCGTTGTCAATCGGAGCTTGTACATATTTCAATCGTTGTCGTTTAACGTGTTCAATCATATCTATAAACTCTGATGCACTATATAAATTCATATGTAAACAAGCGCTTAAAGCTTCTTGAATAATATGCTTATCGTGCTTATCACATTGTTTAGAAACCAGCTGCAGTTGGTCTCTAATATAACGTGGATAAGATTTTCTTATTTCGCTTAAATACGAAAGTGCCTTATTTGAATCTGGAAATTTATCAGAGACTGCTACTATAAAGGAATCTATACCTTTTGAACGATCCCTGGTGTGGACACGATCCTGAATTAATTTCCCGCGCTCAATAGAGATATCGTGCTTAGCTATTATTTCTCCTGTTTCATTACTGATAATTGTTAGCTGGCTTTTATCTATAATCAAATTAACTTCAGTGCCATATGGACTAAATGTTCCGAGAGGAACACTATATCTATTAGATTTATATAGAACTGTATTGTCCTTACGGACGACTCTTGTTATACTTGGATTACAGTTTTGTTTTTGCTTTTCAGTGTTGGTAGCACTGAATTGCTCAAAGATCGGACGTAAGTGTTGCTTTTCAAGTTCAAACACTTCGGCTGGTCTTTTTTTAGTTATATTATGAACTTTGCCGTTCCCGGTGCGTTTCAACCATGAAAGTGCTTGTTCATTCCAAGAATCAATATTTGAGTATATTCTATACTTAGAGAAGTTTTTCTTAATGAAGCCTACCACATTCTCAATTTTCCCCTTACTCTCAGGATCTGCTTTTCTACATACATGTAAGTGAAATCCTTTTTCTCTGCGATAAGATTCAAATTCAGCAGTTAAAATTAAATCTCCACTGTTTTCACTTACTACTATAAGGCTATCTTGGTCATAAACAATTTCATAAGGAATACCACCGAAGTATTGGAATGCTCTAGTATGAGCTTCTATTAGGTCCTTTGTAGTAAAAGGACGATCTAACCATTCCATATACTTATATCGGGAGTGAGAAAGAAGAAAAGCCACAAAATACATTTTTATCTTCTTTCCTTGTGCATCTTTTTGGATAGTTTCACCAAAATCAACTTGAACTTGTTGACCCATTGGCAATTCAGGTACAGCCTCATATTGTCTTTTTGCTTTTTCTCTTGGAATCTTATATTCTTTGCGTAATTCTCTAACATAACTCCGTACGGTACTTTCACCTATATGGAAATCAGGGTACCTTTCGGATATCCAATCAAATACTTGAGAAGATGATAAATCACTATGTTCTCTCAACCAACTAAGGATTAAATCTTTATATACATCAAGCTTTTTACTTCGCTTTTGTGTTGATGCAACCCAGATTGCCATTTCCTCAGGTGATCTTTCTAAATAGTTATATAAGGTACCTCTAGAAATTCCTAGCTTCTTGGCAATGGTAGCTTTACTAAAACCTTGTTCTAACAATTGTTGAATTTGAATATACACTTTCCACTTATCCACCTTCCGCACCTCCAGTAAGTAAATGACTCATAAAATCTATCATATACTTTTCCGAAGGAAATTGGTTAATAAGTGTTCAATTTTATCTAGCAAGAACTGTCTATTTTAGATTAGCAGTTACA
>NZ_JAFBDR010000049.1 GCF_016908325.1 Aquibacillus albus | reverse complement strand
GATATACCAAAAAAGGTATTCAAGTCGATTTTTGTGGTGATTTGGAAAATTCAAGCGCTTTTTGACCTATTTTTGCGATGTTTTTATGATAACTTCATCGATTTACATATATTGGTATCTTAGCTTGATGACATTGGGGTCAGACCCCTCTTTAAAAAATTGTCGATTTATTTTGAAATTTTGACAATAGAGTAGTAAATTAGTAGTAGCCCTTTTTCTATTTTAGTTATTGATAGTTTTAGGACTAAACAATATAGAGAAAAGCAAATACTAGAGGAGGAAACAGCAATGAATCAAATAAAAGGGGTATTAATTGGGGTATTATTCATTATTTTATTAGCTGCATGTTCAAATAATGCTAGTGGGGATTCATCATCGAAGCGTATTTCCATTTTAACGCCTTATCTATCATCTGTTACGACGAAGCAAATGGTTGATGAACTGGAACAACAAGCAGAGGATAAAGGTTGGGAATCAAATGTTATTGACACTTCAGGGGATGTTGGTGCTTTAGCTTCAAGAATGGAAGATGTTATAGCTTCCAATACCGATGCAATTGTGATAGTGAGCACAGACCCTAATCAACTTCAGGCACAAATTCAACATGCTGATGAAAAGGGGATTCCTGTTTTTGGTACCGATTCTAGCTACATTGAAGGGATGACATTAAATGCAACGAGCGATAACGAAGCGATGTCGAAAATGATTACAGAGCATTTGTTTGAATTGATGGGAGGAGAAGGCAATTTAATCGTGCTTACTCACCGCCCACATCCAGGGGTACTATTAAGAACAGAAACACTTGATGAAATGCTGAAGGACTATCCAGATATAAATGTGATTACGGAGCAGGAAGTTGCAGTACCTGGGCCAATTGAAAATGCACGTCAACAAATGGAAAATTTATTATTGGCTAACCAAGAAGAAGGATCGATTACAGCTGTTTGGGCCGGATGGGATGAACCAGCGATTGGCGCAGCACAAGCAATTTCTGCTGAAGATAGAGAGGGTATCATCGTTACTGGAATCGATGGAAACAGCCAAGCGGTAGAACTTATCGAAGAAGATTCTCCTTTAAAAGCGACGGTAAAACAAAATTTCATGGGGATGTCCGAAATTGTTATCGAGGAAATGGAGAAGCTGTTTAATGGAGAAGAGGTTGATGGAACAGAGTTATATGCACCGGCAGAGTTAATAACGGCAGAATAAAGCCTTAAGGATGAACACATATGGAATTATTAACAATGAAAAACATTAGTAAAGTATTTGGAGGCAATCAAGCATTAGACTCTATATACCTATCTATTAATCCAGGAGAAGTTCATGCTTTAGTAGGTGAAAATGGTGCTGGAAAATCAACATTGATAAAAATTATGACCGGTGTTTACCAGCCTACTTCCGGAAGAATTCTTTGGGAAGGAAGACCGGTTGACGTATCAACACCGAAAGAAGCGCAAACCTTAGGTATAACTGCTATCCATCAGGATCGACAGCTTGTCCCGCACTTTAATGGCTTAGAAAATCTATTTTTAAATAAAAAATATCCATTGAAAAGAAATAGGATACAGATAGATTGGAAAAAAATGAAACAAGAAGCGGAAGCTCTGAAGAACAGCTGGGGGATTGATATTCCCCTAGATGTTCCTGTCTCTGATATGACGCCGTCTGAGCGAACGCTGCTAGAAATATTAAGAGCGATGGATGCCGAATCTCGCATACTCATTTTAGATGAGCCAACAGCTTCATTATCGGATAAAGAATCGCAGCTGTTATTTTCATTTATAGAACGATTGCGAAGTCAAGGTGTAGCCATTATTTACATTTCTCACCGTTTAGAGGAAGTTATTCGTATTTCTGACAGAGTCACAGTTTTAACAGCTGGTAAGTTAATAACGACTTTGACGAAAGATCAACTTTCAAAAGAAGTGATTATTCATCATATGACGGACGGTAAAGCCTTAAATCATAAGAAAAAAATTTCGTCAGATCAGCCTAAAAAAAGGACTCTATTTCAGGTAGAAAATCTTCGGACGAAGGACGGCCGTGTTAAACAAGCGAATTTTTCTCTCTATTCAAATGAAATACTTGGGGTGTATGGGTTAGCTGGATCAGGAAGAACTGAAACGTTAGAATCAATTTTTGGATTAAGGCCGATGAAAACAGATGCATTTTACCTGAAAGGGGAAGCAATCACAAAGCCTAATCCGACTATGATGATTGAAAATGGAATGGTGATGATTTCTGAAAATCGTCATGAGGAAGGCCTGATTATGGGGAATAGTATTATCCATAATATGACACTTCCTATTATTAACAGCATTTCTAATAGAGGAAAAATGCAAAGAAACAAGGAACAAAATATAGTAGATAAGGAAATGAATCGATTCAACGTAAAGGCTACAAGTGCTAATCAAACAGTTTCAGAGCTAAGTGGTGGCAATCAACAAAAAGTTGTTCTTGGTAAGGCTTTATTATCGAATCCAGATATCTATCTGTGTGATGAGCCTACCCAAGCAGTTGATATTATGACTCGTTCCGAAATTCATTCTTTTTTACACCAGCAAGCAGAGTTAGGGAAAGGCATAGTTTTTGTTTCATCGGATTTGAATGAAATTCTTGAGGTAAGTGATCGAGTCCTGTTATTCAGTGAGGGAGAAACAGTTGCTGAACTAGAAAACAAACAATTAAGTCCAAGTCAGATTTTGAATATTTGCTATCATTATAATAGGACGGAAGGAGTTTCGGAATGAGCTTGATGACAGATCTCAGACAAAAATCCAACTTCAGCAAGAATATGGTCAGCTCTTATGGTACGATTATTGCCGGTATTGGCATTATCATTGTTTTTATGATGATGAGTCCAAACTCCTTTGCAACATTGGATAATTTGATTAACATTACACGGCAAATTTCCTTTTTAGTTATCATCGCAGTAGGTGCTACTTTGGTGATGTCTGTCAAAGAGTTTGATCTTTCGATAGGAGCGATGGCCAGTTTTGGTGGTGTTGTTTCCGCACAATTAGCTGCTACGGGTAGTCCGATTTTTATATGCATACTCGCACCTATCGTATTTGGGTTTGGAATTGGCATGATCAATGGACTTATCATTACACATTTTAAAGTAATCTCTTTTGTGACGACTTTGGCGATGGGGACTGTGATAGGTGGTGTGACGTTTTGGCTAACAGGTGGTTCGACGGTCTTTGAAAATATTCCGGCTGCTTTTCAATTTATTGGTCAAACAAAATTGGGAGTTATTCCACTACTATCCATCATTATGATCAAAACGGTTTTTATTTTTTGGTATATGATGTCCAACATGTCTTTAGGCAGAAGATTTTACGCAATTGGTGGAAATGAAAAAGCCTCCGAAATTTCCGGTATTCATATTAAGCGTTATAAGACAATTGCATTTGCTTTATCTGGAATGCTAGCGGCTTTTACGGGAGCATTGCTTGCTTCTCGTTTAGGTTCCGCTCACCCTACAGGTGGGGATGGATTTTTTCTTCCAGCCTATGCAGCAGTATTTTTAGGGATGACTGTGATTAGAAGTGGAGTTCCGAATATAATAGGTACACTTTATGGAGCAGTCGTTTTAGGTGTCCTTGCGAATGGCTTAACGATTTTACAGGTTCCTTCTTATATGCAGGATGTGATAACAGGAATTATCATTATTGTGGCATTAATTATTCAAAAATTAGGCAGGACATCATAACGGGTATCTGGTTAAAGTTGTAAGGAGAAAGGAGGAGTAATCCTGGAATATGTTGCTATTTTTGATATTGGAACAAGTGCAGTTAAAGGAGTATTAATTAATCAACAAGCAGAAATCAAAGGAGAATATTCTGTTCCAGTGACAACCCATTTTGGTGAAAATAGAGAAGTAGAACAAAACCCAACCGAGTGGTGGCAAGCTGTAAAAAAAATTGCTCAAACATGGTGGAATGACTTATCCATCGATCCAAAACAAGTGTCGATGATTTCCTTTTCCGGGCAAATGGAGGATGTCATCCCTGTCTCGAAGAACAATCAGAAACACCGTGCGATATTATATTCAGATACGCGTGCGAAGGGAGAGGCTGTTTTTTTACATGAAAAATTTCCTGAACTGACAAAGAAAACTGGAAACTCTATAAAGCCTTCGTCACCAATAGCAAAATTATTGTGGCTAGAAAAGTATAAGAAAAATTTGTACGAAGATACTTTATGTTTTTTATTTAATGCCAAGGATTTTATTATTTATCAATTAACCAACAAGTTCGTAACAGATCCGATTGCAGGAGCGACAACAGGTATGATGAATTTATTGGAACGCCAGTGGGTGTGGGATTTGTTAGAGAAGATTGGCATTGATTTAGATAAACTTCCTAATTTATGTCAGCCTGAAGAGATAGTTGGATATGTCTCTGCACATGCTTCAGCAGAAACAGGGTTCTCTGAATCGACTCCGGTTTTGTGTGGAAGCGGTGATGCTGGTGCATCCACTATTGGTGCGGGTGCAGTAAAAGAGGGAGACAGTTACTTTTATATTGGAACTACTGGTTGGGTAGCAGTGGTAAAGGAGCAGGAAGATCTAGAGTCTAGTATGAATGGCGTTTTTCACTTAGCACATTTGCCGCAAAAATCAACGATTACGATTGCTCCGCTTTTAAATGTAGGGAATGTTCATCATTGGGCAGTAGAAACATTCATAGGAAGTGCAGAGAGCGATGCCAGTTTCGTTGCATACGAAGAATTGATAAATGATGCCAGTCCAGGAAGTAACGGTGTATTATTTTTACCTTATCTGAATGGTGAGCGAAATCCAATTAGTGACTCAGAAGCAAGAGGAGCATTTTGGGGAATTGGTCCAAATACGAAGAAGAGCGACTTTACCAGAGCTGTGATTGAGGGAATCTGTTTTTCTCTAAAACAATTAATTGAATTATTGGATATTGATGAAAGCAAATCAATCACATTAATTGGTGGTGGTGCTAAAAGTGCTTCCTGGTGCCAAATATTAGCGGATTGTATCGGAGTTCCAGTTCGAGTTCCAGCTGAAAGTGAATTTATGCCTGCGATTGGTGCTGCTTCAAGTGGATTTATTCGGCTAGGATGGGTGAAAGATTATCAGGAGTTTTCCGACCGCTTTATAACGACAAATGATGCAAAAGTCTATAGACCAGATGATGAAAACTATAACTTGTATCAAATAATGTATCAGCAATACGTTAAATTGTACCCTAGTTTAACAGAGATTTATCGATAGGAAAATATATGTTGAAGTCCTACTTACCAAGTAGGACTTTTTTTATTATTTAAAAGCCTTCAATAAAAAGGGGTCTGTAAGCGTACCCCTGTCAAGTAGACACATAAGGTTTGGGGTCATGCTGCCAATTTGTTTTTATATTGAACTGGAGCTGATCCTAAGCCTTTTTGT
>NZ_JAFBDR010000048.1 GCF_016908325.1 Aquibacillus albus | reverse complement strand
ATGTCGTATCTCCTCCTTACCGGAAGAATACGCTATTAATTATTAAAATTTAAGGCCTTTTTTTAAAAGTGTCCTTGACATAGGGACCACTTTATAAATAACCAAATTGAGGCCCCTTTTTTATACATATAATTAATAGAATTTAGCTTGGGTAAGCTTTGACTATTTCTACTAATCTCAATAACTGTTCTCTCATTTTTTCTTGGGCTAATTGACCGTCTCCTGCACAAATTGCTTCCATAACCGCTTTATGTAACAAAAGTCCTTTATATCTTTCTTCATCATCTGATAAACTTTTATTAACGTTTCTATTTATTTGTCGCCCTTTAATTAATACTTCTCTTAAGTTCTTTACTAGGCTTAACATCAATTCATTATGTGCAGCAAGGAGAATACTATTGTGAAACTCATAATCTGCATTAGGCCATTCTAATACATTATCAAATGATGATTCTAGTTGGTTATATCGAAAACGAATTTCTTCTTTGTCTTTCTCAGTTGCGTTTTGAGCAGCTAAATGTACTCCTGCTGGTTCAATGGCTAACCGCAATTCTAGTAATTGCATGTAGAACAATTTTTGATTATTTGATTCTGATGCCCAGAGTAAAACATTAGGATCCATCCATAACCATTCTGACCGCTCCCTAACAATTGTGCCTACTTTGGTGGAGGACATAACTAACCTTCGAGCGACTAATCCCTTTAACGCTTCACGTACGACCGTTCGACTTACACCTCTATTCTTACTTAAGGTTTCTACTTTTGGTAACACTGTCCCCGGCTTCAAGTCACCATTTATAATTTGTTTACCAATGTCTTGTAGTAACTGTTCACTCAAGTTATATAGTGCCATTTATCTATCACTCCTTGTAATTTACCATAAGCCGAAAGATTTATTAGTATTATTATATTATTGACATAATTATACAGATAAGTCTAGAGAATATATTACATTTGTATGTAATTTTTTATAAAAATCAATACTTTATCACTAATGAAAGAGACAGAATTTTCATCTAGAAATAATGTATAAGAAAAAACAAAGGTGGTGAGATGCCCCATACCACTCCAATAGGAGCTCCCATAAAATCATGAAAATACTCCTTCTATTAAATATTTTTTACCTTTAATAAAAATCATTCTGTATTAATAGGTCTATTCTTGGTACGTAGATGGATTACTTTCACTATCCTTGGCTTATTAATATTTGAATTTATGCCTATCACTACCACACCCGCTCCCTGGAATCCTTTACAGAAGAATCCGGCAAGCCCACAATCACCGGATTCCATATTAAGTGAAATTCACACCTCCTCCTGCACACGATAACCTTCTGAGCCAATATTTGAACACTAACAGTCATATTTCAGCATCCAGTTATTCAGTTTTTTCATACAATGAGAATTTGAATTATAGAAGTGTTTAAGCAAATGAATCAACAAGAAATTAGAAATGAAACGAAGTTCTTTATAGAGGAGGCTTTCTTAAGACAAAAAAAGATAAATATCTTGTCTTTACATTACTACAAAAAATCCAAAATAACAAAAAACTGAAAATCTTTCACTCCGTTTATTCGGAGGTTTATTTCGCACGCTATTAAAAATAGAATTGCGATAACACTTCTCATGAACCCCTACCATTAAGGACACAGAGCTTTTCTTATATCTAATACACTTTCCTAAAAGTAACCATACCTTAAGCAGTACGTTGCTTGATTTATATTAATCAAACGTTTGATCAATACTTGAGAAGTGCGATAGCAATAGTTTTGGTTCTTATTCTGCGAGATATAATTAGCAGCGAGAAATGGAGCACAAGTATCATTCCCCTCTTTCTATCCACTTCGATAAATTCCAGACCGTCACTGTACCATATCGTTTAACAATCTAATCTTCAGGATTAACTTCGTCTGCATACCTATTCCCTTTTTTAAAAAAATTTCATCCAATAGACACCTACTTCCCTATTCCTAACGATTATAGATATGAAGGAAGGAGGTGAGGCAAACATGGCAGTAGCAACGAAAATAGATACTCGACTTCAGCTAGTTTTTGAAGATGGCGTTGATTTAGACACTGGAAACACTATTTATAAGAACAAAACATTCAACAATGTTAAAACAGCAGCAACACCAGATCAGTTACTTGCAATCACAGAAGCATTAGTTCCATTACAAACAAGAACACTCTATTCTGTGAAACAAAACGATAGCTCACTTATAACCGTTGAGTAATCAGTACAACACGCACTGAAAGGAAGGAGGTGAATGATTTTGAAAACATTGGAGCTAAAATTTTTAAATGAAGAAAGCAAAATCGTTACAATCTCTATGGATAATCCCATTGAACCAGCAGATTCAGCTGCTATTAACCAAGCGATGGATACCATCATTGCCCAAAATGCTTTTTATTCATCCGGCGGTGATTTCGTTAGTAAACATAGCGCAAGAATTGTGGAACGTAACGTATTTGATATTGTCATCTAATGATTAGGGAGCGGGCATTCCGCTCCCTTTTGTTCTACCAACTAGGATTAGGGACAGGCTCCTTATCCAAATTACAACAAGACCAATCTCTATAAAAGAATCCAGAGAGAAAAGGAGGAATTACATTGGAGGAAACATGGTTGTCTTTAATCACGGATATTGGATTTCCTATTGCTGTAACCTTTTATTTATTACACCGAGTGGAAAACAAACTGAATACATTAATAGAATCCATCCTTTCCTTGCCAGAGAAATTAAAATGAGGGATAGACATATCTCCAGTCAAAACTAATTCAAACAACAACTGACAAATTTCCCGGGAAATTTTTTCTGCTATTCGACACGGTTGTCACAGTTGCGATCTATTCCCTAACTTAATCCAGGGTGTCACTGTGACCAATCATTTTTGACTTATATTATAATAACTTATACAATATAAACAAAATAAACCGAGTGGATGCAACCACTCGGTAAGCGTAACTACAGACCGCATAAAGAGCGGCTAACCATGTATGTTTTAACAAAGAAGTAACCGCCTTTTCCACTGGTCATGGGGACGGTTATTTCTTTTTGTTTAGAAAGACAACAATAGTTACAATAAGTGTAAGTGTAGCTAATAATGTTAAACAGAATTGAGCTACTAGGCTTAATGCTTGATAATGTCATCCTACCACCTCCCTTCTTAAGGAAGATAGTAATCTTAAAATGTCACTATAATGAAGATCCATGGTTACATCTCAAACAATAGTCAATTGCTATATCACTTTGTCACAGTCAATTAACTATCTAGCTAACAACCTTCAACAATTTCACGAAATAGCACAGTAATTACATTATTTACTTCAAACTTCCTTTTGATGATGAATCAACACACTTTATCCACGACAGGGGTTTGACCCCATAGCCTTCGACAAAATCCGAGGCGTCACTGTGACAGTAACTAGTTTCCAGATAATCTGCCATATATTTTCTTATTAACGATAAGTTTAGTAGACCAATGTGACAAGACATATAAAACGATAAAGACGAGTACAAGCGGCTTGAAAATAATCCAGACTAGGATCCAAGTAACAACAGCAATCCATGGTTTCATTTTTCTAAATACCTTTGTTGGATATAATAAAATTCGGTAAAGCTTATATTGTTTTTGTAGAAGTTCCACATATTCGTTACGTACTTGTTCATTGTCAGGTTCGAGACGAACAGCATTTTCCATATAATCCAGACCTTTATCGTGCTCACCGCGTTGATCCGCTGCCCATCCTAAATACATGAAAACGAGATAATTATCAGGATCTAAATCCAGTGCTTGGACCTCAGCCTCAGTGGATGGCTCGTCTTCGCGAAGCATGCTTAGCGTGTAACTATAATGGGCAAGATAAACTGCATTGTAGGGTTCAAGCTCTAATGCCTGTTCAAAGCTTACCTTCGCTTTTTTCGGATTTGCATTTTTATTGTGAATATTTCCTTCAAGTAGGTAATATACACCATTCTCAGGAAACAATGCTAATGCTTCCTTAATTGTATGCATCGTAGCCTTCCAGTCTTGTTTTGTATATAAAGTTAGTGCTCTAACTTCCCAACCTGTAGGATTTTCTGGATCCCTGCGAAGTGACTCTTCTGACCAGTGCAACGCTTTTTTATATTCGTCCATCGCCAAATAGATTCGGCCGAGTAGTGCATAACCATCTGCATCATCTGGATACATTTGAATATAGTTTTCGGCTTCTTTGACTGCTTCTCTGAATCTATTCCAGTCTAATAGCTGTACAACTCTATCGTATTGTGAGTATTGGATTTCCTCATTCAAAACAAATTCACTCCTATTTAATTTTGTTTTCTTTTATATAGTCTAGTACGTGTTGATAGTTTTTGTTGACATCACTAAAGGTTGCATAGTTTTTCGCGGTTGAGAACCATTCCATTGTTGTTGGGTTTCGTTCTTTTAATACATTCATCACATCAGAATTCGTAAGCGGCTGTAGCTCTCCTGTTTCAAGTGAACGATGTAAGGCATTTTCAACCGCATCGCTAATGAGCTGCTCCAGGTCGGCACCGGAAAACAGCTGCGTTTTATTTGCCACCTTCTTTAACTGGAGCTTTTCCTGTGGCTTATCTTTTAGCTTTAGACTGAGAATGTGCTCACGTTCCTCTTCACTTGGCGGCGGAACAAAAATTAATTGATTAAATCTGCCCGGTCTCCGTAGTGCTGAATCTAAATACCAAGGTGTATTTGTTGCCCCGATTACATAGACTCCATCGTTGTGGGAGCTTAGTCCATCCAGTTCAATCAATAATTGGTTCACTAGCATGCGTTCGTGGTGCTGCCGCATGTTTTGTCGACTTCCACCAAGCGCATCTAACTCATCGATAAACAATACACTAGGTTTATGTTCACGAGCTTTTTCGAATACATCATGAAGGTTATGCTCACTCTCACCAACGTACAAGGATAATATCGCTTGCAATTCTAGGTGAAGAAAATTTGCATCTATCTCACCAGCAATTGCTTTTGCTAAAAAAGTTTTCCCACATCCAGGGGGACCATATAGCAATAAGCTACCGCCAGCCTCTTTGCCATAAGCTTTGAAAAATTCAGGGTTTTGCAGTGGTAAGATAAAGTTCATTCTAATTTTTTTCTTTAAATCTTCCATACCGCCTACGTCTTCAAACGTTTCTTGGGGCTGAGTGGATTCCATTAATGTATTTTTGCTCTTATCAAATTGAATTACTTTTATTTTCTGTCTTTTATTCTCGTCAGACATTAATATCCCTCCTTGTTCACGACCTGCAAAGTTTATTCTGATTGTAATTGTTGCACCAGTCCTTGGGGCGTTACGTTACATCCGTTTATGTGACTGTAATGGGCAATCTGTCTTGGTATGGAAATATAAATGGAGTTGTATGACCAAAACTTGATTTGGAGGTATTACATATAAATCATTTACCTCTGTTCACAGAATGTTTTTGGAATTTAAGACAAGTTATTACTCAATCACCCATCTACAGTCTAAGAATTAAAATTATGTATCTCTAAACATCTTACCATTTAATCTAAGGCATGGAGCTTTCAGGTGAAATTTTCCTGAAGTTTCCTGTGGTTTCGAGTCTCTGAATATAACAAAGAATATTTTAATGAATAAATGAAATTAAAAGAGGAAAATATGATGAAATTGGAGAAACTTTCAGTGAGCTTTGAAACACCTAAGTCAACCAAAGTTGTCGTTTGGACTATTCATCACTAGAGGCTTTTCACTATATATTAGATAATAAATGCCTATCAATTATATAACATCGATAGGCATCGTTATAAATGCTACTTTAATAATGTACAGAAATGATTAATTAAGTATGTACAGTTCTGATAGTTTCGCTGCATAATATTCTGGAGGTGAATATTATG
>NZ_JAFBDR010000047.1 GCF_016908325.1 Aquibacillus albus | reverse complement strand
GTCAACTCTATTATACCAAATGTTGGGGGATTTTCTTTTTCTTTTTGTATTTTTATCATTTTACATATTTTAGGAAACGTTTTTCAGTAGTCTCGGACAAGGAACCTGTCCCTCTGTCCCATTCTATTTAGTCAAAAACTTTTCTGTATAATATGGTTGCGCCTCTGTGTTAAAAGCAACACCAATACCGAGTAGCTCATAATCTGGTTTTAATATGTTTTCCCGGTGACCGAGAGAGTTCATTAAACCTTCATGAGCGAAAATGCTACTTGGTTGACCGGCTGCAAGGTTTTCCCCAGCCATTCGATAGGTAATACCATCTTCGGTTAATCGATCAAACGGGGATTGTCCTTCCAGGTTCGTGTGGCTGAAATAGTTATTGTCAGCCATATCTTTGCTGTGATCGTGAGCAGTCTTTCTTACTGATTCCTCCCAGGTTAAAACGGAAAGACCGTGGTTGACTCTTGCAGCATTAGTTAGATCGAATAATTGATATTCGAACCCTTCTTTTAATTCATCACTTGGCTCAGCAAAGTAATTTTGTTTTTGTTGTTCGAGATCTGTACTAATGATCTGGATTGCTGTGATTGTATTGTCTTCATGCTTATCATAAAAGATCGTTACATAATTGTTATCGATAAGAAACATATGATACTCTTCGTTGTTTTGAGTTTGATAATGTACGAACCCTTTTCGTATGCCTTTAATTGGCTCTCCTAACTGAGATAAAACGTTCTCTTTTGAACTTTCAAAGGTGATTTCTTGTGTCGACATTAGTAAGTCCTGATTTGTGTATAATCCAACGACTTGATTTTGCTCATTATAAGCAGCCATGAAAAAGTTTTGATAATTTTCATGATAGGTAACCCAATCGACCCTGTAATCATTCAAAGACGAACGTTCATGAGTCCCTACTTGCTGTTCCACTTCTGAACGGTAGTCGCCAATTTCGACATTATGAATGGAAAAGGATTGTTCAGACGGAGCATCTAGTTGTGGTTTTTCAGGAACAGGTTGATTTGGTTGTTCGTCAATCTGGTTATTTTCTGTAAATTTACCAACTAACAGCTGAATCTCTTGGTTTAACGTATCTATGATAGCTATTACTTTTGGATTCTCTTTTATTTCATTCACATCGGAGCGAATTTCTTCAACAACGCCTTGCACACCAAAACGATTGTACGTCTCTCCATAAAGATGCCAAAGTGCACCAGCGATAAGTAATAAAGCAATGATATTTCTAACTTTCGGCAAAATCCCACTCCTGACTTGGTTGGGACAGAGGGACAGGTCCCGTGTCCCTTCACGCACATCCCATATTTACATCTTTATTGTAGCAAGTTTTCATGACTAGAAACAATAAGAGTAAGGACCTTATTTTTCCAATTAGTGATATTATTTACAGAATTTTTAAACTATATAAGTTAAAGTGAGTTAGTCAATGCATCGGTATTAGACTATATTTTATGTACTAAATCAAAAGAGAAAATAGGGGGGAAGGAATCTTATCTGACTTTGATGTGCTAAAGAAGAGGGACAAGGGGGACAGGGACAAGGCCTGTCCCTATTTATTGATTATTACGTTTTTTGTTGCGATTGTTGTTTGTTGCATTGTCTATAGCGTTAGTAGTTGCATCTACAGCATCCATAGCGGCATCCTCAGTTGTTTCTAACGCGCTATGGATAGTGTGGAAAGCAGCTCCTGCGGTGTCTTTAATGTTTTCTGCTGTTTTATTTTTCTTCTTTGTCATAACAAACACCTCCTAGATAATAATAGGTTATGGAATAAGGAAGTATTTATTCGATTTAAAAAATTGAATGGGACAGAGGGACAGGTTCCTTGTCCCATAACACCTGGGACAAGGAACCTGTCCCTCTGTCCCTCTACATTATATTTCTAATTTCGGTTATTTTTTCTTGGATAAGTATGAGTTCGTTTTCGGTCATGTTTTCAGGGCCGTATTTTGCTTTTTCAAAAAGGGTGACAACTATTTTTAAATTCTTTTCCAATTGTATATTTTGGTTGGTCCATCGTGTAAATGTTTCCTGTAGCGTTTCACTGTTAAGGCTATCATATTCCCGCCGTTTCCCAAAATGAAGTAGGCGTTCCACTTCGAGAATGATTTTTTCGTTCACAGTTTTTCCACTTCGCTTTTTCCAAATATGCCAATAAATCTCATGTTTATGTCCCCATAGCAGTATCAAAGATGTACTTGCAATGATCACCACACCGATTGCAATAAGAATGGTCTGCCCATTTATTTTGATAGACAAATTTTTCTTTTGTTCTTCTTCAGCAGATTCGATTTCGTTCTGATTTGACAAGGGAGCTTCTGTTTCCTCTTGAACTTCTAATGTCGGTTGGGAAAATGTAGCAGTTGGTTCAAAAGGGATCCAGCCATAGCCCGGGAAATAAACTTCCACCCAAGAATGAGCGTTTGCGTTACGGATTTCAAAAACACCTGGTGCCAATGGATCCATTTCGTCTAGATAGTATTGATTTACTTCATGGATTCGATTACCGTGCGTATAACCTTTCACCCATCGAGCAGGAATACCGAGTGTTCTAGTTAAGACAACCATTGACGTCGAAAAATAATCACAGTATCCTTCTTTTACCTCAAATAAAAATCGATCGACAAAATCATCACTTTCCCCTAAGCTTTCGTTTGGCTCTGTCGTATAGGTATATGTCTCCTTTAGGTAGGATTCAATTGCTTTCACTTGATCATACGTATTCGTTTGTTCTGCGACAATCTCTTCGGAGAGCTCCGAAATTCTTTTTGGTAGTTCATTAGGTAATTGTAGATATTTTTCCCAAAAGTCATCATTTCTGTCTATCGAAGGTGCTTCTCTTAACCCTTCTTCATCAAGTAGCGGTACTTCTGAAATCACTTGATATTCTCTAGGAAACATTCTTGATGCATCGAAATAATATAACTCTGCTACAGTCGGTAACCAAAGTAGTGAGGATTGAAGCCCCTGGTCCTCCTTTAGAGATTGATAGATGGCAGACTCATATGTTACCTCTTCCTCCCGTTCGATTTGATCAAGAATTGCAACTGATTCCATTCTATAGGACCCAAGTAACACATTGCCTGAGTAAGCGGCTTTTTCTGAAAATGTAATCGTTTGTTTAACTTCTTTTGTTTGTAATAAAGAACGATCGACAGGAGAACTACCTCTTTGTCTCAATACTTCCTCATCCGCTATGGAGAGCAACTGATGATCTTCGAGACGATCGTCTACATTCCCTTTTTCCCAGCCGTTTCCATTATAAAAATAACGCGTTTCCCCTCGATAATAAGTAGGAAGGGAAGTATCTACTGTCATGACAGGGGAATAATCATAATCAAATGCACCTCCTAATTGGCTATCGTCACGACTATATCCGGAACGACTATCTCCAGATAGACGATCATAAGAAGATGATCCATCCGTATAACGGGAAACAGCAGCTTCTTCCCCTTGATAATTTTTCCAAGCAGTGTATGGATCTGTCAGCAATGGACGAATATCCTCTGGGGTGAAAGCACTTGTCAGGATAATTACTGAAAAAAATATAACTATTGTTCCAATAACAGTTCCGGGATAATCCATTAAGTGCTCCCATCCTTCAGCGCTTTTCTTTCTGAGCGCTTTAAAATGGTGTATAACAAGAAGCGAGAGACTAGCAGTAACCATAATTGTCACATCGCTCCACAATTCAAGAAACGTAAAAGTGTCATAAATGGATAAGCTAATCGTACTAATTAAAATAGTTGCCAGTACTCTCCATTTTGATGCAAACCATCGAATCATAAATAGATAGATTAACCATGAACTTATTGTAATCATTAAAATAGGAATGAAATTTTCTAATTGCAATAGATTCCACAGGCTCTCCAGAATCATTGCCAATGTGTACTCCTCTGGACGAATGTACTTCCAATTCAGCAAAATAAGGATGATTAGGAAAATAAGCAGTTCCATTGTCCAGCGAAACCACTTGTTAAATGAAAAAAACATTTCGATTACACAAGTGATGATCAAAACGAGGGTAATCAGCCGAATCGCTTCTGGTAGCAAATGAGTAGACAACCATGTTAAAAAGGAATACAGGAAAACACCCGTAAATAAAATCTGACAACGCATTAGCCAATCGACTTTTTTCAAGCTTAATCACCCCCAAGTACTGCTGGTAATGCTTCTAAAGAACGGACCGGATAATATCGGATCCGTTCCTTTTTTAATTGATTTTCCCATAGTTCTGTTTCTGGCATATCTTTTGACGATAGAAAAATATGACATGGATGCAGCTGTATTTTTTTTAAGCCTTGCAAGCGTTGAAATAAAGAGTCACTAGCTTCAGGAGTAATGACTATAACAAGACTGCCTTGCAATTGTTTTAATTTTTGATTAAGAAGTACTTCCTCAATTGGGATTTCTCCGTTCTTATCAACATGAAGTAAGTGCTCTTCCAAGCGATGACTATAGGTTACACCTGGTCTTGGTTCATAAAACCGGATTTGTTTTCCAGGTAAAAACAGACCAACAGGTATCTGATGATTTCGAATATATCGAATGATGGAGGCAGCTGTTGATACAGCTAATTCAAACTGTTCCTCATCATGATAGGAAGCGTAATATTGATCAATCAAAATTAGAATATTCGGTACGGATTCTCTAATAAATTCCTTTGCTTTTAAATCTCCTGTTTTAGCAGATGCATTCCAGTGAATAATCGACAATCGGTCACCATGAACGTAGTCACGTATTCCATCCATTTCGATAGTCTCCTTCTGGTACTTAGAAGCGGACGTTTGACGAATCGCTTTTCGAAACGAGGATACGTAAGGCCAGTTGTCTATATGCACTGTTCGTGGATAGACGTTAAAGGATAAAGGTAGCTGGAGAGAGCTTTTATGTTCAAATAAATTTAACAAATCTCCAGTGCTGCATTCTGTTTCCTCAAACGTATAGCTTCCACGCTTCAAATTAGGAATCGAATAAGCAATATCCCCACACCGATAAAAATTTGGAACAAAGGATGATTCATAGATTTGCGTACCAAATTTGTGGTGGGTTAATCGTTCTTTAATCAATACATAGAGAATAGGCCAAAATCCAGGAATCCGGAATGTTGTTTTTATATGATAGAAATCACCTGCTTCCAATCGTTTTGGAAGCTTTGATATCCTATCGCCCGTAATAGTATGTATTCCACTACACTTGGCTAATAAAAGCTGATAGGTAGAGATCATCGTTATGATGACAAACAGGATAAATGCTAGCTTACCACCAGAAAACAAAAGATAGAGTAGGCTACTTACCCAAACAATGATAACTCCGCAAACTAATGGCCCTTGGTCCTTGGGCATTAATTGCTTGATCGCTTGTAGCATGACATCACTTCTCCAATCTTTTCGGAACATGAACACCATCGACAATAGATTGCATAATGTTATCGACTGTGTCGCCACGCATCTGTGCTTCCGTGTGTAGAATGATTCGGTGATTAAAAACATAAGGGATCAAAAACTTTACATCATCAGGTGTAGCAAAATCCCTTTGATTAATGAGAGCCAATCCTTTAACTGCTTGGATTAATGCGAGTGTTCCCCGTGGACTTACCCCTAAAAATATAGAGTCGTGATTTCTTGTTGCTTCAACAATCGATAAAATATAATCGACAACACTTTCAGCAACATGAGTAGATTGTATGTACTGTTGTATAGATTCAATCGTGGACATATCTGTAACAGGGGATATCTCGTCTATTGGTCGTTTCATTCCTTGAGATAACAGTAACTTTTTTTCTGTTTGCCTTTCCGGATAATCTAGATGTAGTTTCATCATAAAGCGGTCTAACTGCGCTTCTGGTAAAAGGTATGTCCCTTCAAATTCAATTGGATTTTGTGTTGCCATCACAAAGAAGGGCTGAGGTAAGGCATGTATCTTTCCATCAACCGTTACCTGCTTTTCTTCCATTGCCTCCAGTAAAGCAGATTGTGTTTTCGTAGATGCACGATTAATTTCATCTACTAATAGTATATTTGTTAAGATGGGACCTGGCGTAAAAACAAATCGCTCATCTTTTGGGTGATAAATGGAAAACCCTGTAATATCTGTTGGTAACAAGTCAGGATTACATTGAACCCGTCTAAAATCACTTTGAATCGTTTTGGCTAATGCTTTTATGAGCATAGTTTTACCAGTGCCCGGAACCCCTTCAATTAACACATGTCCGCCAGCCAAGAGAGCAGTCATCAAAAGCTTGACCTCATTAGATTTCCCTAAAATACAGCTAGCTATATTTTCCTCTATATTATTCAATAGTTTGGCGTGATTATTTTCCATTAAATCCAGACCTCCTTATTCTATTAGTTCTTCAAAAATATTGAAAACCCTTTCTTGGGACAAGGGGACAGGTTGAGACTACTGAAAAACGTTTCCTAAAATATGTAAAATGATAAAAATACAAAAAGAAAAAGAAAATCCCCCAACATTTGGTATAATAGAGTTGACA
>NZ_JAFBDR010000046.1 GCF_016908325.1 Aquibacillus albus | reverse complement strand
CGATGAGGTTGATAGGTCCGAGGTGGAAGCGTGGTGACACGTGCAGCTGACGGATACTAATCGATCGAGGACTTAACTAAATTTAGGAAGCGGAGACGACCGTTTAGGTCCGACTGGATAAGCAAAACCGCGTAAAGGCTGTGGTTTTTCAGCCTTGAAGAGGAGTTGCTTATATCAGCGAGGACCTGGGAGTCGCAGCTAGACGATTCGATGTTCTTGTAACCTTTCTTATCTAGTTTTTAAGGTACAAAAAAACTGAATATTTCATGTCTGGTGGCAATAGCGGAGAGGTCACACCTGTTCCCATGCCGAACACAGAAGTTAAGCTCTCCAGTGCCAATGGTAGTTGGGGCTTTGCCCCTGCGAGAGTAGGACGTCGCCAGGCTTTCTAATGGAGGGATAGCGAAGTTGGCCAAACGCGGCGGACTGTAAATCCGCTCCCATCGGGTTCGTAGGTTCGAGTCCTACTCCCTCCACCATTAACTTAAATTAAAGTGAAATAAAAGCATATTATTATTGGGCTATAGCCAAGCGGTAAGGCAACGGTTTTTGGTACCGTCATGCGCTGGTTCGAATCCAGCTAGCCCAGCTACAATTTACCATGCCAAGCCGGGGTGGCGGAATTGGCAGACGCACAGGACTTAAAATCCTGCGGTAGGTAACTATCGTGCCGGTTCGAGTCCGGCCCTCGGCACCATAGTTTTTTGCGTAAGCAAAATAACTTTCCCTTGTTTTAAAATATAAATATTTAGAGCGCCCGTAGCTCAATTGGATAGAGCGTTTGACTACGGATCAAAAGGTTAGGGGTTCGACTCCTCTCGGGCGCGCCATTAACGGGAAGTAGCTCAGCTTGGTAGAGCACTTGGTTTGGGACCAAGGGGTCGCAGGTTCAAATCCTGTCTTCCCGACCATTGTAATATAAATTATGGGGCCTTAGCTCAGCTGGGAGAGCGCCTGCTTTGCACGCAGGAGGTCAGCGGTTCGATCCCGCTAGGCTCCATTCTTAATTTGGCGGTGTAGCTCAGCTGGCGAGAGCGTACGGTTCATACCCGTAAGGTCGGGGGTTCGATCCCCTCCGCCGCTATTATTGTTTGAGTTACTACTTTTAACAGTTAATTTTTTTAAAAAAATTTATTATGGAGGAGTACCCAAGTCTGGCTGAAGGGAGCGGTCTTGAAAACCGCCAGGGGCTTCACGGCTCGCGGGGGTTCGAATCCCTCCTCCTCCGCCATTAATTTAAACGAACATGAACCAAAACTAAGTAAGACGAAATATCTTATAAGTTGTCAATTTTAATATGGCTCGGTAGCTCAGTTGGTAGAGAGCCGCTAACATCATTGAAAATGACATCAATGTACAGGCTTGCGAGGAGCGTTAAACTTCAGTGAATAGGCATGCAACGCGACGAGCACAGTACATCAATGAATGATCTTCGAAACTAAGTAAAGAGCGAGATATCTTATGAGTTTTCAATTATAATTCGGCTCGGTAGCTCAGTTGGTAGAGCAACGGACTGAAAATCCGTGTGTCGGCGGTTCGATTCCGTCCCGAGCCACCACCTTCACAAAAAATGGATGGTAAAATACGCTAGTATAGAGTTTATAGTTTTTTTACCTTATGATTAATAGGGGCATAGTTTAACGGTAGAACAGAGGTCTCCAAAACCTCCAGTGTGGGTTCGATTCCTACTGCCCCTGCCAAGATGGCGGCTGTGGCGAAGGGGTTAACGCACCGGATTGTGGTTCCGGCATTCATGGGTTCAATTCCCATCAGTCGCCCCATATAAAACTCCATGCGGGTGTAGTTTAGTGGTAAAACCTCAGCCACGAGCAAAACATCCACCGAGTAAGCTACGAGTTGTCCCGAAGCATAGAACACCTTTGAATAAGCTAGAAGATGCAGGGACATGAAAAGAGCGTAAGCCAAAATTTAAAAATAAGATAAAACTCCATGCGGGTGTAGTTTAGTGGTAAAACCTCAGCCTTCCAAGCTGATGTCGAGGGTTCGATTCCCTTCACCCGCTCCAATTGTGGGCCTGTAGCTCAGCTGGTTAGAGCGCACGCCTGATAAGCGTGAGGTCGGTGGTTCAAGTCCACTCAGGCCCATTATTAATAAAGTAATATTGATCCACAGTAGCTGAACCGTACGCATCATCGAGAAAGCATCCGGCAGGTTCTGCGAAAAGCGAAGTCTTCAACGAAAAAGCAAACCGCTTTGAGCACATCCAATCCAAACGGACAAGCTCATTGAAAAGTACAATTTGTGATTGATCCACAGTAGCTGAACCGTAAGCATCATCGAGAAAACATCCAGCAGGTTCTGCGAAAAGCGAAGTCTTCAACGAAAAAGCAAACCGCTTTGAGCACATCCAATTCAAACGGACAAGCTCATTGAAAAGTACAATTTGTGATTGATCCACAGTAGCTCAGTGGTAGAGCAATCGGCTGTTAACCGATCGGTCGTAGGTTCGAATCCTACCTGTGGAGCCAGTGGAGAAGTACTCAAGTGGCTGAAGAGGCGCCCCTGCTAAGGGTGTAGGTCGTGTAAGCGGCGCGAGGGTTCAAATCCCTCCTTCTCCGCCATTACTTTGGCCCGTTGGTCAAGTGGTTAAGACACCGCCCTTTCACGGCGGTAACACGGGTTCGAATCCCGTACGGGTCATACCTATTAAAGTGAAAAAAAGCAGCACCTTCCGATATGGAGAAGGTGCTGCTTTTTTGATTAAATGTAAGGAGAATGTACAAACCGCTTGAATACGCAAAAGTCATAGAGATTCTATTTGTAGCACTCTGCTATAAAATCAATGGTCTCTTTTTGCTCTTCTATAAGTTCTAATTTGTATTTGAGAATGGATATTTCTGTTTTAAGCTTTTCATTTTCTTCCTTCAGTTTCTTTATTACCTCTTGCTCCTTCATAAATACACCTCTTTAAAAGTATTTTATGAAGGTGCAATTAGTTCTGTGCTTATGCAATGACTATATTCATGTGCAAGTGTAAGATAAAAAGTATCTTTTTATAAGAATTTATTCATAAAGAAAACACCCCCGATTCATTAAAAATGTGGGAGTGTTTCCTCATAATAAATTATTAACAACTTCCGCCAATTCCAGGTAAGGCCTTAATTTCTATTCCATGAGGGGAATCTCCGACTTTTATTTTTTCAACTACTGCATGTGTTTCCATATCAATAACTGCTACTTCATTAGAATCACTTAAGGTTACATAAGCTTTCGTTTCCTTACGGTTAAATGACACATGTTTGGCACCGGGTAAATCAGGAATTGTTTCTATAACTTCATCGGTTTGTAAGTTTACTATCTCAACCTGATTACTTTCTAATTGAGTAACTACAGCAGTACTTTCATCTTCTGTAATAACGAGATCTGTAGCATTACCGTTTACTTTAATTGATGAAAGTTGTTCATACGTTTCGGTATTATATACTTCTATTTGGTTTGACTGACTTGCTGCTACATATATTTTTGTTCCTTCAGCATTGGATCTAATAACACGCGGTGTTTGACCAGTTTTTATCGTATGAATAACTGATTGACTATCTGTGTCAATCACGTAAACTCTATCATTTTCGTGATCTGTAATATAGAGTTTATTTTCTAATAACAATGGATAAATTGATCTAGCATTTTCGCCAAGATCAATTTTATTTACCACTTCTTGATTATTCGTATTGATGACATCAACAAACTGATCTCCAACTGTTGCTACATAAAGTGTTTGGTTATTGTTACTCAATGCTAAACCATGCGGTAAAGGACCAACCTCAATCTCCTTTTCCTGTTCTAGTGACTGAGTATTTATAATACCAATAGTTCCACTATTTTGGTTTGCAACATAAGCTGTGCGCATGGTACTATCAAATACCAAATTGGTTGGCTTTTCCCCGGTGTCAATAGTTCCCACTGGTTGACTTTCGCGAATATCAATCATACTAATGATATTTTCATTTTCACTTGGAACATAAAATTGTATCTTTGTTAATTGGCCTGCTTCTTCTCGCATTTTAGCTTCTTCCTTTGAAATCATAGCACAGCCTGACAGTATAAATACAAATAGAATCATAAACAAATTGCTAATTTTTAACATATAATAAAACCTCCGAAAAAATCGAATTAATTCCTTGTAAAACGATAGGATTAAATGTATTATGAATGGACAACAAAAACTATAATACATCTGTGGGAGGAAGTAAAGTTGAAAAAGCTAAGTTTATTTTTTACAGCAATTATACTATCAATCTTATTAATAAGTTGTTCTCAAGACCAAGCAGGAACAACAGATAATACAAATGCAAATGAAACAGAAGATAATGAAGGAACAGCTACTTATCCAAACGCTAATTTATTAGTTGATGTGGAGTGGGTAGCCAATCATTTAGATGATGAAAACGTGCAGTTCGTAGATTTACGTGGAGAAGGATATGAAGGGGGCCATATTCCAGGAGCTTCTCATATTACATGGCCTGAGATTGCTGATCCTGAAAGTCCATATGATGGGGTACTATTACCAGCTGAACCTTTTGCGGCATTAATGCAGGAAATTGGAATAGATCAGGATGAAACGGTTGTTATCTATGATGATGGATCAAGCTTAAGTGCTGCTCGTTTATTTTATGCATTAGAGTACTATGGTCATCAAAATTTAAAAATATTTAATGGTGGATTTACAGCTTGGTTGAATGCAGGAGAAGATGTATCAACTGAGTCGCCTGAAATAACGAAAGGTGATTTTGTTGCTACGGCAAATGAAAAATTAGTTTGTGATTTAGAAACTGTAGAAGCTTCATTAGATGACGATAACGTAATTATGTTAGATACCAGATCAGAAGAGGAATATACTGGAGAAAATTTACGCGCTGAACGTGGAGGCCATGTTCCAAATGCTGTTCACATCGAGTGGAGTGAAGCTGTCGAAGATGTAGATGGAGTGCCATCGTTTAAATCATTTGATGAACTTACAGCATTATATGAAGAAAAAGGTGTAACGAAAGATAAGACGATTGTTCCGTATTGCCAAACAAATGTGCGTGGTGCTCATACGTATTTCACACTTAGACTATTAGGCTATGATTCTATTAAACCATATGAAGGGTCATGGGCAGAATATGGAAATGTCTCTACGACAAAAATTGAAAAATAGGTGATTGCTATGGCATATGAAAAAGAAGGTATTACTCAAATTGATGTGAATGAATTAAAAGAAGCTTTGAAGGACGATGAATCGATTGTCATTGATATTCGTGAACACGAGGAATATGTTGAAGCACATATTCCAGGATTACCATTGATCCCAATGAGTGAAATTGTAGATGTTATTGATGACTTTGAAAAAGATCGCTCCTATGTATTAGTTTGCAGAAGTGGCAGGCGTAGTCATGAGACGTCAAAATTTTTTAAGATGAACGGGATAGATAATGTCAAAAACTATGCCGGTGGTATGCTGGAATGGGATGAAGAAATTCGAGTAGGCGAAGAGAATATCATTAATGATATAAAAGAGCTTTATTAAATGATTTTTGTTAAAAGCGTTCATTTGGATGCCTTTGAAACAAAACTTATTTTTAAAAGGAGGATTTACACATGTCTTTAACTAAAGAAGAATTAACAACAATTGAGCCAGATCATGTGGTAGATGGAATTGGGGAAGTTTGTCCACACACATTAAATATAGCTTTAGCGGCATTGAAAAAAGCAAAACCAGGAGAAGTGGTTGTGGAAGTAACAGATCATTCTATAGCAACGAAGACGATACCAGCAGCTGTGAAGATGAACAAAATTGCCGAAGTATTAGGGATTGTATCCGAAAACGGTGAGTATAAAATCTTCTTGAAAAAGCTGTAAAAGCGGGGTTGGATTCACATGTTTTTTATCTTAGATATGTTTATTCTTGCCGCAATTTTTGGTTTTCTCTACGGCTTTTTACTGCAAAAAGCAGACTTTTGCTTCACAGCATCGATTCGTGATTGGATTAGTGTTCGTGACAGCAGGATTGGTAAAGGAGTTCTTGTTTTAATTGCAACGGCAATGGTTGGATGGGGACTAGTTCTTACGTTAGGTTTAGCATCAATAGGGGAAGTTTGGTCGATGCCAATCGGATTTTCAAATCTTATTGGTGGAATATTATTTGGAATTGGAATGACGATTGCAGGAAGTTGCGCATCTGGTGCGTTGTATCGTGCTGGTATGGGATATATACAGTTTTGGATCGTTATTGTTTGTATGATGATAGGCAATATTTTATTTGCATTTATTTATGATCCGTGGGCAGAGAGCTATTTCTTTGAACCATTATTATTAACTGAACAAGGCTTTAGTTTATTTCAATTAAACTTACCATTTTTACTATTACCTGTATTAGTAGTTGGATTCATGTTATTTATAGCAGTTCGTCAATTTGGTTGGAAGGGAATAGGTCAAGGCATAAAGGAATCAATAAGTGATTTAAAAGGAAATCCTTTTACGAAAAGTCATTGGGATATTCGTTTAGTGGCAGTTTTATTAGGGATTCTTGCAACGATTCAATTCGTTGTTATGTCTTCGATTAGTATTACTGGTCCTGAAACCCGGATTGCAAGTGTTTTGTTATCCTTTGTTCTTGGGGATGATTTTATTTATCAAAACGCCTATTTAAACGGTATGTTTGCTGATTTTCCGTTAATAGGTATAGGACCAGAGGAAACGCTGATAATCTTTATGATTGTTGGTGCGTTTGTATCAGCGCTATTAAGTAAGAGCTTTAGACTTAGAAAGCCAAAGTTAGCAAGAATGCCATATGCGGTTGGCGGAGGGTTACTAATGGGGGTAGCTTCTCGTATGGCACCAGGGTGTAACATTGCGAACGTGATTCCTGGAGTAGGAGGATTATCAATCAGTAGTTTGATTGTTATCATCGGAATGGTAGTAGGTGTATTTATTGCAACGGCATATATATTTAAAATGCCCCTGCTACTGTTTCAAAAGATGGATTTTGACATGGATGAGAGTGCCTAGCCAACTAAAAAAGAAACCTGAGTTGATAATCAGCTCAGGTTTTTTTAGATAGGTAAGAAAGGATGAAGATTTGTTTAAATCTACAGTAATTCCAATGATATGGGCTGCTAGCCTGTTTGTGGATAAATGTCTGCTTATATGCCAAAGTAGAAATTCAGAAAAATGATTGGGCGGTGTTTACCCGCTTTTTTTAGTGGTAAGTGCTAAACTTTTGTAAATATTTGTAATTAACTTCTGCGAAATTAAAAGGCAAGATTTATAAACGGAGAAACACCAAAGATATTTGGGAGAAGTTTTCAAAAAAACATTGACTCTCATTTTTATTATGTGTTATATTTATTTGGTCGCTCTTAAACCAAGCGACATCGAGGTCAAAACAAATGGATAAAAGATTCAAGAAAGTCATTGACTTCCACGAAGTTTAGTGGTATGATTATTTATGTCGCCAACAAAAGCAAAAAACGCGTGACAAAATAAATAGCAACAAGGTATTGACTTCTACGAAATAAGATGATACAATGATTGTTGTCGCGTTAAAGAGCGACCGTTCATTTGATCTTTGAAAACTGAACAAAACAACCAGTATGTTAAGAAAGAAATGCTAGTCAAGTTATTGAGTAAGCAAACTCAACTTTATCGGAGAG
>NZ_JAFBDR010000045.1 GCF_016908325.1 Aquibacillus albus | reverse complement strand
TGTCGTATCTCCTCCTTACCGGAAGAATACGCTATTAATTATTAAAATTTAAGGCCTTTTTTTAAAAGTGTCCTTGACATAGGGACCACTTTACTTTGCTTTTGGGGCAGCCTCTTTTCATGTGATTTTCGTGGAATCTGCACGTAATGAACGCTTTTCTTTGGCATTTTATGTCTCAATCTTGAACAGAACCTGTTAACAATTCCCGGGTTGATCCTTACTCACTTTAATGAGCTTTAAATCCTTCTCCTAGTACTTCTGTGGCGTTCATCGCAACAACAAATGCATCTGAATCAACTCTCCTAACGATCTTGGTGAGTTTACTAAATTCATTTTGAGCGACTACACACATTAATATTTTTCGTTCTTCATCTGTATAGCCACCCGTCGCATTTAAAACGGTGACCCCTCGGTCTATATCTTGCAAAAGGATTTGGCGGACCTTTTCCACTTGATTTGTAATAATTAGAACATTTTTGGAAGTATTTAAACCAACCTGGACAAAATCAATCGTTCTACTCGTAATGAACAACCCAATTAATGCATATAAACCCTGTTCGACCGAAAAGACGATTGCTGCCGTAGTAACGATCATGCCATCAAATAACGCGAGACAGATCCCTAATGGCAATGGAAGATACTTATGAAAAATTTGTGCAGCAAGATCAATCCCACCTGTAGAGGCCCTGCCCCGAAATACAATACCAAGACCAACCCCTACACCCATGCCGCCAAAAATAGCGCCTAGTAATGGATCATCAGGTGTTGCGGTTGTCCAATCCCTTGTAAGAAAAACAAAGAATGGCAATACAACCGTACCAAAAAGCGATTTAAGACCAAAGTTTTTCCCTAATAATACGACTCCAGCAATGAATAATGGGATATTTAGTGCCCACTGTACGATAGAAGGCTCCCAACCAAACACCGATTTCGTAATCGTACTTATCCCGGCTACTCCACCAGAGGCGATTTCATGTGGTAGTAAAAAAACATTAAACGCGACTGCAACAAAAAAGGATCCGAGCACTATTAATGTATATTCAATCAGATGAACAAAGAGGGGTGGCATTGGCTCCCGCCTATATTTTGTCATCATTTTATCCACCTCATTTGGATAGTCATTTATGTATGCCAATCAACCTAGAGCAGTATATCATTGTAGAAACCTGTTCTCAACAGGATTTATCACTGTATAGTAGTGGAGTGTTAAAGCTTTCGGAGGGGGTAATTATTCATACCATGCACGTAACAGGTTGCTATATACATAAAATTACAGAAAAACACCGTTCATTCCTGAATTTGTTTAATTTAATTGATGAAATGTCACGAGAATGTTCACTTTACATAACTTTCCTAACGTACAAAAAAGGATAAGCCTGAACAAATGATGTAAAGACTTATCCCTAATCCTTTTTTATTCTAAAGTTAATTATTTAATAAATAACGATCTGCGATTCCCTTTAGCATTTCAAGAACTTCATCATGCATATCCTCACGCTCAAGTGCCATTTCAATTGTAGTTTGAATAAATCCTAGTTTATCGCCAACATCATATCGTTTTCCTTCAAACTCATAGCCATAGATTGGTTCGAACTTCCCAAGAGTTGCAATGGCATCTGTTAATTGGATTTCTCCACCAGCACCTGTTTCCTGATTTTCCAGGAGACTTAAAATCTCTGGAGTTAATATGTATCTGCCCATTATCGCTAAATCGGAGGGGGCTTTTTCTATCGAAGGTTTTTCTACCAACGAACCAATTCTATGAAGTGAACCTTTGTTATCTTCCGACTGAATGATTCCATAACGATTCGTTTCACTTAATGGTACTTTTTTGACACCAATGACGGTTGCATTCGTTTTTTCATGCTGATCGATTAATTGCTTCAAGCACGGTGTTTGCGATTGAACAATATCATCCCCAAGTAACACTGCAAACGGTTCTTCACCGATAAATTTTCTTGCACACCAAATCGCATGTCCTAATCCTTTTGGTTCTTTCTGACGAATATAGTGAATATCAACAGTGGAGGATTCCTTCACTTGGTCCAACAGCTCAAATTTTCCTTTTTTAAGCAAATTATCCTCTAATTCAAACGCGTGGTCAAAGTGGTCTTCTATCGCTCTTTTTCCTTTACCAGTGACAATAATAATATCTTCAATACCTGACTTAATAGCTTCTTCAACAATATATTGAATCGTTGGTTTATCAACGACAGGTAGCATTTCTTTTGGCATAGCCTTTGTTGCTGGCAAAAACCGTGTACCTAATCCAGCAGCAGGAATAATCGCTTTTTTAATTGCCATAGCCATCCATCCTCCATTCGCTTACTGATAATCACCTATATTCTATCATAAAGTAACTTCAATCAGTGGTGTTTTTCTCCACCCCATCACTTTTTATCAAAAAATTAACAAAGGTGAAGCACTCCAATCTGCTTCACCTCCCTTACCATTTAATTCATTTGTGAACGAAGATAGGCGTCAATAAATGGATCCAAATCTCCATCCATTACCCCATTCGTATTACCAACCTCAACATTCGTACGGTGATCCTTCACCATGGAATACGGATGGAACACATAAGAGCGGATTTGACTGCCCCAGCCAATTTCCTTTTGCTCTCCACGAATTTCATTCATCTCTTGCTGTTGCTTTTCAATCTCAAGCTGATATAACTTTGCTTTTAACATTTTCATTGCTTGCTCACGGTTTTTAATTTGTGAACGCTCTGACTGACACGTTACCACAGTATTTGTTGGGATGTGTGTAATCCGTACTGCAGAATCTGTTGTGTTGACGTGCTGACCGCCAGCTCCACTAGAGCGGTACGTATCAATTTTTAAGTCCTCAGTCTTTACATCAATATCAATATCATCGTCCATCTCAGGCATCACTTCACAAGAAACAAAGGAAGTATGTCTGCGGCCAGATGAGTCAAATGGGGAAATTCTGACGAGACGGTGTACCCCTTTTTCAGCCTTTAAATTGCCGTATGCGTTATGTCCCTTAATAAGCAATGTGACACTCTTCACACCAGCTTCATCACCAGGGAGATAATCCAGTGTTTCCACTTTAAATCCTTTTGATTCTGCCCAACGCGTGTACATTCGTAATAGCATACTTGCCCAGTCCTGTGACTCCGTACCACCAGCACCAGGGTGTAACTCTAGAATCGCATTGTTCTTATCATAAGGTTCACTTAGCAGCATTACTAACTCAAATTCATTAAGCGCCTTCGATAGCTTATCAACTTCCGTCTCTAATTCTTCCCGCAAATCAGCATCATTTTCTTCCTTCACTAGTTCATACGAAACTTCAAGGTTTTCTAAGTTTTCTTGGTGGTCGTCAAACGTATGAACCAAATCCTTCAGACCGTTTACTTCATTAATCGTCTTTTGTGCTTCCTGCTGATTGTCCCAAAAGTTAGGGGCCGTCATTTCTTCTTCTAATTCTGCAATTCGGGCTCTCTTTACATCTAAGTCAAAGAGACCCCCTAAAGTCCGCTAATCGTTTAGCCATTTTTTCTAATTCTTGTTTTATTTCTACTAATTCCATTTTCTGTCACCTCAACAAATAATAAATAACCGTTAAATATCGGAAGACACCTCCAAATATAGGAAGTGTCTCCTCCTTTTTTACATCAATCTTTTAACGCCCGTGACAATGCTTATACTTCTTGCCACTACCACATGGACACGGTTCATTACGGCCAACATCCTGTGATTTTACAAAAGGCTTTTTCACTTTCTTCTTGTCTTCGTCGCCAGATACTGCTTTCGCATCCTTTGCCACTTCTTGGCGTTGTAAGTTATCGCGAATTTGAGCCTTCATCACATACCTTGCAACTTCTTCATTAATGGAATCTACCATTTGCTCGAACATCGCAAAGCCTTCCATTTGATATTCGCGTAATGGATCATTTTGTCCATATGCACGAAGGTGAATCCCTTGTCGTAATTGATCCATTTGGTCGATATGATCCATCCATTTTGTATCAACGGTGCGTAGTAAAATAACCTTCTCAAATTCTCTCATTTGTTCTGGAGATAGTTCTTCTTCTTTTTGATCGTATTTATCTTTTATCTTCTCCATAATAAGGTCAACCATCTCTTCTGGATCTTTACCTTTTAAATCCTGTTCAGAGATTAGCCCTTGTTCTAAAAGGTTGGCATTCAAATATTCAATAATGGCTTGTATATTCCAATTTTCTTCTACATCATCCTGTGTATGTGACTGTACGGTGTTCTCAACTGTTGTACGAATCATCTGTTCAATAATTTCTCGTAGATTATCAGACTCAATCACATCAAAGCGTTGTTTATAAATGATTTCACGCTGCTGACGCAAGACATCATCGTAAGAAAGGATCGTTTTACGAGCGTCGAAGTTATTACCTTCTACCCGTTTTTGCGCAGATTCTACCGCACGGGAAACCATCTTACTTTCAATAGGCTGTGAATCATCCATACCAAGCTTATCCATCATCGCCCGCATATTATCTGAACCAAAACGACGCATTAACTCATCTTCCATTGATAAATAAAATTGCGTCACACCTGGGTCTCCTTGACGGCCAGAACGCCCACGGAGCTGATTATCGATTCGACGTGATTCATGTCGCTCTGTACCAATAACAGCTAATCCGCCAAGATCCTTGACACCATCACCTAGTTTAATATCTGTACCACGACCGGCCATGTTTGTCGCAATCGTTACGGCTCCACGCTGACCAGCATCTTCAATAATTTCCGCTTCACGATAGTGGTTTTTGGCGTTTAACACATTGTGCTTTACTCCAGCTTTTTTCAGCAATTTTGAAATAAGCTCAGACGTTTCAACGGCAACCGTACCAACTAGTACGGGCTGACCTTTTTCGTATCTTTGTTTAATTTCTTCCACAACTGCTTTGAATTTGCCTTCCATTGTTTTATAAATCAAATCGGACTTATCATCACGGATAATCGGTTTATTCGTTGGTATGGCAATAACATCCATGTTATAAATATTACGAAATTCTTCTTCTTCCGTTTTAGCTGTACCAGTCATACCAGCAAGCTTTTCATACATACGGAAAAAGTTCTGGAACGTAATCGATGCTAGTGTCATACTTTCATTCTGAATTTGTAAGCCTTCTTTTGCTTCAATGGCTTGGTGCAGTCCATCACTATAACGTCTACCCTTCATCAGACGACCAGTGAATTGATCAACAATCACAACTTGTCCCTCTTCAACCACATAATCTGTATCTCGATGCATTGACACATGTGCTTTTAATGCTTGATTAATGTGGTGTGTCAACGTTACGTTATTTAAGTCAAACAAGTTCTCGATACCAAAGAAACGCTCTGCTTTATTCATTCCTTCTTCGGTTAATTGGACACCCTTTGTTTTTTCATCAAACGTGTAGTCATCTTCATTTTTCAACGTACGAACAAAGGAGTTTGCTTGCATATATAAATTTGCAGATTTTTGAGCAGAACCAGAAATAATTAATGGTGTACGCGCCTCATCAATTAAAATCGAGTCAACCTCATCAATAATGGCAAAATGTAAAGGGCGTTGAACCATTTGTTCTTTATAAAGCACCATGTTATCGCGGAGGTAGTCAAACCCAAATTCGTTATTTGTACCATATGTGATATCTGCCAAATAGGCTTCGCGCTTTTCTTCTTTAGACATTGCATTTCCATTTAGGCCAACCGTCAACCCAAGGAATTCATATAGCTGCCCCATTTCACGGGCATCACGATCTGCTAAATATTCGTTTACCGTAATTATATGGACGCCTTTTCCTGTTATTGCATTTAAATAGGCAGGCATCGTTGACGCAAGTGTTTTCCCTTCCCCAGTCTTCATTTCTGCGATATTTCCTTCATGTAAGGCTATCGCACCCATTAATTGAACTGGGTACGGATGCAATCCTAACGCTCTTTTTGCACCCTCACGTACAACAGCATAAGCCTCAACCATCATATCATCTAGCGTTTCACCATTTTGGTAACGCTGTTTAAACTCTTCTGTTTTTTGTTTAAATTCATCATCCGATAACTTTTTCATGTCGGGTTCCAGCGCTTCAATTTTATCGACTACTGGCTGCAACCGATTAAGTTGGCGTTGGGTACCATCCCCAAAGACTTTCTTAAGTAATCCACGCATGACAAAACGCTCCTCTGTATAGTTTAAAGTGAAATATCCTTCCCATTTATTTGTCATAAGGAAGGGTAGTAGTTGGTTCGTTAAACAATGAAGGAGAAAGTGTTCCAGAAGCGCAATCACGCTTTATTTTATAGGCTCTAAACACTTGCCCAACATTTAATATGCGCATACATACTGATACTTGAATCCAAACTTAATCATACCACTAGCATCTAGCAATGACAAGAATACTGAAGCTTAGAAAATATGAATGTTTAATCAAGGGGATTAACAAGAACTATGACCTTGTCACTATTCGAAATACAAACCCTTATGTACATACGTAAAAGAGTAGCTCAGCGGAAAAGCTACTCTTTTACATAGGGCGCGTCGGAGGGTATAGAGGATAACTCTTTAGCAGCATTAGTATGAGGGGAGCGAGGAGAATTACGGTTTTTTTGCTCAAGACTAAGCTGCCGTTTATTTAAATCAGTGATTTTTCGATTATTCACGGCGATCATCGATAACAACTGCGTAATGGTTTGTTCATGCTGCCTTAACTTTTGACAAAGATTATCATAGTCAACATCCATTCTTTTCACTGTGACACGCCCCCTTTCGATTTATTAATTCCTTTATAGCACAAAACAAAAATGGAATCTATTTTCCATTTTTCAAAAATAATACAAAATTTCTATTCATTTCTGATTTTCTATAGATTTTCGACAAAAATATACTTCATTTTCCATCTGATAAACGTATTTTCATCCATCAAAAATTGAAAAATAGATAGATTTTAATTTTTTTGAGAAAAAGATTAGAAATTTTTGCTCCCATGTCCTCCCAGCACGGACAAATGTCCACAGAGGGGGTCAGACCCCTTTGTGGACATTTGTAAAAGAGCTTATATAATGCGTGTTGTGACGATTCCTTCTATTTGATTGATTTTTTCTTCTAGGCTAGGGGTGATATCGCCGTTTACATTATTTTCGATATCTACCATTGTATATGCATAATCGCCACGACTTCTGTTAACCATGTCAGCGATGTTTAAATTTAAATTAGATATAGCTGATGAGATCTGCCCAACCATGTTCGGGACGTTTTTATGAAAAGCTGCTACACGTCGTCTACCAGTATAAGGAAGAGATGTGTTTGGAAAGTTCACTGAGTTTTTAATATTTCCTGTTTCAAGAAAATCCTTCACTTGACGAGCCGCCATAATCGCACAATTTTCCTCCGACTCCTTCGTAGAAGCACCCAGATGTGGAACAGGAACTACATTTTCCATTTTTAACACCTTGTCATTCGGGAAATCTGTAATATATCTACCAATTTTCCCACTTTCAAGTGCAGTTGCCATATCGTCTTCATTTACAAGCCCACCACGTGAGAAATTCAAGATTTGAACACCTGGCTTCATGAAGCTGAATGTTTCTTCGTTAAACATTCCAATTGTGTCATCGGTTAACGGGACATGGACTGTAATATAATCACAGTTAGCAAACAACTGTTCAATCGTGTTTGCGCGCTGTACATTACGGGATAAGTTCCAAGCTGTATCAACAGAGATGAACGGATCATAACCGATTACATCCATGCCTAAACGAAGTGCATCATTTGCTACAAGTGCACCAATTGCACCTAACCCAATTACACCAAGCGTTTTTCCACTAATTTCTTTTCCAACAAATTGTTTCTTGCCGGCTTCTACAAGCTTTGAAACCTGTTCCCCTTCACCTTCTAACGTCTTTGCCCAAGCGACACCGTCAAAAAGGTTACGAGAAGATGCCATTACCGAGGTAAGAACAAGTTCTTTTACCGCGTTAGCATTGGCACCAGGGGTATTAAATACAACAATTCCTTGCTCCGTGCACTGTTCAACTGGAATATTGTTTACACCCGCTCCGGCTCTCGCGATAGCTTTTAAATGATTGCCAAACTCCATGGAATGCATATTAAAACTACGAACAACAATGGCATCAGGATTTTCATGATTATCGTCAAGCGTATAGATATCTTTAAATACATGAAGTCCTTTTTCTGATATATTATTTAACGTTTTAATCGTCTTCGCCTCGTCTAACACGATTGTGCTCATATTGTTTCCTCCTCTTTCTGAATCATTGTTTTTCAGAATCCTTCTTTTTAACGTGCAAAAAAGCAGAAAGAGGTAAGGGAAAAATATTTCCCTTACCTCTGCCCAGGCGAACGGCTACGACACTATGTGCTCCCTCGCGGTTATCCGCGTTCGCCAGTTACACATAGCCTTTTCAATTTGATTACATTCTATCAGATTATCTAACAACCTTCAACCTCAAATACGTTTCCATTTACAGGTTATTTAGGATAGCGGTGGGACAAGGAACCTGTCCCTCCGTCCCACTAGTCACTAGTCCATGGTCATATACATAGACTGTTATGATTTATTACTTACAAGGAGGCGTTTTAGTAAATGGTAATCGATCAACACCTATATGAAAACTGGTTTCAGCAAGAAAACCTCGCTGTAACTTACTTTATGCTAACAGATAAATATAGATATTCTAACCGAGAACTCCATCATCGGTTTGGGATGAAGTATTTAGAACATTTACAAAAAATGGAACAATTATTTTTTGCTCTACACCAGCAAATTCCTTTCTTTGAAAATTACATGAATTCGAATTTAGAGAATGCATTAGAATACCAAAGACTTCTATCATCCAACTACTTACTTCTCTCTAATAAATTTAAGTTTACTCATCCCCCTATGCACATTGACTTTTATTGCAAGTTTCTTAGACATGTCGAATTATTGGAGAAATACTTTTTAACCTTACACAAGAGTGAACCTATTGATGAAAGCTATACGAGTAAAGACCCGTGGAAAATGTGGCAATACTATGGAAAACTTGCTTCAACCAGTATGAAGCTTGCCATGAAGTATGAATATATTGACGTAAAAACACATGCTTATTACGAAAAGTTGTATTTGCAAAGCTTGAAAATAATGGAGGAAAATTTTTTAATAGAAAAATAGAGGGACAGAGGGAGGGACAGAGGGACAGGTTGAGATCACTGAAAAAGTCACCTTTTTTTAGCTAACTTTTAACTCTTCATCCGAATCGGAGCTAAAGTTATTCGATTTTGAAAAAATTAATAATAA
>NZ_JAFBDR010000044.1 GCF_016908325.1 Aquibacillus albus | reverse complement strand
CTATAACAAAAAAAAGACCCTGCAAAACAGAGTCAGTAAAAAGTTCAAGGACAAGCCTCTTTTTTTAAACTGTCTATTCTACAGGGTCCATTTTATTACCATGGAGGCCCTTTTTCTAATGCACGATATATATAACATCGTTTCTATCAAATATTTAATGGTCAAAACAGACACATATAAAAAAGCACGTTATATAATCTGCCAAATACCTTTTTTATTTAAATTATAATAATATAATAATATTAATAAAAATAATAACTAACAAAGATTTAATTCCAAACAAAAAACTTAAGTATATATCTAATAATTGGAAGACAAGTGTGTCATTTGTTTTCGGAATTTTCTGAAATATTGTAAGAGAATCTATCATGTTACTATCTTTGTTGGTAATTAATTATATAATATTATTAATTTAACGAATTCTTTGTTGTATAGAGGAGTGATAGAGTGGCTATCAATGTCGAGAAAATGAATGTATATTCTATTTTTCAAAAGGGGTGTAATAAGTGGAAACAGCTTTAACAATTGAAAACCTGCAAACAACTTTTCGTTTAGGGAAAAAAGACTTAACCGCTGTAAGAGGTGTATCTCTAGAAGTTAAGAAAGGTAGAACTTTAGTAATTCTTGGTGAATCAGGCTCTGGTAAAAGTGTATTATTGAAAACCATCTTAAGACTACTCGATGAAGATAAAACTACCATTACTGGAAAAGTTGAATATAATCAAAAAAACATTATTCAACTACCTGAACAGGAAATGGCCAAACTAAGAGGAAAACAAATTGGAATGATTTATCAAAATGCTTTAACTGCAATGGACCCGGTATTTAAAGTAGGGCATCAATTAGATGAAGTAATAGAAAAGCATATCTCACCAAAAGAGAGAAAAAAGAAAGTAATTCAGGCATTTAAAGATGTTGGGATTCCATCACCAGAAGAACGAATAGACGCATATCCTCACGAATTAAGTGGTGGCATGCGACAAAGAGCTGTAATCGCAATGTCATTAATATCTCACCCAGACATTCTCCTCGCAGATGAACCAACAACTGCACTTGATGTAACCATCCAATCACAAATATTACACCTATTAAAAAAAATCCAAACAGAATTCGGAACAACAATTGTCTTTGTAACGCATGATATAGGGGTCGCCGCAGCTTTAGCTGATGATATCGCTGTTATGTATGCAGGTAATATCGTTGAATATGGCAAGGCTGATGACGTGCTTTACACACCAAACCATCCATATACGAAAGGTTTAATTGATGCGACTCCTCAAAGAGGAAGGAAGAAACAAAAATTAGTTTCTATTCCAGGTGAACCACCATCTCTTTTGAGATTACCAAAGGGATGTGCCTTTGCACCTAGATGCTCCTTTGCAACTCAAAAATGTTTAGAGAAAGCCCCTGCTTCTGCGAATTATAAGTCTAATAATGTGGCTTGTTACTATCCACTTCAAAAAACAGAAGTGAACACTTACGCCAAAGATGTGTCGTTATAAAATGTAATGAAAAATATATAAAGTGATGAAGATCACAATAGGAGGAGTTGGATTAATGTTTTATAAAAATTTTAAATTAGTTGTTTTATTAGTACTGTTTTCGAGTTTGTTGTTACTTATTGGATGTACGGGAAATACAGCTAATTCCCAAACGGAGGACTCTAATACGGAAACCGAAAATGATGAGACAAGTCATGAGGCGCAATCTGGTGGAACATTAATTATTGGTATGACTGCAGGTGATCTGCCGGTTATGGATACTGGCCCGACTCAAGGGATGGAAGGATTTCGGTTTGTAGGGTTTCAGCTATACGATGGCTTAACAAAATTCGATTTAACACAAGGAGATACTTTACCTGATATTGTTCCAGGTTTGGCTGAAAGTTGGGAGGTACCAGAAGGCGATGACATGACTTGGACCTTTCATTTAAGAGAAGGTGTAACTTTTCATGACGGTACTAGTTTTGATGCTGATGCAGTTATATTTAACCTTGATAGAATTTTAGATCAAGATTTTGAATATTACTCTCCAGAAGCAGCGGCAACTAATAGAACAAGAATATCTATGATTGAAAGCTATGAAAAAATAGATGATTACACCGTTACGATAACAACAAATGAACCATGGAGTGTGTTGCACGAGAGTCTAGCATTCGTGTTTATGGCTAGTCCAACCGCAGTCAAAGAGTATGGAGAAGATTATTTAGAACATCCAGCTGGTACAGGACCATTTGTGTATGAAAGCAAGGTTGATGGACAGGAACTAATTTTGGTACCCAATGAAAATTATTGGGGAGAAGTACCAAAACTAGATCGACTCATTTTAAGACCAATGCCCGAACCCTCTACCAGAGTAGCGGCACTGTTGTCTGGAGAAGTCAATTGGGTGGAAGCTCCATCTCCAGAAGCTGTAGAAAGAATAGAAAGTGAAGGTTATGACATTATTACAGGTGAACAACCACATATTTGGCGATCCTATCTAAATCAAGAAATTGAGGAGTTACAAGATCCTCGAGTAAGACAAGCCCTTAACTATGCGATTGATAGAGAAAGTCTTTCGAATGACTTAATTATGGGGCTTGGTAGACCATCTACCCAATTTGTGTATCCAGGTCATGATTGGTATAGCGATGATGCCATCGAGTATACTTACGATCCTGATAAGGCAAGAGAACTATTAGCAGAAGCTGGTTATTCTGATGGTTTTTCAGGGAGGATTCTAGTTCCTGCGTCTGGATCAGGACATATGTGGCCGTTACCAATGATGGAATTTGTCCAACAAAACCTTGCTGAGGTTGGTATTGATCTACAAATTGATGTTATTGAATGGCAAACGATGTTAAATCATTTACGAGCAGGATTTCCTGATGATCGTGATGCATTAGGGTTTGCTTGGGGAACACCAACTCACGATATTCTTTCATTCAGAAACCATTTTCATTCAGAGGCTTCGAGTAATCATGGAAGATATAGTAACCCTGAAGTAGATGCTTTATTTGATCAAGCCTTTGCTACTTATGATGCGGATGAACGTAATGAGCTCTTAAGAGAAGTTAACCGAATTACAACAGATGAAGCAGGGTTATTCTATATTGTACACGACTTGAATAGTCGGGCAATGTCACCAAATATCAATGGGTTTGTTCAGCCGCAGTCGTGGTTTGTTGATTTAACCATGACTACCGTAGCAGAATAATTTACTGTCTAACAAGAATGAAGTCGCATCCATACCTATATCAAGGATGCGACTTCATTAAAAAATTCAGAAATTAAAAAGATAGGAAGTGATGGAATGCTGAATTACATTGTGTATCGCTTGCTTCTCATTATTCCAATTCTATTCGGGGTTACGATTGTAGTGTTTATTCTAAATCAATTAATACCCGGCGATCCAGTGGATTTTATGCTGGATATCGATGCTACAGAAGCTGATAGAGAGTATATTCGCAGTTACTTAGGATTAGACAAACCTCTCATTGTCCAATATTTTATCTGGTTGTCCAATATTCTACAAGGAGACTTTGGTATGTCAGTAACAAGACAAACAGAGGTTTCTTACTTAATATTAGGTGCACTAAAGAACACGGCTATCTTAATAGCAGTTGGAGGAACTATTGCTTTTATTATTGCGCTGATTATAGGAATTTTTAGTGCAATGTATCCTAAATCTAAGATGGCTACTTTGTCAAACGTATTAGGTATTTCCTGTGTTAGCATTCCAAATTTCTGGGCTGCATTAATGCTAATTGGTTTGTTTGCTGTATTCCTTGGTTGGTTGCCGGCATCTGGTATTAGATCTACTGGTCAAGAAAGTAGCTTATTAGATATGGCCAAACATCTTGTTTTACCAGCAATAGCCGTGGGGCTAACCACAATAGGAACGATGACTCGAATTGTTCGAAGTACATTCGTAGATATATTCAAACAAGACTTCGTAGTAACGCTTAGAGCAAAAGGGCAAGGTAAAGGAACTATTATGAAGCATGTGTTTAAAAATGGATTGCCTCCAGTTCTTGTGGTTGCCGGCCTAGAAATAGGGTCATTGATGGGTGGTTCAGTTATTACGGAAAGTATATTTAATTGGCCGGGTGTTGGGAAGCTACTGTATGATGCTATTTCCCAAAGAGATTATCCGTTAATTCAAGGTGGGATTTTAATTATTTCGTTATTATTTGTTTCAGTTAATATGATTGTCGATGTACTACATGCCTACGTCGATCCGAGAATTAGAAAATCATTAGGGGGAGGTGCATCTTAAGTATGAGCGTCCAGCCTTTGAAAAAAGAAAACAAAGCCAACCATGTAGTAGTGACGAACAAAGTAAAACCGGAAACGACTGATAGTCAAGTAGATGATAATTTTGAAATTAGTTTTTGGAATAAATTTAAAAGAAATAAAATTGCTGTCATTTGTGGTGCTTATTTAATATTAATTGTTTTTTGTGCTGTTTTTGCACCGTTTTTAACGACATATAGTCCAACTCAAGGTGAATTAGCTAGTCGAATTCTCCCGATTGGAAGTGAAGGTCACTTCTTAGGAACAGATGAACAAGGAAGAGATATGTGGACACGAATCATCTTTGGAGCTCGACTAAGCTTGTTGGCAGCCTTTGTTCCTGTTCTGATCGGTACAATGATTGGGAGTATTTTAGGAATTGTTTCTGGCTACTTTGGAGGAAGGATTGAGACACTGATCATGAGGAATCTTGATATTTATTATGCCTTCCCTGCCATTATTTTAGCCATTGCACTCGCGGCAGTCATCGGGTCTGGATTAGGAACAATTATCATTAGTTTATCTTTTATTATGATTCCACCAATTTCACGGGTAGCCATGTCTGCCACTAAAAAAGTTGCCCATATGGAATATATTGATGCTGCTAAAACTAGTGGAGCAGGACATGTGAAAATTATGTACTATCACATCTTTCCAAATGTCTTTAGTCCTATTTTTGTATATGCCAGCACATTATTAGGGTTATCCCTCCTCTTTGCATCTGGTTTAAGCTTCCTCGGCTTAGGCGTAGAACCACCAATTGCTGAATGGGGGTTTATGCTCAATAGCCTCAAAGATCTTGTAATCATTTCACCAATGATCACATTTACACCAGGATTTTTCATTTTTATCACAGCGTTAGCACTAAATCTCTTTAGTGATGGAATCAGAGATGCTATGCAAGAAAAATAAATGATTATGCAAAGGAGCATTAAAAGATGACAGAGAAAATCTTGGAGGTAAAAAACGTTACGAAAAATTTCAAAATCGGTAAAGGCCTGTTTAATAGAAACAAGCAAGTCTTACAAGCCGTTTCAGATGGTTCGTTTGAAGTGTACAAAAATAAAACGCTAGGAGTAGTCGGTGAATCTGGATGTGGGAAATCTACTACTGGCAAATTAATCATGAGATTAGAGGAGCCAGATGAAGGTGAAATTCTATTTAATGACCGAAATATTTTAGATTTGTCCCATAATCAGATGAAATCTATTAGAAAAGATATCCAAATGATATTTCAGGATCCATATGCTTCTTTAAATCCACAAATGACGATTCTTGAAACCGTTAAATTTTCACTTATGGTTCATGGTTATAGTAAATCAGACCAAAGAGATAAGGCACTAGAAATGTTAGAAATGGTTGGGATATCTAAACAAGTTGCTCAAAAGTACCCAAGCAGTCTAAGTGGAGGGCAGAGACAGCGGGTTGCCATTGCTCGGGCTTTAGTGTTAAATCCACAATTTGTTGTTGCTGATGAACCAGTATCTGCATTAGATAAATCAATTCAAGCCCAAGTATTGAATTTACTTGAGAAGCTTAAAGATGAATTCTCTCTATCTATGATTTTTATATCGCACGATTTGAACGTTATCGAGTATGTCAGTGATTATGTGATGGTTATGTATTTAGGGAAGGTTGTGGAGTACGGTCCTGCTGAAGAGGTATATAAGGAGCAGCTGCATCCTTATACTCAAGCTTTAGTTAAATCTTCGCCTTCGATGACAAGAGATAGAAAGAAAAGTTTTTATGTAATAGAAGGCGAAATTCCAAGTCCTATTCATCCACCATCTGGATGTAGATTTAGAACTAGATGTCCGTTTGCATTTGATCGTTGCGCACAAGAGGTTCCTGAATTGATCCATAAAAAAGGAGAGCATAAGGTATCCTGTTTTCTTTATGATAGCTAACAATTTATTTAAACATACAACCATAGAAACAAGGAGGGGAGGTGAGTGTCTGCAGACAGCATCGTTGTCTTGAAGGCATTGACTGAGGAAAGGAAGTCCAGAGATTTTAGGTAAAAAACTTAAATGGGAGGAATATTGTTATGAGAGAAAAGGTGAAAATGATTGATCGATTTGATGTTTTTAGTCAAATCAACGATGAACTTGCGTTAGATTTTAATAAAACTGCCGTCATTCAAATTGATATGCATAAACGGCAAATTGATCCGGAGTGGTCTGCTTTTCCACAACCGGTTGGGCAAAAAAAAGTAGCAAATGCAGCTCGCTTTTTAAAAGCCTGTCGTAGTTATGGACTACCGATCATCCATGTAATGGTGTATCAACGTCCTATTGAGCAGGAGAAAGCGATAATGCCGCGACGAGAAGTTATTCAAAAAACCGGAATGGTTAGCACTCCATATGGATTACCGAAAAAATCACCATATGATCCAGGTGCAAAAGAGGGTTATTTTACATGGGATGTAATGCCTGAGTTAGGTCCTGAAGAAGGGGATTATATTATTAACACAAAGCGCCAACTGACAAGTAGTTATTACAGTACGGATTTAGAGTATTTAATTAAAGCTCTCGAAGTAGATACGTTTCTTTGTATCGGTATAAACACGAACAATTGTGTTGGGACGTTTGCGATGGACGGATTTAATCGAGGCTTAAATCCTATCTTAATCTCGGATTGTGTTGGTTCTACTCATGGTAATGATTTACACCAATTTGCTTTGCAAAATATAGCTCGAACATTTGGATTTGTATTAACGGAACAGGAAGCCTACCAAAAAATTAAAGAATCTAAAAGTAGCAAGGATAAAAATGTGGCAGCAGTTTAATTATTTCTATAACCAATAGTTTAATAATCTACTATTTCAAAGGAGGAAAAAAAGATGGATTTAAAAGATATTAAGGAAATTGAAATTTATGATCGTGTTGAATTTTTAAGTGAATTAGAAAAGCAGTTAGTCATTGATCCCGATCGTTCAGCGGTTGTAACGGTCGAAATGACACAACGGAGGTTAAATGAGAACACACCTTTAGAAAATGGTGAAAAAAGTGTGGATTCATTAATCAGTCAGACGAATTCCCTTCTTAATATGGCTCGATTAAAGGATATTCCTGTTATCCATATCATGTCAGCTCTTCGCGGTGTGGAAGTCGCATTTCAGGAAAAGAGTAAGTGGCGACAGGCAATGAAGAAGACGGGTAAATCTATTAGTCCCTACGGTGAAATTCCGGATGAATTTGTTGATGTTCAGGATGGAACAGTGGAACCAGATTTTGTAGTAGACGTCGCTGACACTGACTACATTATTAAAACAAAGAAAACATTTAGTTGTTTTTATCAGACGGATTTGGAATGGATGTTAAAAACACTCAAGAAAGATTATATTATTTTAGCTGGTTTAAGCTCTAATGCTGATATTCTATCAACCGCATACGATGCTAGTAACAAATACTTAGGCGTCATAACGGTTAAAGAATGTGTAGATAGTATTTACGGTTCAGATTTGAATGCGATGGCGCTTCAACAGCTTGGAAGATGTCAAGGATTTGTTGTTGATTTAGAGACATTTGAAGAAAAGTTATTTGGGAAAGTTACGGTATAACGTACTTATACAGCTCTGTTAAATAGTGTGTGTCATCGGTCTTAATCCCCTGATTTAGACCGATGACAACTCTAATAAATGTTTTTTTGCTAAAACGTAACGTTTGGAGGAACTAAAAATGGAAAGTGTCAAAATGATTGATCGAAATACTGTGTTTAATCAAATAAATGATGAACTAAGTTTAGATTTTGCCAAAACAGCTGTCATACAAATTGACATGCATAAACGACAAATTGATCCGGAGTGGTCCGCTTTTCCGCAACCTGTAGGACAAAAAAAGGTGGAAAATACCGCTCGATTTCTAAAAGTCTGTCGAAATTACGGATTACCTATTATTCATGTCATGGTTTATAAACGTCCGGTTGAAGAGGTGTATATCCCTCCGAAACGCGAAGTGGTGGCAAAGACTGGTATGGTTAGTACACCTTATGGATTGCCAAAAAAATCTCCATATGATCCAGGTGCAAAAGAAGGATATTTTCAATGGGATATCATGCCGGAATTGGGTCCAGGGATAGACGACTACATCATTAATACAAAACGGCAAGGAACAAGTAGTTATTTTAGTACAGATTTAGAGTACCTTATTGATTCACTCGGAGTGGATACATTTATTTGTGTGGGTATTAACACGAATAATTGTGTCGGAACGTTTGCCATCCAAGCAGCTGAAAGAGGATTAAATACGTTGATGGTCTCTGATTGTGTTGGTTCCACTCACGGAAATGATTTACATCAATTTGCTCTCCAAAATATAGCTCGAACATTTGGTTTTGTGCTAACAGAACAAGAAGCCTATCAAAAGATTGAAGAAGCCATTGACGAAATAACGCAGCAAATGGCTGTTAAATAATAGGGGGAGGAAAAGTATGCCAATTCAATATGATATTGACAGGAAAAGAACTGCACTGATTGTAGTTGATATGCAAAACTTTTTTTGTATACCTTCTGCAGATGGATTTGTAGAAGATAGTCAGAACATAATTTCCACCTTACAAAAGTTAATTACTACTTTTAGAGAAGCATCTATGCCTGTTATATACCTTCGTCGCGGAGTCAGAGGAGATGGAAGTGACACTGGTCGTATGAAAGATATATCCCCACAAGTAGATGAAAGAATTAAATACGGATCATGGAATGTACAAATTATTCCGGAGCTTGAACCCCAAACGGGCGATATTATTATTGATAAAGGTTTTTTCGGTGGTTTTACAGGCACCGATTTAGATACGGTTTTACGTGCGCATGACATCAACACTGTTGTTATTTCTGGAACACTAACCAATATATGTTGCGACACAACTGCGCGTCAAGCTGTCGAAAAAGAATATAAGGTCATTTTTTTAAGCGACGGAACAGCAGCTGGAGCAAAACCGGATCTAGGATGGGGATATGTAAGCGCAGATGTGCATCACAGGGTAACTTTAACTACATTGGCATCAACTTTTTGCCAGGTATCCCCCACCCAAGTTGTGATAGATGCAATAAAAAATAAAATGGATACATCCATTACAGGCTAAACAAACGAAATTTGGGAGGAGAATAATGAAAAGTTTCGCTGTATTATTACCAATGTTAGATGAAGAAAAAGATGTTAAATATAAGGAAGATCACTTAGCACATTTAAAGAAAATGAGAACAAGAGGCAATGTGTACACAAACGGCCGATTTGCAGATGGGACAGGAGGGCTAGTCATTTATTTAGGTGATTCGCTAGAACAGGTGATAAAGCTAATCAATCTAGATCCTTATGTTATACAAGGTGCTAGAAGCTATGAAATCCATGAATGGAATGCAGCATTACCTGCAAAAAATGAAAGTTCGACAGTGTAGAAAAGAATAAGGAGGCATTAATTCTAATGGTTAAACGAGAACCTGTGAAATATGAACTGGATTTAAATCGAACGGCAGTTATTGTCGTTGATATGCAGAATTTATTTTGTACACCTACACGAGAAGGTTATGTAAGGGAAACGGAAAATGTCGTTACTAAAATTGATACATTAACATCGGCAGCTCGGGCAGTTCATGTTCCAATTATCTTCCTTAGACATGTCTTAAGAGGAGATGGTAGTGATTCTGGTTCATTACGTGTGAATAAGCCAGATATTGATGAAACCTTAAAGCAAGGAACGTGGAATGTTGAAATTATTCCAGAATTAACACCAGTTAAAGGGGACATTATCGTTGATAAACCATTTTTTGGCGGGTTTACAGGTACCGATTTAGATACGATATTGCGTGGAAATGGTATTGATACCGTAATTATAAGCGGAACAGTAACCAATGTATGCTGTGAAACAACTGCAAGACAAGCGGTTGAAAAAGGGTATAAGGTTGTATTCCTAAGTGATGGTAATGCATCACGGGATAAAGAAGATGTAGGTTGGGGATCTTTTAGTGCCAATGTAAGCCATCGTTTGACCTTAACTACATTAGCTTCTACTTTTGGGTGTCAAGTATCTCCGACCGATCTTGTTGTAAAAGAGTTGTATCAAATTAATGATATGACTGTATCTACGTGATTGTTGTTTTCTAAATGGATTAATGAAAACTTAAATCAAAAAAAGGAGTGTTTATTTTATGACTGTAAAAAGAGAGCCAATGAAGCATAATTTTGATCTAAACCGAACGGCTGTAATCGTTGTTGATATGCAAAATGTGTTTGCTCACCCTGAAGGAGAACTGTATGTGCCTAGTGTAGTAAATAGGTTCAAATAAAGAAAAATAACCACCATTTTCAGTGTAAAATGGAAGTACCTATCACAGAACTTCCAAATAACCCC
>NZ_JAFBDR010000043.1 GCF_016908325.1 Aquibacillus albus | reverse complement strand
AAAAGTTATTTTAATCAAAATAAAACGTCAAAGTGATTGAAATGAAGCTATCAAGTGAATAGATTAAATTGCCAAATTATGGAGCAGTTTAAGGTTAAGAATGTTTCCAAAATCTAAACATGGATGAAATGATTTAAAGAGGTGACTTAACACACCCAATGGAAAAACAATATTCCTATGAAGAAATCCGAAGGGCCAAGTTAGTTAGTACACCTAAAAAGAATAGTACCTTTAACTTCAATAGATTCCTCTTTTTCCGATATAAATATACCGTATATTGTAAAGCATTGAAAATTTTTACTAACTTTTTTTTGAAAACTATATAATAAAAATTTTTATCTTACTATCACTATTCACCTTTAGTTTTATCACTTTTTTTCAAATCAAAGAAAACTTCACCTAATGACCTTACTCCAATTCCTTCTTTATATTTAGGAATAAATGTAAAATCTTTTCCTTGGTACATATCTATCCACCATTTTAAATCTTCAAATCCAAAATAATGTCTAAAATAAACAGTGCTGGATAACCTTGGATTTATCTCAAACGGAATATAATTCCCCTGTTTATCTTTTCGAACTTGAACATTAATAGATCCTCTTAAATTTGTCACTTCAGCAATTTCGTCAGATAGTTGTTCAATCTTTTCGTCATTAACTAATTTCACATAACGACTAAGGCTCCCAAAACCTAAATATCTTTTAAAAGCAATACTATAGGTTTTCACACCATTCGAAAAAACACCTATGGTATATTCATTATCAGGATCACCAATAACTTCTTGAACAATTGCATCTTTGTATTTTTTCTTAAAATACTGTAAATCTATTTCATCGCTTACTATAAATATTCCTTTACTTCCAGATGTCTCTTTTAATTTTAAAATAAAAGGAAATCCAAATTCACCGTTATATTTCGTAAGCATATAAGTTTTTGGATAAATAAAGTTATTCTTTCTAAAAAACTCTATTGTTTTATACTTATCCATAAAGGTATTAATTATATTTGAATTGTTAATAAGAATATTTATATTATGATTATTAAATAAACCTTTCGCTTCATTAATTACTTTAATTTCTTGTTCTGAACTTGGAATGAGAAAATTAATTTTATATTTTAAACAGATATCCAACACAAAATTAAGATACTTGTCTTTCTCATAAGCTTTAGGTGCTACAAAAAAGTAATCTACATGATATTTTGCTGCTGGATATTCATTTATATCACATCCAATTAATAGTGAATGATAATTTATTTCCTTCAAACATCTTATTGCACTCATACCTATGTCTCCACCAATGCCAGTTACCAATATTTTTATCGGGTTATAATTCACTCTTATTACTCCTTTTTAAAACTTCAATTAAGTAATCTGGATCATTATTTTCATTTATTTCATATATTAATTCCTCTATATCATATTTTATTGATATAAACTCCAACTTTTTAGTAGAAGTATCTAGTAACACGTAACTTGGTAATTTTCCATCTCTAGGTTGACCAATAGATCCAGGATTCACAATCATTAAGTCATTTATTTTTTTATACATTCTATAGTGTGTATGCCCTTGAAAAATGTAATCATATTCCAAATGTTCATATCTGCTAAAATCAGAATCAGGATAACAGTATTCATTTAGATTATCCCACGGGGTTCCATGAACCATTTCAATTTTCAAGTCATCGATTATAAAACTGTACTCACTTTCAAGGTTTCTTAGAAAGTTTAGATTTTCTTCACTAATTGAAACTGCAAGTTTTTCTAGTGATTTCCCATACTTGCTCGAATAATGACTTTTCTTAAATTTTCCATCCATAATATTTAAAAACATTTTATCATGATTACCTAATATACATTTTAAGTTATCAATTTGTCTGAATATATCGATGATCTCATTTTGGTGGTAATAATAACCACAGATATCACCACAGAAGAGATATTGCTGAACGTTTTTACTCCTCATTGATTCTAACGCTTTTAAAAAAGAATATTTATTACCATGTATATCTGAAAAAATTGCTATTTTCATCGAATCACCTAATTCTCTGTATATTCACCAATTTTCTCAAATGACTTTTTGGCAAACCAATTGTTTATATATATTTTTTTTATAATTGTCGCAACATCCTTAGTATTCCTTAACCTTTTACATTTGTGTAACTCTCTAAAAGTTTCAACATCTTTAAATTGCTCATTAGTAACTCCACGAATGGTTTCCTGCATATCGGTATCCATAATACCAGGATCAAAAGATACAGCCTTTACCAAATAATCATCACTTTCTTTCGAAATTGTCTTTATTATTGAATGAATAGCTGATTTCGCAGCTGAATATAGTGACCATCCATACATAGGATTTTTCACAACACCTGAAGAAATATTAATAATTCTACGTTCTATATTTAAATGTTTCGTTCTTAAAAGAAATCGATTCATTAGAAGAATAGGAGCCATACAATTAATATTTAAATTTCTTTCTATGTCTTTTTCTTTTAACGAATCAAATCGATTAATTGGATTAATAGTACCCGCATTATTAATTAAAGTAATTGCACTACACGAATCTATGTCAACAGAAGTAATAATTTCATCCATAAGATTTTCAATTCTATCGTAATTATACAAGTCAAAACTATAAATATATGACTTAGAACCTTTTATTCTTAACAGTTCACTTGTGTTTATTAATTCCTCCTTATTCCTGCCTATTAGCGTTAAGACAGTTTGATCATCTGCTAATTCTACAGCTAAAGCTTTTCCTAATCCTTTACTCGCTCCTGTGATTATAATATGGTTCAATTCATCACACCCTCTAATAAGAATGATTCTAATTGTTTTAACCCTCAAATAAATTTTGCTATTGATATTTTTAAAAAAATAAATATTGCTAAATTGAATTCAATAGTTTTCCAGTTAATTTTTTCCGAGAAGGGTTTATCAATTCTGGCTAGTTTTCAGATCTGTTTATGCTAATCATTCATTTTTCAAATGAATCAATTACCTCCAAAAAAATAAAGAGAGGAATGTTTCCTCTCTTTATCCCATTGTTCCGTCATCACCTGTATCTTCAGTACCACCAGTACCAGTATCATTCCCGTTGTTGTTGTTAGGAAAGACGACAGGGCATTGTGGTGGAATTGTTGGTGCAGGGCATGGAGGGAATGGTAGTATATCCCTTGGTTGACAGAAATCAGCGACGATTTCAAGTGTGACATCAAAAGTTGATTGAATGCTTTGGCATAGACGAACGGTTACAGTGACATCAAGCTCATCAACCTCTGTTGTTGTTCCAGCATCACAAGTTGCTGTACAAACAAAGCAATCTAAATCAGTATACGTTACGTCAATGTCAGTGCCCTCTGGTGCACAAAGAATTACTTGCTCACAACGTGTGAATTCTGCAGTACCAACTTCTACAGTGTTTCCTCCAAGCTCTGGTACTAAGTTTACAGATATGGTTACTTCAAAGTTTTTGCGAATGTTCACCAATTGCAATGTCACTGTTTCTCCATCGACCATAAATTCTTGATCTTCTCGATCTAATACCACAATCGGGTCCATTTCAGTAGGAGCAACCGTACAACTAACGGTATCAAGATCAATATCGTCACATTCTAATTGATCACCAGTAACAGGATTAACTGGTAAATCTAAGTCATTCAAGCTTAGATCAAAGGTTGCTTCGTTAAGAATCCAGTCATATACCTTCTCTGTGTTAATACACAGAAGTTCCTGCCCCCCGGATAAATTATCTGCTTGCATCGTGCACACCTCCAAATAAGATTAATTTCATTTATAGCCTATGACAGCATGTAACAAAACGTTAATGAATTAGCGGAAATATCATGATATTTAGGAAATTGGGTGAATTTCCTACCTGTAATGGGATGCTAATTTTTAATAATCTCATTCACTATAACTATTACTTCGTGCATAAAAGGAACAACCTGTTTTCAAACTCTAAAAAATACGGTACATTTGTCACGAATTGAGGGTTCAGCAATAATATAGTATTGGGCTAAAAAAAGGAAAAAACGAATTTTTTGACTCTGAAACAGCTTGTAATTAAATCGAGATTAGGAAGAATGAGAAGGTTTGATTGAGCATTTAACTTCAGACACATAGTGATTTTAATGATTTAAATTTTGAATACAAAGGAGAAATGAAGGTATGGATGAGAAATATCAAGAAAATATAACGGGGTATGAAGATTGTGAACAAATATTTACCGAGCAAATCCAAACGATTAATGAAACAATCAATCAACTAAAGCAAGATGTAAATTTGATTAAAAGCGAATTAGCAAAAATGCGTGTTAGCGAACTACGTGAAAAGATGGATCTTGTCATTTATAAAACGGATGATCATTTAACAAAAGTAAAAAGTCAAATCGATTCACAGAAAGAAGAACTTTCACAGTTAAAAAAACACATAAATCCAAATGCCCCTACTAAAAAACAAACTCCGAGGCCATCAGAATACAGACAATTACAAAACATGCTGCAATCCTTCAATAATGTAGAACAATTTTCTCAATCCTCAAAAAATAGCATGACTACCAGAAAAACTTCTAGACCACCATTGCCGTTCAATCAAAACTCTAGACGGTGATTATATATCGCTGCTATGAGCAAGACACAATGCTTTTCAAAGTTCCCTATAAGGCTAAAACAATTATATTGACATTCTCACTTCAAAAGTTAAAGCTAATAAGCCTTTTCCACCGGAATTTGTGCTCCTAATGGAAGAACAGGTAAAATAAAATTTATATAGTTCCCCCCTGTTCTTCCCTTCAGTTATGATATGAACATTATCCGAATAACATTAAGTTCGATAGTATGATAAGTAAGGAAAAATTATGTTGCGTGCCTTTTTTATGTAGAACCATCGTAAAAGCCCAATCTTTTTTGACATAAATTTATTATAATGCACTATAAGAAGAAGGGAGCTGATGATTTTGAAGGGTAAAAACATGAAAAAGAAAGTAATTAATTCTAAATATATAAAGCATTCAGATAAACCGATAGAAATTAATTCTTCATCGATTAAAAGAAAAACAATAAAACGAAGTGGCGGCTGCTGTATGAAATCAGGTTAACCCTGGAAGATTCTGTTTCAATATAGAATACAAGAACGATTGGATGTTTAGAAATAAGACATTCAAAGATTGATTTGTTGAAGGTTACTCTATCAAAAAAATAAGACAAACTTGTCACTCAAACATCTATAGTAATATCAACAAGGGTAGGGATGAAATTATAACGTAATAAATGTCCGGGTTCCGATATTCACTAATCCCAAAAAAGAAGAGGCCCTCCAATTAAATTGAGAAATTACATTTACTGTAACATCACAATCACTATCGGTTAAAGACCCCGGACTATTTATTTATAATCGTGAATACCTATTAAAAATTGATTCCTTCTTTTCACTTACCGCAATTAATTTTAAACAGATTTTTTGTTAATTCACTAATTGTAATTCTACTACTCCCCCCTTCGATTTCATCTAGTTTACGGTAAAAATTCTGAATTTCTATTTCTGTTAATGAGAAGCGTCGTTTCCGTTTCTTTTTATCTTTTATTATGAATGCATTTTTATTTACCGGCAATTTTCTAGTTGATGGAGATGGCAAATGAATCTTGTTACTTAAATGCAGGATAGATTCATAGGAAAACTTTTCATTTAACCAGTCACAATAGTAAAACAAGCTTTTTTCATTACGATCCAAGTATTTCGGATTATAATCAATGTTCTTATTTATTATTCCTTTCAAAAAAGCATAAACTTCTTCTATATTTGTAGCCTTCATCCCTAGCTGATTCGGAATATTCACTTCATTTGAGTTAAAAGGTACATATGATATTAAAGGTTTGCCAAGTAAAAAAGCTTCAATACCTGATGTACACCCATTATGGATAATAACTTTAGCAGACATGAGCCACTTAATGATGTTCCCTTCGTGAATCACATGTATATTGTTAAAGCCTGAGAGAGCTTTACGATAAGATTCAAAGTTTTCCCCAGGGTGTGGCCTGATGATAATATTAGTATACGGAAATTTCTCACACGTTGCTTTAATCATTTCTAAAAAATTATAGTATAATTCTTTGATATGCTTGAAATGAATGTTATCCTTTTTTCCCTTTGCAGAATTATATTGAGAAAATCTTGTATTGATTAAAATAAACTCTCCATATTTGTTTGAAATCTGTTCAGCATCCTCTTTATATATGCTACTAAACTTTGGTTTCAAAAGATCAAGTCGTGGATTACCTACAATATGGCACTTTTCTTCATAATCCGGATTAGCTCCTACGATAATTTCTTTTTGATATGACCCCCAACAGTACTCCTGAGTTACGAACTGAAGCATATCTCTTCTCATTCTATCGCGAAGATATTTTTTTTTATCGTTGATAATTAATCCTTCTTCATCCAATTCAACGACTGTATGACCATGATTTTTGGCATTCGTTATAATCCTTTTTCTAAATCCATGCGGACCACCTTTCGAAAAGAAAATACCTTCTGGGTATTCTACTGAGGCTAATTCAACCATTATGTGATCACCTATGAAAACATTATAACCTTCTTTGGCAGCGTAGTATGATAATAATAACTTCGAATCCAAATCCCTAACTTTCACTTCTACGGGTAAATATAACCATCCTTTGTCATTTTTTACCATTGTACAACCCTTCCACAAATAAATATTTCATTTGTTCTTCAAATAAATTCTTTAAGGTAAGCATAAAACCCTAATCTAAGTTCTTTCCTTTAAAACATCTATAATTTCTTCAAAAAACACACGATTAGCCTCCATCATCGAATCAATACTTTGTGAAATTCCCTCTAGGTCGGATGATTTGACTTCTTCCCTATGATCGTGATCACGACGATTATCTAACTGCATGAACATATAAGTAAGTAACATATTAAGCGTGTTATTCTCTAAAAAAACGAAACTATTATTTTTATTTTCTCGATTTTCATTGTTTAACTGTTCAGTTTGCTCTTTCATATAACTACGAATCAATTGTTTTACCAGTAACTGCTGTTCTTCATTGTTTGGATCATAACTCATCCTCTTCATCCTCCTTGTTTATCGTGCCATTGATGCTAATTTGATTCAGAGCATTGATTCCCTCATTGATTTCATCTCCATACGTGAAGCCTAATATGCTCCCCGTGTATGAAGAATTCGGACGCCATTTCACTTGGAAATTAGAAAAGGATAATGTTTCAGAAGGCTCAAGTGTTAATTTATCATTTGGTTTCAACCAAAATTCTTGCTTATCCATGGGGTCATTTATTCGCTCCCACGCGTTAGTTAATCTAACTTTTTGCTTGGATTCTTTATATATATATTTACCTGAAAAATCAAAGGGAGAATCTGAAGATACCTTTATGCAAATATATGGATTTGTAAGTGGCTTTCCTCCTAAATTCTGAATGTGATAAGAACCGAGGCAAAAATTTTCACGTTCCTGTTCATGGAAAATATTTAATGAATAGGTGAAATAACTGATAACTTGAAAATCTTTCGGTCCTTTGATTTCCGTTATCAATTTTTTCATTTCTTTTAGATAAGAGGCATTCATTTCTTGCCAGTCTGCAATCTTCCTACGAACATCAGTCACTCGATGCATGAATTGTTCACCCCCAAAGAAAATAAAGAGAGGAGTATTCCCCTCTCTTTATCCCTATGCTGGAATCTTATCCGTTATCACCGTTTCCATTGTTAGGAAAGACGACTGGGCATTGTGGTGGAATGGTTGGCGCAGGGCATGGAGGAAATGGTAGTATATCTCTTGGTTGACAGAAATCAGCGACAAGCTCAAGTGTGACATCAAATGTTGATTGAATGCTTTGACATAGACGAACAGTAACGGTTACATCCAATTCGTCTACTTCTGTAGTTGTTCCAGCATCACAAGTTGCTGTACAAACAAAGCAGTCTAAATCGGTATATGTTACATCTATGTCAGTACCCTCTGGTGCACATAGAATCACCTGCTCACAACGTGTGAATTCCGCAGTACCAACTTCTACAGTGTTTCCTCCAAGCTCTGGTACTAAATCCACGGAAATGGTTACTTCAAAGTTTTTGCGAATGTTTACCAATTGCAGTGTCACGAGTGCCCCATCGACCACAAATTCCTGATCTTCACGATCTAAAACTACAATCGGGTCCATTTCAGTAGGAGCAACCGTACAACTAACGGTATCAAGATCAATATCGTCACATTCTAGCTGATCTCCAGTAACAGGATTCACTGGCAAATCCAAGTCATTCAAGCTTAAATCAAAGGTTGCTTCGTTAAGAATCCAATCATATACTTTCTCTGTGTTAATACACAGAAGTTCCTGCCCCCCGCTTAAATTATCTGCTTGCATCATGCAAACACCTCCAAAAAAGATTGATTTCAATTATAGCCTATGACAGTATGCTGCAAAAAGTTTTAATGAATTAGCGGAAATATCATGATATTTGGGAAGTTGGGTGAATATCATACTTACAATGGTATTCCGCGAATTGGAACAACAACCATGACGTTATTAACTACAAAGTAAATAGGATAGATTGGAAAACGGTTGTAATTCTCAAAATAATGGCACATTTGTCACGGATTGATGTTTCATCAATATTATATTAATGTGCTGTAAAAAGGGTGAATAGTGATGTACCGATATAGACTATACAACTCTGGTGACGTTGAAAAATTAAAAAGAGATTTGAAAGTTTACAAACAGGCGTTGGAATCAATAAATTCAGGTGAGGCATTTAAATATCTTGACACACAACGTGAGGTATATGATTTAAAACTAAAACTTTCTAAATTAAAAGGGGAAATGAACGTTATGGAAGAGAGTTATCAAGAGAAAATAGCAGGATATGAAAAGCAGGAACAAAAAGTTTCATGGCAAATCCAAAACATTACTGATTCATTAAATCAATTAAAGCAAGATATAAACTTAATTAAAGGTGACGTAGAAGAAATGCGCGTTAATGAACTACTTGAAAAGATGGATCTTGTCATTTATAAAACAGACAATCATTTAACAAAAGTAAATGATCAAGTCAATTCACAAAAAGAGGAATTTTCGCGGTTAAAAAATCACATGAAGCCAAAAGCTCCTAAAAAACCAACTCCAAGGCCATCAGAATATAGGCAATTACAAAACATGCTACAATCTTTCAATCATGTAAATCAAATTCCGAACCAAACGAAAAATAATATAACAAACAACAGTAAAAATTATCAACAACCAGTTTCTATGTCCATTAACCAAAATTCTCGTAAAACAAAATCTTTTGGTGATGGTCAAAATGCTGTCACGGTGAGTAATGGTAAAAAAACATTTCGCAGTTCCCAATATGAATTAAACAAAAATATCATTACCCGCACCTCCACATCCAAAAACAAAAAACGCATAAAAGATGATAATGATAACTATGAAGATAAAAACCCTTCAATAACTAGAAATGATGATAACCCAACTCTTTCCCAGGATAATTATATAGAAGAAAAAGTAGAAAATCATACGCATGCAGAAAATCTACATGAAACGAATATAGAGCAAAACAATACAAAAGAAACAAACCACTTGTCCTCTGATAACTATACTGCTCCACACACACCAGATGAAGAAGTATCAACTAAAATAAATACAGCCTATGAAGGAATCAATTCTACAAAAGATACGACAGACGAAAATTTCGAATCAATAAAAAGCGATACAGAAGAAAGTACAGCATCGATAGAAAAGCAAAACGATAATAATGGCCAGCAAGATGATCAGAATAACCAATCAAGTATAAAAAAAGAATTCGCTTCATTCTTTAACATCTTCAGGAAGGGTTAACATGAGTAACAAGAAGATAGTTATCCCTCAAATCATCTACAATCAAATGGTGGAAAATGGCAGGTCGAATCTCCCTTATGAGACATGTGGTTTGTTATCAGGAATTGATGATTATGTACAGTCAATATGGCATTTAGAAAATGAAGTAAAGTCCGTTAGCCGTTTTTTTGTAAAAAAAGAAACGGTCGAAGAAACTATGCGAAAAATAAATCAACTGGAAGAACAGGTATTAGCTATTTATCACACTCACCCTACTACAGCTCCTGTTCCTTCCAGTTATGATATTTTTAATCACCCAGATGAAAAAGTGAGCATGTTGATTATTTCTTATAAAACGAATCCACCGATTACTAAATGGTATAACATTCAGGGCTCTAAGTATGTTGAGCATCTTTTTTTTATAGAATCATGCTAATAAATTTATCAATTCTTAGTATGTTGTTATTAAACATTATAACGATTAGAGATGAAAACTTACATCCATCACGATTTTTGCTCCCTTTCTTTTAAATATTTACTGCTATTTGAAGCCTTATAGGAGTGAGAACTTTAAATAATATCTTATTTATGTAATCCATTCATGGACTTGAATAAAGTTCCAACCACTACATTTTTCCATAAACAGACACATAATTTTGCAAACTACTTATAATACAGTGAAAACCTTTTTAATTTAATAAATATTACAGAAAGGTGAGGAATTGTGATAATTTTTAATAAAGAAGTAAATAAAGAGAATTCGGCTTGTTTTTTGCATATACCAAAAACTGGTGGAAAAACATTATGGAACTTATTATCAAAACAACAAGACGACATTTTCGTATGGCATAATAGGTTTTTCAAAGAACTTCAGAAGCCAATTTCATTTTTCACGATGCTAAGAGACCCAGTTGATCGGGTAATATCCTATTATTATTATTTAAGGAGATATGAACGCTCCTCCTTATACTACAAAGTAAAAGACATGAGCCTTCAAGAATTTGTTGACTATGTTCAAAATGAAGAAATAGAGAATAAACCATATAAAAAAAAAGATATGAGGAATATTCGTTATAGAAATGTCAATCTTGCTACTCGATATATATCTGGTGGTGATCCTGAAGATTTGGAAAAAGCTAAAAAGAATATAAATAACCACTTTTCTTTTGTAGGCTTCACGGATATGTATGTTGAATCTTTGTTTTTTTTGAAAAAAATTTTCGACTGGGAATTTTCATCCATACCTAAGAAGAATCAAACAAAAAATAGACCTAAATTAGATGAAATTCCTAAAGAAATAATTAAATCAATTGAACATGTTAATCAACATGATATTGAATTATATAAATGGGCTAAAAAGAATTTTATAAAAAAGATTGAATCCATAGACACAGATACAGAAAGAGAATTAAACGAATGGATTAATCAGTTTAAAAATTAACATCTTTGATTAGGGAATGTTTTAAATACACTGATATGAACGCAAGTACCCCTCACAATATTTAAATTGGACACCCTTAAATAAAAAGTCTTTTTTTGATTTATCTGTAAACAGGAATCTATTATTATCTATCTTTCCTTCTTCTTAGCTTGCCTACATTTCCTCAATCCCCCGAATGATTGTCAAGTACTTTCCTTGACTGTCAATCGGAGGATTGACATCCTGATAATAGCTTAGAAGAGTGGTTATCTCCTTTTTCATCTTATAACAATGGGAATCCCGTGTTCAGGATTAGACACAAAGTAACTTAAATATTTCCAGATGGTATAAAGAGCATAATTTGAAAGATCACCAAATGTACTACTGGATTAACTAGTTTAATGAGACGAAAGCGCTTCAAATCAAAAGTTTACTTCAAATGATACACAATGGGTAACACTACAAGTTGCAAATGAAAATGAATCTAATGAACATAGAAATATTGTTGTCCATTTGGGAGATAATTCGATAGAAGTACAGAAAGGTGCAGATACTAATTTACTAACGGATATATTACTTGCATTAAAGAATCAATGATAAGTGATACTATGTTTGAAAGTGTTTACCTTGCACATGGCAGTACAGATTTTTGTAAGTCTATTGATTTCTCCATGTTTATTCATATTCTGTAATCGGAAACGAGACAAGTTGAAAATCCTTCAGTGGGAACATAACGGGTTTGGTTACATTACCGAAGGTTGGAACGTGGTACGCGTTTCACTGGCCAACATAAAAAGACACTGCCCCTTTACATATCAGTAGTCATCGCCAACTTCGTTGGTTATACTGATGCATGTATTAATGTAGTTTCTGGATCTTCGTGTCCGAGAAATGCCGAAAGTAATAGTAATGGCATACCATTTCTATACAAATGCATTGCTCTTCTTCTTCTGAACATATGTGGATAGACTTTACATGGAATTTCTGAACTTTTTTCACGTACTTGTTTTGCATATTTTCTTATAAATTTAGCAACATTATCATCTGACATCTTCCTCTTTTCAACATGATGTATTACATAGAATAAATAATCGATTGGGTTATAGTTGCTATGAAATTCACGTTCATATATATGGTAAATAGCCATAGTTTTTTGCATGGGTGAAAATGCTGTAACTGCTAATCTAAAATAGACAGTTCTTGCTAGATAAAATTGAACACTTATTAACCAATTTCCTTCGGAAAAGTATATGATAGATTTTATGA
>NZ_JAFBDR010000042.1 GCF_016908325.1 Aquibacillus albus | reverse complement strand
GATAAGACAGCATGAAGTACTCCGAATTTTGAGTACGGAATGATGGATTAACTATACGCTAGCTATTAGGAGCCGTAACTGGATTGATGAAGTCGGTCGTGTATTCGATGTTCTTGTAACCTTTCTTATCTAGTTTTCAGGGTACAATACACCTGAATATTTCATGTCTGATGGCAATAACGGAGAGGTCACACCTGTCCGTGCCGAACACAGTGCAAGGAAGACTACGGTAGAAAGAATTTGAAAAATTTTAATTGGCCCGTTGGTCAAGTGGTTAAGACACCGCCCTTTCACGGCGGTAACACGGGTTCGAATCCCGTACGGGTCACCAAAGTTTTTTCGCATAGTTGAAAATAACTTATCTCATAGTGGAGGATTAGCTCAGCTGGGAGAGCACTTGCCTTACAAGCAAGGGGTCGCAGGTTCGAGCCCTGCATCCTCCACTCATTGGTCCGGTAGTTCAGTTGGTTAGAATGCCTGCCTGTCACGCAGGAGGTCGCGGGTTCGAGTCCCGTCCTGACCGCCATTTTCCGGTTTAGCTCAATTGGTAGATCACGATCGAATTTGCTACAGTGAATAATCAACAGCGTGCCATTCGAGAAGCTACTTGGTTAAGCTTACTGAGAATGGAACGACGATAACAAAAGTAAGAATTTTTTTTAAAAATAAAAAGTTAAATTAAGCCGGTCTAGCTCAATTGGTAGAGCAACTGACTTGTAATCAGTAGGTTGGGGGTTCAAGTCCTCTGGCCGGCACCATTACTCTATTATAATTATGAGCCATTAGCTCAGTTGGTAGAGCATCTGACTTTTAATCAGAGGGTCGGAGGTTCGAATCCTCCATGGCTCATCATAGTTTATTGCGATAGCAAAATAACTATCATTTAGCGGGTGTGGCGGAATTGGCAGACGCGCTAGACTTAGGATCTAGTGTTTTTAAACGTGGGGGTTCAAGTCCCTCCACCCGCACCAAAGTTTTTTACGTAGCGAAGGGAAGTAAAATAACTTTCTATTGTTTTCAAAAAACTACAATGCGAAAGTAGTTCAGTGGTAGAACACCACCTTGCCAAGGTGGGGGTCGCGGGTTCGAATCCCGTCTTTCGCTCCATATAATTTATATTAAACCATGCCGGGGTGGTGGAATTGGCAGACACACAGGACTTAAAATCCTGCGGTAGGTAACTATCGTGCCGGTTCAAGTCCGGCCCTCGGTACCATTAGCGCTAATGCTCAGTCGGTTAAAGAAATCCATTAATATCCAATTGGTTGCAAGTAAACATCCATCAAGGACCACCACGAGAGAGTTTTAGTACGGAGGAGTACCCAAGTCTGGCTGAAGGGAGCGGTCTTGAAAACCGCCAGGGGCTTCACGGCCCGCGGGGGTTCGAATCCCTCCTCCTCCGCCATTTTTATAAATATATTTTATTAACTTGATTAATTATGTTGTAGAGCTGTTAATTGAAGATGGAGGGATAGCGAAGTTGGCCAAACGCGGCGGACTGTAAATCCGCTCCCATCGGGTTCGTAGGTTCGAGTCCTACTCCCTCCACCATGTATATTCCTATATTGTTTTGGTATGCGGGTGTATTTTAGTGACGAGCAAAACATCCACCGAATAAGCTACTAGTAGTTCCGAAGCATTTACATCTCTGAATAAGCTAGCAGATGCAGGGACATGAAAAGAGCGTAAGCCAAAATTTAAAAATAAGATAAAACTCCATGCGGGTGTAGTTTAGTGGTAAAACCTCAGCCACGAGCAAAACATCCACCGAGTAAGCTACGAGTTGTCCCGAAGCATATAACACCTTTGAATAAGCTAGCAGATGCAGGGACATGAAAAGAGCGTAAGCCAAAATTTAAAAATAAGGTAAAACTCCATGCGGGTGTAGTTTAGTGGTAAAACCTCAGCCTTCCAAGCTGATGTCGAGGGTTCGATTCCCTTCACCCGCTCCATTATTATAATGGGCCTGTAGCTCAGCTGGTTAGAGCGCACGCCTGATAAGCGTGAGGTCGGTGGTTCAAGTCCACTCAGGCCCATTGAAAGTTATTGGTTTAAATCTCATGCATTATTATGTTAATATAATACTTGGAGTTTGCGCCTTTAGCTCAGCAGGATAGAGCAACGAGCAAAACATCTACCGATTAGGCTACTAGTAACCTCGAAGCACATTGCTTCTTGAATTGGCTTGTAGATGCAGAGGTATTTATGAAGTTATAGAAAATAACTTTCTTTTAATTTCATGCGCCCTTAGCTCAGCAGGATAGAGCAACAGCCTTCTAAGCTGTGGGTCAGAGGTTCGAATCCTCTAGGGCGCGTAGCCTTGTTCCGAAGTAGCTGAAACGTAATAAGTGTCACCGAGTAATCATGGTCCGCGAAAAGCGAAGATTTCATCGGAAATATAAACCCTTTTAGCACGATTGGACAAGGTCATTGAAAAGTATAATTTGATATTAATCCACAGTAGCTCAGTGGTAGAGCAATCGGCTGTTAACCGATCGGTCGTAGGTTCGAATCCTACCTGTGGAGCCAGTGGAGAAGTACTCAAGTGGCTGAAGAGGCGCCCCTGCTAAGGGTGTAGGTCGCGTAAGCGGCGCGAGGGTTCAAATCCCTCCTTCTCCGCCATTTATTGGGCTATAGCCAAGCGGTAAGGTAACGGTTTTTGGTACCGTCATGCGCTGGTTCGAATCCAGCTAGCCCAGCCATTTATATGTATATAGAACGGGGCCTTAGCTCAGCTGGGAGAGCGCCTGCTTTGCACGCAGGAGGTCAGCGGTTCGATCCCGCTAGGCTCCATCATACCAAAGACTACAATTAGTTATATGCTGATTGTAGTCTTTTTTATCAAATAGTTGACATATGCAGTAAGTGGTATTATGATGTGGCTATATCAAAAAAAATTGATTTATTATAGTTGTTTTGTTTTTGTTTTGGCAAAAATCAATTTTTTTTGATTAATAGTGATAACAAATGATTGTTAAATGGAGGGATTGTTGTGATTGTAAATCATGCTGGTACATTAAAGAAGGATTTCTTTATTGCTTACTTATCATTAGTAATGAATGCGAAAAATTGCACATTAAATCAAGCAAAGGAGACAACTTTTGAACGCTTTTTTAAACAGGATAAAGACATCTATGGGCAAGAAACATACCAACAATTTTTATTAGCTTATCGTTCTCTAAGAAGTGATTCTTAGAGAAGTACATCCTTCCTTACGTGAGGGGTGATTCCTTAAATAACATTGTTTGTATGTATATTTCCAACTTTTATAAAAAAAGCTAGATTATTACAAACAATAATATTAATATTTGAGTTAAAAGGAACACTTACCATACCTACTAAAGGGCAAGGCCAATTTCGCGAATGTCTGCTTGCACAATGTAAAGGAGGTGGTTTACATGAAAAGAAATATTAAGTTTGCCTTTTTTTTCGGTGTAATTGCAATATTGTCCTATGTTGTTTCTATTCCATATATGATTGCTATATCTGATCATGTTTTAGAGCAGTTAAATGAAATGGCAGATACAAGAGTAACAACTGTCCAATATATTTTCGGATCAGGAATTAACCTTATTATAACGGCCTTTATCTTTAGCTTAGTTGGCATATTTTTGTCTTCAAAGGCAGGACTAAGATGGGATTGGATTCGTTCTGTTTTTGAGAAAGCTGAAAAACCGAGATGGGATTATAAATACTTATGGATTTCCATTGGTTGGGGATTCATATCTGCTGTGGTAATCTCGGTGTTGATTTCGTTCGTTTTTGCACCAAACATTCCTTCATTTTTAGAAGTAAATCAAACGGTGGATATTCCTTGGTGGGTAGGTCTTACTACTATATTTCAAGGTGGGATATCAGAAGAATTAATTATGAGATTTGGGCTCATGACTTTATTGGTATGGATACTTAGTAAGGTATTTATGCGGAAAAAAAGTGTCATTTCTCCATGGATTTACTGGATAGCGATAGTAGGAACTTCCTTAGTATTTGGTATTGGACATTTACCGTTAGCGCAACTGGTTTATGGTGAATTAACACTATGGGTGGTTTTGTATATTTTAATTGGAAATGGATTTGCTGGGCTAGGTTTTGGTTTTTTATATTGGAAAAGAGGATTAGAATATGCCATTGTCTCTCATATGTCGGCTGATTTTATGCTCCATTTTGTTACCCCATTAATTTAGTGCTGGGGAATTTTATAGGGAATGTATTTTAAAAATTCCACAAAGCTACAATCAAGGGTCAGGGTGACTGACCCCTATTGTGAGGTATATTTTGGGACAGTTAACCTGTCCCTCTGTCCCAAAAATGATAAAATAGGAAAAGGTTTTGTAATTAATCTTATTGATTTGGGGAGTAAAAAGTGAGTATTAACGACATAATCGTTTTGATTGTTATTGGCTTTTTTTGTATTGGGGCTATTGATAAATGTATAGGAAATAGGTGGGGAATGGGGCACCGTTTTACTGATGGATTTAAGGCTATGGGTTCACTTACACTTGCAATGGTTGGAATCATATCGTTAGCCCCAGTAATTGCTTCTATACTGACTCCAATTATCGCACCTTTTTATGGGTTAGTCGGAGCAGACCCAGCTGCATTTGCAAATACTTTATTAGCCCTTGATATGGGAGGGTATGCATTAGCATTGGAAATGTCTCAAAGTGCAGAAGCTGAATTGTTTGCATGGGTGTTTTTAGGAACCATGATGGGACCAACACTTGTTTTTACAATCCCTATTGGACTGGGCATCATAGAAAAAGAAGACCAAAAATTCTTTGCGAAAGGGGTTCTTTTAGGTTTAATAACTATTCCAATTGGCTGTTTCGTTGGTGGGATTATTGCTGACTTACATATGATGGTTATCATCAAAAACCTTATTCCAGCTATTATATTGTCTATTATGATTTCGGTAGGATTATGGAAATATACGGATAGAATGATTTCGGGATTTACAGTTTTTGCAAAATGTATTGAAATCATAGCTATTATTGGGCTAGCAGCAATATGTGTGGAAACATTCACAGGTTTCACTGTTATTCCCAACATGACTCCACTCATGGATGGGATTGAAATTGTTGCGATGATTGTTGTGTTTTTGGCAGGTGCGTTTCCAATGGTTGCTTTCTTATCCATTATTCTTAAAAAAATCCTTCGGAAAGTAGGTACCCTACTAGGAATCAGTGAAACGTCAACAGCAGGCTTAGTCGCATCTCTAGCCCATAACATTCCGATGCTATCCCTTCTTAAAGATATGGATTCAAGAGGGAAAGTCATCAATGTAGCATTTGCTGTCAGTGGTGCATTTGTATTTGGAGGACACTTGGGCTTTGTTGCTGGTGTGAACAAGGAAGTTGTTTTTGCAATGGTAGTAGGAAAACTAGCTGGAGGAATCAGCGCAGTTCTATTAGCTGTTATTACAACCCGCGAAAAGAAGACCCGCTAATTTTCTTTTGAAAAAGGGAGTAGGCTGAAGGATTTCTGTAAAAGATAGACTTAGATAAAACATAGGGAGGAAAGCTTTATGCCGATTCAAAACCAACATGAAATCCAACAACTAGTTGAAGTTTCTCTAAAATTAGAGGATGCAGCTCGTCAAGCAAAAAATAATGCGGATGCTGAAAAAATCCAACAAATTCAACAGCAATTACGTGAGGTACAAGATCAAATTCAAGATGCACGTGGTAAGGCGATTAATGGAAGTGGGACTTCAACCGAGCCCTTATTTGAAGCTCAACTTCGTGTAGAAGAAACTCAACACCAAATGGAAAGAGTACTCACTAACCTGAATGCTCAAGAAGATAATGTACAACCATAAGTAGTAAGGATATCTTTGGTGTCAGAAAGTGCTCGTATATAATTGTTAACGGGTAGTTTGTCTGACACCGTATTTTGTTTTAACCACCAGCAATATTAGATATTCGTCTCTCCATAACGAGTGTCGAAGTTTTTCTTAACATATAAAAAAGACATCCATTTTTGGAATGTCTTCATTCTTTCTACTATTTTTTTCTTTTAGAACAATAATCGCATACTTCTATATCTCTTTCTTCCCTCTTACATAATACTTTTTCACATTTCATACAACGGACTAAATGATTAGCTTCTTCTTGTTTTCTTATAAGTCTACTGTAATTCAATGATAATCATCTCCTTTGTTCCCATTTTATTCAGTTAATAGGAGATAATTTCTTACTTATTATTTACAAAAAAAGACACAGAAGGACAGGAAATAAAATTCATATTACCGAGTGCTTAATAGCATAAGGGCCATGCCCCTCTGTCCAAAAAAATCCTTCCGCAGAATGATTTTCATCTACGGAAGGTTATATTTACAAGGTCTTTAATACATCGATGTGACCTTCATTTCATTGGTTGATTCATTGCCTGCAGGGTCAACTGCTTTAAATACGATTGTGTTTTCGCCATTCTCCAGCACAATATCATACTTTCCAGTTTCCGCTGCTTCGACCTCAGAACCATTGACCGTTACGGTAATGTCAGCTTCTTCATCAGTTGATACATTAAAGAGAAGTGATCCAGGTCCTGATGAACCGAAACCAGATCCAGAAACCGAAATGGTTGGAGCTTTTGTATCTAACACGACGGTTTTACTAGCTGTTCCAACATTACCAGCAGCATCGGTTGCGGTTACCATAATATCATTAGAGCCTTCAGATAATGTAACCTCGTAGTCTCCATCTTCATTAGCAGTAACTTCTGTTCCTTCTACGGTTACTTCGATATCTGCGTCTTCATCGACATCGATCGTAACGATTTGTTCAACAGCATTGACTAAATCTTCAATACCGCTAATTGTAATGGAAGGGGAGGTTGTATCCGGGTCATTATCATACATTGACGTGACCTTCATTTCATTGGTTGATTCATTGCCTGCAGGATCAACTGCTTTAAATACGATTGTGTTTTCGCCATTCTCCAGCACAATATCATACTTTCCAGTTTCCGCTGCTTCGACCTCAGAACCATTGACCGTTACGGTAATGTCAGCTTCTTCATCAGTTGATACATTAAAGAGAAGTGATCCAGGTCCTGATGAACCGAAACCAGATCCAGAAACCGAAATGGTTGGAGCTTTTGTATCTAACACAACGGTTTTACTAGCTGTTCCAACATTACCAGCAGCATCGGTTGCGGCTACCACAATCTCATTGGAGCCTTCAGATAATGTAACCTCGTAGTCTCCATCTTCATTAGCAGTAACTTCTGTTCCTTCTACGGTTACTTCGATATCTGCGTCTTCATCGACATCGATCGTAACGATTTGTTCAACAGCATTGACTAAATCTTCAATACCGCTAATTGTTACAGCAGGTGCAACGGTATCGTCTGGTTCATCACTGATTGGCGTTGCTGATATAGGCTCTGAAAGCTCTGATTCGTTCCCTGATTCATTGACAGCAGAAACAGCAAAGGTATAGGAAATACCATTATCCAGTCCATCTATAACGAATTCTTCTTCAACAATGGCATCCGCTGTTAGCTTCGTCCATTGCTCGTTGTCCTGCATGTAAACAAAGTAGCCATTCAGATTTTCCTCTTCATTTGGCTGCCAAGTTAACGAAACTTCCTTATCACCAGCTACACCTGTTAAGCCTGTTGGAGTATTTGGTGTTAAAGGTGCCTCGACTGTTATCGTTTCAGTTGTGACAGGATTTCCATTTGTATCGATAACGGTTATTTCTAAATCGCCGGCTTCATCTGGTGTGATTGTCACTTGCGCTGTTCCATTGTCATCAAGGGTAACATCACTTTCATAGTTACCTACATTAAGTGTTGCATCTTGGTAAGGAAGTATTCCCTTTCTGACATTAATGTACAGCTCTGTTTCTTCACCAACTGTTAACTGTTCCGGTGAAACCGTTATGCTAACTGTTTCCATGTCAAAGAAATTTTTCACTGCGTGTTTTAAGGATTCCTGATCATCGATCATCGTTGTTATCAGATATTTTTTGTTACCATCTAATGTAACGCTTGTTTCATCAGCGTCTGCTTCATATGCAAGCTTCCAATCAGACACCGTGTGATTACTTGCAATCGTAGCGGTGAGTAACTGGAACGATGCGATACTTGCAGATGCAGTCGATGAACTATCCTCTTCCATTGCTTCATAAATACGGTAACCTAGTGCATCAGAGATGGCATCCCAATTTAAGGTTATCGTACCCTCTGCATTAAATTGGTGAAGCAATTGCGGTACTTGATCAGGATCATTGTCAGGCATGCGATGTTCCATAAATGTAACAGGAACAGTTGCATTACCGCCTGTTTGAACAACATAGGAATTAGATAGATCCAAATCTCCGCTTATAAATGGCAAGAGATAGGTTTCCAGCCACATCGTTTCACCTGGGGCTAGTTCACGTTGGAAAATGTCTGTTTGTTGATTCGGTGCAAGAATATAATTTACTCCTTCATCCTTAGTCGTGAATGATGCATTGTAAACAGGCACATCGGATACGTTTTTCAAACCATACTTTACATGATATGGATGGCCACGATCTGCTCGATCCTGTGCATCAACAAAAATTTCAAGCGCATCTTCGCCCCAAACGCGGAATGGATCTTCTGTTTCGAACGTTGTTTGGACAAGCTCATCAAATGGTTGAAGGTTACCTTCAAATAATGCTCGGAGTGTGTAGTATCCCTTTTGATCTCCTCGAATGATCCACTTTTGCTCCCGTTTTTCTCCACCTGCGATATCGCCTAAATCCACTTGTAAGGATTGTGGCTCTGCTGTTGGAGCTAAGCTTAAGCCATTAGGAAGCTCCAGTGTAGCGGTAGAATCAGAAAGAATAAACTCGGCATCAGCTGTGTTTTCTAATGTTAATCCTACTTCAAAAAATTCTTTCAGCCAGCGTGCTTCTGCTGGAATAACAAGATAAGCGATTGTAGGTCTTAATCCAGGACCAGCATCCTCAGTCACTTCAGGTGAAGGGATAATTGGTGTAGGATAAGCGACTAACTTTTCATCGTCATCATCGGTAATAATAATTGGCTCTGGTGGTAGACCGACAAATTGTCCGGCGGAGTTCACCTTGAAAGCAGAAGGTGCGAGCGATTGACCATTAAATGCTAAATTCACATTAAATTCATATACCCACTGGTTTTCAGGAGCATTTACATCAATACCAGCATCTTCAATTTCTTCCAATGTCATCCGTTCAACTGTTAAGTCACCAACAACTAACTCCCCGCGTTTTAAACGAACGGTTGCTGTTTTCGTCTCGTCTACTTCAAGTGTCGCATTGATTGCTTTTGGTTTAAAGCCTTCTTTGTAGGCATAAACCCGATAATCTCCTGGTTCAGCTACCACATTAGCCATTCCTTGGCCGTTCGAAGTTGTTTTTTGACTAGAACCATCAGGAAATTCGATGACCACGGAAGCACCTGATATGACTGCACCACTAGCATTATCGAGAACACGTACTTCTAATGTACCGACTTCTTCTTTAGCCCTCACCGTAACAGTCGTTGTATCCGTATCTGAATTTCCAGAAGCATCATACACTGTTAAGGTAGCAGTATATTCTCCTTCCGCATCGTAAAGGTGTGTTGGTTCAGCCATTTCGGCTGTTGATCCATCACCAAAATCCCATTCGTAGCGAACAATGCGATCATTATCCCTCGATTGTGTTCCATTAAAAGCTGCTTCCATCCCAACGGTAACAACAATGTCATCACCTGCATTAGCAGTTGGATTAATTGGATCATCGGTTAATGGTGTAACTGATACTTCATCACTTCTGCTCGTATTATTATAACTATCAACCGCATCAACGACATAATAATACGTTAATCCCGGTTCTAATGGTTCATCTGAATAGGATGTTGTAGTCATATCTTCAACAAGACGATAGCCTTCTCCTTGTTTGGTACTTCGGTAAACTCTATATCCTGCTAAATCTTCTTCATCATTAGACGTCCATGAAAGGTCTACACCCCAGCCTTTAGCTGTTGCAGTTACATCTGGTTTTGCTGGTGGTTCGACATTCAAATCATAGCTAACTTCTTTTGGGTCACTAGCCTGCCCCTTTACATCGGTTGCTATCGCACGAACGTCATACGTACCATCAGATAATCCACTTGTATCCCATTGGAAGTTGACGACTTTACTATACGTGTCTATGTTTTCTACTGTATCAATTTCATGCCATGTATTATCTTCACTGTCTGCTGCTTTGTATTCCAATGTCAATGAATCGAGCTTATAATTATCCGATGCCAACACAGATATTCTAGGATTCTGCGGCAATTTAGAATCCGTTTTTGGTGACAAACTATGAACAACAGGTGCCTCCGTATCTTCCTCTAAACTAGCGGTTAAAATCTCTGTTGCTTCTCCTTCATTACCAGCATTATCAAATGCAGTTACCTTGTAGTAGTAGTTTTCAGCTGGTTCTACATCCTCATCACGATATCCGAGGGTGTTCAGATCATTTGCTACAACTGTAAATGGACCTGCTTCATCTGTAGCACGATATACACGATAACCCTCAAGGTCTAATTCTGGCCCCTGTTCCCAGGTTAATTCGATTGTTCGTGGTGTTGCGTCAATCGAAAATCCGCCTGGTGCACCTGGTGCGTGATGATCAATTCGGTATTCATAAACATTAGATGGATTAGATGTATTTCCAGCCGAATCTGTAGAAATCCCTCGTACATAATAGGATCCTTCTGCTAATTCAGCGACATCCCAATCAAAGGTAACCTGTTCTGTTTTTTTAGAACCATCAAGATTTATGGTGGTAATCTCTTCCCATGTTTCTTGATTTGTTGAATACTCAAACGTAAAGGATGCTACGCCGACATTGTCGGTTACATTTCCTTTTAAAGGGATTGTTTCATCAAAGTAACCTGGATTTGGTGCTAAACTTGTGACAACAGGACTTGTGGTATCTGCTGTTGTTGTTACTTCTATGACATCCGACGCTTCTCCGCGGTTTCCATATTGATCATAAGCGACTACTTGGAATGAGTAGTTGGAATTTGGTGAAAGTCCATCAATGTGCATTCCTAATGTATTGTACTCTTTGCCAATGCTGTTAAATAAACCGGTATCCTCATCCTTTTGTTCAACTTGGAAATAGGAAAAGTCAGGTGCTGTGACATCATTCCAACGTAAAGTGACCGCAGTTGTATTCTCATCTGCTGTCACACCAGTAATTTTTTCTGGGCCTTGCTTGTCGATCATGTATGTGCGAACAATTGAGCCATCACTATCATTGCCTGCTGAGTCATGAGCAATTGCCCGAATGACTATTTCTCCTTCAAGCGTCCCGGTGTCCCATGTGAAGTTGGCATTATTTTGGGTCGCCTTTGTTTCGATGTCATGCCATGTTGCCCCGTCATCGTCAGAATACTGAAGCGTGATACTTGATAAAGCAAGATTATCCTCTGCACGTACAGTTACCGTTGCTTCTTGTCCAATGACCGTATCATTAATCGGTTCAATACCAAGGACAACTGGTGGGATGTCATCTGTCTTCGCCGACACGGCTGCAATTTGTGACATGTCTCCTTCTTGATTAAAACGGTCTCGTGCAGTAATACGATAGAAATACGTTAATTCAGGCTGCACCGTATCATCTGTTACGGTTACATTATCACGCCCATTAACAGTACGAATGTAATGAAACGGCCCTTCCTGACTAGTTGCCCGGTAAATTCTATAATTTGAAACATCGGCTTCACTAGGGGCTTCCCAGGATAAACTTACGACACCTGAGCCATAATTTCCGATAACATTTTCCGGAACACTCGGTGGAGTTCGGTCCACTTGATACTGAACTTCTTGTTCCGTACTGTTCCCGGAGCTATCTGAAACGGTGAAGCGAACGGTGTAAGTGTCACTTGTTAGATCCTCTAATTGCCAATATTTATAGAAGTAGAAGTTATTATTGGAACCATATGGACCGTAAGTATGTCCGTCGATTGGATTCCACGTTGTACCGTCCGTACTATACTCATATTGAACGGTTGCTCCTTCTCTTCCTGCATTATCCCGGAAATAAACATACATTCTTTGTGAACCATCGCCGCCAATGGTTACACCTGAGTCAGGACTCGTATCATAAATGTAAGGATCAGTGGTATCCTCCAATAACTGAGCACTTACTGGTTCAGAACTCGCTATATTTCTGTATTGATCTCGTGTTTCAATTTTATAATAATAGGTTTTAGAAGCATCGAGACTAGAATCCGTATAACTAGTAGTATTACTAGTTAACCAACCTGTGCGAGAAGAATAACTGCCATCGATTGACTCACTGCGATAGATCCGATATGGTCGAGAATTAAGATCATCATCTGATACAGTTTCCCAGTTTAGCGTTATCGTATTTTCAGCTGAAGTAGTTGATAACGTATCTACTGCAGTTACATCTACATCCAAGTTATAGCTGAATTCCTTGCTTGTTTCGTTACCTGCTAAATCAGAAGCTACTGCTTTTAATAGGTAGGTGCCAGATGTAAGTCCTTCTGTGTACCAGGTAAAATCGAATCGATCCCAGTAAGGGTAGGTGTCAGTTCCGATTTCTTCCCATGTACTTCCATTATCTTCAGAATAATAAAGCGTTGTATAATCTACCTCTTTATTATCTGTTGCCCACACATCCAAACTGACGGATGGTCCACCTATCGTTTCATCTTCAGCTGGTTCGATTCTTGTAATAACAGGTGCTGTCGTATCATCTGCAACTTTAACCCATTGAACGTCAGATTCAGCAATATTTCCATACGTATCTTCAAATCGGACTTTATAATAATAAATATCATCGATTGTAACACTTGTATCGGTATAGCTGGTCTCTGTTACATTATTCATTCTACTTCGGTGCGAATAATACCCATAACGTGTTTCGGACCGGTAGACACGATAATATCTGAAATCGTCTGCTTCTGATTCATCCCAGCTAACTGTAACGGTTCCATCTGTTGTTGATAATTCAACATTCTCAGGTGGTGTAGCTGTAACATCTAAGCTAACATCTTTTGTTACAGAGGATGAATTTCCAGATGCATCTGTAACAGTAAACCTTATTGAAACATCACCTGATGATAAGCTTGACGGATTCCAGTATATAGATGAGTAGCTATAGCCTGGATCACTAATTGGATTCCAAGTTGATCCATCATCTAAAGAATAATCAAAGTCAATAGTAGAAATGCTACGGTGCGAGTTTTCGTTATAATAAACGCGTAAATAAACAGACGAACTACCTATGGTATCTCCATCACTAATATTGGTTGATGTGATAGTCGGTGCTGTTGTATCCTCTTCTGGAGTTACCGTTACTTCTTGCGAAAATTCACTTTCATTCCCTCGTGAATCCGTTGCAGTAAGCACATAATAATAAGTGGTTCCAGCTTCTACATCTCGGTCGGTATAATTTGAATAGTATCCGCGCCTACCAATGTATTCATAGTCTTCACCAGATGTTGTCGACCGGTAGATGTGGTAGTCGTCTAGGTCACTTTCACTATTTCGATTCCACGTAAGCGATACTTCATCCACACCTGCAGATGCGGAAAGATTCGAAGGTGCTTGTGGTGCCGTGTTGTCAATGGTCCAAATTCTAACTGGAGATCCATTTGAAGCATTTCCGGCTTTGTCATAAGCAATTAGACGGAATTTATAAGCCCCATCCGCTAATTTTTGTCCATTTAATGTAGTATCCCAGTTTATTGTATCTCTCCAATAAGGAAGTGATTTTCCTAAACTAGAATCCCAATACGAATAGCGAGACAGCTGATCTTCTTCAATTGTTTTTATATCGTCCCAAGTAGCCCCATCATCAGTCGTTACTTGAAAGACAACAGAATCAATACCAGAGCTTTCTCCATCCCTTACTCGAAAATGAACACCATATGGGTCACCACCTAATGTTGTGTTGTCATTAGGGTTAAATGTATAAATGTATGGTGCATCTTGTTCAAAGTAAACAGTTTGATTCTTTTTATGCGTACCGCCATCATTCGTTGCTTCAATTAAAAATTCACTTTCTCCATCGGAAAGCGTGAAGTCAGTGGAGAAGTTACCATTTCCATCCACTACAACAGTTTCATCATTAATGGATACTTCAGCTCCAGCTTCGGTTACACCGGATAATGTGTACGCGCTGTCATTGGTTGCAAATGTGGTTCCATTATCAAGTGTAATACTTGGACCATCATATACTTCTGCACTCACTTTATTCGTTCCACTTTCATTTCCAGCATCGTCTCTGCTATAAATCAAATACTTATACATCGTATTTTTTGAAGCATAGTTATCTCTTAAACTAGTATCCGGTGCGTAAACCCACCAGCCCCTAGAATAAGAGCCATCCATTAGTTCTCGCCTAATGTAATAGCGGTCAGCGTCATCCACTGTATCCCACGTTAGCAAGATATCATCGCCATCAGCTGTTGCTTCGAAATTAGATGGTGTGTCAGGATTCGCATGATCAATTGTAATGGTTCGTTGCGGTGTAGTAGTTTCACGACCGTTCGCATCGATAGCTGTTGCACGAATGTTATAGATATCATCATCGATTGCTGAAATATCCCAACTGCCATACACTCGAAAATAATTGTCTGATTGAGATACTTCCTGGTCGGGGTTAATTATTTCCCATGTCGTACCATTATCGTTTGAAACCTCAATATTAATTGCCTCAATCGGAATATGATCGATAAATCGAACATTATAAGATACAGAACTGTAATTTGTTGTGTAATTAGAGCTTGGATTGGCATAATCGATGACAGGCTGACTAACAGGAATTACGCTTGATACAACATTCGATATCATTTCGTTACCTGCTGCATCTACCGATATCACTCGATATTTATAAGTTAGACCAGCAGTTACATTTTGGTCTGTAAAGGTAGATTCTGTTAGATTGCTATTACGTGTCGACCAACCTGATGTCGCACGAGTACGCTGGATCTCATAATGATCAATATCATCTGTAAGTGCATCCCAGTTCACGATGAAATCGGTTTGATCTTCACTAGTTGTAACGGTTAAACTTTCCACTTGTGAAGGTCTTACCGTATCTTTCTTTATTTCTGTTTGCTCTGTTAAGGTATGTCCATCTAGATCTGTAGCTGTAGCCTGTACATAGAAGGCCCCCTCGGGTAAGTCTGTTAAATCAACAAAAATTCTTCTATACCATTCATTATTATAACGATAATGATAGATACCATAGTCGTTAACAATTAGTTCAAACGGTTGCCAATTAGTACCGTCGGTTGAGTAATTATATTCAATCGATGTAATCTCTGATTCAGAACGAAATCTGGCATATAAATAAAAGTCATCGGAGTTGTTAGCATTTACGTAACCGTTATTTTCTAAATCCCACCTATTAAATGTAATTGGATTATCTTCATCGGCTGATACGGGTTGAATGAATGGTTGGAATAGATACTCTATTTGACCAAAAATGATAATGAACATGATAAACAACATCAGATGCTTTTTTACATACCCTCTTAAGTCTCGATAGTATAGGCTTTTATCCATACATTTGTTCACCTAGCATTCATTCTCGTTAAAGCCTATGTAGTGATTTTCACATACAAAAAATATTCTTTAACCATAATGAGAATGAAATGCTTGGCTTCGTCACCTCCTATTATTTAATTGTCAAGGTTCAACATACTTTGGAAAAACTGCTCCTACATCGACTATAAAGTACAAGTTATGACTTCATTATTCTCACCCCCTTTTAAACATGGAAGGAACTAACTAGACTATTCTACGATAATATTGGTATCCCTTTGATTTTATTAAGGTTTGAGGAAAAATGGCTATTAAGGAGTAGAAGGAGAGAGAAGGCTAGGAAATGCCGTCATTTCCGTTATGTCGAAGAACTAGGACTTGTTATTTATGTGAATGGACATGAGGGACATAGGGACAGGTCCTATGTCCCGTTTGAAAATAAGAGATATTGCTTTAATGAAATTGAACTTTGATTATGGTGGAGTATGGGATGTTGAGTTTTATAAGTTTTTAAACTACGTGAGTCATTAAAATGATTGATTAATTGGGAGAAAGGGAGCCTTGCGACTAAATGTGTCAAATAGGCTGATTGATTACTTCCTGGCCTTCTTTTTATATTTAGAGAGTGAATAATTTGTCTAGCATTTACTATTCCTAAACCATGGGCAAAAAACGTTCCATTTTCAAAAATAATGGCATTTTCTCCTCGCCATAAGGAGTGTCTTGGATGAAAATCCGGATTATTAAAGTAGACAACATCCCCAGGCAAAAAATACCTCGTGTGAATGGAGTGTATTTCGAATTTGGAATCAAAGTGCCAACTGTATAAGTAAATATCCTGGAAAATTTGATTAAATAAATAGTTATCCATACTGTTTAAAATGGCATGATAATAGATAATGACTATAGCCATGGAACATTCAAACGCATATCGTTTACTGTTTATAAATATATCTTGAATGGCATCAGAGGGTAATACATCAGGTCTCAGCTGGAATCCGCCGCTATTTGTCAAATACCAGTATCGTGGGTTGCAGCGAGATTGTTCAAATGAGACTAATTGAGGACGCCCTTGATTCATGGCTTTTGCACTTCCAAGGATGTTTTTTCGTAACTTGAGTTCAAACAATAGTTCATCCATGGATTGATAAGAATGTACAGTTGGATCTTCGTGCATTTGATGAATGATTACACTTTCAATCATATCAAGTGGCCACTCGTTAATTTGTTCTGAATCTATCCCTGTAAGTTGTATCATACTTTTCCCTCATTCCATGCTTGAGATTTCTTTTCTTAACTAATATATTCAAGTGAAATTTCCATGTGTTTTTTATAGGGGGCATGTCCCGTGTCCTTAGTTAGACGTTTAGGAAAAGAGTTGCTATTATCAAGTAGTAGCTTTTTTTGCACGTAAAGAATGTGAAAAATTTTTAGCAGAGAAATAATTCGACGTAGTAAAAATTTTAAGGATCGAGAAAAAGATGAGGAAGAGTGAAAATAGAACAAGGGTGGGACAAGGAACCTGTCCCTTTGTCCCAGTGAAAGGAGAATCAAGTTGTCAGTTGGAAGAAATGAACCATGTCCTTGTGGGAGTGGAAAAAAGTATAAGAAATGTTGCTTGAAAAAGAATAATGTTATTCAATTCCAACATGTAAAGGAGGAGCGATTTTTTCAACAAAAGCATGCGTTAGTAAATCAACTAGGGGATTTTATAACGAATCAAGTTCCTCCAAGTCTTTATTACCGATTAGAGTCACAATTTAAGGATAGAACAGATCGAAAGTTGGGTGAACAACAGCAAGGCTTTTTTAATTTTTGGCTTTATTTTTTCCATCGTTATGAAAATGGTTTACGAGGAATCGAATGGTTTTTAGAGGAGAATGAACGTCGATTGTCAGATGATTTAAAATATATGGCTAAAAGGTGGGCAACACTGAAACCAATGTTGGTTCAAGCGGTTGATCAAACGGAATCTGACGTCATGTTTATGGACTATTTTTCGAAACAAACCTATTCGCTGCCAAAATCAGAAGAAAATATTCCGGCGTGTATTCCATGGTATAGCACCTTTGCTTTACTAGAGCCGATAGAAAATTCCTATTACTTTAATGGTGTGCGAAGTTTTTCTAGTCCAAAGGGATTTCAACAAGCAGTAAATACTGTGCAGAAGCTAATGCAACAAACAGACATGGACCGCGATCAAATTTTAATCGATTATTATCCTGAACTTCTTGCAGCACTACTTGAGAATTTAGATGCAGAGGATGATCAGGAGAAGGAAATTGTGAGATATCGCTATAAGTTCGATCTGACAGATAAAGCTCGTGCTGAGAATTTTTTATATAACGATGATGATTTCGAGATAGAGCAGTGGGATGATACTACCAAGAAACTTGGAATACTTAGTAATTTTAAAAGCTATACGGATAGTGAAATTAATGGTCAAGTTCGATTGGCCGAAATAAATGCTAGCTTAGAGATAGAAAATAACACATTAACGTTTACCACCTATGATCTAGCAGTTGTTAATCAATTTCTAAGAAAATCACTAAGAGCAGAGGGAGCTATTATATTAATAGATGACCACGAAGAGCGTTTCAACGTTCCGGTCCAGGTAGAGATGAAGGAAATGACCGCCTCTATCGATAACGATGTACCAGAATATTTTATTTTATATGCACAACAAGCAACGATTGCTGAATTAGATCACCCCATTCCAAAATATAATCACCTCTCTTTACGTGATTTAGTTAAGAATGGAAAAAAGGAGCTTGCTGAAGAGTGGTTAAAACATGCGGAATATTCTTTGTATAAAAATGTTATTCAGCAATATCAGGATGTAGAGATTACCCCTGATTTCAATACAGCCCGAAGAGAATTAGGGTTGCCGTTATCACCATTTGTGACTGGGGGAGAAAAACGTTATTCTAAGTTAGAGCTAGTGAACCCTCAGCAAAAACGTGCACCCGCTGTACTGGAAGCAGATATTCCGATTTACGAAAATTTGGGATTTACGTCTGAGACGATTAATCATTTTTATACAAAAGATCTAATTGCTTTCTATAAAGAAAAAACAAACGGGAAATCAGAAGGTACGGAAAGGAAATATCGGAATAGTCTTTTTGACATAAGAGAAGTATTGGAAAAGCACGCAAAGAAAAGTTGGGAAGATTGTGACCTGCCTTTTTGGGAGTCATTATTGGGACAAGCGTTTTTTGAATTGAATATTGACATTAGTAAGACGATGGTAAAGGACATGATTACGACAGTTAAAGCACTAACAAAATGGTTAGGTAAGGAAAAGAAATTGACGATTGATAAGCAAATTACTGAACTAGCTAAAAATTATGAACCTCGGATGTTAAATGCAGTTCAACTACTAGATTCAGAAAATCCTTATCATGCAAGAGCTTATCATGCAGAATGGAGTCATTTGGGAAGTGAACTGAAACAAATTGATAAAAATATAGATGATATCCAAACTGGTCAATTTCAAATCATTGCGGTTAACAAACAAAGTGTACGTACGATCAATGTGGACAAAGAAAACGAGCTAACTATTTCCTTAGATAAAAAAGCCGTGCAATATGCGGAAGAAGGGATGATTCTTTCAGCCAAAATCGGCAAAAGCAAATCATTAAATGTATGGAATATCATTCATTTAGATAGAGTAACTATATCGGGACAGGGGGGCCGTTCTGTTATCCCGTCCTTTTAGTGAGGGACAGAGGGACAAGGAGAGATCACTGAAAAAGTCACCTTTTTTTAGCTAACTTTTAACTCTTCATCCGAATCGGAGCTAAAGTTATTCGATTTTGAAAAAATTAATAATAA
>NZ_JAFBDR010000041.1 GCF_016908325.1 Aquibacillus albus | reverse complement strand
AATTTTTTCAAAATCGAATAACTTTAGCTCCGATTCGGATGAAGAGTTAAAAGTTAGCTAAAAAAAGGTGACTTTTTCAGTGATCTCGGACAGGTCCACTGTCCCACTCAAATCTGGTTAAATTACAAACAAAGCGGGACGAGGGACCTGTCCCTCTGTCCCATCCCTCTGTCCCACTTAATGCATTCCTTGTTGTGGGGCTTTCGTATAAGCTTGTACCATAACGTTCATATCCTGAGGATTTAGTTGTGGCACTTGATAATAACCATGTTTGTTTTGATAAAGGAATAGTTCATAACTCATTTCAATCATGTTCGGTACACTATCTGCCAAGATACGACGCAACACTGGATGGTTCATCTCTACAGCTGCCATTGTAAGCGAAGAAGCAAGGCCTTTAGTATGACCTAACATAAATGAAGAAAAACATTCATCCGTAAATTCGCTGACAGACTGCTTTGGTTTTTTCGGCTGTCCAGCTTGTACTCCATAAGTAACCTCGTTGCTTTGCTGCATGTTATACTGCTGTGTTGGAACTGTTGGATCTTGGCCAGTTTGAAAGCTTTCTACCATCGTATTGTACAATTGCGTCATAAAAGAAGTTTGACGTTGTAAGATATCTTTTAGCTCTTGATCCTGAATATGTTGGTTATACAGTTGATACTGTTCCAACGCACCAATTAAACCTCCAAGTAATTCATGTGTGTCCATCATCTCATGAGCACCATGGTTATGGCTAATTGTTTGGTTCCCCATATTCTGTGGCATCTGCGCACCGCTTTGCATCTGGTTTTGATTCTGCATATTTTGATTTGGCACAATAGTGACCTCCTATATTTCAGATTCAAGTATAGACTCTCCTCTATAGCGACTTTTATACTAGGCGCCTGGAGGGACACGGGGACAGGTCCTCTGTCCCACTCAAAAACACCATTATCTCTGCAATACACGGTGGGACAAGGGACCTGTCCCCTCGTCCCAAGAGATTCATTTGGATTCTAGTTATGCTCTTCTTCTATTCATGATGAAGAATATGGTTCCAGCGATTATCAAAATTAATCCTGCTAACAGATAATTGAATGTATTTGTAGCAGTGTTAGGTAGTTGATGCTCTTCATCTGCTGTAGTTTTTTTGTGTTCCGGTTTTGAATCGGTTGATTTTTCAAGCGTCAAGACACCGAACACAGATGTGTCCTGATATCCATTACCAGTTGTGTCATTCCATGTGGCAGCACTTTGACGGGCACCATCTTGACCGTCATTAATCTGTACGTCAAAACCGATCTGAGTATTGTTTTCTGGAGTAATCGATCTGAACGGGATCTTCACTTCAACTGTATAGCCATTACCCGATACATGGGTTGCAGATTCGAACCCATCTGCAATGCTTTCAGGATTGAAGGTAGTTTCATTGTCAAAGTTTACTCTATATTGTCCGTCATCGTCTTGGTAGAACGATGTCTTTACATTGTTCTCGTCTACGAAGACTTCAATCGAATCCTGCTCCCATGGATTTTGACTTGATTTGTCAAGCTCCGAGTCGCTTACCTGAATCAATGCGTATAAGTTTTCATTATCCCAAAGGACCTTGGCCACACCGTCTGCTCCCTGCCAAGCCATCTGGTATCGATTAATCGGTAGCTCCGTTACGTCGCTCCATATATCATCGATCGTCCCATCAATTTCAGGAGTTCCAAATGAAGCCGTTCCTTGATTAACCTCTTTCTCCTCTGGCTCATGTTCTGCAATAAATGTATCAGGATCTATCACCGCGTAGTATGCCGGTTTTGCTTGCAAGTCTTTATCGAACAGCAATGGACTTTGGGCAGCTCTCCAGCTCGACGCGTCATTCAGTCCCCAGAATGTGACACGAGAGATGTTGTCAGCGTGTTCTTTGTAAAGCTTAAACAATTGCGCGTATAAATAACCTTGCGCGTTCGCTTGCTCCTCGGTAAGCTCATTGTTATCTCCAGCCCTAATGTCAAGCTCAGTCACGCCTACTTCTACACCTAGGGAGATAAATTTTTCCAAAGAACGCCTTACATTTTCCGGATTCGTATCTAAATGGTAATGTCCTTGCATGCCTATGCCGTCAATTAGAAGATCTCCATCATTATCTGCTGCATAATTCTCATTGATTTCTTTCACCATCTGATAAATGGCTTCCGCTTTGTTCTGATTATCATCATTGTAATCATTATAATAAAGCTTGATATCCCAGCCATTTTCATCAATAACCTCTTTAGCGGCACGGAAAGCTTGCTCTACATAGTCCTCTCCAATCGCTTTGTACCAACCAGATTGACGTAACGATGCTTTCCAATCGGACGGGTTCGGCGGGTTATCGTTCATCGCTTCATTGACCACGTCCCATGAAATCACGTTATCGCCGAAATGCTCAACGGCTGTTTTAACGTGGGTCCTTAAGTTTGTAAGTGCTTCCTCTCGACTTAAAGGATCACCATTTTCATCCGAATGCTGCCAGTCTGCGGACTGCTGGTGCCAAACGAGCACGTGCCCATGAATTTTCAGACCTTCTGCTAAAGCTTTTTCGACAAGCGCATCTTCTGCAGTAAAATCAAATTCTCTTTGATCATTAAATGCATAACCTGGTTTCATTGCATTCTCTGCTGTAACGAGATTGTGATGCAGGTTGAGAAGCTCCAGTCGATTGCCTTCGAATTCTTTAGCTGAAACCGCGTTACCAATTAAGAAATAGTCTTCATACACATCTTTTATTGGTGTTAAATCTTCTTGGACTTCAACCGTTCCTGAACCAGTAGGCTCAAAGCTGATATCATCAATATAGAAAGAAGCTGTACTATTGTTTGAGCTTTCCACATAAATAGTCAAAAATTCGTCGCCTACACTGCTATAACGGTAAATTCCCTCTAACTGAATCCAGCCGTCTTCCGTGCTAATTGTTTTGCCTTGAAGGTTATTGTAACTAGCACCATCACCCTCACCAACCTGTGTGGATAGCTGAATCTGTGAGCTTTCTGGTGAAATCAACTTAACCCAGGCTGAAATTTTATATTCATGTCCCTTATCAACATATTTTTCTACACGCAGTGCTGGACCATGCCAAGTATTGGATCTGTCCTCCACTTTCAAAGCGTAAGAACCGGCCTCGGTATGGTTCGTTTCATCGGTTACGGTCAGCGTTTCCGTACCTGCTCTTCCTTCAAAGCCTCCTGTTGTTTGATCTTCAAAAGTAACTGTTGTGAATTCTAGAGCAGGATCTCTTTCTTCCTCTGGCTCGTCACCCTCTCCAGATGCCGGTGAAGTCATCGTAATGACTACCTTATCAATATAAAAATCCTCTGTATTGTTTTGATCACCATTGTATATTTCAAAATATAATTTCGTTTCACCTGCGTCAGCTGCTATCGAGTAGTCTGTTGTTTTCAGTTCTACCCATTCTGTATGTTCAACAGATGCATTGCCTAGCCATGAATAAGTTGGATCTTCTCCCATTACAATTGTTTGACCTGCTGTTGTTTCTGTCCGCTTCGCATATGCAGTTATTTCATACGTTGCACCTGACTCCAATTTATCATTTAAAACAAGGGCCGGACCTGCATATCCTGCGTCTCGATTACTTACTTTTAAACTCTTACTGCCTGTTTGTGCTTCTTCTTCCGTTAGTTCTAGAGTTGGGTTCCCTCGTTTTACCCAATCAGCAAGATCGGCTTCATCTTCAAAATCATAGGTGATACTTTCAGGTGCTAGTTCCGAATCAGGTGCCGGTCCACCAATCATTTCCGCGATTTGAGTCAGATTCTGATCTGTTACATAATGACGTCCCATAGCATAAGCATCACCATCTGGGTATCCAACTTTAAATGCGTATTTAATACCATTTTCTTGATTCACTTCTTTTGCAGCATCATTATAACTGCCATAAGGATACGCCATCAGAACCGGGTCATTACCTGTGATACTTTTAAGATATTCATTTGCTTGTGAAATTTGTTCCTCCGCTTGTTCCTTCGTTATTTCACTTCGCTTACTACCATCACTCCCCCAAATTTCAGCGTCGTGATCTTTGGAATGGTTTTGTAGACTGACATTTTCCTTATCCACTAAACTTTCCAGCTCATCTTCAGACATGCTGTAATCGCCGTCTATCCAGTCACTTACGACAAACAAAACAGCGTTCATGTCATATTGCTCCAATATTGGAAGAGCATTTTCAATAAAGTCAGGAGTAGCATCGTCAAAAGTCAGTAGAATTGGATTTTCAGGTGCCGTCTCTTTTCCTTCCATGATACTTACATATTGTTCTGCAGACAAAGTGTGATAGCCATTGTCATGAAGGTACTTCATAGTCTGCCCAAACGTTTCAATGCTCGTATCCGTCCACTCATTGGAAGGGTTGTCGACAATTCGATGATAAAGAAAAACTGGAATATCTTCGTTGGTTTCGGCTTCTACAACCGGGGTAATCCAGCTTTGCGGGACCACCAAAAGGACTACAAGAAGTAATAAAATAAATCTTTGAAACTTCCTACTCATTCGTTACATTCCCCCTTTAATAAATTTTGGTATAACTAGTAAAGCGCTTACAATAAGTAAGAACTTAACTCCTCTCACTCTATAATTCTAGCTTGTCATCCAAAAAAAATTAACTATAAAAACTAAAGATTATCCTTCATAAATTAAACATATATTGGTAGTTAACTGTCCTCCCACAGTGGACAACTGTCCACAAGAGGGGTCTGACCCCTTTTTGAGCTTTGTCCCACAAATGAAAAATCACCTACAAGTTGTAGGTGATTTTTATTAATTCCCTTTTTCATCGTTACTTTGTTAATTCTTTTTTGATAGCCAATTCTTTAATATCTCCTCTTCACTTTCACCGATCGTATGAACTGATCATCGTCAACGAAAGGAATTATTCATAACCATAGACCAAAAAGCGTATGCATTGAGTAAAAATGATTTGGCATTTATATTTAATAATCAAATGCGTGATTTAAAACGATGAATCATTCCACTATCAATTATAATGTTTTAAGAGATACCTTTAACGATCTGAGTTAACCCCTCACTAACTAGCGTCGCAGGACGACCAAGAAGCTTTTCAAAATCGTTGCTCTCAACTGCTAGTGAACCTGCCCGAATGCTTTTCTGGATGTCAACAAGAAAAGGAATGAGGAATTCTGGTACGCCAGCATCTTTCATAATATCAGCATAGGTAGCATCATCCACTTGCTTTACAGGAACTTCTTTACCCAATACAGTGCCAAGTGCAGTTGCAATTTCTTCCTGAGTCAGTAACTTTCCGGATAACTCGTAGATTGTGTTTTTGTGCCCACTGCCAGACAGTACTACTGCTGCAGCCTCCGCATAATCTTCTTGTAATGCCCAACCTACTTTTCCATTTCCTGCTGATGTGACCCATGGTGCTCCTGCTAGTACACCCTTTATACTTGAGATTTCGTTTTCCATGTACCAGTTATTACGTAAGAAAGAATAAGGAATGCCTGTTTTTAAAATAGCTTCTTCTGTTACCTTATGCGTAGGAGCTAGGAAGTTTTCGCTTTCTTTAGCGTTTGCTATGCTCGTATAAGCAATAAATTTAACTTCTGCATGCTCTGCAGCAGCTACCGCATTAGCATGCTGATTAATTCTTGTTTCATTGTCTCCATCGGTAGAGATAATTAAAAGCCTGTCAATACCTGCGAATGCAGAATCCAATGTTTCTGGGTGGTCAAAATCTCCTTGGCGAACTTCTACTCCACGAGCTCGTAATCCTTCCGCTTTCTCTGGGTTACGCACACTTACAACCAATTGATTTGCCGGTACAGTCTTTAATAAAGTCTCCACAACTTTTGATCCCAATTTTCCTGTTGCACCTGTTACTAACAATTTCATCACATATTCCTCCTTATTTTTCGTTGTAACACTTATAGTTATAACCTATTTGGTTATAACATAAATATAAAATAAAAGCTCTTAAAGAGCTCTCATTTATTTGAACCTTGTTGTCAGTTGGCTCAAATTCGTTTGTGCCAACCTTTGTTCCATAGCGGACTGAGCTTCTTTCAATTCGGATTGTAGAACCAACTCAATATTCCGTCCAACTGGGCATCGAACATTAGGGTCATCGTGAATACGAAATAATTTGTTCTCTTCCGTTACATTCACAGCCCGATAAATATCAAGAAGAGTAATTTTCTCAGGACTCTTAAGTAAAGAAGCACCTCCTACTCCGGGACGTACTTCCAATAACCCCGCCTTCTTCAACATTCCCATAATTCTTCGAATGATGACTGGATTCGTATTTACGCTATCTGCAATAAAGTCCCCAGTACAATCGTCTGAACTGACTGCAATTAAGGAAAGGGTATGAACAGCAATAGAAAAGCGAGTGCTTATTTGCTTCAAATGAACCACCACCGTTGTAACCATTATAGTTATATCTATTAAGTAAGTCAATTCCGTTGATTAATGTTCGTTTACTTTGCTTTCTTTAGTTAGAAAAAGCGTTTATGAGTGACACGGGGACAGGTCCACTGTCCCACTCAAAACCGCCATTAGCTCTGCAATACACGGTGGGAGTCTGTTCCCCTTTCCCATTGAAAAATCCTAATTGTTCTCTGTCACTTTAAAGTCAATCTTCCCTTTTATCCTATAATCTTTTTTATCGTCTTCCTTGTTTTCAACATAAAAATCCACATAGCCAATCACAACATAATAGCCTGGAAGAAAACCGTCATTTAAAAAGCTTGTCATAAATTCAACATAATCGCTCTCATCCTGGGAGCCATATCCACCGCTTCTCCCATACTCTTCACGAAGTGGCTCCCCTTTTATAAGCGTAGTATTTCTCAGCGGCTCATTCATAGGATAACCAATCTCAAACCCTCGTGTTTTTTCAACCATCGGGAAATTAAACGGTGAAGCAGCGTGATAAATAGTCACCCCTTCTTTATCTCCAATATACTCCAATTCAGAGTATATATTTACTGTTTCATTGTTACGATACTCCCCTTTTTCAGTAACAATACGGTAAATAAAATCGCCCTCTGTTTCTTCGTCTGTCGTATTTAACACGGTGAATTCATCTAATTCTGCTGTAAGCGAATTATTTTCTTGTGCTGAACCACAACTGGCTAAAAAAAATGTTAAAATTAAAGTTCCTACTATAATTATGTTTCTCATATATAAAAATCACCTCATTAAATAGACGAAGAAAAAATCATAAGGTTACTAACTAGCTGTTATTTAAAATCCTGATTCGAGAGTTTAAGTACTCCTCTTCACAACCTCGCGTAGATTTGCTGGATTCTCCTTGGGACAAGGGACCTGTCCCCTCGTCCCAAAGCTACTTTATCGTCTTCCTTTTTTAACAATTTTAATTAGCCATAGTATAAATAAAACCACTATAATAGCCTCAAGTATATCTTGATACCGATCTGTATAATGAATAATCACATCCCACGATTCTCCCACTGATGCACCTAAGAACACAAGAATCGTATTCCAAATCAGCGTTCCCAATGTGGTTAATAGAAGAAATAAACCCATCGGCATCTTTGACATACCTGCTGGAATCGAAATTAAACTACGAACCACTGGAACGAAACGGCAGAAGAAAACGGTCCAAGCTCCATACTTAGTGAACCAACCATCCGCTCGGTAAACATCCTTTTTCGTTACCCGAAGTATGTGCCCCCACTTGCTAACAATTCGCTCAACCCTATCCACATCTAGCTGTAAACCAATAGCATATAAAATAATGGCTCCAATAACAGAGCCTGCTGTGGATGAAAGAACAACACCGACAATCGTTAGACTTGATGTCGTTGTCAAAAATCCACCAAAGGTTAATATAACTTCTGAAGGTATCGGTGGAAAAACATTTTCTAAAGCGACCAAAAAGACAATTCCAAGATAGCCGTATTGTTCCATCATATCCATTAACCAATGCTCCATATTTTCTTCATCCTTCACATTATTAGTGATGGGCGCATGGGACTAGCCCTTTAACTCTTAGTGATCACGGTGGATCATATAATTTAATAAGTGTTTAAGGACGATAGTGTGGTGTGGAGTTTGTTGAATTGCTTCTAAAGCATGACAATAATGATCCCACATTTCTTCCCTCGCACCATCCGTACCTAGCACCGACACAAACGTCGAGTTGTTATTATCAGCATCTTTTCCAATCGCTTTTCCGAGTTTTATCTGATCGCCTTCTACATCAAGCAAATCATCCTTCACCTGAAACATAATTCCAGCATGGTAGGCAAATTTTTTCAAGACTTTCCTCTCTAACTCACTAGCATTAGCAAGGATAGCAGGCATGAGCAGGGAAGCTTCCAATGCAATCCCGGTTTTTTTATGACTAATTGCACGCAATTGTTCCAATGTCAATGGCTTTCCTTTATTATCCAAGTCCATTACTTGCCCCTTGCATAAATCCGTTGTCTTTTGAGCTGAATATTGAATGACTTGAAGCACCGTTTTTGTATCGAACGTATTTAAGGATGCTTGTTCTTCTACAGCTTTCTGTGTCAAAAAGAGCCCGGTTATTTCCGCTATGGCAACATTGTACACCTGATGGACGGTTGTTTTCCCCCTACGCAGCGAAGCATTATCTTGGGAGGGCAAATCATCAAAGATTAAGGAGGCAGTATGCATATATTCCAAAGACCGCAATAGTGGCACAATCGCCGAACGATCTAAACCATATCCGTTCACACCCATGATCCATGCCATTACCGGCCGCAACCTTTTCCCATCTCCTGCTAAACTATAATTGGCAGCATCGGTTATGGGCTCTGTCATTAGAGGGTCGTGAACATTTTTTTCAACCTTTAACACGTCGTTGATTTCACTGCGCGCAGTTTCAACCGTATCTAGAATTGCGTCTTGCTCTTTTCGTTCCTTTTTCAATTCAGCTATCATTTGATCCCGAAGCAGTTTATCAAAGAAATCGACATCATCTGTCTTTTTCACCAACGTATGAATGACCCGATTGAATGCAGGTATCCCTGACGCAAATAGCTCCATTACTTCTTTATATGTATTGGTTCCCTTTTTTTCTTTAAATCGTTTCAAACCATTTATTGCCCCACCTCACGTGTTTTATGATCTGAATGATAGACGTTATGGATCAAGTGAGAGATAACCGTCCAGTATAACTCAAAAGGGTTAATAAGATCTGAGCGTTTTTCATGATAGGTCATGTAATAGGTATATGGTGTTACTGCACCTTCCTCTAAGTCATCAAACATATCCGCAAAATCATCTGCAAGCTGGTTATAAATTCCATAGTAGAATGTTCTGTTGTCAAAACCTTCATCCGTTGGGGCACTAATTAATGAACGAGCAATCATCCGGGAGGCAGCAGATTTTAGGATAATTGGGATAAAAAGTTCTTCATTTTTGTAATTTGGATTAGCTAGGTCCTTTTTGCGATCCAGTTCCTGCGATTGAAAAAACAAATAACTTTGCTCGAAAAATTTTTTCTTCGTTTCTTGTTTCTGATGTACTTGAATATACTCAAACGCTTCCCGCAGCTCCGTATGAATGAATCTAATCAAGTCAGCATTATCTCCCGTCCAATCACCCAACTCCGGTACCGCTCCCGTAATAAGCGTCGTTCTGATTAAATCGGTATATCGTCTTTCTTCTTCATCCGATAAGATGTTTGCATCCAAAAGATCGTCAATAAACGGATAGGTCAGACCATAGGAATAACCTAGCCTGATCGCTACATCGAGCTGCTTCGCTCGTTGTTTAGGAGATAAGCAATCGTCCATTTCTTCCATCACGTGCATGATAACCCCAGCAATAATTTTCATAACTTTTCGCTTTGCTTGCTCTGCATCCATCCCGTATGGAATATGATCGGATACAATCTTTAGTTTGTTTACCACCCAGATCACGGTAGCCTCAATATTTTCCTTCTGAGCCCAGCGATACAGTTTTGACATACTAAACATATCCGTTTGCTCTTTACGATTGTTTTTCAAATACCTTTTTAAACTGTCAACGGCACGCTGGACACTGACTTTTGTCTCTGCTGTGTCCAGGGGCTTGCCCAAATCCCGCATATAGATATAGGAAATGCTTCGATCCAAATAATGATCGAGTTTATCAGTCGCATCCAACCATTGGATATAATGATGATAATCACTAGGAGTTGTTTTTTGTCTCTTTCTACGTAACAAAAAAGGAAATAATGAAGGACGATGGATATGATTGTGTTTCCAGGATTCAATATCTTTCATTAAAGTAGTGACAAAGGTCTTTTCTGAGACTTGCTTATGAAGCGTTTTTAAATAATGTTCAGCCTTTTGCTCGGCGATTCGATAGACTGCATCGGCATTTTTTATTAATTTATCATCCATATGTTACATTACCTCTACTTAAAGCTTATTAATATTCCTTGGAACACCAATTAATGAAGTAAATATCCCAAGCTAACCTAAGCGTTTCATTTAATCGTGTATTTTATTACATATGCTTCTAATATACATCATTATTATAAAAAAACTAACGAAGACCAATTATGTACTCGAAAGTGGTGGTTATTTTCTTTCAAAGCTAATAAAAACAATATGAATCTATATTAACAAGATGAAAGAGGAAATTGGGGTAAACATTTTATTATTACGCGTGAAGTTATCGCAAAGCTAACGGAAGAACAGGAAGAAAAAAGCAAAATAAAAAAAAAGAAAGGGAAAAGACCCTTTCTGCACAGAAAAAAGTATCTGTAAACATATACGTAGAATACATACCACAGACAACGTGAAAAAGGAAGAAATTGAATACACTAAGGAGAAATAATAGGAAAAAAAATGAAAGATTTCTTACTTAACTTAAGAACACTTAACCTTAAGAACGCTTCTGCTTCTTTCTAGAAGAATCAGCCTTTTTACTTCCAATTTCCCTTCTTGTCGTTCCTTGCCCTTCTGTTTCCGATGAACCCAAACCAATTGTTGATGGATTAACTTTTCTTTTTGACACCCTACTCACCTCCCAATTATAGTGTTCCTTAAAATAATTTAGTTATGTAGCTAATCGGTGTCTGTCACCACCTGAATTTCGTCGTTTTATGTCGATAAATTTTTTGCTATAAAATTTTATACGAAACGTGAATCAATTGATATTTGAAAACGCTTACAATTTGTGATATATTATAATTACTAACAATAATAATTAATGAGAGGGTGTATATCATGAAATTTTATGAAGAGTTACCTATCGATGTGTTGATTGCTTTCTATAACGAAATTAATAAAAATATTGAAAAAGGAATCATTACGAAATCTACATATTACGAATTAGGTTTAATCATCTCCGTTATGAATAGAAAAGGGATTCCTTTAAATGATCCAGTTTATTCTGAAACAGACAGCCAAGAGACAATTAGTGCATAAAGCTACCAGTATGTCTGTGGACATGGCTATCACAAAAAATTCAACTTTGCTCCTTACCTCACTCACCTAAGTAACACTTCCAAAAAAGCTAACACAATACGAAATAATACCTTTTATAAGCTATACCTCCCTGGTGTCCTCTCACCTATCTTGTTAATGCCTTGCCCACTTACCAGTTAGCAAACAGCAAAAAGGACAGGAACCTTGCCAAAACAGTGGATACCTGGGACAAGGGACCTGTCCCCATGTCCCAGAAGGAGGTTCTATACTTGTTAAAGCCAGTTGGTATGATTGCGCAATTAAATCAATTAGTGTTTTCGATTGATTTGGTTGGAAATCCTGTCTATGAGTCTGGGTGGTACAAACCGCAAAGAAAACAAAAATTTTACACATTATGGCTGTTTTCAAAAGGTAAAGGCGAGATAATTATCGACGGTAAAAGCTACATTGCTGAGCCAGGTAAGCTTTTTGTTATCGTGCCAGGTATGATTATTGAGAGAAGAGTAATCTCTGATCAGCCACTCGAGCACTACTTTGTCCGGTTCTCTTACGTTCAAATGTACAAAGAGAAAGGGAATTGGATAAGCAGGTCGAGTGATGAAGTTCCGTTTCCCATACAAGGAAGCTACACGATTCAAAACGTCCCACACATTCTGCAAATGTTTGAACAATTGTATCATTTATGGAAAAGAAAAGGTCATATGGCTTCGATGAGAAAGACAATCCTGTTTCTGGATTTGTGGCTTGACATTGCTCGGGATTTTAGAGCACAAAAGGTCGCAGGTAATACAACAGCAGCAATCGATATGACGATTGATTACATGGTTAATCATTTTAGTGGATGCTTATCTTTGGAAGATCTTTCGTCCATAGCAGGTATTAGTAAAAGTCATTATTCAAGGCTATTTAAAAAATACACGGGATATAGTCCAATCGAATATTTAACGCAGCTACGAATTGGTCGAGCCAAAGAACTATTTTCCCTTTCTGATTATAAGCTGAAAGAAATTGCCAATGCTGTTGGATATAAAGATGAATTTTACTTTAGTCGCATCTTCAAAAAGCATGTAGGCATTTCCCCTTCCGAATTTTCCAACACAAATACACCTTTTGCAGAAAATAAATAAGTTACTACATACGGGGGAAGCCCGTTTTTTTTTTTGTTTTTTTAGCTAAGAAAAGCCACGCTTCTTCCTTCCAATCCTACTCTAATTAAAAGTACAATCACCTAACCCATAGCAATATAATCCATGGAAAAAGGTCACTCTATGCATGGTTGAGGGCTTGTGTTAGCAGTACAATAAGGCTTACAACAAATTTTCCTGCTTTCGAAGGAGGTTCATTAAAGCAAGAATGTCCACCGAATTAGCTTTTTTAAAAAAATAATAGTTGGAGGTTTTTTCTTACATGAAGGACTTTTTAAAAATAAAGTCGTTTTTTTTACCTTACAAACGCTATTTCATTTTATCGATGCTTTTCTTAGTAGCCATGACAGGGATGGGGGTACTTGCTCCCCTTCTACTTAAATACCTTGTCGATGATGTCATTTTAAAGGAACAGTATGAACTTGTTCCGTATGTGGCACTAGCAGTAATCGTTGTTGCCATTTTAAAAGGAGCTTTTCAGTTTCTTTCTTCCTACATGGGCCATCAGTTAGGAATTAACACGGTGTACGATTTGCGGAACTCCCTATACCAAAAGCTCCAATATCTATCCTTGGGCTATTACAGCCGCGCAAAGACTGGGGATTTAATGGCACGCCTAACTGGTGACGTTGAAAAGATTCGAAATTTTTTATCTGGGGGAATGGTAAAGTTAACACGAATTTTCTTGACATTTATTGCAGGTTTGTCGGTGATGGCGTTTTATAGCGTTAAATTAACCGCTGTAACATTTATTGTCTTGGGCTTATTGATTGCTGTTGCCTATCGATTCCAGAAAGTCGTGCGCCCTTCCTTTCGTACGATTAGAAAAAGTGTCGCCGATTTAAATACTGGCATTCAGGAGAACATTATGGGCATTCGGACGGTTAAATCATTTGGCCATGAAGCATTCGAAGAGAGTAAGTTTTACCACAGGAATGATGAATTTAAACAAGCGCACTTAGATAGTTCTCGCATTTGGTCTAGATATTTTCCTGTCATGGAAATGCTCGGCGGTTCATGCATTGTCATCTTGTTAGGATATGGTGGTTTCCTTGTTTTGAATGAAGAACTCTCCCTTGGTGCTTTAGTAGCCTTTTTTAGTTTAATTTGGTTAATCGTGAACCCATTAACCGACCTTGGTTTTACGATCAATAATTTTATGCAATCGGTTACTTCTGCGGAACGTTTAAATGAACTTTTAGAAACACCGGAAGATATTCTTTCTCCTCAGGAACCTGTTTACCAACAAAATAATAAGACTGAGATTAACTTTAAGGATGTATCCTTTGGGTATCAAACTAGAAAAGATACACTCTCCGATATTAATCTAGATGTTTCACCAGGCAAAACAATAGGCGTGCTTGGTGCTACCGGATCAGGAAAATCAAGTATTATTCAATTATTGTTTCGTGCCTATGATACAACGGAGGGTGCTGTCCATGTGAACGGAAATGACACTAGACAACTGCATCTTTCTAAACTAAGGAGAGAATTTGGTATCGTCATGCAAGAGCCATTTATCTTTTCGGCAAGTATTCTAGATAATATTCGGTACGGTGATCCCTACGCATCCATGGAAAAAATCATTGATTCCGCAAAATTAGCGGATGCACATGAGTTTATTTCCGAACTGCCTCAGGGTTATGACACGATAGTCGGAGAACGCGGACTTGGATTATCTGGAGGACAAAAGCAGCGCATTGCCATTGCTAGAGCTCTGTTAGTGAATCCTGAAGTTTTAGTTCTAGATGATGCCACGAGCGCCTTAGATATGGAGACCGAGTACCACATTTTATCAAATCTCAAGTCCATGATGACCAACCAATCAACATTTATCATCGCACACCGAATTTCTTCTTTAAAAAATGCCGATGAGATTATCGTGCTAGATAAAGGGAAAATTGTGGAGCGAGGCACCCACCAGGAACTTCTTCAACAAAATGGCATCTATCGTAAAACATACGATGTGCAACATGCAAGCCAAACAGAAAACTTGAGAAGAAGGAGTAGGGCGTTATGAGTATGAGTTCGAGTGCAATCAGTCAGCAACAAAACAAGAGAGACCGCTTTGTTTATCCAGATGATCGTGCCATTGAAAAACCCTTTAACTGGCGGATCATGGTTCGACTCCTACACTATGTAAAGCCGTATCGGTGGACGTATCTCCCTGTTGCCATTCTTTCTTTACTGCTAAGTACCGCGGTAAAATTAGCTGTTCCTTTTTTAATTGGATATGCGGTAGACTATGCCCTGCGTCCACAGAATGTAAACCTATTAACAACATTAATTATCACGATCGCCATTTTATATATTTTGCAAGGTTTCTTTAATATGTTAAGGATACGCTTTACAACCATTTTGGGGCAAAATGTTGTTTTTGACCTCCGAAAAAAGCTGTTTAACCATGTGGAGAATCTTTCGTTTCGCTTTTTTGATAAGCGGACAGAAGGCTCGATCATTGTTCGCTTAAACAATGATGTAAATAGTTTACAAGAATTATTTACCAATGGTTTAATCAATATCGTTATGGATCTGATTATGCTGTTTGGGATTATTTCCATGCTGTTCATTTTAAATGTGAAACTAACGATAGCCGTCATGATCGTCTTACCGATTATGGTTTTACTATCCACGAAAATGAGGCGCAAAATTCGCAAAGGATGGCAGCGTGTCAGGCTGATTCAGTCACGGATGAATTCCCATTATAATGAGGCTATTCAAGGGATCCGCGAGACACAGACATTTGTGCAGGAAAAGGAAAATATTAAGTACTTTAAAGGAATGAACCAGCGAAACACGAATGCACTTTACCAATCTACTAGATTAAGCTCTCTGTTACCGCCATTTGTTGAAGTGACAGGTGCCGTTGGGACGGCAGCCCTGTTTTGGTACGGCGCGCATTTATTACAAGCTGGTGAAATATCAATTGGGATTATCGTTGCGTTTGCAAGTTATATCGGGAACTTCTGGGAGCCAATTTCTCGTCTTGGAAATATTTATAATCAATTGTTAAGGGCAATGGCTTCATCGGAACGAATCTTTGAGTTTATGGATGAAAAGCCACATATTAAGGAAATGCCGGATGCTAAACCGTTAGTTGTTAATCAAGGAAAAGTCACGTTCGATCAGGTGCAATTTGCCTATGAAAAAGACCGTGTAGCTTTAAAGGAATTCTCGTTGCATGTCGATGCCGGAGAGACAGTGGCATTGGTCGGCCATACCGGATCAGGAAAAACAACCGTTGTCAATCTATTGTGCCGCTTCTATGACCCTAGTTCTGGCAGAATCTTGATTGATCATCAGGATATTACCAAAGTAACGAACGCCAGCTTAAGGGAAAATATTAGTCTCGTCATGCAGGATTCGTTTTTATTTTCCGGAACGATTATGGATAACATCAGGTACGGTCGTTTAGATGCAACAGATGAAGAAGTAATCGCCGCTGCCAAAGCCGTTCATGCAGATTCCTTTATCATGCAGCTGCCATATGGGTATCAAACCGAGGTAGAAGAACGTGGAAGAATGCTTTCTGTGGGCCAACGACAACTGATTTCGTTCGCACGAGCGCTCCTAGCCGAACCGAAAATATTGATTCTTGATGAAGCGACTTCCAGTATTGATACAGAGACGGAAGTAAAGATACAAAAAGGGATGAAAGAACTGATCAATAACCGCACTTCCTTCATCGTCGCCCACCGATTATCTACGATTCAAAACGCAGACAAAATTGTCGTGCTTGACCATGGAGAAATCGTTGAAATTGGCAATCATGAATTGCTAATGGCGAAGAATGGGGTTTATGCAAATTTAGTTAAAGTACAAAACCGATTTTTGGAAGAGGATAAAGGGGTCTGACCCCTCTTATGGACACTTGTCCACTGTGGGAGGACAAATAGGCAGAGGGAGCTTTCCCCTTGTCCCAAACAAAAAACAGGACGCTTCCCAAATTAGGGATTGCATCCTGTTACTTCACTGCGCCTCTTGTTAAGCCTCCGATAATCCATTTTTGTGCAAATAAATACACGATGATCATGGGCAATAGTGCCATTAAATAAGAAGCAAAAGCTAAATTATAATTGGCACTAAATTCCGATTGAAATACGTATTGCACTAACGGCAAGGTCGCATCGTCTTTATCTACTAAAATAATTAATGGCAATAAGAAATCGTTCCATGCTTTTAAACAAGTAAGTATAGCGATTGTTGCATTCATTGGTGAAAGCAGCGGGAAAATAACCTTCCAAAAGATCTTCCACGTGCTGGCACCGTCCATAATTGCAGCTTCTTCTAACTCCTTAGGAATGGATTTGATATAACCGACATATAAGAACACATTAAAAGCTAAACCAAATACAACATATAAAAATATTAATCCTACTACATTATCTAGTCCCCAACTACTCATTTGTTTTACTAAAGGAAGCATGAGAATTGGAAAAGGAATAAAGAGTGCACTAACGAAATAGTAGTATAAAAATTTAAAAAAGCGTAAGTGCATGTTTCTCGCAATCGCGTATGCAACCATCGAGTTTGTTAGTACGGTTAAAACAACAGAGAATATTGTAACTATTGCACTATTTTTAAAAGCATTAAAGAAATTAGTCATTTCAATAGCCTTTATAAAATTCTCAAAATGAAAAACCTTTGGAAATGCCCAAATCGATTGCGCCATTTCAACAGGTGTTTTCACAGCGATGACAAATGTTAAATATAGTGGAAAAATAATCGTAAGTGCACCTATACACAATAAAATCGTAATTGGCCAATTCGTTTTTTTTATATTCACTATAACTCAACCTCCCTCTTTTGAAGAAAGTAAATTTGCAGGACCGAAATGAGTACAATTGCTATTAAGTAAAGAACCGCATTGGCAGATTGATAAGCAAAATCACCGTCCTGGAAAGCTCCGCGATAAATCAATAAAGAGATAGTCTCCGTTGAAGTACCTGGTCCACCGTTTGTAAGTGCAACGATATGATCAAAAGCCATTAAAAATTCCCGCATTGCTACTACAACATTAATCGTAAAGAAAGGAGCAATTAGCGGGAAAGTAATCTTCCAAAATTCAATCCATCTGGATGCTCCATCAATTCTTGCTGCTTCATATAACTCCATTGGTACCGTTTGTAATCCAGCTAAATATAAAATGGTATTAAACGCAACGGCTTGCCAAACAGCGACTAGTACAATGCCGATCCATGCCAGGTTTGGATTTCCTAATATATTTTTTTCTAGCAAACCAATTCCTAAGCTGGCACCTAACTCTGGAATAACATGAGAAAAAATAAATCCGAAAATGAACCCTATGATTAACACACTTAAAATATTTGGCAGAAAGTAAATTGCCCGAAGTGTCTTCTGAAATTTAATTTTCGCATTTAACCCGAGCGCAACAAACAGGCTAATCACGTTTACCAAGATGGTAGATAGAATAGAATAACCAAAGGTAAAACTATAGGCGTGTTGCGTTCGATCATCTCGAAAGAATCGAAGGAAATTATCCAGACCTACAAATTCCCAATCCCCATAGCCTTTCCAATTTGTAAAACTGTAGAAAATCCCTTGTATCGTTGGGTAAGTTTGAAATAAAAAGAAAAGTACCATAGCAGGAATGGTCATAACATAAAACGTATGTTTTTTGGCCACAGAAACCCAACTCCTTCCTTTGACATTGAAAATAATATATATAAGAGCCTGCCCCCTCCAGGTCTACAACAGTTCGTAACTAGGGGGAAAAACATTATAACCATTGCAGGTGGAGGGAGTATGGCTCTTTTCAACTATAATAGGAAAATAACTTTAGTTAGCTACTGCAGCGTCCCAATCTTTATCCATTTTCTTTAAGAATGCGTCTTTATCTCCGTCGATTAAGAATTCTTGGATAGACTGTGCAGCCGGGAACCCTGCTGGATAGTAATGTGTTGGTGCTTGACGAATCTTACCTTCAGCTAGTTTATCTTTTAATGGCTCCATAATTGGATCAATATAAGTTACGTTGTTCATTGCAGAGATTGCGAATTGCTCTTCCATATATTGTGTTGCATTTTCTTCTTCGTACATAAATTCAATGAATTTCATTGTTTCCTCTGGGTGTTCTGCGTCCTTTGGCATTGTAAATAATACATCTACACTGGCAACAAACATGTTTTCATCTGCATCATTAAGCGCAGGTAATGTGAACATTCCTAATTCAATATCAGGATTAAACTCTTTGATTGCTGGCACAGCGAAGTTACCTTGCAAGTACATCACACTTTCTCCGTTAGCAAATGCTTGGTTTCCGTCAGCATAAGATTTACCAAATACATCATTGTGGCTGTAATCACGAAGCGTTAGCATCTTATCTGCTACCTCACTATAACGATCAATAAATGTTGCTTCTCCCTCTGTTTTGCTTTGTGCAAAGTCATCACCAGCAATGTTAATTACTAGATCATTCCAAGGAACAGTAATCGTCCAAGCGTCTTTCCACGTGTGGTAGAACGGTACTTCTCCGGCAGCTTCAATTTTATCTGCTACTTCGATAAATTCATCCCAAGTAGTTGGAATTTCTAGCCCTAGTTCTTTAAATTTTGCTTTATTATAAAGTACACCAACCGCATTACCTGCATAAGGAATACCATAAACGTTCTCTTCATCATAGCTTACTATATCTTTTACTTGATATAAGAATCCTTCATTAATATCATCAACGAGTGGTGAATCTGTGAAATCTTTTAGTACGCCTGCTCGTCCTAGCTCTCCAAAAGTTGGATTCCCGCCCGTGGCAATAATGTCAGGAAGGTCATTTTTTGTTAACCTTGTTTTCAGTACAGTTAATGAATCAGGTTGTGATACTACTTCCACTTTAATATTCGGATTTTCCGCTTCAAATTTGTCTACTAATCTTTGATATGTTTCTGGGTTCTCTGTTTTAGTAGAGAATAATTCCAGCTCTACAACTTCTCCTTCATTACTAGATGAATCTGTTTCTTCATTGTTTGCACTGTCATTAGATGCATTCCCTACCTCTGAATTACATCCTGCAAGTACTAGTACAGCAAATACTGCAGCTAATAGAATAGATAAAAACTTTTTATTATTGAACATAATAAATCCTCCCTTTACTTATCAATGAAATTTAAGATTGCTTGCACTGGATAATGATCTGATGGAAAAAGACCATCTACTTTTTCTCTAATTATTTCTGTTTTTTCCACAAGAAAATGATTCGTCACAAAAATATAATCGATTGTTTTTCCGTGCATTCCCCCCTCAAAGTTATGAAATGTGTTACCTGCTTCTATTCCTCTTTCATGGAAGTATTGGAAGCTGTTTATAAATGGTGAATCTTCTTTATTTAATTGGGCGATTGCAGGGTTAGTTGGCTCTGCATTAAAATCTCCCATTAATACCATAGCTTGTTTTCCTGTTAAATTACTGCCTTCTATATGGTTTAAAATAACTTGTAAACCTTTGATTCTTGCTTGTTCACCAATGTGATCCAAGTGCGTATTAAATACAATAAATTCTCGACTTGGCTCATCTACTAACTGGAAGCTTGCACGTGTACAAATTCTGGGTAAATGGGAATCCCATGATTGACTCCCCGGAATGCTCGGTGTTTCTGATAACCAAAACGTTTCGTGCTCTAACAAAGTTACTCGTTTAGGGTCAAAGAATATGGCAGATAATTCATCGTCCATACCTCCTCTTCTTCCTTCCCCAACCCACTTCAAATCCGGAGCGCGTTCCGTAATCTCCTGTAGCATTTCATACCGGGCTTCTTGTACACCAATAACGGAAGCGTTGGATGATTTTATCACACTTGCTGCAGCATCCTTTCGATATTTCCATTGGTTGCTGCCATCCGCTTCAACTGGAATTCTTAGATTAAATGTCATCACTTTCATTGCCTTCAACTCCCTTTCAATGGAATTTCCTCTGACTTTTCGTGCAATTCCAGTAATTGTCCAACATTCTCAATAATTACATCAGGTCGAATAGATGACTGGATTACATCTGTCTCATTGGTTACCCCACTTAACACCAAGACCGTTTTCATCCCCATGTCATTCCCAAACAATATATCTGTTTCCAACTTGTCTCCAACAACTACACATTGTTTAGGGTCCATATCAAGAAGGTTCAAAATAAATTCAATATAATATTTGGATGGCTTCCCAATAATTTTTGCAGGAACATTACTAGCTGTCTCAAATGCTTTAATTAAAGAGCCCGTGTCTGGTTCAAAACTATCTTGAATAGGGCAAAAAGGATCAATATTTGTACCGATAAAAATAGCTCCATTTCTAATAGCTTTCATCCCTTTGTCTAACTTTTCATACGTAAACTGCTTGTCCATAGCCACCAGTACATGTGTTGCATCCTTTTCATCAAATGTGATTGGTATTTTTTGTGACTCTAACTCATGCATCGCAGCATAACCACCTATCACCATTACTCTCGGATTTGAATAATTGTTCTTAATATAAAGAGCTGAAAGGTAGATCGATGTAATAATTTCTTGTAATTCAGCAGTAATATTCATCATCTTCAAACGTTGTTGAACAGCTTCACGTGTCCAGGTAGATGTATTCGTAATAAATAATAACTGCTTACCATTGCCTCTAAGCTGATCCATTGTTTCTTTGGACCCTGGCAGAGGTTTGTTTTCTACATACAGGGTTCCATCAAGATCAAATAAGTAAGCATGGATGTCATCCAACAACTTTAAAACCTCCTCATGCAACATAACTTCTACTAGTGGATTTTTTGCAATTAGAAAAACCCTCCATAAAGTCATAGCGAAATAGAATCTACATCATAGACAGATGTGGACCGAATTTAAGCTATCACTTCATGAAGGGCTTTCTCATTTAACTCAACCCAAGTGAAGTTGATTATTATTTTGTTTCCTTGTCTATTACAATAACAACCAATTATTAACTATGTGTTAATTAAATATAAAGGGTTTGTAAATTTCTCAGTTGGCTTCTTTTTTGCAATGAGTTATGTGTTACATTCTAAGAAAGTGATCATACCAATTATAAGAAAAGAGGGAGTTTTTTTGGAAATTGCAACTTTATTAAAGAATAACAGACTTATTGCTGCTGCTCCTCCTGAAAATCTAGAAAATGCTTTAAACTCCAATGTTAGTTTTATTATATTAATGAATGGTACGCTTTCCTTTTTCATTGACCATTTTAAAGACAATGAAAAGCTTTCCAAGCCATTGTTCATTCACACTGATTTGATGAAGGGATTAAATAATGACAAAGAAGCATTCCGTTTTTTAGCGAGTACAATAAAACCTGCTGGAATTGTAACTACGAAGAATCATATGATCAGAGCAGCAAAAAAGGAAAATTTTCTAACGATTATGCGTGTTTTTCTCATCGATACAAATTCATTAAAATTGGCTATTCGTAATATTAAAGAAAACAAACCAGATGCCGTCGAAGTAATGCCTGGTATCGCACCGCAGATTGTTAAAATACTAAAAAAGGAAATTGAGCAACCGATCATTCTTGGCGGATTAATTTGGAATGAAAAGCAAATAGAAAAAGCACTAAAAGCTGGAGCTGACGGCGTTTCAATGAGTAAAGAAGGCATGTGGAATAGTCTATATTAGAGCGGACATGGGGACAGGTCCACTGTCACACCATTTAATTAGTTGAGACGAGTGACCTGTCTCTGAACTTTAATTTCCCATTTCTAACCCCTCTCCAATTTATCTGTCCTTATACACTATTTTTATTAACTTAGGTTTAATACAGTGTAAAAAATACTTTATATTATAAAAGACATGTAAACCAACGAAATATGATCATAAAACAAAGTCGCGTTATATCAGAATTTTATGCTGATTAGCGATCCTTTACAAGAATGTTACATATTGCAGATTCGTTCACTTAGAACAAAGTAAGCAAAGTACTTTATGCATTGTGTACATTTTAATCCAAGTCTATTTCATCTAACATGTTACCCAAATAGTAAGGGAGGGTACTCAATGGCGAAACTGAGTTTAGCTAATATTGAAAAGAAATATGATAAAGATGTGACAGCAGTATCTAACTTTAATCTAGACATTGGAGACAAGGAATTCATCGTGTTTGTCGGCCCATCTGGTTGCGGAAAATCAACGACTCTCAGAATGATTGCTGGATTAGAAGATATTACTGATGGTGACTTAGTACTTGATGACAAACGTGTCAATGATGTTGCGCCAAAGGATAGAGATATTGCAATGGTGTTTCAAAATTATGCCTTATATCCACACATGGACGTTTATAACAATATGGCTTTTGGATTAAAATTACGGAAAGTTTCTAAAAAAGAAATAGATGCTAAAGTGAATGAAGCAGCTACGATTCTTGGATTAGAAGCTTATCTTAACCGTAAGCCTAAAGCATTATCTGGTGGGCAAAGACAACGTGTTGCACTTGGAAGAGCAATTGTTCGTGATGCAAAAGTATTCTTAATGGACGAGCCTTTATCTAATTTGGATGCAAAACTCCGTGTGCAAATGCGTACCGAAATTCAAAAATTACACCAACGACTTCAAACAACAACCATTTATGTTACCCACGATCAAACAGAAGCAATGACAATGGCTAGTCGTTTAGTTGTAATGAAAGATGGAGTTATTCAACAAGTTGGATCACCAAAAGAAGTGTACGATAGACCTGACAATGTATTTGTAGCAGGGTTTATTGGTTCTCCAGCTATGAACTTTTTTAAGGGGAAACTTTCAGGTGGCTATGTTCATTTAGATACATCTATTTCTATCAAATTACCTGAAAATACCTGGAAGCAACTTATTGAACAAGGTTATAACAATAAAGAAATAATACTAGGAATTCGTCCAGAAGATATTCATGATAATCCTGAATATGTTAACGAATCAGATGCAAAAATCAGTAGTAAAATTGAAGTTGCTGAATTACTTGGAGCAGAAACATACCTTTATTCATCGATAAATGACCAAAGCTTTATTGCACGAGTCGATGCAAGGCCGGAAATAACTGAAGGAGAAAAAACAGATTTAGCATTTGATATGACAAAAACACACTTTTTTGATTTAGACACAGAATTAAGAATCCAATAAGCCCGAAGTTAAGGCGGGACACGGGGTCAGGTCCCGTGTCCCTCTGCCTATTTGTCCTCCCACAGTGGCCAAGTGTCCATAAGAGGGGTCAGTAAGCTTACCCCTGTCAAGTAGACACATAAGGTTTGGGGTCATGCTGCCAATTTACTTTTATATTGAACTGGAGCTGATGATCCTA
>NZ_JAFBDR010000040.1 GCF_016908325.1 Aquibacillus albus | reverse complement strand
ATAATATTCACCTCCAGAATATTATGCAGCGAAACTATCAGAACTGTACATACTTAATTAATCATTTCTGTACATTATTAAAGTAGCATTTATACCGATATACCCGTCCTCTGATAGTCTCGAACCATAGGTCGGAAAATACAATACGTAATTCCGCATGTTCCGATTGACCTTCTTAGTTTTAATGAGCCCGTTAGCCTCTAGAATTGTAGCGAGTTTCTTCACTCGCTTGCGGTTGATACAATGGTGCTCCGTTATTTGGAGAAATAAAAGGCGGATACGTCACGTATATGCGGTTTACGGCGTCTATCTCTATTTACTTCTTTAGATTCCCGAAATATACGTGGAAATACCTTTCGCATTAACTCTACGTTATATATTTCGTAACCCTCTTTGTCTAACAACGCTTGTTTGTCATTCGGTTGCGGCTTTTTTACTTGTTCCATTAAATGTACTCCCCTTTGAATTATATATTTAAAGAGAGCCTATTAAGACTCCCTATTAAAACCCTAAGTCCTCACCGTTTTCGTTTCCGCCCTCTTGTTCGGCTTTGCGACTTTTCTTTTTCGCTTTCTACGCCTAAACGACTAACATCGAACCCGAACTTTGTGAGGTCCTCGATTTGTTGGTCCTCACTTGGGACTTGAAGAACCTGCTCAAATAACTCCTCGTCGAAATTCTTGCCTTCGGTTGCCTCGAAGCTCTTAGCCTCGTCTTTTGATAACTCTTCCACGGGGTATAAGATTAAGTCAAGACCCTTCTTAGTCGCTTGACCCGTACCAGACTTAGAGACCGTGAATACGAACTCGCCTAGCTTGCTTTTACGCTTTTCCTCTATCTTTGGTTTTAGCATCATGCTTTCGTATTCCTTAAAAACTCTCACAAACTCCCGTAATAATTCATCGTTTACCTTTGTTTTTTTATTATGGTTCATTATTGTATAACCTCTCGATTTTTAGTTTCCCACTTGGTAATATTCGCCTCTAGCTCGTCTCTTGACGCATTGAGTTCGTCTCTACGTTGGCGGAACGAGTCCGAGTATTGGTCAATTTTTCCCTCGATTAAATCGTCAAGTAGCCTTTCTCGTTCCCATCTATTCTTTTTGAGTTCTCTTTTTGTCTCTTTTAGTCTTAACTCTGCGTACTCCGTCTCCCGCTCCTCACTTATGCGTATCATCGGAGCTCCTTCTTTAATTAAAAGTAGGTCGATAATACCTTTGTTTACTCGATTGCCTTGTAAATAGAACGAGAACTCACTCCAACCATTCTCGGGTGCGAATATATGACATAAATAACATAAAGTTATTAGATTATCGGACGACGAGTCTCCCCCGAGATATAACCATGGACGTGATGTACTTCGAGAAAGTCTATATCGTCCGAACCGCATCGACGGCACTTGTAATCGTCTCGCTCGAGTATGCTAGGACGTAACCTCGCCGCCTTTTTACGCTCTTCTCTATATTCCGTAGATTTATTCATTACGCATTACCTCCGTTGTGTTTTTTGTTGTCTCAATTGCCTTCGGAGTTGTAAGCACGAAAGCTCTAAAAAACGGTACACTTTACGAACTCTCTGCCGCATCGGTACGGGTTGTTGGTCGTCTAACCGTATCTAATTGCGTCTAACGACTTCTCTACGACACGGTTCCGTCTAAAATTACGCATAAAAAAAGAGCGGTCGACTCGTAGTCGTTCCGCCCTATCTCGCACATTTTCCCGCTAGTTCTAGTAGTTCGGGTAGCTTATCCCAATTACGCTCCCACTCTCTCTCGATATGCTGCTCACCCTCCTTTCGTCCAATTAGTACGAAAATCTGCCCTTTTTGATATTGCTTTAAATAGTCCATCATCTCGGATGGAGGCGTCCAATCCTTCCTAGTATGTGTCTTAGTGTATTCGTATCCTAGCCCCTTTAATGTCTCCTCTAGGTCTCGGATTAGTTGACAACTAACCTCGTTCCATCCAACCCTATGTAGTATTTTGATTACCTCTTATACCTCCTTTTCAAAATGTCTCATCGGTAAAAACGTTTTTCATAACTCCCTTTCGTGTGTGTTTTCGTCGTTGCCGTCGATGTGGTTATAATACCATGATACTATAAACCCTTATAATATCACGGTACTATATTTTCCTTTATACACGGTATACCTCGATACCTTTTGCAAGCTCTAGCAATTCGTTAGAGTCTACCCAACCCTTTACACTGCGGCGTACCGCTTGAGCTCGTTTCTTAGCCGTCTTTTTACATAAACACAAATAACAGTATAGATAGCAAACAAAAACGCTTGGATATTAAACCAAACGTCTCTTTTTCTTATATTGCCTTGTTAAGCTAAAGCATCCCGTTAGTGCCATAACTAACCTATTCACCATAATTATCTGTAATTATTTCAAAAACTTTCTTCGCTGAATCTTTTTCTAAAGTATAAATAGTATTAGTGTTGCTGGTTTTCATTATAGAACCTGAACCAACACTTATCCAAAGAAAATAGCTCTTTTCCCCATATTCGAATTTGTAATCTGGGTCAGACACATCAACAATACCTGGTTCACTATTCGCACTCTTAACTGCCTTGCTAAAAACTTTAATTTCTTCTTCATCAGTTATTTCAAGCGCTGTATCTTCTTTAATTTTTTCAAAACTTTCCATTTCGAATACTGTTATTTTATTCGGTAAAGAACAAGCAACTAGAAAAAGTGTAAAGATTATAAAAGTTGCACTACACCAAAATACTCGCAATAGGAACACGCTTCTTTATAACTATTTGACTATACTGCTTCTTTAACACAATAGGAGCTGCCGCATCGACGACTCCTTATTCAATATCTGCGCCCTTTAGTTTAATTAGATTACTCATTAATCCCAGATAAGATTCTAAGGTACCATTTAAGAAAAAAATTAGCCAAACCAAAGTATTAGCTAATTGTTTTTTATAATATCAAAGACCAGTTATATAACCTAAAAACATACCTGAACTAAAGAATAGAAAAATCAATAAGAAAGTAGCTGAAATCCAACGTCTTTTATTAAAGCACTTAATAATAAAATAAAAGCCAGATAATAAGAAACATAAAAAAAGTAATACAAATTTAAAATTAATTGGATGTGCGTCTACGAAAGAACTTATTACAAATAGAGAATAGTGTAGCAAAACAATTATGAAATATTTAGATTTGTCTCTCACAGTCCCCCCCCTTATGGAATTAACATGAAACCACCAGCAGATTCAAATGGACCATATATTCTTTTAACCCTGCTTTTATTAACATTATGCCATTACAAAAAGAATAAGCTCCAACTGACCCCATCTTCCTTGTTGTGTATTCGCATCCCGTTTGTTAAACAAGAAAATTATTATTTGCTCCAGTATTGATGGCAAATGTTAGCTAACTCATCAAGAGAAATTGTTTTTTTTACTTTCATCATAGATTTTAATATTTCTTGCTTTTATATGGAGATTGCCACCAATGATTTCATCACTTCGACAGCTAACAAATATACCATCATTTGAAGGGTGAGCATCCAATATTTCTAATTCGTATGCTATTATTGTGTTTAAATCGCTTGTGTGTTCCTTCTCATCGCCCCATATTTCCAATAAAAATTCTTCACAATCAACCAATTCACAGTAAAACCAATTAAACTTTTCGTTAATTATTTCAGCCAAGTATTGTATCTCAATTTTCAATTCGATATTACCTGACGAATTAAATATATTAGTGATTGTTCCATCGTGAAAAATATTAAAAACATCTATTTGCTTGTCGTTTTGCAAAGTTTTTCACCAACTTTCAACTGAATACCTTCTTAAAGAAACCTGCCACTTTAGTTTAAGAATAATCGTTCACAAACTATATATATTTTAACATAAAATTACAATTGGAACGACGTCCTTCGTGGTTGTCTACTATCCCATTAAGTACGGTCGGTCTTTTTATAAGGCTCGACCTCTACAATCTTAATAAAATATCTATTTTTATCGAGATTAATTAAAGCCCCTCGCTCGACCTTGTCCGCATTACGTTCGCTCGTGGTGTCTCCCTGTCATACAATCTCGTTATCCTCTATACGTACTACCTTGGACTATAAACAACCGTACTCACTCTCCTATACCCTTAGTAATTGCGTTCTATATCCTCTTTAGCTGCTTTGTAACCCGCTAGTATCTCTCGTGCGTCCCCGACCTCTTTTGTTTAGTTTAATTTGTTTTAGCATTGAGACGGCTAGTAGCCGCCCCGCATTAACTATCCTCTGCCGCTCGACGGTTTCGGCGTTCCTCTCTAATAGTTCTCGCTTGAATTGTAAGAACTCTAGTTTTGAGTATCCTAGAGCCTCGGCTGCAGCTAGTATACCGTTTGCTTGTTCCCGTCCATCATGTGCGAGACCATATTCCGTGAGTGGGGCGTTAGTTCGAGCGATGCATTTTGTCTCAATGTACTCCACCTCCAACCTATCGAATATGTTCCCGCCTAGCTACATTAATTACGTTGTATTCCTCCTCTCCGACACGTTCCCGACCGTTTTCGGTCTATATAACGCAAAAAAATAAACCGCCCTTATTTGGACGGCTTAAAGTCGGTCTCTATATATTTAATTTCGATACGATGCGGCTTACCTACCTCGCCGTCGCTATCCTCCCGTATCATATCGAAATAGTTTAGGTTTGTTCGTAGGTTTACCTCGTCTAGTTCGCTCGGCTCGGGCAAGTCTCGACCCGTCTCCTCGGATACCTCCCCCATCGTATAGAGAAAGTTCTCCGCCTCTTGTTGTTCTTCTCCGATAGGCGCCGCCGTGATACCGCCGTGGTGTATAAAATCGGGTAGGGTGATGAACACTCCCCCGCTTGTGTAGATAAAGATAAAGTCCATATAATTGTGTAAAAAGAAAGGTCATCATCATGACCCCATGTTACAATGTTTTCGACCAAGAAAATAGTAAATGGAGGTAATGATGATGACCCAAGTTAATATTACTATAAATTTAGAAGATCTTAAAGAGAAGGTAGAAAACAGTTCACTTGAATCACCTGTAAAAGCATCTCTTTCACTACTTTTAAACTCATTAATGGAGAAAGAAAGAGATGAATATATTAATGCTCTTTCCCACGAAAGAACTGACAGCCGCAATGGTTATCGTAATGGTTTTTACGAACGTGAACTAATTACCGCAACTGGTTCCCTTAAGTTAAAAGTCCCTCGAACGAGGGACGGTGAATTTTCTCCTACAATCTTTAAGAAGTATAAACGTTGTGACCAAGCATTTGTTCTTTCTATGATGGAAATGGTAATTAACGGTGTTTCTACACGTAAAGTCACAAAGATTGTGGAAGAGCTATGCGGGAAAAGTGTGTCTAAATCCTTTGTCTCTGAGTTAACTAAATCGTTAGATCCTATTGTTAATGATTGGAGAAACCGTCCTTTAAACGCACTTTTCTATCCTTATATTTATGTAGACGCATTGTATATAAAAGTCCGCGATAACGATAGGGTTGTGTCAAAGAGTGTACATATTGCTTGTGCGGTTAATGAAAATGGTTTTAGAGAAATTATTGGTCTACAAATAAGTCATGCGGAGTCCACTGAAAGTTGGACGGCCTTTTTTGAGTACTTAAAATCACGTGGCATTCAATCTCCAAAATTAGTGATTTCAGATGCTCACTCTGGCTTAGTAAGCTCCATTAAGCAGACATTCTTAGGTACTTCATGGCAACGGTGTAGCGTACATTTTTTAAGAAACATCATTAAGACTTTACCTAAAAAGGGAACCAAAGAAGCTCGTAAACACCTGAGAGATATCTTTAAAATGCCTGATTTAAAACATGCTCGTAAATTAAAGGATAGTTTTATAGAAAAATACCAAGATACCAAAGGGTTTCAGAAAGGAATTAAGCTGCTAGATGAAGGTTTTGAGGACACTATGCAGTTTCATTCTCAACCAGTAGATTTTCATAAAAGTTTACGCACCACAAATATGTTAGAACGAGTAAATAGAGAAGTTCGAAGAAGAGAAAAAGTAATCTCTATTTTTCCTAATGATCAGTCAGCCCTAAGAACTATAGGATCAATTTTAATGGACATTGAAGAGCGCTGGGAAAAGAAGAAACAGCCTTTTTTAAGGGAATCTAGATAAGCTTTTTTTGCCTAATTTTGAGTTGACATTGAGCCTCCGGCGGGCATGATGTCTCGGCCAAGAAGCCAGGTTTAATCAACTTGGCTGCCCACTAAGGCTCTCATACCCGCCCCTCAATGTAAACTCAAAATAAGTTAGTTTAAATATCTTATATTGCTTTTTATCGTTGAAAACCTTGTAACACTTTTACACAAAAATATGGACTTGACTTAGATAAATACCGCCGCATAACGTAGCCTCATATATTCGTGCTCCTTTCGTGTAATTATATGCTACAAAGAAAAAGAGAGCCCCGCTAAGGTCTCCCTCTGTCGGTGTTGCTGCATTATTTTAGTTAGCCGCTACGATGCTAGAGTATTCCGATTTAACGATTACCTCGCTAGAATACTGTGAAGTGTAACGCACTAGTATTACTGTTAACCGTGGTAGCTACTTGGTCGAGCTCGTAGTCCGATACTCCGACCGTGTTAGTTGTCCCGCTTACTGTCATAGTAGATAACTCGGTCTTGAGTAGAATCATAGTCGACTTGTGTTATGTCTAGGTTGCTGCCGTACTCGGTCTCGATAACGCCGACCGTCGAGCTCCCCGTTAATGTGTTTAAGTCGCTAGAGCTTAACGTCTCCGCTCCCGCCAGAACCTCGACCCCGTTAATCGTTTGCGTAGTTGTCGGCTCTGTTGTCGTAGTAGTCTCAGTCGTGCCGTCGATACCATCTATAATAGCTTGGACGTTCGCATCAAATGAGCTTATATCGTTCTGCTCTGCCGTTGTTCCTGCCGCTTCGATGTCCGTTAGTGCGTTAGTCTCTGCGGTATTTAGCTCGTTAATAGTTTGCGTCGTCTTAGTATCAACGTGACTATTTACTTTAGCTTGGACCGCTGCCTCTGTATCTGCTGCGACTTGGTTTAGGCTTGCTTTAACGCTATCCGCTTTCGATTGGATAGCCGCTAGGTCGTCACTCGTTGCCGTGTTAGCCGCATCTTGGACGTTACCCGTTAACATACCCGTTAGTTTGTCGATAGCTTGGGCAGGTGTTAATTGTGCGGCATATGCACCGCCCGAGAACCCCGCTCCTACTAGAATCGTTCCCGCTACGACTACCGCCGCTATTCTTTTTTTAGGTCTTGCCATAAATCAATCTCTCCCTTTCGGTGTAATATAGTATTGTGTGCTTTCCGTTTCGTTACGGTTTTCCGTTCCGCCCCGTCGACGTTTACTAATTTATCATGTTACGCAATAGCGTGTCAACGGTTTTTGTTTAATTTATCTTATTTCGGTTTACCGTAACGGTTAAAAATGTGTTAATATGGGGCTCGAGAGGAGTTTTTACAATGATTAGGATTAGATTAAAAGAAGTATTAGAAGAAAAAGGGTACTCGCAAAGAGGTCTAGCTCGTGAGTCTGGTCTCCGCCCTGCCGCTATCAATAACCTCGTTAACAATAAAAAAGAGTTTGTATACCTATACCATTTAGACGTAATAGCTCGAGTATTAGACGTAGACCCTCGAGAGCTTATCGAATACGACCCTAGTAAGCCATACGAAAGACCCGCCTCAAGTGCCGAGCTATCTAAGGCGAACAAGGGTAATAAAAACTATGTACGGAACAAGTCGGACGCATAAACGGCAGGCGTTCGCTCCCCTCTTGCGTATACAAAAAAAGAGACGAGAGGCGATATACTATCGCTCCCCCGTCGTGGTTTTGCGGTTTCCCTATCGGATGCCGCTTTTTATTTCTCCTCGTTATCGTTGTCCGCTTGTTCTTTCGCTCTATCCTCGTTCTGTCTAGCGTGGTGTTTTACGCTTGTATAAAATACCTTGTGTTCCATACGACCCGTAGATTTCGCTAGGTTAAGAGCGTCCCGCATATCGTCTTTAGTTAGCTCCTCGGTCGGTTTGTTCTTTAGTCGGATATATACCTCGTTGTTATGCGTTGGTGTGCGTCCCATTTTTACTTACGACCTCCTTTTTTATTCTTCTCGTCCTCTTCCTCGATGTCCTCTTTATCGACTCCGCTCGGTAGGTTGCCCGCTTGTAGGTCCTCGAGTGTTTGAGCCGTTACTAGGAAATACGCTACCTCTTGTTGTGTATCGGGTGTTACCTTACCTCCGAAAAATAGCGTTCTGCCCGTTGGGTCATATACGTTTTTAGCGTTGTCCCGTTGTCTTTCGTAGTGAGCTATTGCGTCTTGATACTCTCGGAACTGTTTCGTTAACTCCATCTTGGTTTGACGCATAGCCTCGAGTAGTGGTTCGACTTCCTTCTCTTTGTATTCGTTTTTGAACTCGTTAAACGCCGCCTTGAACTCGTCCTTGTTTACGGTACTTTGAAAGTATTTTCTAGCTACTTCCGCCGCCTCTTTCGCTCTTTTTACTTCCCTCTCGGCTTGTGCGATGTCCTTCTCGAGCTTGTTTAGCTTGTCCGCATTATCTGTTTCGCTCTCTACGCCTTTTACTAGCTCCTCCTCGTACTGTTGACGCAATAACTCTAGTTTAGCTGCTGCCGCTTGTGCCTTTTCGTTTGCCTCTTGTCGTTTCTCTGCGTTCCTTTGTTGTTGCTCCAGTACCTCGTTAACCTTGTCGAAAGTCATTAATGTTTTTTGTTTTGCCATGATGATATAGCCTCCTAGTATTTTAGTTTGATAGTGCGGGGAGTATGCCCCGTGGTCTTATAATTCTACGACTAGTGTCGCCTTACGTTCTTTTGCGTCGTGTGCTAGGTCTCGAGCTCTTACGATGTTCGGTGAGTCATACCGAGCTAGTCGCATGTAAATATCTAGCCCTTGTTTCGGCAGCGATGCGACTCCGCCGAGTTTTTCCTTTTGTTTTTTATACCCGTACATTAGGCGGTTAGCACTCCGAACCATTAGCCGCTCCGTGCCTTTCGGTAGGTCGTTTATAACTCGCATTAATGCCCGCCCCGTTGCTTGTGTCTTACTATAAATCTCGCCCTCTGACGCACCGTAATATAGGCTATACACTCGGAACGGTTCGCCCTCTTTTGCGAGCTCTACTCCGACCGTGTACGCATCGCCGTCGTTTACTTCTTTAACGGCTAAGGTCGCTCTTACCGTTTTAGTTTCCGTCATGTTTTGATGTTCCACGTTGTCCCCTCCTCGTTGTTTTATAGTAATGCGATAAATAAAGCCGCTAGTCCGATGCCTTCGACTATAACCGCCGCCCCTACTAGCTTAATTATCGTTCGGGCTTGTCTGATTTCCCGAGCTAGGTCGTCGAGTGTATTACCGCTTGTTTTCGGCTCGTGTTTCTCTTTTTTCGGTTTCGGTCTCGGTACAACGGTGAACCCGTGAAGTCTCTCGAGGTATCGAGCCTCCTCCTCGGTTCTTGGTGTTACCCTTTCAGTCTGTGTTTGTCGCATTTTTACGCCCCCTCCTAGCTCTGCGTGCTTGTTTTCTTAACTCGTTACTCTCGAACATATCTCGTAATTGTTTAGCCTTTTCCGTCTCTCTATCCATGCGGTAAAATAAATCGGGGTGTACGTAATGAGACTTTATATAGCTTGAGTCCGTTTGTAATATTATGCCCTTGGTTCTTAGCCGTCTCATTAGCTTTTTAAGCTCCTCCTCGTCGTAGCCGATTAACCTCGCTAAGTCGTTTTGACCGAGCTCCTCGTATAGCTCGGGATTATCTTCGTTAGGGTTTCCGCATAGTATGAAAGTTTCATAGTGAAAGTACGGTATCATTTTATAAACGAGCCCCGCCTCTACTAGCGATAGTCTATCTAGCAGCTCTTTCGCCTTACTTTTATATAACTTTACGAACCTCGCATTTTTTCGGTCTTTAACCTTGTTCGTTAAGTGATAGAGCGGGTTAACGGTGTATGTCTTAGGTCGTCCCTCCGATACTATTAGACCGATGTCCTCGAGCTCTGCTAGTGAGCGTCTAGTCGCTTTTTCGGCTCTCTTTATTACCTTGGATATATCTTTAATCGTTAGGGGCTTACCGTTGCTCTTTAGTTTCCCGTATTTTTGCGTATATGGGAGAACCTTCATCATAACGCCCGCTTGCGTTAGTGTTAGGTCGTGCATAACCTCTCGAATAGGTTCTATAAAGTTTATAACGAATTTTCTAGGGTCTTTGTAATACTCGTTACGTTCTCGGTGTACTTCTCGACCTTTTGCCTCTCGTTCCTTACGTTCCCTTAGCTGCTCCTCTGTTATAACGTAGTTTGTCTCGCATTCTATCTCGCCCGTTTGCGTGTTGATTACCTTTAGTTTTTTATCTTCGGTGTTTAGCATTTGCCCTGCTCCTTTACTAGTTGTTTAGTGTGTTACGTGTTTCGTTTAGAGCTTTGAGAAGTCTCTCGAGCTCTGCGATTTTTTCGACTGTCTCGGTCGTAATGCCGTAAGTTTCCGAGAAGTGTTCGAGGTATTCTCTCGGTGCTTTGTTTTCGCCCGTTTCGTATCGTGTTATACGCAAACGAGGGACGTTAAGCTCTCTCGCTACTTCGATTTTTTTCTTTTTTAGGATTGCGAGCCTTATCGCTTTTAGCTGCTCTTGTCTTATCATCGTTTTAACCTCCTCCGTATCGATCCGGTCTTTTTGTTCTTCGTGTGTAAATAAAAAGGGGCGGTTTACTTCTCGAGCTCCGCCGCTAATACGTTAAACTTGACGAGTTCCTCATCTGTTAGGTCGAGTTTCCTGCGGATTGTCTGCTCTGCTGCATCGGTGAGGGGTATCATATCCGCCTCGAGCTTATAGATGTAGTTATCAGACATCGAAACCATGCGAGCAAAGTCGCTCCGAGTTAGTCCTTTATGTCTGCGATATTTTTTAACGGTTTCCGCCGTTAGTTGGACGTGGTACTTCATTTGTCGTATGCCCCCTCTCGGTTGGTTTTTAAGTGTTTCGAGTATGTTTCGCATTTACATAGTTGTAAGATATAAGGCGGTAGGGTCTCGCTCTACTCGGAAAGGGTAAGCCCAATAAAGGAGGAGAGGAAGGTCGTTTATCAGTCCCTTCGTTTTGGATTAGTAGAGCCGAGACTCCGCCACAATTTTAGTTATTTAATTAGTGACGAGAGGATTCGTTATAGTCGTGTATAGGAGGAACAACTAAGCCGCTCGACTCCCCTCGAACTAAAGTAAATGGAAATGCTAAACATTAGGAACTCCCGTCGGTAACTTACGAGAGCCCCAATCTATTTATTTATTTAGTTACGGACTCCGATAGTACATGGCTACTTACCATCGGAGACCCGTTATAGCTTACGTATCGACTCGCTTGCTATATATTGCCGCTTGCCCTGCGGCGAGAGACTTCGATAAATGAGGACGGGTAAGGCTTGCCCGCCCCAATCTTTATTTAGTTAAAAGGGTACTATCCCTTTCGTAATACAGTTGGTTCTATTAGGGTAAAACTTGTATAGTAGTTTAATAAAAATACTTATCGTTCCCTTGTCTATAAGGCGGCTAGAGAGTGTTTACTTGTATAGTGTTTAATATTTTTTATTACCTCTCTCACATACATAAGCACGGACGGGGTTTCTTTTCGGTACATAGTAAATTAAAAAGTTAAAGGGTATTTGAGTTTAAATAGAGAGCGTGTGAGGTTGTTTTGTAGTTTTAGAGGGTAATTTGCGGGGTAGTTACGTTAAAACGTCTCTGTGTGTATCTGCGTTCTTTTAAAGGTATGTATACTAGACTTGACACGGCTTAGTATCGTCTATTTAACATAGCTCTGTATCGCATACTTAACACTAAGAAGAACTATATAACTAAAAGCCATATAACAATAATTACGAGCTCGCTATCGCTCGTCGTGGTCGCATAGAGTTATATCTTTAACATCGGACGTCGAGGGTCGTTAAGTCTATGCGATTAAACAACGACAAAAAAAAGAGCCGACTTCGTGGAGTCCGCCCTACAAACTTAACGCCTTATAAACGTCGTCTATGTCCTGCTGCGTGATACCTATATAATCGAGTGTTACGGCTTGGCTCGAATGATTAAAAATGCGTTGCAGCCTTTCGAGTGGAACGCCCGCCGTATATGCGTGATAGCCGAACGTCTTACGCATCGAATGAGTACCAATCTTAACGCCTGCGAGACCCGACTTCTCTGCGGCAGCGTTCAATATACGATAGGCTTGTACTCGTGATATAGCCTCGTTACCCTTGCGACTAGCAAAGATATAGCTCTCACGGTTGGACGCATCGAGGTCGCCCGCTTTTATAGCTCGCTTGAGCTCCGTTTGTATCGACTTGTTAAGGTGGAACGTCTTAGTTTTACGGGTCTTTTTCTCCTTTAACGTGACCGCCTGCCGAGGTTTTCCGCTCTCGTCGATAATGTCCTCGACCGTTAGAGCTAGTATATCCGATATACGTAGCCCCGAGTTAATGCCGAACGTCCATAACAAGCGATTACGCCCGCTTAGAGCTCGCTTTATTGCGTTTATATCCTTCTTACTTCTTATAGGTTCTACGGTGTTCATCGTTGCCCCTCCTCGTCTGTTTTCACGTCAATTTTATCGGGGTCTATGTTAGTTATGTTTCCGAGGTTGCCGCATATCCACTTAGCCGAGTCTTTCCGTGCGTCCCTTGTAAGGTCCTTCTATAGCCTCCGACCCATAGCCCGCCTCCGAGTTGTTTCTCTACCTCGTAGAACTTGCCGCTATATTCTAATGATGTTTCTATTTTCATTTGTCATTATATAAGTTCGCTCCCTTGTGTTTGTCGGAACGTCTCGGCGTCCGTTGCGATTTCTTTCGGTTGTAGTTGGTCGAGGTTTCCCGTCCCCCTCGACTCTAGCCCGTTGATGGGCTCGAGCTCCTCCGCCTTACTGTTACGGTTTCGCGTATCAATATGTCTAATATATTACGTAACTTATCGAGAATAGTCAAGGGGTGGGGGTAAATCGATTAAAGCCGCTTAATTCCGACTATATTACTAGGTGTTTACACGTTGTAAACTCGGCAGTGAAAACGACCGTTTGAGAGCAAACTCGGCAGTGTAAATGACCGTTTCATTTTCGGTCTCTAACCGTTGGGGCTCTAAGGCTAAACCGCATTTTAGTTAAGTGAGGAGTCTTATTCTTGTACCCGTTGGTACTCTCTCGCTTTCGCTCGGTCGTGGTCGCATACTTATTATAATTAGTTTATACGGTCTCGGCTGCCGAGTCCTTATGCGATTAAATAAACGATATACTAGAGAGATAGTAAAGGCGAGCCCTCGGCGAGTCTTAGGCGATAGCCTAGAGGTTTTAGCGTAAAGGTCTAGCGATAAGTTTAGTCGTTAAGGTCTCGATAATAACGATAGAAAACGATATATAATAGAGATAGTTTGCGAGTAGTGGACGACTAAACGCCGCAAAACTCCGAGAAGTGGTTGAGAAGGGAGCGAGATAACTCTCCGCCCGCCATTCTACCGCATACGTGCCGAGTAGATTCGTAACCCCTTGAGTTTAAAATTTATAACGAAAATTTTTGCGAGGTTGTTGTCCGTGGTGTTTTCGATGCGTTGGGGTTTTCGTGCAGGGACTCCGTCAAGGTTTGTCGCTTGGTAAGTCGCATAGGTCAAGGCGTGTGACTTAACCCCTCGGGTCTGGCATGAAATTTATAAAAGGTGTACCGCAAATGCAAATCTCGAGGGTATACGGCTTGGGGGGTCATGCCTTTTCCGCATTAACTAACCGCTCTCCCCGCCTTGTTTGCGTTGGTCCGATTAATTCCTCGATGCAATTTAGGACGCTTGGCATCCGCTCTCTTGTCGCTCTGTGGACGTTCTAGCTTGTGCGATTAACTCCGCTCGTTAGTTCTTTACTTATTCGATTGATTAGACTCGACCGAACTCGAGGAGCTCTCTCGATTATTTACGAACGATAGTAGATGCGAGACCTTTTTAAGAAAACGAGAACCTCTACCGCCCTATACCCCGAGACGTATCGCCCTATATAACGCCCTTACTCATTCTATTAAAAAAGCTCGTAACCGTTGGTGTGTATGGTCTCGTAGTATGTTTGCGTGTTGCTCCTTCGTTAGTTGGTCCGTATTTGAATGTAACTCAAGTATGTACTGTTACTTTCTCCGTTGTCGTATAGTCGTTGTTATGATGGGGTTTGTAAGTATAGTCGGGGGTATATTTATAAAAATATAGTCGGGTGTTTTTCTACGGTGGACGGTGTCGGCGTATCATATACCGAGATAGTGCCGCAATATATAACCGTACGTTATAAGAATATATACGGAGGTTTGTTCGTGTTTATAGCCATTTATTGAAAACGAGCTGTTTAAATACCTTTTTGGTCGACAACGAAGAGTGGACGTTATGGGAGGCTACATGCCGATTTTATGTTAGGACCTTTCGGGGTCGGGTCAGTCTGTCGTATTTGAGCTCGTACTCGAGCCGTGTTTAACATCGACCGAACCCCGCCATAATAGCGATTTGACAAAACGAATAAACTATGCTCGGTCTATCCCGATTATGTAAGACGCATCGGACCGCCGACCCTTTGGAGCTATAACTCTACTATGCGACCCGTGTCCGACTAGGACGACATAGGACGCCATACAAACGACATAGAGCCCTATCGAGACGTTTTTACGTATCGGAAGACTATAACGACTCGGAACGCATAAAAAGCCTATGATAGCCCTACGTGATTGTTAGACCGTAAACATATTCGGACTATGCGAACCTACTCGACGGGTATCCGTCTACAAACGATATAGAGCCGTTGTGTTACGGTTTTGCGTATCAATAACCTTTATACGACCTATAACGCATAGAGAGCCCGTGAGAGCCTTCTGTGCGGACGAGAGCCCTAGCCGCATCGAGAGAGGACCTACGAGCCCGTATCGCAATAGACCAACCGAGCCGAGCCTTAGAGTACCCGAGCCCTTGTCGTATCGAGCCGTATGTTATTAGATATGCGTAGACCCCCGAGTTATAGACCGTCTCTCCGCCCGAGGGAGTCAGCGAGTGCGGCAAACCTTACACGCATTATCTTACACGACAACCTCCATACACGACAAGCCACGGAGTATATACGGAGGTTTCACGTAGTACCCTACCGTGTTGGTCTCTCGTTATAATCGAGGTTTAGCCGTACCCTAGCCGCATACTTACCGAACCTCTAACCGCCATAACTCTAAGCTATAACTCTATTTACGAACCCCCCCGAGAGTTGTCATGCGTAACCATTTGTTAACTAATCGTAAACACTTCTAGTCGTCAATAACACGAATAAACACCGCCATATCAATGATTATAGACGTTACCATATACAGGTGAATATAAACGCTTGTTTACATCGGGGCATTTTGTGTTCCGAATCCCTCCGATAGTTAAATTAGATAAAAAGAAGATATCCAACACCGCCCTATCTATAAATGACTTGTATACGAAAATTAACGTCCTGTTCCTTTATAAAGTTTATGCGGTCGAAATTTCCCTCCTATTTTTTCGAGGCGTCCTTCGATTTATTATGGTCTGATATCTGACTTGATTGTCGAAAACATTTACGTTAAAATTTAAACCAAAGTGGTAGCATATAAGTTCGTTTGGGAATTTGCGATAAAACCTCGTGAGTATTCCTCATAAACGTTGATTTGACGGTGATTTTGCGGGTTGATTTTCGATGGAATTTCGCCCTTGAACTTCAAAACCCTGAGGGAGGCGCGTGCCGTCTCCGGTGGGTTCGATTCCCACACAGTCCCGCCACTCTTTCTAATTAATTAAGAAAAAAACGCGACAGGAGATGTCCATCCCTTATCGCGTTTAATTTCTAACTATTAAGATTCTCTACTGCTGCTCTTTCAATCGCAAGCCCCTTCTTATAACGTTCCATAAATTGCTCAAATCCTTCTACATCTTTTGGATCTGGAGACACAGTCTTGACTGCTTGATCTGCAAATATTTTCTCGTTTAAATACTCATCTAATGTTTCATTATCCTCTTTGTTAATCATATAGGAAGCAAGGAGCGCGATCCCCCAAGCTCCGCCTTCTCCTGCGGTCTCCATAACGGAAACAGGAGTATTGAGCGCAGCAGCCAAGATACTTTGCCCTACACCTTCTGTCTTAAATATTCCGCCGTGACCTAAAATTTCATCTAATTTTACTTTTTCTTCTTCGAGTAAAATATCCATACCTATTTTCATTGCACCAAATGCTGTAAATAAATGGGTACGCATGAAATTAGCCAGGTTGAAATTGCTATCTGAAGAACGAACAAACAATGGACGACCTTCTTCAAAGTGAGTCATGTGTTCACCGGACAGATAGCCATAAGATAATAGGCCGCCCCCATCCGGATCCCCTTGAAGTGCCTGTTTAAATAATGTTTCAAATAAAGTATTCGTGTCCACTTCAATACCCATCGATTTGGAAAACTCTTCAAATAATCCTACCCATGCATTCAAGTCTGAAGTACAGTTATTCGAGTGAGCCATCGCTACGAGATTACCTGTAGGTGTGGTTACAAGATCAATTTCAGGATACACTTTGGACAAATCTTTTTCCAATACAATCATCGCAAAAGCAGAAGTGCCGGCAGAAACATTTCCCGTACGTTTCGCTACACTGTTTGTTGCAACCATACCTGTTCCTGCATCGCCCTCTGGAGGACAAAGTGGAATACCAGCCTTTAACTCTCCGCTGACATCAAGAAGTTTAGCGCCTTCTTCTGTCAATTCACCTGCGCTTTCACCTGCTACCAAAACCTCTGGCAAAATATCTTCCAGTTTCCACGGTAGGTTTTTGGGTGCAATCCTTTCATTGAACTGACTGATCATGTTTTGATTATAGTTCTTCGTATTCAAGTCAATTGGAAATACACCGGATGCTTCACCAACTCCGAGAATCTTCTTCCCTGTCAGCTTCCATTGAACATAACCAGCTAACGTTGTTTGAAAGCTAATGTCAGCAATATGATCTTCCTGGTTCAAAATTGCTTGATACAGATGAGCAATACTCCACCTTTGAGGAATATTGTAATTAAATAGTTTTGTTAATTCTGTTGAAGCCTGTTCGGTAATATTGTTACGCCAAGTGCGGAAAGGTACAAGAAGCTCTCCATCTTTGTCGAAAGCCATATAGCCATGCATCATCGCACTAAAACCGATTGCCCCTATCGTTTGCAGCGTGACGCCATATTGCTGTTTTACATCGTTAGCCATCTTTTGATAGCTTTCTTGTAAACCCTTCCAAATTTCCTCTGTACTGTAAGTCCAGATATTGTTTACATAGCTGTTTTCCCAATCATGGCTACCAGATGCGATCGGTTCATTGTCTTCTCCAATGAGAACTGACTTAATTCGGGTTGACCCCAGTTCAATACCAAGTACTGTTTTACCGCTTTGAATTGCATTTTTTACAGCTTGACTCATGTAATTTTCCTCCAATAGTAGATTAAAAGTTTTAAATTTTATTAGTAAGTGAAACACCAAGGTAAATCGGCTTCACTATTAAAGTGAAAACATTGATGAATCTATTATAAAAGAAATAATGAAGTATTACAATCGAAAATGTACGTACAACTTCATATGAATACGTTGTCTTTTTTTATAATACGTACAATTAAGGGTTAAATCTATTGGCAATCTTTTTGTTTAAGCAAAAAAATTGCTTTACATGTTCCTGAATGATTAAGGTAAAAATAGAAAATACGTTATAGTTAAGAGGATGAATAACATGAAAGTAGTACTAGCATCACCAAATTTCCACCAGCCACGCGGTAATACGGTTACCGTTCAGCGAATGGCAGACAGTTTAGAAAATTTGGGGATTCAGACAGAAATCATCTCCATAAGTGATGATCAACCTATCACAGTCTTACCTGAAGCAGATCTCGTTCATGGATTTCACGCGTATCGATTTTACCGGTTTATGCAACAGCTGGAAAATAAACCTTCCACTTATATCGTTACGATAACTGGAACGGATGTTAATCACTTTTTGTTTGATGAAAACACACGAGCTGATGTAGTCACCTGCCTTATAGAAGCAAAAGCAATCCATGTATTTAATATCGAGGCAAAAGAAACAATCCAAACAGAGATTCCTGAAGTAAAAGAAAAGTTGTTTACGATTCCTCAAGGGACGAGCAACTTTCCAACCACCACATTCCCAGTCCAAAAAGATCCGAATAGCTTTTTATTCGTTCTACCTGCTGGGATACGAAAAATAAAAAATGTTCCTTCAGCGATAACAATGTTAAAAAAGCTGCATGACAAAGATAAATCCGTTCGTCTCTGGATTGTTGGACCCATTCTGGAAGAAGCGGAAGGAAACAACGTTAAACAGCTAGTAAAAGATAACGAAGAGTGGGTTACGTATCTGGGACAAGTTCCTCATGAGCAAATGGGAGGTATTTATACACAAGCAAATTGTATGCTTAATACCTCTCATTCGGAAGGTCAATCCAGTGCAATATTAGAAGCGATGGGGTTCGGCTTATCCGTCTTAGTATCAGATAATGAAGGAAATAATAGTATTGTTGCCGACCAAGAGACTGGATTCGTCTACAAAACCGAAAACCAATTTCTTGATTATGCGGAACAAATCATGAATAATAAAGCATTGAGGCAAGCGATTGGAGCCAATGCAAAAAGTTATGTAGACCATAAGCATTCTGCTGACTATGAGGCACAATACTTGCTAGAGATTTATCAAAAAGCTGTGAAAAAGGAGTGTGAGAACATGTCCAAAGAGGAAATAATTAAGTTGACTTCTTTATCGACAAAAGGTGGCTGAGGATGCAAAATTGGTCCTGAAGACCTGGCGCAAGTATTGCGTCATTTACCTAAAAATGTACCTGACCCAAACCTTCTTGTCGGATTAGATACCTCCGATGACGCAGGAGTTTATAAAATTACCGATGATATTGCGCTTGTACAAACGTTGGATTTCTTTACCCCAATTGTTGATGATCCTTATATGTTTGGTCAAATTGCTGCAGCAAATGCACTTAGTGATGTGTATGCAATGGGGGGAAAACCAATTACCGTCATGAACATCGTTGGTTTTCCTATCAATAATCTAGACAAAGGTATTTTGGCGGATATCTTAGCTGGTGCATCAGAAAAAGTAAAGGAATCTGGAGCAGCCTTAGTCGGTGGTCACTCCATTGATGACCAAGAACCCAAGTTTGGTTTATCTGTGACAGGAACTGTTCATCCAGATAAAATCAGAGCAAATGTTGGTGCACAACCCGGTGACAAGATTATTTTAACGAAACCAATTGGCGTTGGTATTTTAACAACTGCCATAAAAAAAGATTTATTAGATGAGGACTCCTTAAATGAAGTCATGCAAGTTATGGCAACATTAAACAAAAATGCTGCAGAAGCAATGGAAAACTATACGGTTCATGCATGCACAGATGTTACTGGATTTGGTCTATTAGGACATACAAGAGAAATTGCAGAAGGAAGTAATGTTGGAATTACAATTAATCATAAAAATGTCCCTGTATTAGAAAAAGCAAGAGAACTAGCCGAAAAGAGTATTATCCCCGGTGGATCGAAAAAGAACCGCCAGTGGCTAGCTGACTGTATTCACTTTGATGCATCCGTTGACGAAATGGATCAGTTAATCTTATGTGACGCAGTAACATCAGGTGGATTATTAATTGCTGTTCCTGATGCTGAAGTTGATCAGCTTCAAGAAGCACTAAAAGCAAAGAACGTAAATCCTGCTATTATTGGAGAAGTAACTAAAGAGAAACCAGGTATTATTACTGTAGTCTAACTGATGATTTAAAAACCCAGGCAAGCGTAGTAGTAAAACTTGTTACAGGACTCATCAAAGAGTCCTGTTTTTATCCATTAAACGGGAATGTGAAAGGATTGGGATTATGAAGGTGCTTGTTACAGGTGGTGCAGGCTTTATTGGCAGTCATGTGGTGGAAGCCCTACATCGCGCACAGTACGCTGTTACTATTATAGACCTTTCGAGTGATAGTCACCGATATCAAGCCATGAATATTCCTTATTATGGTATTGATATCAATAATAAAGAAAAATTAGAAAAAGCATTTGAATTAGAAAAACCTGATGTAGTTATACACCTTGCTGCACAAGTAGATGTTAAGCAATCCATAATTGCGCCTAAAGATGATGCAAAAACAAACATTTTAGGAACAATATATCTATTAGAGGCCGCTAAAAAATTTCATGTAAAAAAATTCATCTATGCTTCATCTGCAGCTGTATACGGGGAACCCCATTATTTAGCAATCGATGAAGAACACCCAAAGCAACCTTTATCCTTCTATGGCATTTCAAAACTTACCGGTGAGCAATACGTCCAAGCTTTTTCAACCATACATGGACTTAGCTATACCATTTTGAGATATGCAAATGTGTACGGACCAGGATCGTCCAAAAAATTAAACAATGATGTCATTAATATTTTCCTGTCTAAAATGATGAACAAGCAAAAGCCAGAAGTATTTGGTGATGGAAAACAGACAAGAGATTTTATTTACGTGAAAGACATTGCATCTGCAACAATAGCAGCGCTTTATCATGGTGATAATCAAACACTAAATATTAGTACAAATCATGGTACAAGTATAAATGAACTTATTCATTCCATAAATTCACTATTAGAAGATGAGGTGGAACCCGTTTACCACCCAAAGCGCGAAGGTGATATTTTAGATAGTTATTTAGATAATGGAAATGCCAAAGAATATCTTACATGGTATCCAAATTCCACATTAATGGATGGATTAACTGAAACGTTATCCTACATGAAACAAACGCATGAATCCAATATTGATAAATAAATGAACAGTGATTGACAATACAATTTGAGGTGAAAAAAATGAAGAAAGCATTTTTAACAATTTTGTTTTTAAGCTTCTCGCTTATCCTTGCTGCATGCAACAACGAAGAAACAGAACCCTTTACGATTGGGGTAATCCCAGCACAAACAGAGGGATCTATGGAAAATGCGATGAATAAACTGCAAACAACACTAACAGAAGGTTTAAACCAAGACGTAGAGATTGAGGTTTATCCAGATTACAATGGAGTAGTAGAAGCAATGAATTATGATAAAATAAACATGGCTTTTTTCGGCCCATTAACCTACGTTGTTGCTCATGAAAAAAGTGGGGCGCAAGCCATTCTTACACAATTAGTGGAAGGTGAACCTTTTTACCATTCTTATATCATTACCCATGCGGAAAATGAGTGGAATTCATTAGAAGCGCTATTAGAAACGACAGAGGAAATAGATTTTGCCTTTGGTGACCAAAACTCTACATCCGGTTCTCTGATTCCAAGTATAGAACTCCAAGACCGTGGAGTCTATCAATCGGAGGATGAACATTCCTTCCAGTCGATTCGTTACACTGGTTCTCATGATGCAACGGCACTAGCTGTTCAAAATAAGCAAGTCGATGCAGGAGCGATTGATAGTGCAATTTACAATCAACTCGTTGAATCTGAAAAAGTAAATGGCGATCAATTAAAGATCATTTGGGAATCCGATAAATTATTCCAATATCCATGGGCCGTACATGCGGAAACGGATGAGGAAACAATTAACAAAATAAAACAGACATTTTTATCTATAGATGATGAGGAAATACTTGATGCATTTGGTGCTACTGGTTTTACAGAAGCAACGAATGAAGACTACGAAAGTATTCGACAAGCAGCAATCAAAGAAGGAATTATTGAAGAATAGAGCTGATTTATCGTGTGGTTTAAATGGCGTAACCTAATCACCATTCTTATACTAGGAATACTTCTTTATGTAAGCATGAGACTTACAGAATTTAATGTAACAAAATTCAAAGATTTCAGGAATATGATTGACTTTTTATACCATTGGTTTCCAATGGATACATCCCAGTTACCAAACATGATAGAGGATAGTTTCGAAACACTTGCAATGGCATTCCTAGGAAGCTTCCTAGGACTTATTATTGCACTGCCCATTAGTTTTATAGCAGCAAAAAATACATCCCCTTCTCCTTTTTTGTTTCACTTATCAAGGGTGGTGCTTAGCTTTGTCCGCTCTATTCCTGAAATTGTATTCGGTTTAATCCTTTTGACGGCACTAGGGCTCGGTCCCTTCCCTGCCGTCTTAGCTATCATGTTTCATAATATTGGTGTATTAGGTAAATTAGTTTCAGAATTAGTTGAGGCCTCAGACCCTGGTCCTCAGGAAGCAATGAAAGCAGTAGGTGCTAAAAACTGGTTTGCCTATTTATTTAGTATCCTGCCACAAATCTGGCCAAATGTATTATCACACTACTTTTACCGGTTTGAGGTGGCTATCCGTACTTCCCTTATCTTAGGTTTTATTGGTGGTGGGGGAATAGGCCAACGATTATTCAATGATTTCAAGACATTCCAATATCCAGCGGTATCATTGGATGTACTAATCATTATGATTATTGTCATCGTTGTTGATTTATTTGGAAGCCACGTCCGTAATAAAGTCATCTAAGGAGGACGAATATGCTAAAAATTGAAAACCTAACTGTTCATTTCCATGATAGCAATGAACCTGCATTGGAAGATGTAAACCTAAACTTTCAAAGAGGAGAATTCGTCTGTATTCTTGGAAAGAGTGGTGCCGGTAAATCAACGTTTGTCCGCTGCATAAATGGCTTACAAAAACCTACAAGCGGAGAAATTTTCTGGAATGACAAACCTATATTGCAAATGAAAGAAGAGAATTTACGAAAAGTTCGTAGGGAAATGGGAATGATATTTCAACACTATAACTTAATTCCCCGCCTAACCGTTTTACAAAATGTATTAACTGGTAGCTTTGGTTACCGATCAACTTTCAAGAGTTTAGTTGGTTGGTTTGATAAGGAAGAAATAGACAAAGCAAAAAAAGTAATTGAAGATGTTGAGTTAACTGATCAGATTAATCGAAAAGTAGAACAGCTAAGCGGAGGTCAGAAACAACGGGTCGGTATCGCACGAGCAATGCTGCAAAAACCGAAAATGTTCCTTGGAGATGAGCCTGTGTCCAGTCTTGATCCTGGAACTGCTAACCATATCTTTAATTTGATTCAAGAATTACACAGCCGTTATCAACTATTAACCATTATCAATGTCCATGATGTTACCATCGCTAAACGTTATGCTACTCGGTTAATTGCATTTAAACATGGTAAGATAATTTTTGATGATACACCGGAAAGCTTTGAAGAGAATGAATTTCATTTAACCTATCATTCCCCAACGAACAAAATTGGCAGTTTACCCATTAACAAATAATTTTTAAAGTACGTCTGGAAAGGATGGTTATATGGCAATCAAAAGTCCATGAGTAGTTGATCAATCACGGGTCGTGTACGACTCTTCAGATGAAAAAGTGCTAACAAGGATGTCACCAAGCGACAAAAAGTCTGTGGTGCTAACCTTTGATGATGGCCCAAGCAGTGTATTAACACAAACACTCGATATATTAAAGCAAGAAGATGTACCTGCTATCTTCTTTTGGCAGTCACGTCTTCTGTATCCTCTAAGACCATGGAATAGAGTGTTGGACGAGGGACATAAAATTGGAACACACACGATTAATCATCCAAATTTAGCGAATCTAACTTTTGATCAACAATATAAACAATTAGCAACCAGCGTTTCTGAAATCGAAAGTATAACTGGCCAAAAAGTCACCTTATTCCGACCACCATTTGGCCAATACAATCGAGACACAATCAAAGCTGCTGAAAGATTAGGACTGACAACGGTTATGTGGAGAATAGCAGCGATTGACTGGGAACTAAAGTGTGACCCGGAGCAAATCATTTCCAATGTTACTGATCACTTAGAAGATGGTGCAATTATTTTACTTCACGAATTACAGCAAACCGTTCAAGTCTTACCGGAAATAGTTCAGACAATACGCGAAAAGGGGTATGAATTCACTTTACTGTAAAAAGCTCATAGAAACCTCTATGAGCTTTTTTGTTTGATTTATACATACAGGGATATCCCTTAAACATTTGGAATGATGAAAAAACGCACAGAGCATTTAAACCCTATGCGTTATACCATTTAAGATCTGGCAAATTCTATGACTTGTTCCTCTGGTTTAAATCCAGTAGAACGGTTAGCTTCCTCACCATCTTTAATTAGTATTAATACCGGAATACTTTGAATCCCATATTGTTGGGCTATTTCCTGCGATTCATCAACATCTACATAATAAAAATCAATGTCATCTATTTGCTCAGCAACACTTGAGACCACCGGCCTCAACATTTTGCATCCTGGTCACCAATCAGCACCAAACTCAAGTACAAATGGCTTAGTTGCAGACTTTTTTATGTCGTTATACTCTTCTGTCGATATTTTTTTTGCCATATGATAACCCTCCTCTTTTTGTATTTCTTAACTATTTTCCCACGTTCTACTCATTTAAAACATTTGGATGTAAATTTCATACTAATTATTATTAAGTGTTAATAGAGAAACTCTTAATTCCGTTCCTCGCTTTACAAGGTGTCTCCAGTAAAAAAAACCCCAGAAAGCTTTAGAGCTTTCTGGGGTTTTTTTAGACTGCCTGGCGACGTCCTACTCTCGCAGGGGCAAAGCCCCAACTACCATTGGCGCTGGAGAGCTTAACTACTGTGTTCGGCATGGGAACAGGTGTGA
>NZ_JAFBDR010000039.1 GCF_016908325.1 Aquibacillus albus | reverse complement strand
GTCTGGTAGCTCGTCGGGCTCATAACCCGAAGGTCGCAAGTTCAAATCTTGCCCCCGCAACCAAATTATTTTTGTGAAATAAGGAAAGATATTTTCGCTATGCGAAAAATCATTGGTCCGGTAGTTCAGTTGGTTAGAATGCCTGCCTGTCACGCAGGAGGTCGCGGGTTCGAGTCCCGTCCGGACCGCCATACATAACTTAGAAAAATGATGACCTTAGGGAGTTTCCCCTAAGGTCATTTTTTCGTCTAGGATGAGTACGTTAGCTACATCCAACTCCAGTATTCTACGACTATATTTATAAATGGTGTCCAAGAGTGTTCACAAGTAAAGGCATTCCACCTTTATATTAAAAGTGAACATTCATTCCGGAAAAAATATCAAGCCTATTTATCTCTAGCGCCACCGAAGTGTAATGGTTAAATGGCAGCAGTCTAAAGATGTTACTTGAGATTGGAATTCTAATCTCAACCCATCAGGATTAAATTGTACATTTACATTTGAGGTTATTCCTAATGAATGAATTAATCGTTCAACCTCTTCGTAGTCTGATGCTTGCGCAGCATACATCAATTCAGTATCAAATTCTTTTGAATCAGCAAGTTTATCAAGAACTGTACTGGCGTCCTCCATGAGTTTTTTGGTTTCGTTTGCTGATTGATACAGAAGATTAGGGTCAACAGGTGGCATCTGTCTGTAGTTTGGATAGTATCCAGGATGATATACAGGTGGATGGTAGTAACTCGGGTGATAGAAATAGTACATGAGAGAAAATCCTCCTTCTTAAATATATAATTATTATATATTCATAAAAACTTGTATCAGTTACGTGTCTCCTCTTTAGGTACATGCTTTTTATATGTGAATGACTAAGGCTTTCTGTGTAGGAAATAATCATCATGGTTAAATTATGAATGAAGGGTTGAATCGGTGCACTAAAAGGTAGCTACATTTTTTAACTTCACTTATTTTCTGCTATGATGATAATATAGCTACTATAATCGATGTATAGAGAGGTCTGGGTTATGAATGAATTTGAGTTTATTAAAAGCATTCAACAGAGGAATTATAAAAGGTCTGGTTTACGAAAAGGAATAGGGGATGATGCAGCTGTATTTCGGCAATCCTATCAAGATACAGTAACCGCAGTAGATACATTTGTTGAGAATATCCATTTTTCACGTAAAACAATGGAACCCTTTCATATTGGTTATCGGGTACTTGCTGCCAACATAAGTGACATGGCTGCAATGGGATGTGATCCAGCCTACTATTTAATATCCATTGTCATTCCAAAAGAATGGACAGAACAAGAGTTACATGAAATTTATCAAGGGATGAATGATATAGCGAACCAATATAAGCTAGACTTGATTGGTGGAGATACTGTCTCTGGTAGTCAATTAGTTATTAGTGTGACCATTATAGGCTTTGTAGACCAAAATAAAGCTAGATACAGAAGTGATGCTGTTGACGGTGATGTTATTTTTGTTACTGGTACATTAGGAGATGCTGCAGCGGGCTTTCACTTACTATCAGAAGGTAACAACAATGATATGGATAAATACAATTATTTCATTCAAAGACATCGGATGCCAACGCCACGAATCGCTTTTTCGAATGCTCTAAAAGAATTAAATAGAGTTGCATTGAATGATATTAGTGATGGAATTGCAAATGAAGCTAATGAAATTGCGGAAGCTTCTCATGTTACAATGAATATTCACTATGATCGTATTCCTATCCATCAATCTCTCAAAGATTTTTCTGCAGAACAGCAAAGGGCATGGTCTTTGTCTGGTGGAGAGGATTTTGAGTTAATCGGAACGGTTTCAGAAAAGGATTGGCCCTACGTATTAGAAATCGCCGCATCAACTAATACAAAAGTTACGAGCATTGGATATGTCACAAATCATCAAAACTTAAATGGCCATACGATACTAATCGAGAATGGCATAGGAAAACAATTGAATAAATCTGGTTATACACATTTGAAATAGGTGAAAAATAATGAAAAAGTATGAAGTTACTACATATACATCGGAAGAAACAATGAAACTTGCTGAGAAACTTGCTTTACTAGTAAGGCCTGGAGCTGTTATTACCTTAGAGGGTGACTTAGGTGCTGGAAAAACGACATTTACGAAAGGACTTGGAATAAGCCTTGGCGTCACTAGAACGATTAATAGTCCTACGTTTACGATTGTAAAGGAGTATATGGGAGAACTGCCCTTATATCATATGGACGTATATCGTCTAGAGGACAGTGATGAAGATATAGGATTTGACGAGTATTTTAATGGTCCAGGTATTACCGTTGTAGAGTGGGCATCTTTTATTGAGGAATTCTTACCTGAAGAAAGACTAGATGTTGAAATAAAGGTAAAAGATGAGCATGCACGTTCCATTACGTTTTATCCTAAAGGGAGTTATTATGAAAACATTTGTAAGGAGTTAGCACGATGAACGTTTTGGCGATTGATACATCAAATCAAACAATGGGTGTTGCTATTGTAAAGGATGATAAGTTAGCAGCAGAATATAGTTCGAATGTGAAAAAGAACCACTCCGTACGATTAATGCCGGCAATCAACCAACTAATGAGTGACGTTGGATTACAACCCAATGAGCTAGACAAAATTGTTGTGGCAAAAGGACCGGGATCATACACCGGGGTGAGAATTGGGCTTTCGACAGCAAAGACCATGGCATGGTCATTAGGCATCCCAATTGTCGGTATATCTAGTCTGGAGATTACTGCACAACAAGGAGTGATGTACCCGCACCAGATTTGTTCTTTCTTTGATGCGCGAAGGGGACTTGTTTATGCCGGATTATACAAGGGTAGTACAATTGATGGTTTACAACACATTCGAGACGAAGCAAATATTTTATTTAAAGATTGGCTGGAGTCGTTAGCAGAGGAAGGAAAGCCAACTGTTTTTCTTAGTCAGGATATAACGATTCATGAGAGCCTCATTCGCGATTATATGGGAGACCTAGCAATTATCCCTGAATACCTTTTTCATTACCCGCGCCCTGGAGTACTTGCAATTGCAGGAATGAACAAAAATCCTGATGAGACACATACACTAACACCAAATTATTTACGACTTGCTGAAGCAGAATCGAAGTGGTTGGAACAACAGGGGAATAAGCAATAATGACGGTACAAATTCGACAAATGACGTTAAAAGATATTAATCAAGTGTTAACTATTGAACAATCTTCCTTTGGAGTTCCGTGGTCAAAAGAAGTATTCTTTAAAGAATTAACGGAAAACCCTTATTCCATTTATTTTGTTATAGAGGAAGATGGAAGAATATTTGGATATTGTGGGATGTGGTTGGTCATTGATGAGGCGCAAATTACAAATATTGCGTTATTGCCTGAATATCGGGGAAGGAAATTTGGAAAAGCATTGTTTCAATATGTTTTGAATCAGGCGATAGCTCTCGGTGCAGCTAGGCTTTCATTAGAGGTACGTGTTTCGAATGTAGTAGCACAAAATTTATATCGTCAATTCGGACTTATACCTGGTGGAATTCGCAAAAATTATTATACTGATAATAACGAGGATGCATTAGTAATGTGGGTGAACTTATGAAAAATTCAACAGAGTACATATTAGGAATCGAAACAAGCTGTGATGAGACTGCTGCTGCAATTGTAAAAGATGGGAAAGAGATTGTTGCAAATGTAGTGGCATCGCAAATTGAAAGTCATAAGCGTTTTGGCGGGGTTGTACCAGAAATAGCTTCTAGACATCATACAGAACAAATAACCCTTGTGTTAGAAGAAACGTTACATAAAGCAAAGATGACAATGGAACAAATAGATGCCATTGCAGTAACAGAAGGACCTGGACTTGTTGGAGCATTATTAGTTGGAGTTAGTTCAGCTAAAGCACTTGCGTTTGCAAATCAAAAACCAATAATCGGCGTACATCATATTGCAGGGCATATTTATGCCAACCGATTACAAGAGGAATTTGAATTTCCATTGCTTGCATTAGTCGTTTCAGGTGGCCATACGGAATTAATCTTGATGAAAGAGCACGGTTCATTCGAAGTTATCGGGGAAACAAGGGATGATGCTGCAGGGGAAGCCTATGACAAAGTAGCTAGAACGTTAAAGCTCCCTTATCCTGGGGGACCATTTATTGATCAATTAGCTGAGCAGGGAGAGGAATCGATTGATTTTCCTCGTGCTTGGTTAGAGGATGAATCGTTCGATTTTAGTTTTAGTGGTTTAAAGTCAGCAGTGATAAATAAACTCCATAATGCAGAGCAACGAAATATCACATTAAAAAAAGAAGATATTGCTACTAGTTTTCAAGCTAGCGTTGTTGAAGTGTTAACAAAGAAAACACTTCTTGCAGCAAAAAAACACGAGGTGAAACAAGTGATTGTAGCCGGTGGAGTTGCCGCAAACAAGGGATTAAGAAATGAGCTTCAAAAAATATTTGAAAAGGAACAAATAGATTTGCGAATCCCTCCGCTCTCATTGTGCACGGATAACGCGGCAATGATAGCAGCAGCTGGTAGTGTTGCGTTTAATCAAGGACACCGTGCCAGCTGGGATCTCAATGCTAATCCATCGTTAAGTTTAGAAGCATACGGTTTAAGAGCTAAAGAATAGATATGTGCATAACTTTGATCTTGTTAAATCTTCCACTGTTAAACAGTGGAAGATTTTTTGTAAACAGGTCAATTTTCTACATATTTCTACACTTATCAACAATCAAAAATGAAGATTGTGGACAGAATTGTAAATTAACTGTAAATAAAGTGTTTGTGCTGAGGATAAAAATTGTGGATAAACAGCATAATTCTTGTGGATTATGTGAATAACATTGTTGAAAACTGGTATTTAAGCTACCTATATGTGGATAAACCTGTGAATTAGTGGGATAACTTTTTCATTTTTACTAGGTTGAAAGCATCTGTGCATAAATCGACAAAAAAAGAATAGTGAGCATCATCCCACTATTCTTGCAGTTCTTCCCATTCTTCCATTAACGTTTCTATTAATAGATTATATTCTTCATTTTGTTCCGTTAATTCAAGCGTCTTTTCATGATCTTGATATATGTCAGGATCGCATAATAAATCTTCATTCTCTTCAATATTTTTTTCCATTTTTTCTATTTCTTTCTCAATCTCTGAAATGCGTCGTTCTCTTTTCCGTTGCTCTTTTTTATAAGCTTTCTCTTGTTCGAACGATGATTTAGCCTCTGTTGGCTGGTTTGTTTCCTTGTTTTCTTGTAGAGTCAGCTGTTCTAATTCATACGCTTCTTGCTTTTTTTCAACATAATAATCATAGTCACCTAAATATACAGTTGATTCATCTGGTTGCATTTCAATAATTTGCGTCGCGATTTTGTTTATGAAGTATCTGTCATGAGAAACAAATAGAATCGTACCAGGGAAGTCAATCAGGGCTGATTCTAGAACCTCTTTGCTGTCTAGGTCTAAATGGTTGGTAGGTTCGTCTAAAATCAGTAAGTTTGATTTTTCCATCATTAACTTTGCTAAAGCTAATCTAGCTTTTTCTCCACCACTGAGCGCAGTTACGGGCTTCAACACATCGTCGCCTGAAAATAAAAAGTTTCCTAATACTGTTCGTATATCTTTTTCATTCATCGTTGGGTAGTCGTCCCAAAGCTCATGCAGAACGGTTTTGTTTGAGTTAATCCGGGTTTGTTCTTGATCGTAATATCCTATTTGTACATTAGATCCTAGCTGTATTGTTCCGTTACTTGGTTTGAAATCTCCGATAATTGTTTTTAATAACGTTGTTTTTCCAACACCGTTCGGACCAACAAGAGCAATACTGTCACCACGTGAGACGTCAAACGTAAGATTAGAAAATATCGAATCATCGCCATCCTCGTATTGGAAAGAGAGGTCTTTTACCTTTAAGACATCATTCCCACTTCTTCTATTTATATCAAATGAAAATTTAGCAGATGCTTCTTCACCGGCAGGGCGGTCCATCTTATCCATTTTTTCTAATTGTTTTCTGCGACTTTGTGCACGCTTTGTTGTAGAAGCACGAACAATGTTTTTTTGAATAAAGTCTTCCATCTTTTTAATTTCCGCTTGCTGCTTTTCAAATTGCTTCATTTCTCGTTCATAATTGGCAGCCTTTTGTTCTAAATACTTACTGTAATTACCATGAAATTTTGTGGATTTGTTTCGTTCAATTTCATAAACTAGGTTAATTGTTTTGTCTAAGAAATATCTGTCGTGTGAAACAATGACAACAGCACCTTTGTAATTATTTAAATATCCCTCCAGCCATGTTAATGTTTCGATATCTAAATGGTTGGTCGGTTCATCCAAAATTAAGACATCAGGCTTTGAAAGGAGCAGTTTTCCTAATGCAAGGCGGGTTTTTTGTCCTCCGCTTAATTCATTTATCGACGTATGAAGGTCATAGTCCTGAAAGTGTAATCCGTTTAAAACTGCTTTTATTTCTGCTTCATATTGGTACCCGCCTTGTGTTCGAAAAGCTTGTTGTTTTGCATCATAATCAGATAATAGTTGCTGATAAGCATCACTATTATTTATTAAGTCAGGATCGCCCATACGTCGTTCCATTTTTCTTAGCTCGTCTTCTTTTTTCACTAAATGGCTAAAAACGTGCAGCATTTCGTTCCAGATTGTCTGCTGTGATTCTAAGCCAGTATTTTGAGCTAAATAGCCTACAGTAGCATCCTTTGGTTTATGAATGGTGCCTTCATCATACGAGAGCTGATTCGCCATTATTTTTAGTAACGTTGACTTACCAGCACCATTCCTACCTACAATCCCTATTCGATCGTTTGTTTGAATTTCTATTTTAATATTCGATAATATAAGTTCAGCGCCATAGCGTTTTGTCAGATTATTTACCTGCATTAAAATCATCATGTTCACCTCAATGAATTAAGTGTATCTTACTAGTCTTTGAAGTAGCAAGCATTAATAGGTAGTAGAATTTTCTACTTTATTTCGATAAAATAAAGTTAGTGAAGTAATTCACGACTTTACATGTGTTTTTTTGTTAAAATAAGTTTAAAGTATGATTACGTTATCAGAGGTATCAACATTCACTTACCATTATAGATGAAGAAGGACATATTACTAGAGGTATATATTCTCAAACGTAAGGGGAAGTTTAAATGACTGATCAAAATAAAATACCACAAGCAACAGCAAAAAGGCTGCCGCTTTATTATCGATTTCTTAATAACCTGCATATTCAAGGAAAACTTAGAGTTTCATCAAAAGAGTTGAGTGATGCAGTGAAAGTAGACTCGGCTACAATCCGCAGAGATTTTTCTTATTTTGGAGCTTTGGGTAAAAAGGGATATGGCTATAATGTCGAATATTTATTGGGTTTTTTCCGTAAAACCCTCGACCAGGATGAAACCACACGCGTGGCATTAATAGGGGTTGGAAACTTAGGAACGGCTTTTTTGCACTATAATTTTACAAAAAATAATAATACTAAGATTGAAATGGCGTTCGATAAAGACCCAAATAAAATTGGGGGAGAAATTGGTGGCGTTCCAATTTACGATATTGATGAACTCGAACGGAAAATGGATCGAATTAGCGCAGCTATTTTAACAGTTCCTGTATCTGAAGCACAAGGCATAACCGACCGTTTAGTAACATCCGGGGTAAAGGGTGTTTTAAATTTCACTCCTGCAAGGATTACTGTTCCAGAAGGAGTTCGTGTTCATCATATTGACCTTGCAGTTGAGCTGCAATCTCTTGTTTATTTTATGAAGCATTATCCACTTGATATAGATGACGAGTAACCCTATTTGATAAAAGTCTTGCAATATTATAAAAAAGCTGACGATGCATGGAATCAATGCCATGTTTCGTCAGCTTTCACTAATCTTTCTTAGATTTTCTAACCTTCAAGTGTAAATTAAACAATCGTATGGAAACAACGAAGTCGAGCGTTGCAAAAAAAGCAAGTAGGATTGTTATAAAATTCCAAATTGTTTCTTCTGCGGATTGAATTGCAATATATGTAAATAAAACTCCCATACCAAAGTATAAGGAAGCCATAAACAGCGGTGAAGTCCTCATTTATGATTAGCCTCCAATAATAATCATTTGTATTTTTTCAAATTCTTCTAGCATTTTTTCAAGCTCTTCTGGATCAAGATGATATTGCCCCAATACCGCTAAACTATTGATCATCATGTGTGCAATAATAGGAACAATAATTCGTTTTGTTTGTACGTATAGAAAAGCAAAGACTATCCCAACAGCTGTATAAGTAAGAATATGTGGCAGGTCATTATGAATCAGCGCAAAAATAAATGCAGATGACAATGCTGCAAGTATAAAGTTCGTTCGTTTATAAATACTACCAAAAATTATTTTTCTGAAAATGATTTCTTCCAATATTGGTGCAATGACAGTAATGACTAAAATAAATATTGGTGCAGCTCTTGCTACCTTCATAAGCTCCATCGTGTTTTCCGAACCAGGTTTTATATTTAACACATGTGTTTCGAACATAATAGAAGCAAATTGTGCAAAGTAGGCAAGAAAAAAACCAATAATGCACCATAATATAATGGACCCTATACCTGGTCCTCTTTCCATGCCTTGTTTCATTTCGTCCCGTAATAAGTAAAGGATGAAGAATAATCCGATTGTTAAACTTATAACGAGCCAGCCAACTACTAAAGCGGTTGGGTCTACATCTATGAATCCTATAAAAGGTATGACAATAGCACCGGATAACTGTGCAGCTAAGTAAATGAAAATAATATACCAATATCTCTTTGGCAACGTACAACGACTCCTTTTGGAATAATACGTGAATCTCCTGTTTCATTGTACGTATTTTAACACAATTATAGAATAGAATTAAAATAGTTCGTCCAAAATTCGAACGATTCTTTTAAAGTCAAAAATTGTCGAAAAAAAATTAACTTCATTACTTGCAAATTTTATATCAATTAATTATTATTATAATTGTGTTAGCACTCTTTGATGGTGAGTGCTAACAAAGAATAAACCATTCGAAAATAACAAGGAGGGTTTTAACATGCTAAAACCACTAGGTGATCGCGTCATTATTGAACTTGTAGCTCAAGAAGAAAAAACTGCAAGCGGAATCGTTTTACCTGACTCTGCAAAGGAGAAGCCGCAAGAGGGCAAGGTAATTGCAGTGGGTTCTGGTAGAGTTACTGACAATGGAGAAAAAATTGCTCCTGAAGTAGCTGAAGGAAATACAATTATTTTCTCTAAGTTCGCAGGTACGGAAGTGAAGTATGAAGGCAAAGAATACTTAATTCTTCGCGAAAGTGACATTTTAGCTGTTATTGGTTAATCGTCAACTAGATTAAGCGGAGGTAAAATAAATTTTATATCATAGGTAAAATTGATGAAGGAGGTCTTTTAAATGGCTAAAGAAATTAAGTTTAGTGAAGACGCTCGCCGTTCAATGCTTCGTGGTGTAGATACACTAGCAAACGCGGTGAAAGTGACATTAGGTCCTAAAGGTCGTAATGTAGTATTAGATAAGAAATATGGTTCACCACTTATTACAAATGATGGTGTTACAATTGCTAAAGAAATCGAATTAGAAGATCATTTTGAAAATATGGGTGCGCAATTAGTATCAGAAGTTGCTTCCCAAACAAATGATGTTGCTGGTGATGGTACGACTACAGCAACTGTACTTGCTCAAGCGATGATTCAAGAAGGCTTGAAAAACGTAGCTTCTGGTGCTAACCCAGTCGGTGTACGTCGTGGTATTGAAAAAGCTGTTGAAGTTGCTACAGCAGAATTACGTAAAATCTCTAAACCGATTGAAAGTAAAGAATCGATTGCCCAAGTTGCTGCTATCTCCTCTGGTGATGATGAAGTAGGTCAATTGATCGCTGAAGCAATGGAGCGCGTTGGTAACGATGGTGTTATCACGATTGAGGAATCTAAAGGATTTAACACAGAGCTAGAAGTAGTAGAAGGTATGCAATTTGATCGTGGTTACGCTTCTCCATACATGGTTACTGACCAAGATAAAATGGAAGCTGAACTAGAAGATCCATACATTTTAATCACAGATAAGAAAATTAATAATATTCAAGAAGTACTTCCTGTATTAGAGCAAGTAGTGCAACAAGGCAAGCCACTTCTTTTAATTGCTGAAGATGTAGAAGGCGAAGCACTTGCAACACTTGTTGTAAACAAGCTTCGTGGTACATTTAATGCAGTGGCAGTTAAAGCTCCTGGATTCGGTGACCGTCGTAAAGCAATGCTAGAAGATATTGCTACTTTAACTGGTGCGGAAGTAATCACAGAAGATCTTGGTCTAGATCTTAAAAACACAGGTATCGAGCAATTAGGCCGTGCTTCTAAAGTTGTTGTAACGAAGGAGCATACAACAATTGTTGAAGGTTCTGGAGATCCAGAACAAATTTCTTCTCGTGTTGCACAAATCCGTGCACAAGCAGAAGAAACTACTTCTGAATTCGATAAAGAAAAATTACAAGAGCGCCTTGCTAAACTTTCTGGCGGTGTGGCAGTAGTTAAAGTTGGTGCTGCTACTGAAACAGAATTGAAAGAACGTAAACTTCGTATTGAAGATGCGTTAAACTCAACACGTGCTGCTGTCCAAGAAGGTATCGTTTCTGGTGGTGGTACAGCGCTAATAAATGTGTACAGTAAAGTAAAAGAACTAGACCTAGTAGGTGATGAAGCTACTGGTGCTAGCATCGTACTTCGTGCATTAGAAGAACCAGTTCGTCAAATTGCTCACAACGCTGGACTAGAAGGTTCTATTATCGTAGAACGTCTAAAAGGTGAAGCGGTTGGTGTTGGTTTCAATGCTGCTACTGGTGATTGGGTAAATATGATTGACGCTGGTATCGTTGACCCAACAAAAGTAACTCGCTCTGCTCTACAAAATGCAGCATCTGTTGCAGCGATGTTCTTAACTACTGAAGCAGTAGTAGCTGACCTGCCTGAAGAAGATGGCGGCGGTGCGCCTGACATGTCCGGAATGGGTGGCATGGGCGGAATGGGCGGCATGATGTAAGTTTAGGAAGCGGAAAGGGCTCGCCAGGCGCGACACGCATAAGCAGAGCGCCGCAAATGACCTGATCTTTGGTCATTGGAGGTGAACTGCTTATGACGCGAGCGACTAGCCCTTGTAGCTAGACTGCCGCTCAAACCCTTGATATATAAGGACTTTGAAGTAACTTGCTAACAAAATGCTAACATTAGTAAAGAAATAGGGGCTTCTCATAGTTGAACAAACTAGTGAGAAGCCTCTTTTGTATTTTTAGGTCAATTGCTGATACTTATGTCTGATTTAGTAGTGTTGAATCAGAGTTGGCCACACTTTATCACCAACTTGCAATAAAGTTCTGGAAATTCAAAGAGTTATGAGTTCAATATTGAGATCGGAGTAATATCTATATGCCCACTACTAGCTTAGGGAAAATTAGAAATCCTAAAACCAATGATGGTTGACAAGGTTAGTATTTTATGATATTTATTAGACAACCTCAGTATTTTATGATATTTATTAGACAACCTCAGAATTCCTCTCACTTACCTTTATATATAATCTGACATATCCAAAATCCCTATAAAATAAGTTGCAAGTATCTCTGGCCTTCTTAACATCCTTTCTATCTTTTTTTGAAAAAGCTTCCTAGCAAACAAACCTGAAAGAGGTGATATATCTAATATATTTTATTTATGTACTGTCGTCGGTTGTGGTGTGTTTTGTTTCTGGTATAAAGTTTTTATCATTACAGGCGAGAAGACCCCATCTTCAAGGAGTGAGAAGGGCGCTATCCCAATGAGTAGGGTGGGGATGAATCCGCCTTCGGACAAGGAATAGCTTTAGCTATCTCAATTGTCCGACTGTTACGGGGTTAGCCTAATCAAAGCCGACTGTCGGGTTGGTGTTCTTAGGAATCTCCCACTTCAAACAGACCGTAAGGTCGTTAAGTGGCGGGAGGGTTCAATTAAAAAGGAGGTGGATTAATATTGGGTCATGATATTACAGGACATAATATAAACGGAAAAGAAATTGCTTATGCACAATTCAGTATGGGAAACTATAATGCTACTATACTGTATAGTTTGCTCGATGCAGATAAATATAATGCAGGAGTCAGCGGGTCAGGTGACACTACTACTTTTTCTGTACAACAAATGGACAAGGCTTTGGATGTATTTAAAAAATTATGCAATAACGGCGATTCCACCCTGTTAAAAAATGAATCTTTAAGTTGGGATGAAAAACAAATTCTGAACTTTCTCTTAAACTGTTCAGCAACAGCACAAGAAGAAGGGAATGTAACAGTGTGCTTTGGCTAAAGTTTTGCTCTTTACAAATTTCTTCAATATCTCTTCTGTGAAAATACTGCAAATGATTACTCCTCAGACTATATAAAAGAATAAAATACCACTCCTGGCAAAACGATGACTGGAAGTAATACATGATATAATAAAATAAAAATAATAAATACTTCATTTTAGTCAAGAAAGTTTTGCCTTTTTTATGAGCTTTCAAATGAATAATAAAGTAATCACTAATAGATTGGAGGCGTATATTTATGAAATGGTCTGAAGTACGTCAGCATTTTCCAAATCGATGTGTCTTAGTCGAAGCATTGCAATCAAAAACAGTAGATAATGAAAGAGTTATTGAAGAAATGTCAGTAATTGATGATTTTGAGAGTGGAAATGCAGCATGGAAAGTGTATAAAAAATTACAAGCTGAAAATCAAAATCGTGAATTATATATATTTCATACGAATAATGAAGAAATAAGGGTGATTGAGCAACCATATATAGGAGTGAGAAGAGGAATATGAAATTTGACATGGATGATCACTTGCCCCTTGTTTCTGTTGAGATTGAGTATAGCGGTAGGAAAAAAATATTTGGTAATGTCTTGTTAGATACTGGCTGTTCATCAACTATATTAGATACAGATTTATGTGAAGAGATTGGTTTATTGCTCGATTTAGAAAATGCTATAACACGTAAGATGTATGGTATAGGTGGGACTGAAATCATTATTGAACAAAAAGTGAGTGGTATGATAATAGACAAGTTTCGACTAAATAATTTCACCCTACAACTTGGTGATGTTAGGGAAAAGCATGGATTTGATGGGATTATTGGGAGTGATTTTTTCTCTTCAAATAAATTGATTATTGATTTTAAAAATCTAGAAGTTAGTAAAGGGTAAAATATAGAATACGAAAACAAATGCTTCATTCTTTTGTTTTCAATCATCACTAAAGAAAGCTAACATTTTGCTAACGCAATCTCATGAAAAACGGTAAACAAACGTTAAAGATGTTACAGCTAATAATATCCAAAACGTTGATTCACCGCATTTTTTGCACCTCTCGTTAACGATATTACACTCTCACAGCTTAGGGGCGGCATGATGTAATTTAAAAAAGTGGAACAGGCTTGTTCAGATGCGCACGCATAAGCAAAACCGCGTAAAGTCCCTGAACTTGGGACTTGGAGAGGGATTGCTTATGACGGAAGCATCTAGCCTGTGGAACTAGATTGCCGCTCAAACCCTTGATATATAAGGATTTTTAAGTGATTTTCTAACAAAATGCTAACATTAGGTATATAAAAGAGGCTTCTCATTAGTTGATTAAACTTTTGAGAAGCCTTTTTCTTTTGCTGACGTTTAAGGTGATGCGTATTCATATTAATAGTAATCACTTAATGATCTACAATCTACCTTTATTTATAATTGCTACTTCTAGTTAAATTCTGGGAAATGGCTAATCTACTTACCATTTCAGTTTTAGTTGGCCTTTAAATACAACCATTAAAATGTATCCCTAATGATGATTTTAAATATAGTCAATTTTACCTAAATTGCACAGACTATAGAGTAACTCTTTTATTAAGGAGTAGACTTATACTGCTGCAACAGCGAATTTAAAGTTATTTTTTAAAATGTAATCTTTTAGTTTGAATTTTTTGAATTTAACAATGAATTTCGTAAAAAAAGAGGATATGCTTTAAAAGTACCTTGTAAAAAATACATGGTACTTTCTTTTTAAAAATCTCTGTTCTTAACAAAGTTGGTTATTCCTTTGCAAACAAAATGTGCCGCAAAATGCAGCGCGATTTCAAATAAACTTTCATATGCAAGTGCAAAATATGATTTTGCGATAGGTTACGGAACTCGTTATCAAACTAGATTAGTATTCTTTCGTTTTAATTCATGGAATACTCTTCGAATTTTTCTTTCGGAATTGTTACGAACCTGGATAACGCGACTTCTTGATATGCATAAAGTTGAAGCTAATTCATTAATTGGAATTGATTCTTTTTTCAAACCATAAAACTCGTCCAAGATAAACAATTCCCTCTCTGATAACCTATCTAAAAGTAGAGGACGTAAGGCTTTGTAAATGCCTATAAAACGTATAAATTTTTCTGATTTCCTGTGTTTTAGTATTTTATAGTAAGACCTTCGTGCACCCCAGCTTGGGACAGCAATCATTTCCTTAAAGAAAGTTATGTTATCATCATTTAATTCATCTTTATTTTCCATTAATATGTCTCCTTTATTGAGTCTTGTCATTCAAATTAACATTACTAACGTTCTGTAGGTCTATACAAATGGTCTAGAAACTTGAATCACTAATATCTCCAACCAATCTTAGTAGGTCTCAATCAATTAAAAAACATCTACAAAAGACTTTTCGCCTATAACTTCATCTTTACTAACAAAGGAACTGTAACGTTTTCTAGTTATAATTTCCTTCTGTTCTTTTTACATTAATCTATTATATAGTAAAATCTGGCTGATGGTAGTGATATATGCTACATATTAGTTATTTTTGTGCTTAAGCGTATGAACTTGCGGTTGCTTACATTAACCGTCATTTGTACTAAACCATGGTTTAGTACATAATTAGGGTGAAATAGTATGTAATGTTAATAAAAAGAGGTCTTTCATTAGTTGACTAATAAACTTTTGAGAAGCCTCTTTTTTCTTCTCTATGGTTACAAACAAATTTAAGATTACTTTAGCCTTTAAGTATGAAGGAACTTACTTTTGTACTTCTGTGTATCAGCATCATGACTAATACAACAACACATATAGAGTGTTGTTTACTACTAACATACGTGGGTTAATAAATGATAAAACAGAGAGTAAAGAGCCTTAGATTAAATAGGCTTTTTATTTCAAATCTCGTCTAATTGGAATAAACTATTCGAAAGCTTCATCAATTTAAACGTAATGCTATCTCTCGTAATGTTTATTTCCATTAGATTAATATTGTTAAATAAGGACATTCTTGGCTAAACTAGAGTTAAAGATTTTATTGATTGGAGTAGCCTAATGGATATTCAAGAACAGCTCAGGTCTGCTTTAAAAGAGATTGATAGACTAAAAAAAGAAAATATACAATTAAAAAAGGATCTCTATAAAGCACAAGGTCGTCATAAATCTTATAATCGAACATCTAATATAAAGAAAACAGAGACTGATTTCACTCCTAAAGAAAAATCTGCCATTTCACTTTTTATGAACCTGTTTCGAGGGAGAACTGATGTATTTGCTAAAAGGTGGGAATCGAGTACTACAGGTAAATCTGGATATTCACCTGCATGTGGAAACGAGTGGGATAAAGAGCTTTGTAGAAAACCTAAGATTAAATGCCAGGATTGCTCTCATCGATTATTTCATACCTTAACTCCTCAAATTATTTACGAGCATTTAAGTGGCAATAAAACTGTAGGAATATATCCGTTACTCGAAGACAATACGTGTTATTTTCTGGCGGTGGATTTTGATAAAAAACAATGGCAAGATGATGTACGTGCATTTATTGAAACCTCGAAAAACTTAGGGTTGCCATATCACATTGAACGTTCACGCTCAGGAGAAGGTGCTCATATTTGGTTCTTTTTTGAAAAGGCAATAAATGCTTCGCTAGCTAGAAAATTTGGTAGTATTTTATTATCCAAAACAAGTGAAAAACGCTTTGAAGTTGGAATGGATTCCTTTGATAGAATGTTTCCGAACCAAGATCAATTACCTAAAGGTGGTTTTGGCAATTTAATAGCTCTTCCATTACAGAAACAAGCAAAAATCAAGGGGAATAGTGTATTTGTAAATGATTCATTTCAGGAATACGCTGATCAATGGCATTATTTATCCTCTATAGAAAAGGTATCTGAAAGAAACATCTTACAAATTGTAAAAAACTTCTCTGACGAAGAGAGTCCTATTATGGTAAAAGAGAAAGCTGAGAATAGTAATTTACCAAAAGAAGTTACCATTGAATTAAATCAGGGTATTCAAATTCCAAAGAGTTTATTACCTAGTAAGATACTAAATGAATTACAAAAACTTGCGACATTTGGAAATCCAGAGTTTTTTAAAGCGCAAGCAAAGCGTTTTTCTACTCATCGAATTCCTAGAATGATTGATTGTACACAGGTGAATGACGATATGCTTATATTCCCAAGAGGTCTAATAGAAAAAGTGGAGGAAATTTTCTTCAAATATAAAATATCACTTAAAATACTAAACAATCAATTCGAAGGAAAGTCTATCGATGTTAAATTTTATGGTCAACTTACTATTCAACAAGAGGATGCTGTAACTTCTATGGGTAAACATGACAATGGAGTATTAGCAGCAGATACTGGTTTTGGAAAAACAGTGACAGCTGCAGCATTAATTAGTAGAAATGAAATCAATACACTGATAATTGTGCATCGAACACAGTTAGTTGAACAATGGAAAGAGCGTTTATCCACTTTTTTAAACATCCCAGTAAAAGAAATTGGTCAAATTGGTGGTGGGAAAAATAAACCAAGCCTTCACATAGATATAGCTACGATTCAATCGCTTAATCGTAACGGTTCAATAAAACCTGAGTTACATCATTACGGGCAAATTATCGTGGATGAATGTCATCATATCTCAGCTGTCAGCTTTGAAAAGGTATTAAAAGCTGTTCGAGCAAAAAAAGTGTATGGTTTAACAGCTACCCCAGTTAGGAAAGATGGTTTGCACCCGATAATATTTATGCAGTGTGGACCTATAAGGTATAAAACGAATAAAAAACAGCAAGCAAATATTCGACCGTTTAAACAAACCCTTGTAAAAAGAGAAACAATAATGAAAACGAATGAAACTGATATACAAGCTATATATTCTTTGTTATCTACTAATAAAAAACGAAACGAAATGATTTTTAATGATGTTTTACAAGCTCTAGATGAAAAACGATCTCCTATAGTATTAACGGAACGTTTAGACCATGTAAATGAGCTTTATGAGCTTTTCAAGGGATTTGCTAAAAATATTATTACTTTAACAGGAGCTATGAAGAAAAAAGACCGGCAACAAAAGATACAAGAGTTAATTAAATTGCCTGATAGTGAGGAGAGATTGTTAATTGCAACAGGTAAATATGTTGGAGAAGGGTTTGATGATTCTAGATTGGATACACTCTTTCTAACAATGCCAATCTCTTGGAAAGGAACATTACAACAGTATGTAGGACGGCTTCATCGTGATCATAGTGGTAAAGATGAAGTAAAAGTGTTTGATTATGTAGATTCGAATGTGGAGGTTTTACAGAAAATGTTTGAAAAGCGGTTACAGGGATATAAAAATATTGGTTACAGTCTATATGGTGAAAACAAAGAGAAAAGCCAACAAATTCAGTTGTTCTAGTAGTTTGAAATAAATAAAGCCATATAAAGAATTTACTAAAAGACCCTCCTATTTCTTCTTGTTACCATTCTAAAAATTAGCTGAACTTTTGCAATAAAAGCTGTTTTTTAAAAGATTTCAGATTAAAATGAAATTAGGAAATGGATAAGATCAAATTAGAAATATTTTTATCAAGTATTTCGATGGTATTCTCAGTTTAAGTATATGTTTCTATGGGAGAGGTGAAGCGAGTGTTCGAACATATCGATCAAAAGAAGGAATATCTAGATGCCAATCGACCGTTACCTAAATATACAGTAAAAAGCTTACGTGAAAAGTTATTTCTCGAGTGGACATATAATACAAATGCAATTGAAGGAAACACGTTAACTATTAACGAAACGAAGGTAGTTCTAGAAGGGATTACCGTTGGTGGTAAAACTCTACGTGAACACTTGGAGGTTATTAACCACCGGGATGCCATAACATATGTCGAAGAGATTGTACAAAAGGCTGAACCTATGTCTGAGTGGCAAATTAAGAATCTACACCGACTCGTACTAAAAGGAATTGATGATGAATATGCAGGTGTATATCGGGACCAGCAAGTATTTATTTCTGGTGCTAAACATATACCTCCGGATCCCTTCCTTATAAAAGAAGAAATGGAGCAGTTGATGGCATGGTATGAACAAGCAGAAACGAAAAAGTTGCATCCAATTGCGCGTGGAGCTATGCTACATGCCATTTTTGTTGGGATTCACCCTTTTATTGATGGAAATGGTCGGACATCACGTTTGTTATTAAATTTAGAGCTCATGAAAGATGGTTTCCCGCCAATTGTTATTAAAGTGGAAAATCGTTTAGCTTATTATGAAGCATTAGATAAAGCACATACACAAAAAGAGTATGATGACTTTATTAAGTTAGTCGCGGACGAAGTAGAAGATTCATTAAACTTATATTTAAGTACAATAAATTAACTTGCTTAGTTAATATCAAGTAGAGTAGCAAGTCTTAAGATAGACACCCAACATCAATTTTTCCTGAGATGCTAACATTTTGCTAACGCAATCCAGTAAAAAACAATAAATCCCCGTTAAAGATGTTACAGTAAGAATTTAACAAAACCTTGATATAACGCACTGTTCGAACATAACGTGTAAGATATTACACAATCTCACCATAGGGTGGCATGATGTGATAGCCTCCGAAACCCTTGATAAATAAACATCTTTGAGCATCTAACATAGTGTAGAATTTTTAGAGGCTTCTCATTAGTTATGTCACTTTTGAGAAGCTTCTTTTTTATTGTTTGTATTTATGGGTTAATTGGATGTTATAATTTCTAGTTATTTGGTAATAAAGCATATAAAACCATAGTTTTGAGAATCAAAAAGGTTATAAAAAATTGATCGAATTTCAATATAATCAGTCTTCTGCAAACGATCCTGGTTAACTCTTGTATTACGTAGTAGACTTATACTGCTGCGCAACAAAGATCCATTTTTAGAGCCCTTTTGTTAAGGAATTCACTTATATATCGGCATAGCTTAAAAAGAGAATAAAAATAGAGGATGCAGCACATACTTCATCCTCCTGGGTTTGCCCCCAACGTTCCTATGCAGGTTAAGGGATACAACTACTACGGAGCTTTTTATGACCAAGCCTCTTTTAAAAGATTTACACCTAACTGGATTTCCTCACACGTAAGATTACTAAACCCAAGTTTAATAATTGGATCATCAGAATGATTTTTTATGGAATAAATGGAGGTAGGATACACCTTAATACCAAAATAGGAAGCGTGTTCAATTAGCCATTCCTCTGAACGTTTTAGATGTATCTTAACTAATAAGTACAAACCAGATTGCTCCCCAATAATAGATATATTTTGTTTGAATTGTTTTTTTAATTCTGAAACTAAGCATTGCATTTTTCGTTTATAAACAAGACGCATTCGTTTAATATGGCGAATCCATTCTCCATCTTCCATAAATTTAGCCATTGTAAGCTGGCTAAGAAGTGAAGTGGTACTCTCGAAATGAAGAAATTGATTTTTATAACGGTTTAAAAGTTTTTGTGGCAATACCATATAACTTAAACGGATTCCTGGAAGAAAGGACTTTGAGAAATTCCCTAAGTAAATGACTCTTGTTGAATCAATGGAAGCAAGTGCTGGAAATGGTTGTTGAGTATAGCGAAATTCACTATCATAATCATCTTCGATAATAAAACCATCCTTCTTGTTAGCCCAATGAATTAGCATTTGCCTTTGTTGGATAGACATGCTTACACCGATTGGACTTTGATGGGAGGGTGTTACATAGATTAACCTTGGAGTCATTTGTTCTAATTTTGAAAAATCAGTACCTGATTCATAAACTGGTAAAGTTTCAAGCGTGAAATTATGAAATTTAAAAGCCTCCCTTGCTCCATCATAACCTGGGTCCTCTACAATAATGCTACTGAAATTATCCTTTAGGATTTGTCCGAGATAAACTAACATTTGTTGGGTACTACTGCCTATTATAATTGCATTTGGATCTGTTTTTACTCCACGAGATTGTAATAAGTACTTAGAGATTTGTTCACGCAAGCACAGTTCACCAAAGGGTTCCCCGTATCGATAACTCTCCTTTAATGTTAAAACTTGGTTTGCTATTCTTCTCCAAATTTTCAGGGGAAAATTGGTTTGATCTACGGCTCCTGCTCGGAAGTCAATTAGGGCTGGTGTCACAGAGTTTGTTTGCTTTTTATTAGGAAGAACTGAGGCATTTTGAAATAAAAGTGGATCTAATTCATTTACGAAATACCCTTTTCGACCTTCTCCACGGATATAACCTTCAGCAACAAGCTGCTCATAAGCCATTAACGTCGTATTTCGGCTTACTTGAAGGGAGTCTGCAAGTTGGCGAATGGATGGTAGTGGGTCACCAGCTGGTACGTCGCCACTCTCTATAAATAATTTAAACTGCTCATAGATTTGTTTGTATTTGGGCGAGTCATCTTTTAATGCAAAAATGGCATTTTTCATTTGTAATCACCTCTGACATATTCTTTTATTAATAATTGTACCTTTTTAAATGTCAGTTTGCATAATAGAATAACTCATATAAATCCTAAATCTTAAAATTTCAGATAGCCACATTAAAGGCTTTATCAAGGAGGAGCTAAATCGTGTATATACCAAAACATTTTCAACTTAATGATGAAGAAATGATTTATGATTTTATCGAAAAGTATAGCTTTGCCACTTTATTTTCTCAGCACAATGGAGAACCATACGCTACCCATCTTCCACTCACATTAAATAAAGATGAAAGTGCTTTATATGGTCATTTTGCCCGTCCCAACGGACAATGGAAGGATGTAGAAAGCCAACAAGTTCTTGTGGTTTTCCAAGGTCCTCACTGTTATATATCTCCATCTTGGTATGAAACAACAATGGCAGTCCCAACTTGGAATTATGTGTCTATCCATTTATATGGAAATATGGAGATTCTTGAGGATCAGAAAGTCATATTCGATGCTCTAAATGATATGGTAAGCAAATATGAAAGTCCAAATAGCTCATACAATTTAAAGGAAATTGATTCCACATTTATTGAAGGAATGAATAAAGGGATTGTAGCATTTAAAATAAAAATAACAAAAATTGAAGCGAAAGCTAAATTAAGTCAAAATCACCCAGTCGAACGACAACAGTTAGTGATAAAACAGCTTGAAAACTCTTCTGAACAAAACAATATAGAAATAGCATCTCTCATGAAAAATAACCTCAAATAGTTTAGGTAAGATAATTTTTAACTAAAGGAAGTATTGGGTAGATGACAACATTTATTTTATTTGTTTGAAAAGAAAAAAGATGAACATAAGTTTGTAAAAAAGACCAATAGGAGAAATTATTGATAGATAAAGGAGCGAGAACTTCAAATGTCTATAAAATTAAAGGAGTGCAACCTTGAAGATCTACAGATACTCCAAGATTTAAGTATTGAAACATTTACCGAAACATTTAAAGATCAGAATACACCTGGAAATATGAATGCCTATTTAGAAAGAGCATTTAATTTAAATCAGTTAAAAAAGGAATTGTCCAATGTCTCATCACAATTCTTTTTCGTTTATGTTCATAATGAAGCCGCTGGCTATTTAAAGGTCAATATCAATGATGCTCAGTCTGAAGAGATGGGAAATGAATCACTTGAAATCGAGAGGATTTATATAAAGAACCAGTTTCAAAAACACGGGCTTGGTAAATATCTGTTAAATAAGGTTATTGAAATTGCGATGGAGCGTAATAAAAAGAAAATCTGGCTAGGTGTTTGGGAAAAAAATGAAAATGCCATTAACTTTTATAAGAAAATGGGGTTTGTTCAAACTGGAACCCACTCTTTTTATATGGGTGATGAAGAACAAACGGACTTTGTGATGTTCAAAACACTCATATAACTATTGGAAAGGTAGATTATTATGTACTTTTTCCATTTTAAATTTACAGATGAAAAAACGACTTACGACATTATGAAAGAACTTATTTTAAAGAAGAACAACTAACAATAAAATACTTAGTACACAATAGGAGGTGTGGCGGTTGGTAGCATCATATTTAATACATTATATTGGGTGCTTGTCTTTTTAAGAGTAAGTACATCAGGATTCGCCTCTCAAGCACATGGTGCCAATAATCATCTTGAATTACTGTACTCCCTATTAAGACCGATTGTTTTTGCAACGATCATCGGTATATTCTTTCTCCTGTTTCAAGAACCAATTAAATGGATAGCCTTAAAGGTCATAAACCAAACTTCTGGAGTAGCTGATCAAGCTGGATTATATTATGATATTCGAATTTGGGGTGCTCCCTTTGCTCTCATGGTTTTTTCTAATACAATGGACTCGTCTGCATGACCGATATAAAGTAAACACAATTACACCATTCTATCTGCGAGTACCACTCCACCCATATAGAGTGTAAACACCCTTCATTATTTTAGTAAGATAAAGCTATTTCATAAAAAAGCATTGGTAATTTCCGTTCGCGGGATTTCCAATGCTTTTCTTTTTACCTAAAACCTATTTTGAGTGAATATCAAAAAATATAAAAAAGAATATAAACGTCGGTTTACAAAAAAAAACCAATATGGTATATTAAAAACATTAAATACGTTAAATAAAAATTTAACAAAATTAATACGAAGGCTAATTGGGTAGATATAAACAGTCTGGGGTTGGACGTGAGTTAGGCAAAACCGGATTGGAAGAATACACAGAAAGTAAACATATATCGGTATCTCAAGCCTGAGAATAAATTTTATATAAAAAACTAGCAAACTATTAACTGGTTTCAATAGTTGAAGGAGGATTTTTAATGAATGCTACTCATATTGTTTTAGTCACTGCATTCAATTTTCAACATCTAAGGAGGTCTGGAAGATGAATAAAACATATGACTACGTTATTATTGGTGGCGGTAGTGCGGGTTCTGTACTCGGCGATCGTCTTAGTGAAGATGGGAAACGAAGTGTGCTTGTTTTGGAGGCAGGACGTAAGGATTTTTCATGGGACCTATTGATCCAAATGCCAGCAGCTTTGCCTTTTCCAGCAGGGAAACCATTATACGACTGGAGATACGAATCTGACCCTGAACCTTATATGAATGGACGACGAATCAAGCACGCTCGTGGAAAGGTGCTCGGAGGTTCGGGCTCAATCAACGGTATGATTTTCCAACGTGGTAATCCACTGGACTATGAACGTTGGGGAGCTGACCCAGGTATGGAAACGTGGGATTTTGCACACTGTCTGCCATATTTCAAACGCATGGAAAATGCTTTAGCCGCGGATCCAGAGGATGAGCTTCGTGGCCACGATGGTCCTCTCAAATTGGAACGCGGACCAGCTACTAATCCTTTATTCCAAGCCTTCTTTGACTCAGCTGTCGAGGCTGGATACACGCGAATCCCTGATGTGAACGGTTTTCGACAAGAAGGATTTGCACCGTTTGATAAGCATGTATATAAAGGTAGGCGGTTTGGACCTTCACGTGCATATCTGCATCCAGCTATGAAGCGCCAGAACCTCACTGTGAAGACTCGTGCTTTTGTTACGAGTATCGATTTCAATGGTACCCGAGCAAGCGGCGTGACATATCAACGAGATGGGAAAACTCATCAGGTCACTGCAGGGGAAGTTATCCTCGCTGGTGGTGCAATCAATACGCCGCAGCTACTTCAACTGTCAGGCGTGGGCGATGCTGAGCACTTGCGCTCCATTGGTATCAAACCAGTAGTTGATCTTCCAGGTGTAGGAGAAAACCTTCAGGATCATCTCGAAGCTTACATCCAATACGCTTGTCCGCTACCGGTTTCTGAGCAGCCTAACTTAAATAAAGCGAAGATGCCTTGGATCGGTTTGCAGTGGTTGCTTGGACGCAAAGGTCCAGCAGCAACCAACCATTTTGAAGGCGGAGGCTTTGTTCGTTCGAATGAGGAAGTGGATTATCCAAATTTGATGTTCCATTTCCTTCCAGTAGCGGTACGGTACGATGGAAAAAAAGCGGACACTGATCACGGATTCCAGGTACACGTCGGACCTATGTACTCTGATGCACGAGGGTCATTAAAGATTCGTTCAAAAGATCCTAAAGAGCATCCGAGCATGGTCTACAATTATCTTTCGACTGAACAGGACCGACGTGAGTGGATTGAAGCGGTGAAAATTTCACGTGAAATTATGTCTCAGCCAGCTATGGCACCCTACAATTCAGGAGAAATCGCACCTGGTCCTTCCGTTCAAACAGACGAGGAGATTTTGGATTGGGTGGCGAAAGATGCCGAGACTGCGCTTCATCCGTCGTGCACGGCAAAAATGGGACCAGCTTCAGACCCTATGTCTGTCGTAGATCCGCAAACCATGAAGGTGCATGGGCTCGACAATGTACGAGTGGTCGATGCGTCTGCCATGCCTTACGTTACTAACGGTAATATTCATGCGCCGGTATTGATGTTGGCGGAAAAGGCAGCGGACTTAATCCTTGGACGTAACCCACTGGAGCCTATTCATGCCGACTTTTACCGTCATGGAGTACATCCAGCTGACGCAGGCACAATAAAAGCTAAGGCAAAATAATACTTTCCATGAGAAGGACTTTTTCAAAATGTAGTTGCGCTCAAAGCATACATTTTATGAAAGAGTGCCTTCTCTTTTTTTGGTTGTATAAAGGATGTTTTCTAAAAGATTGTTGCTTTTAATAAAAGCTTAAAAACTATATGCATAACAAAAGATAAATATGCAGTATAAGATTAATGCGACATACAGTGAAATTAAAATGAGTGCTGGGATATCGCATCGGCAGAACACTTCGCTTTCCGCGGGCACGTGCTGTTCCCGCAGGACAAGGAAGGCTTCGGCAGCGTTACATCACACGAAGAAAATTGATCTTTATTTTCGAGTAGTCTACGTGAATTTCCTACGCTGTTAGTGGATTTATATATTCATGTAATTCATCGAGGAAATGAGCAGAAACTAGACGAAAAGCTGACATTCGTGTAATTCACAAGGAGGCTCACCAGCCGCCCGCGGAAAGCGAAGTGTATTTCCGAAGCGGTAGGTTATGTCGCATTATGTGTCAACTATGTAGTAAATATCAATAAAGAATACGTAAAGAGGATAAATACAAAAGAAGCTAGTCTCTCTAAAATGGACCCTGTAGAATAGACAGTTTAAAAAAAGAGGCTTGTCCTTGAACTTTTTACTGACTCTGTTTTGCAGGGTCTTTTTTTTGTTATA
>NZ_JAFBDR010000038.1 GCF_016908325.1 Aquibacillus albus | reverse complement strand
ACTCATTTAAGTGTGAAGATTAATTGTATTTTGTGTGATACACATAAAATAAACCAATTGGTAATTCATTGGGAGCTTAGCTTGATGACATTGGGGTCTGACCCCCTTCGTGGACATTTGTACGCGGTGGGAGGACACTGGTGCAGATATCGATTAGTTAAATAAAATTGTAGTTATAAAAAATAAGTGTTAAACTATATATAGATTAATAGTATCTCTACTAGGGGTGCCTTTATTAAGGCTGAGACAGATGTTTTCTGAACCCTTGAACCTGATCTGGCTGGTACCAGCGGAGGAAAGTGGAGTGATGATTTATTATTCATGAAATGATAATTGTCAATCACCAAAACCATTTTCCTTTGTTGGAAAATGGTTTTATTTATTTTCCAATACATGAAACCAAAACAAAGTACCTGTATGTTAGAAAATAAAAACACTTTAAAGGGTGATCTCTATAAAAAATGAACTTCATGTGATTTCAAATGGAAAACTTTCTTTAGAGGAGTTCTTGCCGATAGCAGCAGATATTCATCCCTTTGTAACTGCCATACACATACGTGAAAAGCATAGGACTGACAAGGAGATAGCAGAGTGGGTCGAAAGGCTTCTTGATCATAAGATTCCAAGTAATAAAATTATCATTAACAGCAGAGCTCATATTGTGAACGAATATAACCTTGGTGGTGTGCAATTATCTGGCCAACAAGGATCGCCAAATAACACAAAAGAAAAATACCCTTCCTTAAGAGTTGGTGTTTCTATTCACCACTTATCTGAGGTTGAAGATTATCAGGAAAATGGGGCTGATTATCTCCTTTTTGGTAATGTGTTTGAAACAACCTGTAAGCCAGGGCTTCCTGGGAAAGGAACAAATTTATTAGAGGAAATCATTGAACACGCATCTATTCCTGTTATAGGAATCGGCGGGATTAAACCGTCTCAAATTCCTGAGCTTTTACACCTTGGCCTAAAGGGAATTGCTGTTATGTCCGGGGTATTAGAAGCACCTGACCCGCTAAGGGCGGTTAAAGATTATTATGAAGCAATAAAGGGTAAACACATACCACAAGGGTGAAGGCTTTTAAATGAAGGATGTGAAAGTAATGAAGCCAAAACAATTCGATTCAATTATAATTGGCGGGGGAGTCATTGGGTGTTCCATTGCCTATTCCCTGTCAAAAAGAAATAAGAGTGTCCTACTCATAGAAAAAAACGAGATCGGATGTGAATCATCACGTGCCGCAGCAGGAATGCTTGGTGTTCAAGCTGAATTAGACAAACAAACACCACTCTTTGAGTTGGCTAGATTAAGTCGAGAAATGTTTCCGTCGATTGGCAAGGAGTTACGGCAACATACAAACATCGATATTGAACTAATACAAAATGGTCAGTTAAAAATTGCCTATTCAGAGGAGGATGTAGAAGCCTTTCAAAGCATTGCGGAATGGCAATCTTCCATTGGCGAAGAGGTATCCTGGCTTAATAAAAACGCCTTATTGAACTTAGAGCCTTGTTTATCGGAAAAAGCGAAAGGTGCACTTTATTTTCCAAACGAAGGGCATGTATCCGCACCGCCATTAACGCAAGCATTTGCTAAAGCTGCTGCAGCTCTTGGTACAAAAATCAGGGAATATTGTGAGGTGGAAGCATTACTTGAGGATAATGGTGTCATTCATGGTGTACAGACAAATGCAGGTACCTTTTATAGTGAATCAGTTGTTGTAGCAACTGGTGCATGGTCAAGGAAATGGCTCCCAGATGAAATGAAGCAGGACGATTATTTATATCCTGTTAAAGGAGAAGCTTTTGCTGTAAAAACGCACTACCCCTTTATTCATCGTACAATTTTTACAAAAGAATGCTATATCGTACCGAAAAAAGGTGGCGAACTTATCGTGGGAGCGACGATGAAGTCTCACACGTTTGATCAAAACGTGTCACTTCAAGGCATTTCAAAACTAATGAATAAGGCGCAACAAATCCTGCCAATCATTGCTGACACAACAGTTGATCGGTTTTGGTCAGGAATTCGTCCCATGACACATGATGAAACTCCATATCTGGGAGAGCATCCTGATTTGGAGCGATTATTTTTTGCAACTGGGCATTATCGTAATGGAATTTTACTTAGCCCTATTACAGGAAAGTTAATGGCAGAACTAATAACGGATAAGTCTCCATCGTTTGATTTAAGCCCGTTTAAATTAGATAGACACAAACAAACGCAAGAGGTGATTACATGACATTAACAATCAATGGAAATGCAATGGATGTACCTGAAACCGTATCCTCTGTATCCGATCTAATTACTCACTTAGAGTTGGGATCAAAACGATTAGTAGTAGAGGTGAACCAGGAAATCATTGACAAATCAATGCATGCTGAACAACAATTAACAAATGGTGACCGTGTAGAGATTGTACATTTTGTAGGAGGCGGATAATTATGTTAAAAATAGGAAATTACCAATTTAAGTCAAGGTTATTATTAGGAACAGGAAAATATGAAAACTATCATTTACAAAAAAAGGCTGTCGAAGTATCCGAAACAGAGGTTTTAACCTTTGCTGTAAGAAGAATGAACATCTTTGACGCAGACCAACCGAATTTTTTAGAAATGATTGACGTCGATCAGTATACTTTATTACCAAATACAGCTGGAGCAAAAAACGCAGAAGAAGCCGTGCGAATTGCGAAGCTAGCAAAGGCATCTGGATTATGTGATATGATAAAAGTAGAAGTAATTGGCGATCAAAAAACGCTATTGCCGGATCCAATTGAAACGTATAAAGCAAGCGAAACACTTTTAGAAGAAGGGTTCATTGTCCTCCCTTACATTTCTGATGATGTAATCCTTGCGAAACGCTTACAGGAGCTTGGTGTCCATGCCGTTATGCCTGGTGCATCACCAATTGGCTCTGGGCAAGGCATTTTAAACCCAATGAACCTACAATTTATTATCGAACAAGCGACTGTCCCTGTGATTGTGGATGCTGGCGTTGGAACTCCGTCCGATGCAGCTCAGGCGATGGAACTTGGAGCAGATGGAGTTTTATTAAATACAGCCGTTTCTGGAGCAAAAGATCCTGTAAAAATGTCGTTAGCAATGAAATCAGCAATCGAGGCTGGACGTCTCGGCTATGAAGCCGGCCGAATTCCAAAGAAGGAATATGCAGTTGCAAGCAGTCCTACAGAAGGGTTGAGTACGGTTGAGTCATAACAGATATTCAAGGCAAACCTTGTTTTCACCAATTGGAGAAACAGGACAAGAAAAATTAAAGCAATCCCATGTTTTAATTGTAGGCGCTGGTGCGTTAGGAACAAGTATATCCGAAATCCTCGCTCGCGCTGGGGTCGGAAAGCTTTCTATTGTTGACCGAGATTATGTCGAATGGAGTAATCTGCAAAGACAACAACTGTATACAGAAGAGGATGCACAAAACCGGATACCTAAAGCCGTCTCAGCAGAAAGAAGACTAAAGCAGGTTAACTCTGAGATTACCATCCAAGGGCATGTAGCCGATGTTAGTGTAGAAGAAATAGAGCGATATATAACCGGTGTCGACTTAATCATTGATGCTACCGATAATTTCGAAACGAGAATGCTATTGAATGATGCTTCACAAAAATACAACGTTCCATGGATTTACGGTGGATGTACAGGAAGTCATGGGCTAACATTTACAGTTATACCTGAAAAAACTCCTTGCTTTGCTTGTTTGCTTGGAGCGATACCAATGTCAGGAGAAACGTGTGATACAGTAGGAATTATTAGTCCTGCCGTTCAAATGGTAACGGCCCATCAAGCAACAGAGGCATTTAAAATTTTAGTCGGCGATTATGATGGATTGAGGAATACGTTACTTTTCTTTGATCTATGGAAAAACGAACAAGCTTCGATTAAAGTAGCTTCGATGCAAAAAAAGGAATGCCCTTCTTGTGGGGATTCACCATCTTATCCTTATCTTAACAAGGAAAATCAAACAAGAACGGCGATATTATGCGGGCGCGACACTGTCCAAATTCGTCCACCCCATATGTTTGAACGCGATTTAAGCACATTAAAGCAAAAATTACAGCGATTAGACGGAAAGGTGGAAGCAAATCCGTTTCTTATAAACCTCTCGATAGATAACCAACGAATGGTTATTTTCAAAGATGGGCGTGTGTTGGTACACGGAACAAAGGATATTACAACAGCTAAGTCCTTGTACAATCGTTATATTGGTGGATAGTGAAAAGACCCTAGAAGTGAACATCAAATCTTCTAGGGTCTTGTCTTAATTACTTCACAATTAACACTGGGCAATTGGCACGTTTGGCAACCTTATGACTAACACTACCTAGAACAAACTCCTGCAACCCGTTTAAACCTCGACTACCAATGACTACCACATCAAAATTGTTTTTGTTCGCATATTCAACGATTGTCGGACCAGGTTCGCCGTGTAAAATTTTTATATTAAAGGAAACACCTGACTCTTTTGCCATATTCTCTGCTACTTTGATGCGTTCCTTTCTTGAATCATTGACATCAATTGAATTCCAATTACTAAGTACATCAGATTTGGCTTTATCAGCAGCAATCACGTAGACAATTTCAAGCTTGGAGCCCTCCGTACATTTGGCAATATGAATAGCATTTTCTGCAGCACGCTTGGAATGCTCCGATCCATCTGTAGCCAGTAATATTTTATTATACACTGTAACAACCCCCTCAATGCGATCCTAATTTATTTGCTAATTTACCTACTAGTTCGTTACTATCCTCATTCATTCCTGTTACTTCTACATTCTTTCCATTCTCTTCAAATTTAGAAACGATTTTTTCGACAGCTACAACAGCTGAATCATCCCAAATGTGCGACCTACGCAAATTTATTTCTACATCTTTAACGTCCTCATCGTAATCAAATTTTGTTAAAACCTCGGTAACTGATGCAAAAAACAATTCCCCTCTAATCTTGTAAAATCTTTTGTTTCCTTTCATCGAGGATTCAACCTCTACTTGTGATATTTTAGAAACAAAGAAGATAGAGCTTAATAAAATTCCGGCAAAAACGCCAATCGCTAAATTATGGGTGAAAATCACTGTTAAGACGGTTACAACCATCACGGTAGAATCACTTTTCGGAACTAGATGAAGGGTTCGTATGGAGTTCCAATCAAATGTACTAATGGCAACCATAATCATCACTCCAGCTAAAGCAGCCATTGGAATTTGCACTACGATATCCCCAAGTACAACAATCAAAAACATTAGAAAAACACCTGCAACCAATGAGGAAAGCCTTCCACTCCCACCTGATTTAACATTAATAACAGATTGTCCAATCATCGCACAACCCGCCATGCCTCCAAAAAATCCAGTAACAATATTTGAAATTCCTTGTCCTCTACTTTCTACGTTCTTATCACTCGGTGTATCAGTCGAATCGTCTACGATTGTTGCAGTTAACAACGATTCTAATAAGCCTACGATTGCGAGTGCCAAAGAGTAAGGAAAAATAATCGTGAGTGTTTCAAACGTTAATGGAATATCCGGAATTAAAAATAGTGGTAATGTTTGAGATATTGTTCCAATGTCCCCAACCGCACGGACATTAATGTTCATAAAAATAGCTAATGCTGTAACGAAAACAATAGCAACTAACGTAGATGGAATAGCTTTAGAAATATAAGGAAATAAATAAATAATCAATAACGTAATCATTACCAATAAGTACATAATCCATGTTTCGCCAACAAAATGCTGTAGCTGGGAGGTGAAAATTAAAATCGCTAAAGCATTAACGAATCCAACCATAACAGAACGAGGAATAAATTTCATATATCTTGCTAACTTAAATATACCAAATAAAATCTGAAGTATTCCTGTTAAAATCGTTGCAGCTAATAAATATTGAAGACCATATCCTGCGACTAGATCAATAAATAATAAAGCCATCGCCCCTGTTGCAGCTGATATCATTCCAGGTCTTCCACCTACAAATGCAATCGTTACTGCAATAGTAAACGATGCATATAATCCAACCATCGGATCAACGCCCGCAATAATTGAAAATGCAATTGCCTCAGGGATTAACGCAAGTGCTACTACTAAACCAGATAAAATATCACCTTTTATATTTCCAAACCATGATTGTTTGTAGCCTATTGAATTCATGATTATCCTCCCTTCAAACTATAATTAGTTTGTGTGAATTTTAAGAGAGGATACAGAAAGTTTTTGGTAATAATTTTTTATCGATTAGTAGTCATTATACTTTCTTACTTAATTGGCTTTCTGTTTTGCCTGTTCCACGACAAACCGGACAATTTCTCCGAAAAGGAATAAATAAAAATCGACCTAAAATAGAACCTTTTCCCTCACATTTAAAACAAATGGTATATAGCTTCACCTTTATCTAAATCCTTCCATCTAGTGTTGTTTTTTACAAACTACGATGCCGAGAGGATAGTGATCTCTCGTACCAAGGAAAGCAGGTTCTATTAAAACGCCATTCTGAAAATAAAAAGTGGTTTCCTCATAATCATGAAATAAATTGGTAAATTCCTCGACTGTTAATTGGTGTACATGAAATGGTGAACCGCATGGTTTTCCTCTCCCTTGCCCAAAAGGTGTCGAAAGAACTAATGTACCCCCAGGTTTAAGTAGGTGATAAATATTACTTAAAAACTGTTCTTCATCTTCTACATGTTCAATCGTTTCAAAGCTTAAAACCGTATCAAATTTACCTAACTTTTCAGGAAGAAGAGGATCGGTAACATCTGCTTGTCGGTATGTCGATAGTGGATGATAATAGGTTTTTTGTGCATAATCGACCACTTCACTATCAATATCCACACCTAGTACTTCATCAATTTTCTTTTTGCATTGTTTGGCAATAATATGACTTCCATAACCTGCTCCACTTGCAAAATCCAGAACCCGACCATGAACATAATTGGCAGCAAAATGATACCTGGCAATGTGCTCAAGCAATAGGCCATTCGTTATTTTCATTTTTTCTGGAATAACTCTTTCACCAGTATCTTTTAACACAATTCTCACCACTTAACTAAAATTATCTAATTTTTGTTTCTCTATAAATTGACTTAGATCTTCCTTTTTCACCCGCCATTGCCTCGCTACTTTAAATGCGGGAATTTTACCTTCTTTCACTAACTTATAAGTTGTAACTTCACTAATCTGTAAATAATTTGCGACTTGTGCAATCGTTAGTACATCTGCGTTCTGGTTCACACATAAGCCACCTCTTTCAACATCATTAAATTTATTTAAATTATATCATGTATATGAGTTTTATACTAATTTATAGTAAGTTATAAATAATTATATTACTTTTCACATAAAGTATTACGTTTCATACAACATAAATGCAAAAAAAGAACCCTGATTTAACAGGGTTACAATAGTGAAGCCTTTCTTAATATTTCTTTTAATCTTGCTTTTTTTTCAAAACTTAACATTTGAGCTGGGGGTAACACATGAGTTGAAATATCAGGTCCGGTTAATTTAATTGCTTCCTTAATGACATTTACAAATGGTGAATCCAATTTGTACATAAGAGGTATAAAAGCTAGTTGTTGATGAAGTTCAACCATTTTTGTTAAGTCACCTTCTTGGAAGGCTTGGTAAATGCCAATGGTCAGTTGTGGAGCAAAGTTACCACTAGCTGATATTGCACCATCCCCTCCTAAAGAGAGGGTATTTACTAAATGATCATCATATCCACATAAAACCGAAAAGTTCGGATACTCTTTTTTTACTTTTAATATCATCTCACGTATATGGCCTATAGAATCAACAGTTTCTTTAATCCCTACGATATTACTGTATTGTTGAATTAAAGATAGAACAAAATCAGGTGACAAATCCTGACCTGATAAACCAGGAAAGTTATACAGAATAATAGGTAATTCAACATTTTTTGCAATTTCACTATAATGCTTAAAAAGATTCTCGTTTGATAGTGGCCAATAATAAGGATTGATCACTACTACACCATCTGCACCGATTTCCTTGCTGTGTAAACTAAGTTCAATCACTTCACGAGTACTTGAACTTCCTGTACCAATTAACACAGGTACACGTTTATTAACATGCTTAACTGCAAACTCAGCAACAGCTTTTCGTTCTTCTACACTCATTTGACTAAATTCTCCACCACTTCCAAGAAAAAATAGTCCATCTACCCCAGATCCAATTAGTTTATCTACGAGTAACCCCATACCATCTCTATCTAAGCCACCTGTTTCAGATAAAATCGTAGAAACAGGTGGAATAATACCACGAAATTTAGTTTCCATAAACATTTCCACATCCCGCTCAGCGTTATTCAGTAAACCATCCTAAAGGTACTGTTATAATTTCTGGGAAAAGAACTAGTGCTATTAGAACAATGAAGTGAACAAGTAAAAAAGGCCAAATCCCTTTTGTAATATCAATTATGCTGATCTTACTAATCCCACAGCCTACATACAATACAGTACCAATTGGCGGTGTAATCAAACCAATCGAAAGGTTAATAACCATTAATATACCGAAGTATATTGGATCAATTCCGACTGCTTCAACAACTGGAAGAAGTACTGGTGTAAAGATTAAAATTGCTGGTGTTAAATCCATTACACACCCTACAACAAGTAGGAAGAACATAATAATTAATAATAGTAATGTCGGGTTTGTTGTAATTCCTTGAAGGAAATCACCAAGTTCCCTCGGGACTTGTCCCACTGTAATCGCATAAGCGGACACAATGGCAGTTGATGCTAAAAACATAACTACACCGGTAGTTTTTGCTGTTTCCACAAATACTTCTGGTAATTTTTTAATCTTAATTTCACGGTAAACAAAGCTTATTAACAACGCATATACCGCTGCAATCACCCCTGCTTCCGTAGGTGTAAATACTCCGCCACGTAAACCAACGATAATAATTAATGGTAATAATAGCGCCCAAAATGCACGAATAAATGCACGTCCTCTTTGTGCCCAACTAGCTTTTGGCAGCGTCTTAGCATCTGCACGTTTAGCAACAAAGTACCAAGCGATCATTAAACCAAGCGCCATTAAAAGACCTGGAATAATTCCACCCATAAAGAGCTTGGTAATTGACACACCACCGATAACACCGAATAAAATCATCGGGATACTTGGTGGTATTACGGTACCAATAATTCCTACCGCGGCAACTAATCCTGTAGAATTGTTCTTATTATATCCTTGTGCAATCATCATCGGAATTAAAATTGCACCTAAAGCTGCTGTATCCGCTACTGCAGATCCAGATAAACCTGCAAAAATTACCCCTGCAATAATCGTAACATAACCTAAACCACCACGAATATGACCTACTAATGATGTTGCAAATTCTACAATTCGCTTTGAAACTCCACCAGCATTCATAATTTCACCAGTTAAAATAAAGAACGGGATTGCCATTAACGAAAAGTTATTCGCACCTTTAATCAAATACTCTGCAACTGTTTGCGTATCAAAAATGCCAATGGAAAGCATCATTGCAATTGCTGCGACTAACATAGCAATCGCTACCGGAACACCAATGAAGAGGAAGAAAAACAACACTCCCAAAAATAACCAAATCATGATTGTGCTTCCTCCTTCTTAGCTGAATCTGTTTTCGCCCAAGCAGGAGCATCTTCGTTGAAAAATACAAATCTGATCGTTTGAACTAATAAAATTATACTCATTAAAATTGATGCTACTACACCCGCTAAATAAAATACATATTCTGGAATTCCAGTTGCAGGGCCAGTAATCATTTTATTCAATTCAATTTGTTTGAATAGACCTTGGATAAATATACCTAAAACTACGATAACTATTATATTCGAAATGAAATAAAGGACTTTTTGTACTTTTAATGGAACAGCACCTAAAAGAAGATCTACCCCTATATGACTCTTATCTTTCATTGCAACTACTGCACCTAAAAATACAACCCATACAAACATATATCTAGCTAATTCTTCAGACCACGTTAGACCCGAATCAAAAAGATAACGTAAGACTACGTTAAGAAAGACTAAGAATACTAAAGACCCTAATATAAGAGTAACAATTGCATTTAAAGTCCCATTTAGTATTTTTAAAACTTTCATCATGTTGTACCACCCCATAAGAAGGATATAAGTTGCCATGGTATTTCCATGACAACTTATTAATTTTGTTATTCTGCGTTACGGATTTTTCCAATGAATTCTTCTGCCCAATCAAATTCTTTGTATAGGTCTTGATAAACAGGATCCATTGAGTCAACTAATTGCTGACGGAAATCGTCGCTTGGAACTGTAATTTCTAAACCAGCTTCTTCTAACTGCTGCTTCACTTCAATTTCAGCTTCTTCAGCCAATTCCCACTCCAATTGTGCTGCTTCGTTTGCTGCTTCAACAATAATATCTTGTGTTTCTTGATCTAACCCATCAAAAAATTCTTTGTTCATTAAATAAGCATTTGGACTAAACATATGATTTGTTTCTAAAACATGACTTTGAACTTCATACCAACCAGAAGCATATAGAGTTGCATAAGGGTTATCTTGTCCATTAATTACACCTTGTTCAAGTGCTGTAAATACTTCAGAGAATGCCAATGGTTGAATGTTTGCTCCCATTGCTTCTCCAGTATTAATAAAGATTGGAATGTTTGGCATTCTTAATCGCAATCCTTCAAAATCTTCCATACTCTTTACTGGTTTATCACTTGACACTACTCGGAATCCGTTAGCTGTCCATGCTAATGGTTCAGTGCCTAATTCACGGAATAAAGGTTCAATTTCTTCACCAATTTCACCATTTAACAAACTATTTGCATGCTCATAATCATTAAATAAGAATGGCCACTCAACTGCACCAATTTTTGGATTAGCCGTTTGTAATCCCATACCTACAATCGCCATTTCGATTGTTCCGTTACGAACTCCAGATGTAAACTGAGACTCGTCACCAAGTTCATTATTTGGGTAAATTTCTACTGTAACTTGTCCATCTGTATTTTCTTCTACCAATGGCTTAAATTTTTCTTTCAGTGCAATGTTTTGCGGGTGATCCTCAGCAAAGTAATTGGCTACTTTAATAGTAATTTCTTGATCGTTTGCTGCTGTATCGTTTCCTTCTTCATTATCTTCAGTACCTTCTTCGTTTTGACCGCATGCGGCAACTAATAATAACAATGCCATTAAACTAGTGGTTAAAAGCGCTCTTAAATTCATATATATTTTCCTCCTATTAATTCAATTGGATAAAATTTCTTTTATGTTACAATAAGCTTATAAGGTAATAATGCATGTGTTTTAAGTTAAGGTCTAATTTATCTAATTACTCGTGTATTATTCACCTCCTTTAAATCTCGGGCTTCCCCAAAAGTCCGAGATTTTTTATACATAAACCTTATTTACGAGCTTCTTTAACAGCATCTGTAAATGCCTTTGCCTTTTCCTCAAGCTCTTTAAAATAAGCTTCATCCATCGTCTTCTTCGTGTTAACCAACGAACTACCAATTCCAGCAGCTACTGCACCAGTCTTGATATAATCTCCAACATTGTCAACTGTTAATCCACCAGTAGGCATCAATGGAATTTGTGGCATCGGCCCATGAATATCTTTTAAATAGCTTGGACCAAACACATTTGCTGGAAATACTTTAATTAAGTCTGCCCCGTTTTCGTAGGCTGTTAAAATTTCTGTTGGCGTAAGCGCCCCTGGAATGCTAATTACCCCATAACGTTTTGCCATTTGTATGGTTTCAGGCTTAACCGTTGGTGAGAAAACAAATTTTGCCCCAGCCATTATCGTCGCTCTTGCTGTCTCTGAATCCAATACTGTCCCAGCTCCGACAATGACTTCATCACCCATCTCTTCAACTACTTGCTCAATCAAACTTGTAACCTTTGGTGTTTCAACAGTAATTTCTAATGTTTTGACCCCACCACTTTTAAGGGCACGTGCAATTGGTAATATATTTTCTGGTTTTGCACCACGGATTACTGCTACAATTCCATTTTCTTCAATTTGTTGCAAAAGATTTGTCATGTATTGTTTCACTCCTAGTTAACGAATTACATCATCTGTTTTATTTGTTAATAGTGAATCAACCTCATCCTTTTCAGGAAGGCCCTCTACATCTCCATTAACTTGGGTAACAAAAGCTCCAACCGCATTTGCTCTTTGTGTCGCTTTCTCTAAGTCCAAGTCATCTAATAATCCCGATAGGAAGCCAGCTGCAAAACCATCTCCTGCACCAACAGGATCCACCACGTTATCTACCGGAAAACCAGAAACTAATTTTTCATCTTCTTTTGTAAAATAATAAGCTCCTTCTTTCCCCATCTTTAGAACAACAAGTGATGCACCATGCTCTAGGAATAAACGACCTAATTTCTCAGGGTCATCTTCCCCAAACATAAACTTACCTTCAGCAACGCCGGGTAAAATAATATCTGCTTTTGCAGCAATCTCTAATAGGATTTTTCTGGCTAAATCTTCACTCCAAAGTTTTAATCTAAGATTCGGATCAAACACAACCTTAACTTTATTTCTCTTTGCTATATCAATCACTTTAAATATTGTTTCACGGCAAGTTTCACTAAGTGCTGGTGTAATCCCAGTAATATGAAGGTATTTGGCTTTTTTAATATAATCCTCATCTAAATCGTCTTCATTAAGCGTACTTGCTGCTGATCCTTTTCGATAATAGTAGACTCGAACATCATTTGCTCGGCGCGGTTCTTTAAAGTAGATACCTGTTGGTGCTACTGACGTTTGTTTCACTTGACTCACATCAACACCTTCACCACTGATAAAGGCCTTCATCGCCTTACCAAATTCATCTTCGCCTACTTTACTAATCCAACCAACTTGGTGACCTAATCTAGACAATCCAATTGCTACATTAGATTCTGCTCCGCCAAACTTCATCGAGAAGTTATTGGCATATCTCATTAGTCCAGTTGAATCCGGAGTGAAAAGGACCATTGTTTCTCCTACTGTTACAACATCCATTTGTATCACTCCCTTAAGTTGTTAGGTAGTTATAAACTGTTTCAGTGACAGGGATTCCTTCTTTTAGGCGATCTGCTTCTCTTAACTGTTCAGGTTCACCTGGTACCATAACTTTATTAAAACCTTGTGCTGGCTGAGATTCATGAATTTCATTAATCATTTGGTCTATATTTGATAAAAAGCCTTCACGGTCTGAAAAGATTCCCGGGTTCACCGCACATACGAAGTGCCCTAATTTTCTCATCTTACCGTACTCATCATACATTGGGTTAATATGTGGTCCAAACGCAGAACCTGTTAAGATACCCGATAAAACATCTACTACCATAGCTAGCCCATACCCCTTTGGCCCTGCAAATGGAAGTAAAGCGGAAACCTTATTAGGATCAGTTGTCGGTGTTCCATTTTCATCTACACCCCAATCAGCCGGAACCTCATTCCCTGCCTCACGAGCATGAAGTACTTTACCAAACGCCACATTGCTGGTTGCCATATCAAGAATAACTGGTTTATTTTCGTTAGCTGGGAAACCAAATGCAATTGGATTTGTACCAAAAAAAGGTTTTGCTCCACCAAATGGTACTACCACTTTATCTGTGTGTGTCATTGTTATTCCGATCATGTTTTTCTCAGCAGCTTGCTGAACGAAGTAAGATAGTGCACCACAGTGGCTGCTGTTAACTACCCCAACCATTCCGATGCCATTTTTATCAGCAATTTCAATCGCTTTATCCATTGCTTCTTTCGTGATCGCATGTCCCATTCCATCGTCTCCGTCAAAAATGGCTGATGATGGCCCTGTCTCTTTGACGTTAAAAGATGGATTAGGATTTAATCCACCCTCTTTTATCCTCTTTACATAGTGCTCTGTTCTTAGTACACCGTGCGAACTTACTCCCCTTAAGTCTGCATGGACAAGAACATCTGCCACAACACTTGCATTATTCTCATTTAAACCTGCTTCTGTTAGTTTTTTAACTACTAACTGTTTAAGTTCTTCATGTGCAACAATAACATCTGCCACTTTTAAAAACTCCTTTACTCTTTGTTTATTCTAAATTTGTGTGACGCCTTTTCATCTCTTCATTCACATCATGTTGGTTCTTTTCATGAAGGGTATGGATAATAACAGCATCTAATAATAAGTGAACACTTTGATCAAATTGATTCCCTAATGGTTGAATCGTTTCTGGCTCATGTTTCCGCCTTTTTTTTGTGGCTGCAGGTACGACTAGTACTTGATCAGCTGACTTGGCTAAATCCGCTTCACGGTTTGTTGTTACTAAGACTAACCTCGCCCCTATTTTCTGTGACTTATTCGCAAATTCTACAATCGTTGAAGTTGTACCTGAACCTGTGATTGCAATAAGTAAATCCCCTGACTGGATACTTGGCGTTATCGTTTCACCCGTAACAAAGACAGTAAAGCCACCATGCATCAGCCTCATTGCTACCGCTTTACCCATCAAGCCCGAACGCCCTTCACCAGTGATGAAAATTCGTTTCGCTGCCATTATTTCTTGTGAAACGGCAACGGCTTCCTCATCATCCACTCTATTTAAAACCGTTTTCATTTCCTGTGTTATAGTTTCTATTACATTTTTCATCCTTATTAAATAAACCCCTTCATTTTTCTAGCTATAGCAGCCGGATTATTCGCCTTCGTAATAGCACTCCCTACAATAACAACTGAAGGGTTCTCCCTAATTATCGCAGGTAAAGTATCTAGATTAATACCACCAGCTACCGTTACATCTAATTTTTCATCAGAGCGAATGAGATCGAATAGATTAAGGTGGATCGATCCATCTTGTTGCATATCCTTACCATAATGTAAGGATACTAAGTCAACACCTAAGTTAATTAATTCATTAATTCTTTGTTGAGTGCTTATTCCTAACAAATCAATCATGACCCTTGCCCCATAGTCTCTAGATACTTCCAGTGTATCTTTAATGGTGCGATCCGCTGAAAAGGCCATCACTGTTGTAATATCTGCTCCAGCTTCAAACGCTTGTATCGCCTCATGCTTACCCGCATCACAAGTTTTCATATCAGCAACAAGAACTTTATCAGGGAATTTTTCTTTCATTTCACGAACGATTGACATCCCATACTCTTTGATGACCCCTGTTCCTATTTCAATCCAATCAATATAATTTTGTGTTTCCTTGGAGATTTTTAAACATTCTCCCTTCGATAATCGATCAAGTGCAAGTTGTAATTTCATCGTTCAACTCTATCCTTTTCACCAAGTTGGATTTCTACCTCTTCCAAGTAAGGAAGCCCTTCATTGTCACCAGATATACTAACAACCATTGAACCAATCATATTTGCAAACTTTAATATCTTCTCTAACGACCATTCATTAAGGATTCCATAGATGAATCCTGTATCAAATCCATCCCCAGCACCTACTGTGTCAACCACCTTACTTGGAGGTATCGGATTAGCATATAAAGTTTTTCCCTCTTTATGACCAACTGAGCCTCTCTCTCCTAATTTGACAGCAATAGTTGATATTCCAGCTTCCTTGCTTTTTTCAATAATCGCATCTGGATCAGAAACACCAAATAAAACATCTGCTTCTTCCTCACCGGTTAATAAAATATCAACATAAGGTAGAAATTCTGATAATGTTTCCTTGGCTTGTTGTTTATTCCAAAGCTTTAAGCGGATATTGGGATCAAATGAAACTAACACATTATGTTTCTTCGCAATTTCCAACGCACGCTGTATAATACTGACATTATTTCCCCCAATCGCTGGGAACACCCCTGTTACGTGTAACAATTTAGCGTTTTTTATATAATCTTCATTTAAATCATCAGATGTCATCGTTTGTGTAGGGGATTTTTCTCTGTAGTAAAATGTTCGTCCACTTCCATCTTCCATAACTTCTTTAAAATTTAAAGATGTCGGATAACCATCTACAAAATTGACCTCACTAGGATCAATTCCTTCTCCTCGTACAAAGTTGTAAATAAATCTTCCAAATTCATCATTTCCTAATCGACTAATCCATCCTGTTTTTAATCCTAAGCGCGAACATCCGATAGCCACATTTAACTCGGCTCCTCCTACTTTCCGATCAAAGGATGAAACAAATCTCATTGGTCCAGCTATCGAAGGATTTAATGTAATCATGGCATCACCAATGGTAATCATATCTTTTTTCACATTATCCCCCCTTTTTTAGCAAGAATCTCGCACCACAAGTTCCGGTTTAAACCGATGAATGATATTTGTTGATTGGTTGTGTTCCTTTTTAATTTTCTTCCAAAGCATTTCAGCAGCTTGCGTACCCATTTCAAATGTTGGTTGATTAATCGTTGTTAACCCTGGACTATAGATATCAGCAAAAGAAACTTCATCAACACTGATTACGGCAAGTTGCTCTGGAATGACAATTCGATGGTCTTTCACAAACTGCAAAATTTCCATCAAACTAAAATCATTTCCTGCAAGTAAAGCCTCTGGAGGTTGCGGTAGAGATAAAAGTTCTTTCAGTCTAAATTGATATTCATTTTGTTCATACCCTTGAATAAAATCTTCATAGATGGGTAAATTAAACATTTGTAATGCTTTTCTAAAGCTTTTCACCCGTTCTATCCTTGGTGTTATATTACCCTTTAATGAAGATGTTAGTATTCCAAGTCGGTAATAACCTTTTTCTTTTAAATGTTGAACCGCAATGAACGATGCCGCTTCGTTATCTAATAAAATAGAATCAACTCTTAGCTCCTCAACTATCCGGTCCATAAATACGAGTGGGAATTGCTCATCAATCATCCTTTGATAGACATCTAAATTCCCACCTGTTGGAACTACAATCAAGCCGTCTACTTGCTTTGCTCTCAGCATCTCCAGATAACGAAGCTCTTTTACCGGGTCATTGTATGAATTGCAAACGATAGCGTGAAATCCGTGTTCATTAAAATAATCCTCAATCGCTCGTAAAACTTGAGTAGAAAATGTATGAAGAATATTTGCAACGATAACTCCAATGGTTGATGTTGATTTCTGCTTAAGACTTCTCGCCACGAAATTCGGCTGATAACCTAATTCCTCTATAGCGATTTTAATTCGATCTCTCGTCTGTTTAGACATATAGTCAAAACGATTATTCAAGTATTGAGATACTGTGCTCTTTGATACATTTGCTTTCTCTGCAACATCAGCCATTGTAACCCGTTTCATTTCACTCAATCCTTTTCTAATTAACATAAATCGGTTTAGTAAACCGGTTTAGTAAATCGATTTAGTTGAATTATAAACAAATTGAAAGCGCTTTGCAAGTATAAATTAAATTTTTTGTTTATAAAATGTTTAAACTGTTAAAATTTTACTTTGTAGTTCATTAAAAAACCCGAATTACAGACTTTTTTGTAAATAGCCTATAATTCGGGTTTTTTCTCTTAATGTCCGGATGCTTTTGATAATCCACCCACACGCTTTTTGAGATCTTTACTTTCTTCATTTAAACCAGTATAACTAACTTTAATTTCGTTTTGTTCAAACTTCATTTCTATTTTATCTAGTGCGCCAATTGCCGAGTCATCCCATAGGTGTGCATTGGATAAGTCAATTTCAACCTCTTTTACGTCATCATTAAAGATGAACTTCTCAAGAAAATCATTGACAGAAGCAAAAAATATTTGTCCATTTACCTTGTACACCTTTTTTGAACCATTTAAAGCAACGATTTCATTTACCTTTACTTTAGAAATTTTTGAAGCAAAGAAAATCGCACTTAATAGTACACCTGCTAATACACCTTTCGATAAGTCATGGGTTACAACCACAGTCACAACGGTAACTACCATAACAATGGCATCTGTGCGAGGTATTTTATGAATATTCCTAATAGATGACCAATCAAAAGTACTAATTGATACCATAATCATTACACCCGCTAAAGCAGCCATCGGAATTTGGACAACTACCCCACCTAAAACAATGATAAGGAACATTAAAAACACACCAGCAACAAGCGAAGATAGTCTTCCGTTACCACCCGATTTCACATTGATAACAGATTGTCCAATCATCGCACATCCTGCCATTCCACCAAAGAATCCTGTAACAACATTTGCATACCCTTGTCCACGACTCTCTTTGTTTTTATCACTCTCTGTATCTGTCATATCATCAACGATATTAGCAGTTAGTAAGGATTCCAATAACCCCACGATTGCTAGTGCTAATGAATAAGGAAAGATAATCATTAGTGTTTCAAACGTTAATGGAATAGATGGTAGTAAGAATACTGGTAATTGCTGTGTTAGATTTCCTAAATCTCCTACCGCACGTATTTCAATATTTGCAAAAATAACGATCGCTGTTACAGCAATAATAGCTACCAAAGTAGATGGGATTGCTTTCGTTACTTTAGGGAACAAGTAAATAATAGCTAATGTTAAACCCACTAGTGAATACATAATCCAGCTTTCACCTTCAAAGTGTTGAAACTGAGAGGTGAAGATTAGAATGGCTAAAGCATTTACGAACCCTACCATTACAGATCTAGGGACAAATTTCATAATACTAGCAAGTTTAAAAACTCCGAATAAAATTTGAATAATTCCTGTTAAAATCGTTGCTGCTAGTAAATACTGTAATCCATAATCCGTAACCAAAGTAATCATTAGTAAAGCCATTGCCCCTGTTGCAGCAGATATCATTCCTGGACGCCCACCTACAAACGAAATGACTACTGCAATACAGAACGATGCATATAGTCCAACCATTGGATCAACACCAGCGATGATTGAAAAAGCAATTGCTTCAGGGATAAGAGCAAGCGCAACAACAATACCTGCTAAGATGTCACCTCTTATATTTCCAAACCATTCTTGTTTCCAATTTTTTAAATTCAATTTAGCACCTCTTTTGCTATATTTTTTTGTATGTTAACTTTCATAAAAACTGAAAAATTTTTGTGTATTTTATACATCAAAAGCTTGATCGATTATCAACAAAACGAATAATAACACAAGATTGGTTGATTACAAAACTACATGGAAACGTAAACATTTAACTTTTTCTCTAATTTACTCCATTATTCTTTCATATAGTGTGGCATTTCACAAAGATGCGAAAATATTACATTTGAGTATAACCATTTATATTTGAATCAAATTTGCTACTACTTTTTTAAAAAATTATCTGTTGTGTGGTATGATACATATAAGTTAACAGTATGGGGGCGTCCTGATGGAAAAAGAAATAATGACCGTTTCACAAGTTGCAGAATACTTACAACTAAGTGAAATGACAACATATAAATTAGTGCAAGAGGGTAAAATTCCTGGATTTAAAATCGGCAGACACTGGAGAGTAAAAAAAGACGATTTAAACGAATTTATTGAACGATTGAAGCAAGGGGAAAGAATATAAAAAAATATAAAAGAGACCCCTTTGAGTGGGTCTCTTTTATGTTTGACCAAATATAGGATATGGTGCGCTCGTGTTTTCTTGGATATAGTATCGTACGAACCTTTGGTGCAACTCCTTTTCTCCACTTTTACTGCTTTTACTGTCGCACGAACCTTAATGGGGCAACAAACCTTTTCCCACTAACTTGTCGTAACTAATTGTTCTTTATCTGGTTTTTTCGCGATTAATGAACAAACGACACCTATAACAGGAAATACTAGAGTCATAAGAATGACAGGAGTATAACTAGCAAAGATGTCAAAGCCAACTCCAAATGGAAGTGGACCAAAAGCAGATCCAAGGACTCCCATTGTCACACCAAAACCATTAATACTCCCAATATACTTTCGACCGAAATAATTTGGCCAAATTACGTTTAAGGCGATTCGTTCGAATCCATTCGCAACTCCCCACAAAATACCAAAAAGAATTGCAAGACCAAGATTATTTGTCACCAATAAAAGAAGTAATAAAATAAACTCTAGAACAAAAATACCTAACAATAAGTAATTGGTTTTTACTTGTTCAGTAATATAACCCGATACAAGCGACATCGGTATCCCTACAATTGCCATTAAACTCAAAACAGTTGCAGCAATTTCTGGAGAAAGCTGATTTGACCCCAAGATAGAAACAATATGAAAAGTAATCCCCGTATTTACTGCTGCTGGAATTCCCACACAAATTAATATTGCCCAAAAGGCCTTGGTTTGCATCGCTTCCTTTAATGTCCAATCTTGCTCAGCAGCAGCGACCTTTCCTCCTAGAACTTGTTTCATTCCACTTGAGTTTACTGCTGTTCCGTCTGGCTCCAACCCCACATCCTCAGGTTTATTACGAACCCCAAAAATAGCAAAAGGCACAAATATAACTAATAATAATACCCCCCAAAACCTCCAAGCAAACTGCCAATCCCATGTTTGTATTAACCATGTGTTAATAATTGGGAATGACATCGCACTTGCGAAGCTTCCTAATGTCATTAAGCTAAGAGCTATTCCACGCTTTTTAATAAACCACTGGGCAACTAAGGTATTTGGAATTAGCGACATACTCCCTTGGCCTAAAAGACGAATGAGAAAAAAACCAAGCCCTAACATCCACATACTGGAAACAAGACTATTAAAAAAACAGGCTATTGCGAATAGTGAACCAACAGTGACCATCATCGCTCGCTGACCGAATTTGTCTATAAAACGCCCAATAAAAACCATCCCAAATCCAGCTACTAGTGTGGCTGCTGAATAGAGACCCGATACCTGAGAACGCGACCAACCAAAATCTCTTATGTACTCATCAATAAATTGTGAATTGGAATACGTTTGACCAGGCCCTGAGAAAAATACTCCTAAACCAGCGATAAAAACAATAAACCAGCCATAATAAAAACGTTGAAAAAAACGAGACTTAACCATCATCAACTGCACCACCTTGATGTTAATCTAAGAAAATAGTCAAACTAAATTAAGGAGAGTAAGAGGAGCTCTGAGGAAATAGAATATTTGAAGAGTCAAAATCATCACTTAAATAACATAAACACTAATCATTATGGAATCAAATAATATGTTCGAATAATTTGTTTATTGTAAAAAAAGCATAAAAAAATACATGAACGTATCATTCATGTAGGTATAAAAATGGCTCCACAGGTAGGATTCGAACCTACGACCGATCGGTTAACAGCCGATTGCTCTACCACTGAGCTACTGTGGAACAACTATAGAGTATGGATTAGAAAATAACGCTTCCAAATCCGCTAGAATTTATTTTACTACACATACTAAACTTTTATCAAGTCTTTCTCGTACTTTAATAGGAAACCTAATTATTAAAAATTAAGCCCTTTTTTACAGGGATGAGAGTTTAATCTATTTCATGTTTTTGTCAGGTTGACTTGCATGACACATTAAAGAATCATGATGCGGGTGATCACTATGTTCTAATTGAATGGTAACATGCCCAATACCTTTATGCTCCAATTTGTGTTCCATTGTTCGTAAAAGTGTTTGACTTTCGTGAATAGACAAATCACCGCTTACAACGGCGTGACAAGCAAGAGCGTTTTGACCGCTAGTAATGCTCCAAATGTGAAGATCATGGATGCTTTTTATCCCTTCAATATTTTGCAAACTGTTAATAATATCGTTTACATCCACATTTTTCGGAGTTCCTTCCATCAGAACATGGACAGCATCTTTTGTAACTCTCCATCCACTAACTAATACAAGGATCGCCACAATAACACTTGCTAATGGGTCTGCCCAACCCCATCCTAAGAACATAATGAACAATGCAGCTGTAATGGCCCCTACCGAACCTAGTAAGTCACCTAATACATGAAGAAAGGCTGCTCTTAAATTCAGATTTTCTTTCGTATCTCCTCGCATTAAAATCCAAGCAACAAAAATATTAACAATAAATCCAATCGACGCAATGATTAACATTCCCGTGGAAGCAACATCAGGTGGGTCGACAAAGCGATGATAGGCTTCATAAAAAATATAGAAAGCAATTAAAATAAGCGTAACTCCATTAAAAACAGCCGCTAATATTTCAAAACGCTTATACCCAAATGTTTTGCTATAATTAGCAACCCTTTCTCCCAAATGAAAAGCTAAAAGTCCGATTCCTAAAGATACGGCATCACTAAGCATGTGACCAGCATCGGAAAGTAGTGCAAGACTATTCGTTAAGAAGCCTCCAATTGCTTCGATAATCATGTACCCTGTGGTGATAAAAAAACTAATCATTAAAGCTTTTTTGTTGGCACCGTGTGAATGATCATGACCGTGTCCCATTACGTTTCCTCCAGTCGTGCATTTATTTAAATGTACTCTATCATAATGTCGTAAATAAAAAAATGTGATGAACATACATGAACTATGTTTAGCATGATCCATTGTTTGTTTTAATATGTTCATCACATGCTTATCATCGTGTGAATAGTATAGCGTTTCCTTTCTCATCTATCGTAAAAAATGAATTTATTTATCTTTCACTCGTAATAAACGCAAACTGTTTAAAGTAACTAACAATGTTGCTCCCATATCAGCAAAAATTGCGATCCATAATGTTAACCAGCCTGGAACTACTAAAAGTAATGCGATTGCTTTAATTACTAAGGCAAATCCAATATTTTGCTTAATGGTTGTCAAGGCTCTACGACTCAATTTTATCGTATAAGGTAATTTACTTAGATCATCTGACATCAAAGCAATGTCAGCTGTTTCTAATGCCGTATCTGTTCCGGCACCACCCATGGCAATACCAACCGTTGAGGCTGCTAATGCAGGTGCATCATTCACGCCGTCACCTACCATCGCAACATTTCCATGCTTGGACCGAAGCTCCTTAATAAATTGAAGTTTATCCTCCGGAAGTAATTCTGATTCCATATCTGAAACTCCAAGCTTTTCGCTAATAGCGTTAGCCGTTCTACTGTTATCACCTGTTAGCATAACGGTCTTTTCAATACCTAATTTATGAAGCTTGTTGATAACCCCACGAGATGTTTCACGTATTTCATCAGCAACAGCAATTAAGCCTAGAACCTTCGTTTCAGTTCCCACTACCATGACAGTTTTTCCTTCTTCTTGCAGCTGTTCTATTTTTTCACTTGTAGTGGATTCTAGTAGTTCCTCAAAAAGAATTGGTGTTCCGACATAATATACATGATTGTTAACCTTTGCTTTTACACCTTTTCCAGTCATTGATTGAAAACCTTCGATAGGTACAGATTGATAATTTAAACCCTTTTCTTCTGCCCATTTCATAATTGCTGAAGCTAAAGGATGCTGAGAACTTCTTTCAATCGCAGCTGTTATAGTCATAATATGCTCCTCATCATTTTCAATAGCTACGATATCTGTTACAACAGGTATTCCTTTCGTAAGTGTACCGGTTTTATCAAAAGCTATCACCTTTAACGCACCGGCTTCTTCTAAATAAATACCACCTTTTATGAGTACACCATTTTTCGCTGCATTACCAACGGCAGTAACGATCGAAACAGGAGTTGATACGACTAGTGCACATGGACAACCAACGACCAATACGGCTAATCCTTGATAAATCCAACTTCCCCAATCTGCACCAAATAACGGTGGAATAACAGCGATTAGTGCAGCAATTAAAATAATTGCAGGTGTGTAATACTTAGCGAACTTATCTACAAATGCTTGTGATGGTGCCCGTTCTGCTTGCGCTTCCTCAACTAAATGAATGATTTTTGACAGCGTTGTATCTTCCACTCGCTTCGTCACTTTAACTTCTATTAATCCTTCTTCATTTAAAGTCCCCGCAAACACTTCATCATCTACCAGTTTTGTTACAGGAACACTCTCACCAGTAATTGCTGCCTGGTTTATCGTAGACGCACCTTTCATAACAATACCATCCATTGCTAATTTTTTACCCGGCTTCACAATCATAATATCGCCAATTTGGATATCATCGACGTTTAGCATCATTTCTTTGTCGTTTCGTCGAATTAATGCTTGATTCGGAGCGATATCCATTAGTGATTCAATCGATTGTCTCGCTTTATCCATCGAAAACCGTTCCAATGCTTCACTTATGGCAAATAGGATGACAACAGCCGCTCCTTCTCCCCATTCACCAATCAAGGCTGCTCCGATAATGGCAATAGTCATTAACGTATTCATGTTAAAGTTTAATTGGGACAAGCTTTTTATCCCTTTGATGAAAAGTGTATATCCTCCAATTAAAATGGAAGCTCCATATCCAATCGTCGGAAGTATACTTTCTTCCCCCATTTGTCTGCTAAGAAGCCAACTTACAATTAGTATAAGGGTTGATAGATAAACCTTTACACTTTCTTTCTGCTTCCAAAAAGCAGATCGATCAGAAAATGTATCGTTTTCATCTTTAACACGTAAGCTTTCAAAAGCTCCTGCTTTTTCAAGCTCTTTTATCGTTGTATGCCCGTAAACGGTTAATTTTGAGGCACCAAAATTGACGGTTGCTTCGGAAACACCATCCAGGCGTTCCACGTTCTTCTCGAACGTTTTTGCACAGCCTGCTCAAGTGAATCCTTGAATTCTATACGTTTTTGCTTGTTCTTCAGACATGTGCATTCTCCTTCTCCGCAGGAAATAAAAGAATATGAATTAGCTGCTTTACTTGTATTTCCTTTAAAAAATAAAAGGCTAATTTCCCTTCTTTTCTGTAATCTACAATTCCTTGTTTATGGAGCGTTCGTAAATGATGGGATGCTGTAGCAACAGAAGTTCCAATGCTGTTAGCAATATCACATACACATAGCTCTTTTTCTAAAGATAAAGCATACAAAATTTGAGTTCTTCGCTCGTCTCCAATCACCTTAAATAATTTTGAAACACCAGCCAAATCATGATTGCTTAATTTCCCCTGTATATATTCAACCTTTTCCTCGTTATAACAATAAATATCACACGCATCTTTCCGGCTCACCTAAATCACCCCTTCATTATCCAAATCTACATTTGATTATAGTGTATACTTTATATCCATCTTATTCAAGTGAGGGTTTGAATGATAATTTAAAAACCGAGTTAAAGAGAAATAATCCATTATATTATTCAATCATTTCAGTTAAAATAAAAACAGACGTGTATAAACTCTTTAGTCGATCGATAAAGGAGGAAAAAATAAATTGATGAACACTGGATGGTTATTTGTTCTGGCTTCAGCAATTGCTGTTGTAGGTATAGTTACTGCTTTCAAACAAATGATGGTAGTAGTTGAGGGAAAATTAGAAAAAGAAGAAGTCGTGTCAACGAATTCCTTACAAAAACAATTGTCAGGATTTTTCATTCGAGTTGCACTGATTGAATCGATTCCAATCGTTCTCATTGTGTTTGGATTTATACAGATGGAAACATGGGTAGGTAATCAAAGTGACATTCTACTACCACTCATTATTATCATCATTATCTTAGTATTTGGTATTATTAATGTCTTTTTATCTAGAGGCAGCTTATTAGCCTTCAATGATCTACCTAAAGAAGCAAAAACCTTTATTCAAACACTCATTTTCATTGGGATGGCGATGGTAAGCGCAATACCAATCATCTCCATCGTTGCAATGTTTATCATGCTGGGATAACGGTGCCTAGTGTAGTAAATAGGTTCAAATAAAGAAAAATAACCACCATTTTCAGTGTAAAATGGAAGTACCTATCACAGAACTTCCAAATAACCC
>NZ_JAFBDR010000037.1 GCF_016908325.1 Aquibacillus albus | reverse complement strand
GGTTATTTGGAAGTTCTGTGATAGGTACTTCCATTTTACACTGAAAATGGTGGTTATTTTTCTTTATTTGAACCTATTTACTACACTAGGCACCATTATGAAAAGGTTATTGCTTGTTGGTGGTGGACATGCGCATGTGCATGTAGTGAAAAAGTTAAAGGAACTTCCTATTGATGGTGTGGAAGTTATGTTGCTTTCACCATCTCAATATCAATATTATTCAGGCATGTTTCCGGGTTATGCAGAAGGTTTGTATGATAAAAGTCAAATTAGTATCAATTTAGAGTCGTTAGCGAAAGCATCTGGTGTTAGTTGGGTCAAGGCAGCGGTAACAGCTATTGACCCTTTACAAAAGAAAGTATTAACTTCCGATGGAGAGATGGTTTCTTTTGATGTTATTTCCTTTAATATAGGATCCTTAACAGCTGGAATTAACGTACCAGGAGTAACAGAACATGCTTATCGAATGAAACCGAATTATCATTTTGTTGAGGTCATAGATGAAGTTCGTGATGCTGATAATGTCGTGGTCGTGGGTGGTGATGTAGCAGGGATTGAAACTAGTTTATCATTAGCATCTTGGCGAACAGCGAACCATATACATACACCTGTGACATTAATGAGTGCAGATCGTTTACTACCGAATAAGAGTAAAAGGATTTCGGCAAAAATAGAAGCTATTGTTATGCAGAACGGCATCCATTTGGTTACATCAGAAACAGTAAGCCATGTTAAGCGAAATAAAGTCGTTACATCTTCTAATAAAGAAATCCATTTTGATAAACTTGTTTGGTTAGCCGGATCAAAAGCCCCAGATTTATTTAAAACATCTAAACTACCCGTTGATGATCATGGTTATTTAAAGGTTGCGGATACCTTACAAGTGAAAGAATATCCATTTATCTTCGGTGTCGGAGATTGCGCATCAATAGCCGATGATCCAGCAGTGGATAGGGAGAAGGGACATGCTGTTCGACAAGGACGTCTTCTATTTGAAAACTTAAAAGGATTTATGGAAACAGGAGAAGGCGAACTCTATCAACCAAAGAAAAATGAATTGTCCATCGTCTCTATCGGGAATAAAAAAGGACTACTTTTATACAAAGGATATTCGATGACTGGAAGGTGGGCATGGTATTTGAAAAATTGGATTGATAGTAAGCTTGTAAAACAATATAAAAAATAGCAAAAGGGGTCTGACCCCGCTTGTGGACATTTGTCCTTCTGGGGAGGACACTGAGATTTATGTTCAACTCGTTTACTAATAATAAAGCAACATGCTTTGTGTGAGCAGTGGTGAAACGACAATTTTCGGTGGTACCTTCCAATTTTAAAATACCATGTTTATATTGTAGTAGGTACCAACTGAGTTTTAAAATAAATGAGGTGATTAGGATGCAAGATGAATTAGCGAGGAAAAGGTGGTTAAAAATACCTACGCATGTTAGAGAGAAGCTGGAAAACAATGTATTTTGTATCAACTGTGGAGAGACAATCATCGTAGATTATCAAGTTGTTTTCGAGGACCAGCAAATCGTCTTAAGGGGGAAATGTAAGCAATGTAATGGCAATGTAGCTAGAGTAATTGATTAGGAGTCGACTCTAAAAATCAGTATATGAGGTGCGGATTATGCCAATTACATATGAAAATTTCCGTGGGGAAACTTATTTTTTGCATAGCAAAAAAACGAAAAAAGGGAATACCACTTATTTTTTCTCGAAGAAAAGTGAAGGTGCTGCTGATATAAATGATATACCCGAGGGCTATGAAATTTATGAAGAACCGAATGGGAAGGTGTACTTGAGGAAAAAGCTAAAAAAATTAATTCGAGATGATGAAATTCGAATCATTAAAGCGGGAATGGAGCAGCACTGCGAAATAAAAGATTTTAAAATCGATATGAAAAAAGATATTGTTTATATTTATACAGTTATGGATTCGTTTGCCAATTTAGAAAGCACATTCATGCCATTTAATGTGGCAGCACTAGACAAATACAAAAGCTATCAAACGGAGCTTCGGTTTATTTTAGTCGATAAGGATGAACGATTTTTTGAAGTGGAAAGGACGAGTTATTTAGGTACTGAAGAGGAATGGATGTTTCTTGATGGCTCCGATGACTTAGAAGGACTCGTTAAAGAATATGTCCAGCATCTAGGGAAGGAATCGTTTTTTGATTTGATGTAAGAGTTGAGTAGCAGTTGACACGTCGACAAAATCGGGTGGTGCCTGCACCACCCGATTTTTGGTTGCTTTCTATGTACTATTTTAGTTAACGGATGCGGTCTCTTTTGAATCTGCTTCTTGCCATCCTTTACAAACATCGATGGACTCTTTAGCATTGGAATACTGAGATAATTCATCGTTCGTCAATTCAATCGCGGAATTTGTGCTTCCGCAAGCGGGAAAAACGGTGTCAAAACGATGGAGCGAAACATCTAAATAGACCTCCAGTTCATTTTTTAATCCAAATGGACAGACACCACCGATCGCGTGCCCTGTTTGCTCTAGTACTTCGTCAGGTGAGAGCATACGAGCTTTAAAGCCAAATGTTTGGCGGAATTTCTTGTTGTCAATTTTGGCGTCACCAGCAGCAACGATTAATATGGGCTTATCTCCTTCTCCCCTGAACGATAGTGTCTTTGCGATTCGGGCTGGGATCACACCAATCGTATCCGCCGCCTCTTGCACAGTGGCGCTTGACGTTTCAAATTCCATTACATCAGCTTCACGATTCCACTGCTTAAAATGGACCTTAACACTTTCTAATGACATCTCCTTCATCCTCTCATTTCCTAATTATGTAAAAGCATAGCAAATATTAGTGGAATAAAGCAAAAGAGAAAGCTCCGGTTCCTGGCATCACCCGAATTTTGTCGAATGGAATAGGTAGGGTTTGTGAAGAATATAATAATAATTTACGTTCCATTTATATCCAGTTAACAAAGTGTTGTTATACTAATTTTGTTAAATAATATGGATAAATTGGAGGGGAAACAGTGAAAAAAGGTATAGTTTCAATTATCGTTTTATTGATAGCATTATTTACGATCATGCCAATTGTTGGACTTGCTCACGAAGGAGAGGCTTCATCCGGTTCTAACCAGATACCTCACCACAACAAAGATGAATATCCTCTAGATGAAACAACTGTAACGATTCTTCACGACACACATCTTCATGGTAATTTTGGCGGAGGAGCAGAAAACATCGCTAATTACTTTGGCCTTATTAACAAAATTAAACAAGAAAATCCGAATGCAATGATGATTGCAAATGGTGATGATCTTGCTACATCTGTACTCTCGTCGACATTTCATGGTCAGCATATCATTGATGCTTTTAATGCAGGCGGAATTGATGCCAATACGTTTGGAAATCATGACTTTGATATGGGGCCAGATCAATTATTAACATTAGTAGAAAACAGTGAGTTTCCATGGGTCACTGCTAACGTCATTGATAATCGTACGAATGATACGTTTGGAAGAGAAAATGGTGTGGAGCCTTTCATCATTAAAGAGATTAATGGTGTACAAGTTGGGATCACTGGTTTATTGACAGAGGATGCAGCTGAAATTACTTCCATGGGAGAAAACGCGCAAGTAATCGATGCAGTAGAAGCAATGAATGCTGTTATTCCTGAGATGGAAGCAGCAGGTGCCGATATTATTGTCGTTTCTTCTCACCTTGCTAGTACGAGAGCAAGAGAGGTCGCTGCACAAGTGGAAGGTATTGATGTAATGGTTGGTGATCATGCGGCAGCTGCAAACGATAGTCTCGAATTAATTAATGATACATTACTTGGTTTCATAGGAGACGAATTTGAATTTTTAGGAGAAATCAACCTCCAAATTGAAAATGGAGAAATAGTAGATTATAACTTTAAACGGTATGCTTTGGAGGAAGAAGTTGCAAATGGGCTTGAGGCGGACGCTACGGTACAAGCGATAATGGATGGCTATAATACACAATTAGAAGCAGAACTGGATGTTGTCATTGGTCAAACAGAGACAGAGCTTGATGTAATGAAGGCGTCTCAAAGAAAAGACGAAACAAAGATTGGTAACTTTATTGCCGATGCGGTGAAGGAAGATACGGGTGCAGATATTGCGTTAATTAATGGTGGTGGCATTCGTGCAGAAAGAATTTTCCCAGTCGGTGATTTAACAAAGCGTGACATCATGGATGCTCTTCCGTTTACGAACTATGTCGTTGTGATTGAAGTGACAGGGGACGTGGTGATGGAAGCGTTAGAAAACAGTGTTAGTCAAATAGAAGATGGGGCTGGTCGTTTTGCTCAAGTTAGCGGAATTGAGTACAGCTTTGACTTAGATCAACCGGTAGGATCCCGAATCATTGACGCGACAATAAATGGACAACCTATCGATGAGAGCGCAACTTATAGTCTGGCAACCGTGGACTTTATATCGACTGGTGGAGACGGATATAGCATGTTTGAAGGAGCCAATTACTTACTAGATGCGAACTCTGGTCCATTACTTTCAAATTTAATTATTGAAGCAATCGAGTCGAAAGGAACCATTAACCCGCAACTTGATGATAGAATTTTAGAAGTGACTGGACAAAATGATAGTGATACTACTGGTGATGACTCTACGTCAGTTGGTGATGAGACAGAGGATAACAGCGAAGGATCAGATTCAGTAGACGAAAATGAGGGTGGTGCCTCAGACGTAACAGATAATGGCGAGGTGACGGATGAATCATCCGACAGTGAAGAGGAAGGCGACAAACTACCAAATACAGCAACCAATACCATTAACCTATTACTAATAGGCGCAACATCACTAATAGCTGGTGTAATACTCTTCATAATCAATAGAAGGAAAAAGAACCTAGCATAACGGTAAAAAAAACCAAAGAGGATTAAAATCCTCTTTGGTTTTTTTGCATTTGCATAAAGGGGTCTGACCCCGCTTGTGGACATTTGTCCTTCTGGGGAGGACACTTATTATTAGGTTGGGATGGTTTATTCTCACTTTAGTGGGATTTATGCGCAGTTTCATCGGACTTACTCTCATCAACGGAGGATTTATGCGCACTATCATCGTATTTACTCTCACTCTAACGAAATTTATGAGCAGGGAATCCAGTATTACTCTCACTCTAACAACACTTATGCTCACCAAACTCTAAATTACTCTCACCTCAGGTGTATCCTGAATCAAAAAAAGGCTCAATCCAAAGATTGAGCCTTACTAGTTACACGTTATAAGTCGCTAAACTTACTTCCCCTTTTATAAGATCCTTATTATCACTGCTGCTTCCAATATAAACATCATAATCAATTGCTTCTAGTTCCCACTGATTTGTTTCAGGATTAAACCATCTCACTTTTTCAATAGGGCACGTAACAGTGACCACTCGCTTTTCACCTGGTGCCAGTGAAACCCGTTCAAAGCCACGCAGTACTTTTACTGGTCTATCAATTTTAGATTGGCTATAGCCTACATATAGCTGAACAACTTCTGTTCCTTCGCGTTCACCAGTGTTTTCAACTTCGCAGGTTGCCACAATTTGATCATTTTTTACATCAAATGATGCGTTCGATTGCGTGAAAGTAGTGTAGGACAGGCCATATCCAAATGGTAAGGATGGCTCTTTTCCTTCCTTCTCGAGCTTTGTGTAGCCATGGTAATAATCATAGGTGATTTGTTCTGCATCCCAATCGACTTGTGGTAAATCACTTTCTTTTTTAGGTAAAACAAACGGTAATTTACCGCTTGGATTCACCTCACCAAAAAGGGTTTTGGCAAGAGCTGTTCCACCTTCCATGCCAGGATAGTAGGCCATTAAAATACCTGAAACGTCATTTTTCCACTCTTCAATCATAATCGTATTTCCACCGATTAAAACGGCAACAGAGTTACTATTTACTGGTCCTACTGCTTGAATTAATTCGATTTCATCGTCATGAAGCCCGAGTGACGTTTTGCGGTCACCGCCAGCGCCGAAGCCAGCATCGCCTTCTCCTAAAGCATCTTTATCTTCATCCGGATTGTTAATAAATTCACCCTCATCATCGTGGTCATATCCTACTACGAACACTACTGCATCAGCTGATTTTGCAGTTTGTTTTGCTTTTTCTAGGTCTTGACCATCATCAAAAATAACTTCTGCATTTGGCAGTTGCTTTTTCAGTCCTTCTAACGGTGTTACGACATAAGGAGGAAAGACACGGCTGGATCCGTGGTCACCTGTATTATCCTTGTCACCTAGCTTACCAATCACTGCAATTCGGTTTGTATCTTTCGAAAATGGTAGTACTTGGTCATCGTTTTTCATTAGTGTGATCGATTTTTCAGCAGCTTCTAATGCTAAAGCGATGTGTTCTTCATTCCCGATTAAATCCTTACTATAGTCCTTGTTATCGGCTTCAGTGAATGCGAGTAAAGTACGAACAATTCGTGTAGCTGCTTGATCAATTTTTTCTTCACTAACTTTACCAGTTTTCACAGCTTCCACAAGATTGTCACCGAAATATTTCGTATGACACATTTCAATGTCCATGCCGCCATTCGCGCCTTCTACTGTATCCTTGACGCCCCAAATGAAATCACTGATGACAAATCCATCGAAGTCCCATTCATCTTTTAACACTTGATTTAAAAGATAATCGCTATGACCACAGAAGGTACCTTTGTACAGGTTATACGCACTCATCACACTAGCAGCACCTGCATCAATGACATCTTTAAAATGAGCCAAGTAAACCTCACGCTCTGTACGTTTGTCTGCTTCCACGCTTACTTTAAAGCGGGCGTTTTCCATGCTGTTGAACGCATAGTGCTTTACACAGGCAATTACATTTTCTGCCTGGACACCCTTTGTGAGTGCCGCACCCATTGCACCTAACAGGAAGGAGTCTTCGCCATAAACCTCCTGGCTTCGTCCCCAACCAGGATTTCGCGGTAGGTTAATACAAACCCCGCCGAATAGGTTTCCACCATGTGCCCGAATTTCTTTCCCGATTGCATTCCCGATACGTTCCTCTAGATCCTTATCAAAAGCAGCACCTCTTGCCATTGATACAGGGAAGCACGTACTATTTCCAGACACAACACCACGCGGGCCATCAACAAACTTCATTTCCGGTACTCCAAGTCGCTCGTTCCCACCAGCCGGGTATGGATACCAGTTATAATGGTGGCCTTTTGCAATATCCTCCATTAATTCTTCAAACGACATCCTACCACTCATTAAATACACTTTTTCCTCTAAACTCATCTGATCGACGATTTCCTGCGCCTTATCTGTGTAAGCTAAACGCTCCTGCTTCGTTACTGTCACAATCATCCCTCCCATAATATTCATGTAAAACGCTTACAAATGTTTGTTCATCGAATGCACTAAGTTAACATACATCCATTATAATCGTTATCTAACAGACTATCAACAGGCTAAAGGGGTCTGACCCCCTAAAAAGACATTTGTCCGCGGTGGGAGGACAGTTATCCGAATTCAAATTAAAAAGATAAAGCGCAGAGCACTTTATCTTTTTAATAGAACCTTCAATTTTTCGCGAGTTACAGGACCAACTATTCCATCTACTGCGATACGTTGATCTTGTTGGAATGCTTTCACAGCTGCTTCGGTTTCATTACCAAACTTTCCGTCAGCCCCGAATCTAGGCAACCGATAGCCGAGTGATACAAGTTTTTTTTGTAAATCTTGAACAGCCTGCCCTTGATCCCCATGGCGAAGAACAGCCGCTAGAAAAGATGCTAGGTATTCGACAGGATTTAAGCAATTATTATTCCGGTCAGCGCTCCAACCATAGAGTGTCGTATTCTCAGCTTTTTTTCTTACTTCATAATGAAGGTGGGATCCTGTCACTTGCCCTGTGGCACCTTGAAATCCAACGACAGTTCCAGCTTGGATAGTTTGCCCAATTATTACTGCTGTACTATCAAGATGTGCATACAGCTGACCGCGATTCTTTTGATCTTTAATGAGAACCACAATTCCGTAGCCGCCAAGACCTGTACCTTTTTTACCTTCGCCCGCGTAAATGACTTCACCGTCCGTAAACGCCTCTATTGGCGCTCGATGTTTTTTTACGAGGTCAATTCCTGTGTGCCATTCCCTTATGCCGCGAATCGGATGGGTTCTCCATCCAAAGTGACTAGTTATACGATAGCCTCTAAATTGTGTCATGATAACTGCCTCCAATAGATTTCTTCGTCCGCTAAAAGTTTCCGTAATTTTGGCTTGGCATGCCTTGCCCAGTTCTTTACTGTGTTAACTGTCACCCGTTCCTTCACCGCAATTTCCTTGATGGACAGATCTTCGAGAATAAATCGTGTAAACCACTTCATTTGATTTACCGTTAGTGCGCTTTTAATTTGTTCGAGCAAATAAGGGTCAAAACCTGTATCGAGCGTAGATGTAATCTGTCCCATCGAAGCGGTGGATAAATAATCAGCAACCTTTTTTGCCTGAGTATTTCGGGTGCGAATCATCGTCAAAAATGATTTTTCAATACGAAAATAGGCATAACTAGAGAATTTTCCTTTAGCAGAATCATAGGTTGCTAGTGCTTTCCAGAGCGTCACCATCCCCTCCTGATAAAACTCCTTTTCTGGATCACGAATCCCTAATTTGTTTAAGAGATAAAAGATTATGTTTTCATGTTCTTCCAATACTTCGTCAAAATTATATTCGATCAAAAATGGCCTCTTTCCATAAAGGCGCCTTCATTCTATTATTCCGCGGTAAACTCATCATAAGTTAGAGGGATTAAACACTCATCTAGGCAAAGGTGAAGTTTGAGGAGGTAAAATTGAAGTTTCCTATATAAAAATTGAATTTTCTTAGACGAAACGTGACGTTTGAAGTTTGATTCTTGAAGTTTGAACGAAAATGATTTTTTATCTCTTTTGTCGAAGGGGTCAGACCCCTATTATCCAAAGTTAATGCACAGATAAGGATCTGGCGGGGTGCTCGGATTTTTTGCTCTAGTAAAAAAATCGTCAAGAGGGTATAATAAAAAGTATAGGAAAGTCATCTATTATTTGCCGATTTTTTTATTCCTCTTCATGTCCAAGCATGGCATCCACGCTACTCCTAATAGTGGATAGAACCTCGTTTTTCACCGAAAAAATGTTTAAGGCACTTGATTTTATTCAATTTTTGTTTTAGTTTGTTTAGTGGTTAGATTTTTAATAGCAAGGATTTATAAAATTTTAGAAGTGATCGAGTAAGGAGTAAGAACTAACGAAAGGGGGAGTTGCCTCTGAAATTGTTAGGACGTGCCCAGGTTGATCCGTATTAAGTTCGTTGCTAGAAAAAAGTCGTTGAAAATAACTAAATAGTAGAACTCAATCAGTATAATGATTAGTAAAAAAGGAAAGCATTGGAATATGGCACTTTCCATTTTTTTTATTTTCCCTCAAGTCGATTGTAGGGGAGATTATTGGATGTGTGTGGAGTTTAATTAGAAATAATAGTAATAGTAAGGAAGGAATGCACATAGTTTGTAAAATGACCGTAAAATGAATTAAATACTAATCCAGAAAGCGAGGCGTTTAAGATGTCAAAGAAAGGTAATGTTATTAGCTTCAACGACTATAAACGGAAAAAGTATGGATTAGATAGACCGATTTTCAGTGAGCCGGTCAAAATTTCGATCGGTGATCCAAAAGATCCAGAAAAAAAGACTACATTTGTTGTTGTTTGTAACTTTGTTCATGACGATCGCCAATTTCTCGCATTAGATCCAGTGGACAAAGAAGAAGAGCTGTACACTATAGTAGAAGGTGTAGTAGACAGAGGGTCATTAGTAAAAGTAGTGCCAATTGCTGAGCATGAGTATCCGGAAATTGAAGCCAAATTTTCAAAGATATTTGCTCAGGTTAACACAAAGTATGAAGATGATAACCGAAGAAGTTTCGGTTTAAAAAGGTAATAGTATAGAAAATGAAAAAGCAATAATCGGTTCCTTATAATTAGAGGAATCGGTTGTTGTTTTTTCTTTTGAATAAAAGTGTGTTTATGCGCAGCCTTCGGGGAAATACTTTCACTTATGTAGTGTTTATGCGCAGCCTCCAGGGAAATACTTTCACTCATGGATTGTTTATGCGCAGCATCCGGGGAAATACTTTCACTCATGGAGTGCTTATGCGCAACCTCCAGGGAAATACTCTCACTCATGGATTGTTTATGCGCAGTCTCCGAGGAAATACTTTCACTCATGGAGTGCTTATGCGCAGTCTCCGAGGAAATACTCTCACTTATGTAGTGTTTATGCGCAGTCTCCGAGGAAATACTTTCACTCATGGAGTGCTTATGCGCAACCTCCAGGGAAATACTTTCACTCATGGAGTGCTTATGCGCAGCCTTCGAGGAAATACTCTCACTTATGTAGTGTTTATGCGCAGTCTCCGAGGAAATACTTTCACTCATGGAGTGCTTATGCGCAGAATCGGCGGAAATACTATCACACTCCCAGCGTTATTGCGCATGTTTCGGGAAATTACTAGCAATCTAGCATTCGTTATGCGCATAACTCGTGAAATACTATATCCGCCGTATCATTCTTCCATCTTATTTAAGGAAGCTGCTAAGCATTTTCACTACTGGACCTGCTTGATTTGCAATCCCCATCACATTTTGAACACCACTACCGATTTTTTTCATATCAAGATTTCCATTTTCATCTTTTAATAGTGATCCTAACCCTTGGGAGGGCTGTTGAAATCGTTGACGTGGAACGCCTCTTGGAACTCTGTGGTAAGGATGTGGGAAAGGCGGTCGGGGGTGTGGCCCTCTCATCGGATGTCGGTATTGTCTGGCTCTTGGTGGTATCATCATTGACCTCCTCGTAAAATTTTTGATAACAAAACCTTCTTTACCAAGGCTTAAGGTTCCGAGTCACTTTCTGTAAAATAGTGAATACATGTAAACAGATTTCATTTCTACAAAAAAATGGACTAGTTGCAATACAATATGCAATTTCAATTGGAAAGAAACGGTTAAATAACTAGAATACTAGAAAATAGTGTGGTGTACCTCAATCGTGTGCCGAACAAGGGGAAAGTTGAATTGAATTTATCCAAGCAATAGGCTACACTTTGAATGAATAATTAAAGTGGGTGCAACTATGAACGATAGACAAAAGCAATTATTAAGGATTTTATTAACAGAAACCAAGGAAACGTTTAACATTGTTCATCTAGCGGATCGGCTGGCGTGTGCCGAAAAGACAGTGCGGAATGATTTGAAGCGTATGGACAAGCTGCTGGATGAATATTCGAGTGCTCACCTTAAACGACAGCCTGGTATTGGTATAACACTTGAGATTAATGAAGCAGAGCGGTCAGCTATTTTTCAGCGGCTGTTATCTAATGAGCCAAAAACATCGGAGGACCGCATCACTGAAATAGCCTATCACCTGTTGGTTAACGATAAAGCAGTTACATTACAAGAATTAGCTAAAAGCTATTATGTTCCAAGAGCGACCATTAAAAAAGACATGGACGCGATAGCGAATTGGCTGAAGGTATTTGATCTGGAACTTATCTCTAAACCGCGTATTGGAAATGTCGTTCAAGGGAATGAGTTCAATAAGCGGAGTGCGCTCGCTCACTTATCACAGCTAGCTTCATCAGCTTCGTCTAACAAAAACTATGTACTAGATTTATTTTTAGATTATGAAATAACTACTGTGAAAAAAGCTCTGAATGACATGCAACATCGTTATTCTATTGCTTTTACGGACGGTGCAATTGAAAGTTTACTTGTTCATGCGCTTATTATGATTAAACGAACGAGACAAAAGTCACCTGTTTTTATTCCACAGGATGAGAAAGATTCCGTTCATCAATATAAAGAGTACCAGCATGCTTCTGGATTTTTTGAAAACCTAGAATCCGTCTTTCGCATCACTTTTCCTGAAGATGAGCGTATTTATTTTACCTGGCATTTAATTAGTAGCAAAAAAAGAGAAGGTGGGACGAAGGATACTGCTTTCTCAGATAAATATTTAATGGAAATTGTTACCGCTTTGACGTCCAAGCTGAGCAAACTGACCCTTTTCTCTTTTGAAAAAGACTCCGTATTAGCACAAGGCCTTGCTGTTCATATCCATTCGGTTATAAATCGAATCAAGTACGGGTTTCCGATCACGAATCCACTTTTATCTGATATTAAGAAGATGTATCCCTACCTGTTTAATATGGTTGTTCTGGCCATGGAAGAGATAAAGGAAAACTATAACCTAGACGTTCCAGAGGATGAGGCCGCTTATCTTGTGCTTCATTTTCAGGCTTCGATTGAAAGGCTGGATGGAAGCCGGCAAAAGAGGAAACGCACATTGATTGTCTGTCACATGGGGGTCGGCATGTCCCATCTTTTAGAGGCTAAACTAGAACAGCATTACCAGGATATCGAGATTGTAGATTGTATCGGAAAGGCAGATGTACGTGAATGTTTAAAAAATCATGCGGTTGATTTTATTATAACAACGGTGGCACTGGAGCGAATAAACATACCTCATGTCGTTATCTCACCACTTTTGGAAGCGAAGGATCAAGAAAAGCTCAATCAGTTTGTTGAAGATCTGGAACATAAGCAGGGAGGAAGCGGGGAAGAGACACAGCTTTCTTCCTTGATTCGGGGTGATTTGGTTCATCTTGATGTAGACAAGGAACATCCCTTTGAAGTGGTTGAAATGCTAGGAGATGTCCTTTTTCAGAAAGGGTTTATTTGTAAAGAATTTGTCCATAGCGCACTCGTTCGGGAAGGAAAATCAGCCACATCGATTGGTGGAAGCATAGCTATTCCCCATGGAAATCCATCGATGGTCAATCAGTCTGCTATTGCAGTTGCGGTGCTGAAAAAGCCGGTGGAATGGGGGACGGAGCAGGTTTCCATTGTCTTTATGCTGGCGATTTCGAATGATGATAAGGGGCTAAATCGTGGGGCGGTCAAACAAATTGTATCAATTAGTGACAATCCTAAGTTTGTTCAAGCGTTAATAGCCGCAAAAAGTGTCAAAGCGTTTTTGGATAGGATTGATTAAATTCGCGAGTGGGGAAACCTGCTCTTTTTTTACGCGTTAGAAAATTTTAGCTGGAGTTAATCGACGTAGAAAAAATTTTAAGGAACGAAGTAAAGATCGCCTGCGCCTAAAGGCTTGGCACTAGCCAAGTTTTCTTTATCATTCATTAATTTTTACCACAAGTTCCGGTAAAAATTAAAATCAATCAGCGGACAAGTTAGCGCTACAATGAATGTAAACAATTACAAAAAACGTTTTTAAGGGGGAAACATCATGAAGGTACTAGCTGTTACAGCCTGTCCGGTTGGGATTGCCCATACATATATGGCTGCTGAGAATTTGCAAAAAGCAGGCCAAGAGATGGGTATTGACATAAAAGTGGAAACACAGGGTTCCATCGGAGTAGAAAATGAGTTGACAGAAAAAGATATTGCAGAAGCTGATGGTATTATCATTGCCGCAGATAAAGAGGTTTCCAAAGAGCGCTTTGCAGGTAAAAAAGTAATCGTTACCGGAGTACAGGAAGGAATTCGTAAGCCGAAAGAGTTAATTGAAAAATTACAAAGCGGTGATGTGCCGGTTTATGGACCAGAACTAAAATCGATTGAAGATGTAAAAGGGAAACGGAAACAAAAAGAAAACCCAATTTATAAGCACTTGATGAATGGTGTATCATATATGGTTCCGTTTATCGTTGTTGGTGGATTATTGATCGCGCTTGCATTAACAATTGGTGGCGAGCAAACACCAGGAGGCATCGTCATCCCTGAGGATTCGATATGGAAGCAAATTGAAAGCCTCGGTGGTACAGCATTTATGTTCATGATACCGATTTTAGCCGGGTTTATTGCTGTTAGTATTGCTGACCGTCCAGGGCTTGTACCAGGTATGATTGGTGGGTACATTGCAGCAAATGGTAGTTTTTATGGAAGTGAAGCTGGTGCAGGCTTCATTGGTGGAATTATCGCTGGTTTCCTAGCTGGTTACATTGCGCTTGCGATTAAGAAAGTGAAAGTGCCAAAAGCGGTACAGCCAGTAATGCCAATTATTTTTATACCAATAATTTCTTCCGTTATTGTCGGTTTATTGTTTATTTTTGTTATCGGTGCGCCTGTTGCACAAGTTTTCGAAGGGTTAACAACATGGCTTGCTGGCATGCAAGGAGCAAGTTCGATTTTACTAGCGGTTATCCTTGGTGCGATGATTGCAGTTGATATGGGTGGACCATTCAACAAAGTAGCATTTTTGTTTGGTGCTTCGATGATTGCAGAAGGAAACTATGGAATTATGGGTCCAATTGCGGTAGCGATCTGTATTCCGCCAATTGGAATGGGACTTGCAACAATGCTTAATAAGAGAAAATATGCACAAAACGAAAGGGAAGCAGGGAAGGCGTCCTTTACGATGGGATTCTTCGGAATTACAGAAGGTGCGATTCCATTTGCAGCACAGGATCCACTACGTGTTATCCCAAGTATTATCGTAGGTTCTGCAGTTGGGTCAGTCATCGCAATGCTTGGTAATGTTGGGGACAAGGTAGCCCATGGCGGACCAATTGTTGCAGTGTTAGGGGCAGTAGACAATGTCGTATTCTTCTTTATTGCAGCAATTGTTGGGATTCTTGTGACAGCGTTTATGGTTAACTTCTTGAAAAAAGATGTAGCTGTAGAGACTGCTGGTGGTCATGTGCAGGAAGGAGCTTCTTTTGCTGAAGTGGCTGCAACGACAGAAGAAACAGTTGAAGAGCCAGTAAAAGGTGAAATTAGTAAGCTAGTGGATATTACCGATGAAAGTTTAATTGATACAGAATTATCTGGCTCTACACGTGACGATGTTATTGATGAATTGATTGAGAAATTCGATGCTGCAGGAATTTTAGATTCTAAGCAAGTATTTAAACAAGCGATTCTTGATAGAGAAGGCGAGAGTTCAACAGGACTAGGCATGAATATTGCGATTCCACATGGAAAGTCAAATGCAGTAAATCGTCCAGCCGTAGCGTTTGGAATCAAGCGTGACGGGGTTGACTGGAACAGCTTAGATGGAACAGAAGCAAAGCTTATTTTCATGATTGCCGTACCAGAAAACAGTGCAGGAAATGAGCATCTAAAAATATTACAAATGCTATCCCGAAAACTAATGGACGAAGAATTCAGAAAAAAATTACTAAAAACCAAAACTAAACAACAAGCATATCAGTTATTGGAAGAAATAGAGTAAGGGGGTCTGACCCCGCTTGTGGACAAATGGGGTGATTTGTCCTTGCTGGGAGGACAGTTGAGAAGTGGTTTGGGAATAGCTTACAATGTAAACCAAAAATAAGGTGGTGCCTGTGTATTGGTACCACCTGTTTTTATCGAATGTTCGTTGATGGTTGCTAAATATAACGAATAATTTCTTCTCTCATTATTAAGGGGTCTAGCCCCGCTATTGGGCCTCGTTTGTGGACAAATGTCCTTTCTTGTTCCACCTACCCTAGCAAGAAGCATTACAAAAAATCGTCTGTATTATCAATCATTTCATAGATTCGTTTTACAAAATTTTGATCAAAATTATGATACCAATTATAAGGAAGTTCTATTTCCTTCATCAACGATAAAAAGTCTTCCACAAGGTTTCCGTCAAAGTCAGTCCAAGAGCATCTTTTTAATTCTTCAAAAGCTTGCTGCTGTGTCATTCTTCCAACACTATAATTTCTTGAATCATACGTCATGGCATCAAAGGAATCACATATTCGAATAATTCTTCCTTGTATGGATATTTCCTCTCCAGTAAGACGCCGTGGATACCCGGTTCCGTTCCAATTTTCGTGATGATCACGCACGAATTCTGCGGCTCTTGTTTTTCCAAGCTCGACTCTTACTATCCGATTACTGACATGACAATGGCTTTCAACAATCGTCATCTCTAAGCTATTTAACTTTCCAGGCTTCATCAAAATTTCTTTTGATATTCCAATTTTGCCAATGTCATGAAGTAAAGAAGCTATTCTCATATCCTCATCATACACATTTATCTTTTTTGCTAACATGGTTGATAGATACATAACTCGTAAAGAATGATGTTTGAATGCTTTAAGGACCTCATTATCTTGTGCAATATCATTAAACAGAGACTCCGGAGTTCTTTTGGGTGCCATAATCACACTCCTCTAGCTACGGTTTCAAAGATTATACCACAAGACAAATGTATAAAAATTACAATTTAATCAGAATTCACCTAAGCACTTTTCAAAATTAGTCAATCAATTTGTTTAAAAATTTTGAAAGAAACCAAAGCCTGTATATACATTTAACTATGGATAATTAGAGAGACAATTCATTCCCCTTTACGACAAATGACCATCTCTTGTACAGGGTCAATCATTAACAGAGGGGTCTGACCCCGCTTGTGGACAAATGTGGTGGTTTGTCTTCGCTGGGAGGACAGTTGAGAAGTGTTTTGGGAATAGCTTACAATGTAAACCAAAAATAAGGTGGTGCCTGTGTATTGGCACCACCTTATTCTTATCGAATGTTCGTTGATGGTTGTTAAATGTAACGAACAGCTTTTTCCCTTGGTCGACCCGTATGTCAGCCGTTCGATAATTTACAGAATTACTCCGGTAAATTTTTTACCTATCATTTCAATCAAGCACTGACCAACAAATAATTCACCAAAATCAAATAAACAACTGAAGCACCGATGAACATCATCGTAAAGACGTAATTACTTTTAGCAAATACGTACGGCGACATAGGTGGTGATAGATTACTCATTAAAATATTCGCTCCACTAAACGTACTAGCAATCATACCGGACACAAATCCAACGAGCAATGTACTAGCAAAAACGACATGATTGATCCCAAGAATAGACGGGTCAATGACCTCTCCGACAAACACAATCGCTACAAATTGATGAACCCCAATGATAGCTAGTAGCAAAATGACGACGATAATGACGGGAATATAGATAATAGCAGCATAATCAGAAGAAGCACCAGGTAGTATACTTAAAATCTGATGGTTTAATCCTACTAATTCAATCGTATAAATGGTTAGTCCAGCACTGATGATGACAGAGAATTGGTTGAACATCGTTGGCGCCCTATCTTTAACTAAAACATGGAGATAGATCCACCATCCTTTTACTTTTTGTAACGCCATACTCCATATCAATGTAAAAGGTAAAATACTTAATACAATTAATTCCATCATTCCTAGCGGTAAGTTCTCATCTATCAATGTTAAGATAACAAAATAGACGACAATGGGGATTAGCATTCTGGCTAGGAATAGCCAATCACCTTTGTGAAACGTTACCTCTTTTGTCTCTTCTTGTGGCGCATCCCATTTGTTACGTGATTCTAAGAGTGTTGAAATAACTAATCCAAGTACTACGATAAAGGCATTAACTCCTAACAAGGAAATGAAATTCGTGTCCACAATATCAATGGCAAATGCAACTGCTGCACCTAATGGGGTACAAACCATCGCAATGCCAAACGACCGTACAATGATAGAAGAAAAGGATAAATCTGGTGTCTTTTTACTATCCGTGGAGGAGAAAATTGACATTGAAATTGGCAGAGAAGCTAAGTTTGTCAGGTTAGCAAGCATAAAGGATGTATAATTAACGACATTACGTGGGGATATTTTTTTACTCGCCAACTGAATAAACCGCTGAATGTTCGGTATGAATTCTTGTATCGGCATTGCGATAATCGGGACAATACAAATAAATAACAGTAACTTAACCATATAAGAGAAACCGTGGATGATTTCTCCCCAGTACACATCATTTGTCCAGCCGACTACTACCGTCATCACTAAAAAAAAACTGCTTAGAAACAGGTTAAATTTGCTTATCCCGAAAAACGTACTAATTAGTAATAGGATGGAAATACCGTCTAATAGCCATGCCCCTGGATAGGTAGGCAACATCGTATGTACAACGAATAAAATAAACGCAAACACAATAAGTATAGCTCTGATTTGCTGAATTGAATGTCTAATGATTAACCTCTCCCTTACTACACACACTATTGTACCTTATTATGAAAATTTATGGGGGTCTGACCCCGCTTGTGGACAAATGAGGTGATTTGTCCTTGTTGGGAGGACAGTTGGGCGGGATTCATCATGCCGGGGGAACTAGTGTCTGTCCCGGAATCGTTAGCTTTATGGTAGGATTGTCTTAGAATATATTAAATGAAGCAAAAGGAGATAAATGAAATGAAAGAGTCTTCTTCTTTAACAAGATTCGGTATCTCTATGGAGGACAAACTACTAAAGTCGTTTGATCAGCTTATTAGAGAAAAAGGTTATAAGAATCGTTCTGAAGCGGTAAGAGATTTGGTTCGTGATGCTTTAGTAAAGGAAACATGGAGTGACAAAGATCAACTTGTAGCAGGCTGTATTCAAATTTTCTATAATCACCATCAGCGAGGATTAATGGAAAATCTAACAACGATCCAGCACGAATTCCATCATATGATACTAGCAACAACACACATTCACCTTGATCAACATAACTGTCTGGAAATGATCGTTGTTAAAGGGAAGGTGAGTGAATTACAGCTATTGTGTAACGAATTACTGTCTATGAAAGGTGTTAAGTACGGGGACTTTTCGGTTACACCTGTGGAAATAGATTAACTCTATCAAATGATGCTAAGTTATCCAATCGAGCTAGTAAAAGGACTGTGTTAGGAAAACAACTCCATTACAGTCTTTTTTGTTGTCGATTTTATCACGGTGAGTAACCGTCGTAAAACCCTCCCAAAAGTTCAAGGCAAAGCAAAGAAGTTTAATTGGGGGATAATGGACGCTAACATCCTGATTGGTTCAACTAACCACTTTATGTGTTGTAAACTTAGACACTCGCTATTAAACGGTACGAATACGGAGTTTCTCCAATGTTAAGCTTTCCTTCTTCTTCGCATGATAAGTCGTTTCTGTGTGTTACGAATTTTGAGAAATGTGTTACAATTAGCAAATGTTAATACTTGAATATTGCTGAAAATTCTTATAAATAGAAAAGGATCAATGGGGGATTACAAAATGAAAAAAATTGGATTAGTCTTCGTTATCGTTGTGTTACTAGCGATAGTAACAGGATGTACACAATCTAGTAATCATGTGAAAGAAGATGTAAGCATTGGAGCACAAGAAGTGAAAAAAGATTTAATTCTAGCTATAGGTTCTGAACCGGATGCAGGATTTGACCCAACCACAGGGTGGGGGAGATATGGATCACCACTTTTTCAGAGTACGTTGCTAAAACGTGATAATGATTTGAACATCGTAAATGATTTGGCAACAGACTATGAAATAAGTGAAGATGGGTTAACTTGGACAGTAGAATTACGAGATGATGTTGTCTTTACTGATGGCGAACCGCTAACGTCAGAGGATGTACAGTACACATTTGAAACGGCTCGAAATAGAGGGTCTGTATTAGACCTCAGCATACTAGAAAAGGTAGAAGTCGATGGGGACCTTACTGTGAAGTTTACATTAGCGGAGCCACGTTCTACTTTTATCCATTCGCTGATTACAACGGGCATTGTACCGAAACACGCCCATGGTGATGATTATGCGGAGAATCCGGTTGGATCTGGTCCTTTTCAATTTGTGCAATGGGACAAGGGACAACAGCTTATTATCGAAAAAAATCCAAATTACTATGACAACCAGCCTTCCTTTGAAAAAATCACGTTTCTATTTTTAGGAGAAGATGCTGCCTTTGCTGCAGCGAAAGCAGGGGATGTTGATATGGCTTCGATTCCGTCTGCATTTGCTCAACAACAGGTACCAGGCATGGGCCTAGAAGCGGTTCAAACCGTAGATAATCGAGGGGTGCAATTTCCTTATGTTCCGTCAGGGGAGACAACAGAAGACGGCTACCCAATCGGAAATGATGTCACTGCAGACCCAGCGATTAGAAAAGCAATCAATATAGCTGTTGACCGAGAGGCACTTGTTGAGGGTGTTCTAGAAGGCTATGGAACTCCAGCATATACTTCGGTAGACGGGTTACCGTGGTGGAATTCTGAAACGGTAATAGAAGATGGAGATATGGAAGCTGCCAGCACAATCCTACAAGAAGCAGGGTGGATGGAAGGAAACAATGGCATTCTACAAAAAGGCAATTTGAAAGCGGAATTCACTCTCCTTTATCCTGCAAGTGATGTGACAAGGCAGTCTCTAGCGATTGCTTTAGCTGATATGATCAAACCACTTGGTATTTTAATTCAAGTGGAGGGAAAAAGCTGGGATGAAATCGAGAAAAGGATGTATTCCGATGCAGTTCTATTTGGATGGGGAAGTCATGATCCACTAGAAATGTACAACCTTTATAGTAGTAAAAATGCTGGTATCGATTATTATAATACAGGCTATTACCAAAATAATGTAGTTGATGACTATATGGAGCAGGCTCTAGCTGCAACAGACCAGCGTGAAGCAAATGAGTTCTGGAAAAAAGCGCTATGGGATGGCAGCACTGGCTTGAGCGCAAAAGGGGATGCGCCTTGGGCATGGTTAGTGAACATCGATCATTTGTATGTAGTGGATGAGCAATTAGACATTGGTAAACAACGCATTCACCCGCATGGTCACGGCTGGCCTGTTACCGATAACTTAGTAGAATGGAAGTGGGATTAGTCCAATGAGATGGCGATTTACTAGGAATCTTGGAATCTTTCTGTTTTGGAAGGCTATTAAAATGGCTTCCCTACTAGTCGCGATTTCTTTCCTATCATTTTTGTTGGTAAAACAATCACCAATCGATCCAATCCAAGCGTATGTCGGAGCTGATATGCTGAATGTGAGTCCGGAGCAACGGGAAAGAATTGAGGAATATTGGGGGCTTAATGAGCCTATAATGGAGCAATTTTGGAGCTGGGGTTCCGCGATTTTGTCTGGTGATTTAGGGACATCGATGATTTATCGCTTACCAGTATCAGAGGTGATAGGAGAGCGGTTTATTAATTCTATCGCTCTGATGAGCACAGCATGGGTATTATCGGGTATCATTGGCTTCTCGATGGGTGTTCTTGCCGCGATGAAAAAAGATACATGGATAGACCGGATTATAAAATGGTATTGCTATACGCTGGCCTCTACTCCTACTTTTTGGATGGGGCTTCTTCTATTAATTGTGTTTGCCGTATGGTTAAACTGGTTTCCGGTTGGCATGGGAGTGCCTGCGGGAGTGCTTGCTGAAGATGTAAATATCATGGATCGAATCAAACACCTTATTCTCCCTGCTTTGACCCTGAGTATTATTGGAGTAGCAAATATTGCTTTACACACGCGCCAAAAATTAATCGAAGTATTATCTAGTGATTATGTCGTTTTTGCAAGAGCTAGAGGCGAAAAAGGCTTTACGTTATTTTGGAGACATGGATTACGCAATATAGCATTACCTGCGATCACGTTGCAGTTTGCTGCTTTTAGTGAATTATTCGGCGGAGCTGTATTGGCAGAGCAGGTTTTTTCCTATCCTGGATTGGGACAAGCAACCGTAGAAGCGGGGCTTAGAGGTGATGTTCCTTTATTGTTAGGGCTAGTACTTTTTAGTGCCATTTTTGTCTTTGTTGGAAATTTAATTGCTGATATTATCTATCGTGTTGTCGATCCAAGGACGAGGAAGGAGCAGTCTTATGCAGCTAAGTAAACAACTAAATTTAAATAAAAGACAAAGTACCCTCCTTGCTTGTATCGTTTTGTCTATTATTGTTTGTGCGGTGGTTCTCACAGGCTTTTTGTACGATGAAGATCGAATCGCTTCTAATTTAGAAGTGCGGAATGCGGCACCTTCCTTTGATCACTTTTTTGGTACAGACTGGCTTGGAAGGGATATGTTTTCTCGTACAATCATGGGGCTTTCGTTGAGTATTGGGGTGGGATTGGTTGGCGCCATTGGCAGTGCTTCTATATCTATTATTCTCGGGGTAATTGCCGCTACGATGGGGAAAGTGGCCGATAGCATTGTAACATGGCTGATTGACCTTTTTCTTAGTGTGCCACATCTCGTTTCACTAATCCTGATTGCCTTTGCTTTTGGTGGGGGATTCAAAGGGATTGTGTTTGGAATTGCACTTACGCATTGGCCAAGTCTTGCCCGCGTCATTCGTTCTGAGGTGATGCAGGTTCGATCATTAGACTTTGTTCAAGTATCGAGAAAAATGGGGAAATCGCGCTGGTGGATCGCGAAGGAACATATTATGCCACACATCGTTCCGCAAATTATCGTAGGAATTTTACTCCTATTTCCACATGCGATTTTACATGAGGCTGCAGTTACTTTTTTAGGGCTCGGTTTGTCGCCTCATGAACCAGCAATTGGCATTATCCTATCTGAATCGATGCGATATTTATCGGTCGGAATGTGGTGGCTCGCATTTTTCCCAGGCATTTGTTTACTTATTATCGTTCGGATGTTTGACAAAATTGGGGATAATCTTCGCATGTTAATTGATCCCCATCATGCGCACAGATAAAGTGAAAAAAGGAGTTTAACCTATGTCAATCCTTGAAGTGGACAATCTTTCTGTTTCTTTCAAGCAATATACGAGTGGTCTTCGCCAACATACGCAAGAGGTAATATCCAATTTAAGTATGGAGCTTGTATCTGGTGAAATTTTGGCGGTGGTTGGAGCGAGTGGTTCTGGAAAAAGTCTGCTTGCACATGCCATTTTAGGCATTCTTCCCTCCAATGCTCAAACAAGTGGAAAAATTAGATTTGATGGGGAAGTATTAACAACAAAGCTCCAGGAGCAACTGAGAGGTAAAGAAATTGCACTTGTTCCGCAGTCGGTGAGCTTTCTAGATCCTTTAATGCGTGTCGGAGCGCAGGTTCGTACTTCCGTAAGAAAAGGGAAAGCGAAAGAAGCACAGAAAAAAGTATTTGAGCGTTATCATTTAAAAGAAGAAGTGGAAAACATGTATCCTTTTCAGTTGTCTGGAGGAATGGCGAGGCGAATCCTTGTGTCTACAGCGATGGTAAGCGGTGCTCGCGTAATTATTGCAGATGAACCAACGCCAGGCCTTGATTCGGTTGTCATTAAAGAGGCGTTAACCAATTTTAGAGAATTCGCTGACCAGGGGTGTGCCGTTATGCTGATTAGTCATGATATCGAATCTGCGTTACAAGTTGCAGACAAGGTTGCGGTATTTTATGGAGGAACTGTTCTTGAAATTGCTCCCGCTGAGAACTTTGAAGGGAACGGAGATCGATTGCAACATCATTATAGTAAAGCATTATGGAGAGCACTTCCTCAAAACGACTTTACGTGCGAGTTCAAAAATTAGAAGCAAGCAGGTCGAAGCGCGGCGAAGCTTCTAAGGACCAGAAGAATGACCCAGCGGATAGGAATGAGGTGTAATCATGCTACTTGAGGCAAATCATGTTAGCTTTCGGTACGGGACGGAACCATGGCTGTTTCGTCATGTTGATTTTAAAATAAAGACTGGTGAAATTGTAGGCTTAGTTGGACCGAGCGGTAGTGGGAAAACTACGTTTGGTCGCCTGTTGGCAGGCTATGAAACACCACACGAAGGTAGTATTACATTAGATGGAAGTCCTGTTCCCTCTAATCGGTATCATCCAATCCAGTTAGTGTTTCAGCATCCTGAAAAAGCTGTCAATCCTAGATGGAAAATGCGGAAAATTGTGAATGAAGGCTGGGAACCTGATGAAGCTTTACTAGAAAAACTAGGAATCATGCAAGAATGGCTTGAACGATGGCCAAATGAGCTTTCTGGTGGAGAACTACAACGGTTTTGTGTAGCAAGAGCTTTAGGGACAAACACTCGATTTTTAATTGCAGATGAAATGACAACGATGTTAGATGCGATTACACAGGCACAAATTTGGCATGCAGTTCTTGAAATCGCCGAGAAACGAAATATGGGAGTCCTTGTCATCAGTCATGACCACCACCTCATTCACCGACTATGTACAAGAATTATCGAATTTAAAGATTTAGTGTAAGGAGTAAAAAATACAGCTTCCATCTCTTAAGATGGAAGCTGTATTTTTTAAACTCTGGAAAAAGGGGTCTGACCCCGCTTGTGGACAGTTGTCCTTGCTGGGAGGACAGTTAGTTAAATCAAAAATGTATTATTGATGGAAAGTGCTCTTGTGTTTAGTATTTAAATAAACCGTTAAGTAGGAAGTGAATAACTTGTGAGAAAATACAAAACAGTCCTGTTCTTGTTGTGCAAGAAGAGGCACTACTACGAAGGCGGTTATGCCATCGTGGGACAAGGGACCTGTCCCCCCGTCCCAAAAATTCAAAGGGAGTGATACAAATGGAATTAACCGGTATAATTGGTGGATTTTATAAGATATCTGTTTGGATTACAAGGTTTGCGGCTGTAAATTTACTTTGGTTTATTTTTAATTTTCCTGTTTTCTTCTTTGTTTACAATCTATTACTAGTAGAGACGATCAATGAGTTAGTCGTAACAGTTATTATCCTAAGTGTGATCACACCGTTTATCTTTTTTCCAGCTACTACAGCGATGTTTGCCGTTATGCGGAAGTGGGTAATGGGTGAGGATATTAAACTAGCTTCATCTTATTGGAAATATTATAAAGAAGAATACAAAAAAAGCGTTATAGGTGGAATGGTAATAGGTTGTTTTTGGCTTCTTCTTGCTATCGATTACTATTTCTATATCAATGCTAGCCAGAGTAAGCTATTTATTGCTTTTTTCATCCTACTTGCCTTTATTTTAGCTGTCTTCACGTTACACTTTTTTTCCATCATCGTTCATGCTCAGACAAAATTATTCTCTGCATTTAAAAATGCGATGTACATTACAATTGGGAGTCCAATCCTAACGATTGAAATTGGATTAATCAGTGGATTAATTCTTTATTTCAGTTTTCATGGTGTAGCATTTTTAATTCCTTTCTTTATTGGTGCTATTATAGCGTTTGTATCTTTTGCAGGTTTTTTAAGGTTTTATTCAAAAGTACAAACAAAACACTAATCACCGAATCCTTGATATGAAAGGGTTTACATCTGTTTATACGAAAATAATATTATAAATTTAAAAAAGTACTACACTGGAATTCTGAATTTTCAAAAGAGTGTTATTGCGTGAAAGCCCTTACTTTTATAACGTTGAAAATGTAAAAGTTGTTCAAAAGGAGGGTGCTTTTATCACAAAAAAATAAAGTGGTTATCACGATTAGTGAGAGGAAGTGATCAATACGATGATAGATAATGAAATTAGTACACAAAAACCTACAGATGTAAGCGCATACACAAAGATGGAAAAATCACCAGGTAAATTAAAAAAGTTTTTTAAGCATGTAAAACGGGATCGATATCTTTATTTACTAGCATTACCTGGTATCATTTACTTTTTTATATTTAAATATGTGCCAATGTACGGAATTACGATTGCATTTAAAGATTTTTCCCCTTTTATAGGATTTACTGATAGTCAATGGGTGGGATTACAACATTTTCAACGGTTATTTACTGGTGAAGACTTTTGGATGCTATTGCGTAACACTTTAGCAATTAGTTTCCTGAATATATTGTTTTTCTTTCCTTTACCTATTATTCTATCAATCTTACTTAATGAGTTAAGAAGTCAGGTATATAAACGGACTGTACAATCTTTGGTGTACTTACCGCACTTTTTATCATGGGTAATCATTGCGAGCCTTACCTTTATGCTTTTAGGAAAATCAGATGGAATCATAAACTATTTCCTAAACGAACTGGGTTTCGGTACCTTTGACTTTTTAACAAATCCTGATGTTTTCTGGTTTTTATTAACAGGACAATCTGTTTGGAAAGAAGTTGGCTGGGGAACCATCATCTTTTTAGCGGCAATTGCGGGTGTAAACACTGAACTTTATGAAGCTGCAAAAATGGATGGTGCGAACCGGTTTAGGCAGATTTGGCACGTAACCTTACCTGCAATCCGTAATGTCATCATCATTCTTTTAATCCTACGTTTAGGTGATGTGATGGAAGTAGGATTTGAGCAAGTATTTCTAATGTATAATGGTGCAGTTTCAGAAGTTGCCGAAGTATTTGATACGTATGTCTATCGTGTCGGTATTCAACAGGGCCAATTTAGCTACAGTACAGCGGTAGGTTTATTCAAATCATTTGTAGGTCTCGTATTAGTTGTTATCGCCAATCGAATGTCAAAACGATTTGGTGAAGAAGGAATTTATTAAGGAAGGAGTGAATCAAGTGAAACTTAGCTTAGGTGATAAAATATTTAACATAGCGAATGTCATTTTTCTTGGACTGATTGCTCTTGTAACGATGTTTCCCATTTATTATGTGTTTGTTGTTTCCTTTACAGAACCAGCGGAATATTTGCAGAAAACCATTGTCCTATGGCCGGATAACTGGTCGTTAGCTTCTTATCGATATTTGTTATCAGCACCTACCTTTATCCAAGCCATTGGTGTTAGTACATTTTTAGCAGTCGTCGGTACGCTATGTAGCCTAATTGTTACATCTTCCTTTGCCTATGCGTTATCGAGGAAAAAATTTAAAGGTAGAAGAGTTATTTTGCTACTTGTTCTATTCACGATTCTATTTAGTCCTGGGATTATTCCAAACTATTTGTTAGTAAAAGAGTTGGGGTTAATCAATAGTTTATGGTCCGTAATCTTAGTATCGCTATCTAACGGTTGGTTTGTTATATTAATGAAAGGATTCTATGATAGTATTTCTGATACATTAGTAGAAGCAGCCACGATTGACGGGTGTAATGATATAACAGCATGGATTAAAATTATATTACCTTTATCGTTACCGTCTATAGCAGCATTTGGATTGTTTTTCGCAGTACAGTATTGGAACCAATACTTCAACGCGTTACTGTATTTAAATGATGCAAGTAAATGGCCAATCCAAGTATTGTTGCAAAACATGTTAATTGATTCATCAAGTAGTAGCCTTGGTGATGTCGATCCACTCATTAAACCACCACCGAGTCAAACATTAAAAATGGCGGCGGTTGTAATAGCGATTGTACCAATCATCTGTGTATACCCATTCTTACAAAAGCACTTCGCTAAGGGGGTGATGATTGGCTCAATCAAGGAGTAAGACTGACTCACGTAGACATTTCGAATTCATACTTTATTTTGCTTCACTTATTCTTTTATACTATCAAGCAATTTAGATGATAGTATAAGTCAAACAAAGGCTTTCGCGATACACTTGGCGATAAGCCACCAAGCTTTTCTAAACAAAGGGAGGATGGCAATGAAAAAGTTATTGTTAATTATGGGGTTGTTGTTAGTATTGTTGTTAGCTGCTTGTGGCGGTGATGAAGAGGAGACAGCAACGAATGAAAATTCTGGAAACGATTCAGAGAATACATCATCAGAAAATAATGATTCAGAGGATGCTTCAAGTGAAGATGAGGAGCCTACTGAGGTCAGAATTATGAGTCACTTCTTTAGCCCGACACCACCAAGTGAAGACAATGAAGTAGAACAGAGAATAGAAGAAGCAACGAACACGGAACTAAACATTGATTGGGTTTCTGCAAACAATTACCCAGACAGATTTAATGTTGTATTAGCTTCCGGTGATCTTCCAGACTTAATGCTAGTGCCAGACCCGTTTAGCCCAGTATTCCGACAAGCTGCAGACCAGGGAGCATTCTGGGATGTTGGTCCATATATTGATGATTATCCAAATTTCAAGAAAAACATTGCTGATATTGCATGGGATTTAACAGCTATGAATGGAAAGCAATATGCTATTCCGCGTCCAAGACCGTCAGAAGGGGAAGGCTTTTTCACCGTTAGAAAAGATTGGTTAGATAATTTAGGCCTAGAGGAACCTACTACAACAGATGAATTGTACGAAGTTATGAGAGCGTTTTCGCATGATGATCCGGATGGAAATGGCAAGGATGATACGGTAGGCTTTATCGGCTATATTAACGATGAGAATATGGGTTCATTTGGCTCATTTGAAGGCGTGTTCAACGGTGTTAATGGTGAGTGGGGATTACAAGATGGTGAGCTAGTTCATCGAGCTTTTTACCCTGGAACACGTGATGCGATTGAATATTTAGCAAAAGCCTATGAAGAAGGGTTAATTGCAGCAGACTTTGCTTCCTTGCAAGTAAGTCAAGCGAGAGACATATTTAAAGGTGGAAAAGCTGGGGTTAGCGTAGAAAAATCCGGTGCACTGCAAGACGTTTACGATTCACTTGTACAAATTGATTCTGATTTTGAGTTTAAGAATTTGTTACCTTTGACTAATCTTAATGGATACAATCCAAAAGGACCTGGTTTCTCAGGTGCAAATGCAATTCCTAAGTCTGTTCCAGAAGAGAAAATGAAGAAAATTTTAGCTATGTATGATCGCTGGATGGAAGAAGATGTGTTTATGTTGCATAAGCACGGAATTGAGGGAGTCCATCACACCGTTGAAGATGGAGAAATTGTAATTGATACAGAAAAGATTCTAGCTGATGGTATTGCTGACCATAACCAGATTGTTTACGTATCTGATCCTTATGCAAGTACAGTAAAACCGACATTCCCAGAAGAAGTACAAAAAATGTATGCGGATATTCAAGACGAGCGAGAAAAAACGAGTGTAGGGAATATTGCAGTTGGTCTCCATTCTGAAATCGGTATCACGTACTTACCAGAGCTTAGAAAAGATGCTCAGGATTTGAAAACGAAGATTATTCTTGGAAGTGAGCCAATTACAGCATGGGATGACTTTGTTGAAGAGTTAAAAAATGATCCAGATATGCAGCAATTAACAAAAGAAATTAATGAATCTTACCAAAGTAGATAAGTAGCAATAAAATGTAGTAGCACCCTCGAGATGTAGAGGGTGCTATTTCTTGTTTGAATGCTAGATTAATTATGGTAAACTATTGTTAAAGCGCTTACATAAGTGTAGGGGGTGGTCTAGTTGAGAATGAAATTACAAAATAAGCTGCCAAGTTTCTTACATATTAGTGGTAATTATCGAAAAAACCTTGTTGTGTTTTTATTACTTGCTAGTTTTCCTGGAATCATATTTAGTTTTTTACTTTTCTTCGTTAGTAAGTCACAAATGGAAAACGAGTTACAAACCGTTCATCAGAATCATTTGTACAACACAATTGATTCGATTAAAGAACAATTTTTTAACTTGGAATTGTTGATGGCAAACTGGGCATCTCATGCAAATATGCAGGATTATAACGATTTAGATGTCGTGCGTGACTATCAGAACATAAGAGATATTTTTGATACGCTTATTTCGATGGAAGGCTACAACCCACTAATTGGTCGGGTGGAATTATTTTTGAATAACCCCAAACCAATCGTTTATACAAAGAATGGTTATACTTTATTAGACGATGAACAGCAACTAAATGATTACACTGCATTTCTTTCACATAACCAAAAGATGTTTTGGAACCATTCCCATAAAAGTATTGAAGCTGGTTACAAAGACCGTTATGCACCACTAGTGATGGTCCATAATCTAGACAATCATTTATTAGCTCCTTTTGGTTCCATCATTATTTTCTTAAATAAAGATAAACTGGAGGATATACTACAATCACCCTATGAAGATGGTTCCGTATTTTTGTTACGAGAAAATGACCAATGGCTTTTCGGAAAAGAAAATCAAACACAACCGGATCCCCTTCAAACAGTTATTATGGATGAGATAGCAAAACGCTCTAATAGTCCGGAACCATTCGTATATCACTATGATGATATCAAATATACCGTTACGTATGATCACTTTACAAGACTCGGTGAAAAGTGGTACTACGTATCGATCGCTCCTATGACAAACATCACCGCTCCTGTCGTTTTTATTTCAAAAATTTCTATTTACTTAAGTCTATTTGTTTTTATTTTTGCAATTTTCCTTTCGATGTTTGCATCCAGAAAATTATACGCTCCGATTGAGAAACTTATACAAAAGGTAAATGGAAGCGGGAACAATCGAGTCCCATCGAAAAATGAATTTGAACTGATTGAAACACAGATCAATCATTTATCAACGGAAAGTGAAGAATTACAGCACCGCTTAAAAAAACAACTCCCACATTTACGGGAAGGGTTTCTTTTACAGCTTGTGCAAGGATATTTATATGCTTATCGTGAAGAAGATTTATTGGAGCGCATGCAGCAATTTGGCTCTAAAGATAAAGCTAAAAAATATGTGATTGCATTTGTTCAGATGTTTGGATTTGCTAAGTTAAAAGGAAGATTTTCAGAAGGCGATGAAGGATTAGTAACGTTTTTAGCAGTGAATATAGCGGAAGAGTTAATCCATTCATCAGATATGGAAGCTGATGTAATCAACTTTCATGATCTGTCGTTAGGAATATTGTTCTCTTTTTCTGAGGATCAATCTACCGAGGATATTGATCGCATGATAGTTACTTTTAGTGAAGAACTAATAGGATATATAAACGAGATCTGCAAAATGAACGTATCGATTGGAATTAGTAGAACGTCTGATTCTTTGAAATCTGTTCATAGTATTTTTGAGGAAACAAAGCAATCGTTAAGTTTCCGTAATTTGCAAGAAAACAATCAGATTATCGAGATGAAGAAAATGGATATTCTTATGAATAGTCATGATAATTTCGAGTATCCGTTTGATCTCGAAAAAGAAATCACACATGCGATACGACTTAGGAATACAGAGGAAGCGGTAATATTAGTCAATCGATTCTTTTTGACCTCTTCCGAAAAAAATGTTAGTGAAGCGATGATGAAGCAGGGAGCTCTTAAACTTTTGGGCAGTATTTTTCACATTGTTTTACAATCAGGTTTAATTGAGGACTTTGTAACAGAGGGTGCTAATTTATATGAAGAGCTATATAAATTAAAGGATCCAGAGGAGATTAGCCAGTGGTTTGAGGATAAAGTTATCATCCCAATTATTGATGAGCTTTCACAGAAGCAGGATCAACGGCTACGATTAATTGTTCAAAAAGTAATCGACATGCTGGAGGAAAATTACATGGAGGACATTTCCTTAGATTTTTGTGCGGACGAAGTAAACTTGAACCCTTCCATTTTAAGTAAGGTGTTTAAGGAATTTTCCGGCTGGAATTTTATTGATTATTTAACGAATATCCGCTTAACAAAGGCAAAGGATCTTCTCATGGAAACAGATACAAAAATAAAAGATATTGCAGAAAGCATTGGCTACAAGCATAGTTATTTTAATCGAATATTCAAAAAACACGAAGGCATCACCCCAAGCGAATTCAGAGAAATGAATAGAAAAAATATTATATAGGGACAAGGGGACAGGGACAAGGGGACAGGCACCTTGTCCCTTTCTGATGCCGGGATAAAGGGCAGTAGGTGCCGACGTTGGACGACATACGAAAGGTACTGTCCTCCCACAGCGGACAAATGTCCACAAGAGGGGTCAGTGATATTATCCCCTTATAGTAGACACAGCACTAGTGGGGTGTTACGTTGTCGCTATAAGGGGAGATTTTTGTGAGTAATAAAAGATACACGAAA
>NZ_JAFBDR010000036.1 GCF_016908325.1 Aquibacillus albus | reverse complement strand
AGTGCTTGAACACCCATTTCCTTCATCAGTCTGTATACCCGTTTGTGATTGATTTGCTTTTTATATTCTTCATGAAGTTCATCGGTAATTCTAGGGTAACCGTATGTGTACCCTGTTTCCTTATAGATTTTTAGAATGATTGCTTTCACTTCTTCATCCTCTATTTCCTTTGCAGTCATAGGCCGTGACATTCTATTTAACCACTTGTAATAACCACTTCTAGATACATTCGCAATCGAACATAAATCATACACAGGATAAGTCTCAGAAAGGTTACAAATGATTTCAAATATATTTGCTCTCTTTAACTCTTTCCCTCCTTTCTGAGCATCACTAACTTTTTTAAATATGCATTTTCAGCCTCCAAAAACGCTATTCGCTCAACCAGGTCCTTCGGGTCTTCCCAATCATCCGTAGATATTGGTTCAGTCTTCTTTTTAATTTTTTCTCTAACTTCTTTTTTTCTTCTTTTTCTAGGTTTAGTGGCAAAAGCTTCGGAGCCTTCTTTCTCCACCTTCTTCACCCATTTTCTTACTGTTTCATCGCTTGGAATGTCAAAAGTTCGAGCAACACTTAAGTATCCTAAACCTTCATGATCATAGTAATACTGTACAACCTTTTCTTTAAATTCTTTCGGGTATCTTTTATTACTCACAAAAATCTCCCCTTATAGCGACAACGTAACACCCCACAAGTGCTGTGTCTACTATAAGGGGATAATATCACAGACCCCTAAACTACAACATCTAGTGACATTTTAATAATAAACACGAATTGCTGTAGTATAACGAGGGAGTCAAACCCTTATGGGACGGACAGATTCTTCTCACCTATACCCTCACTCCTCAGGGTTAGTGGCTGCATCAATCATTTGTTGAAGTTCTCTCGTATAATAGGTTCTTTCTTCTTTTTTCCAGTGAAGCACATCTCCCATATATGTTGATACTGGCTGCATGTTTTGTTTTACCCAATCTATGTTAAAAAATAAAGCTCCTGTCCGCCGAATAAAAAAGTCTATCGGTTTATAAATACATTCTTCTTCTATTGCATAACGTAACTGCGCAAAAACAAGAGGTGGGATACCTGCCTCTAATGCCTCATTTTTTAATTCATCATAACGATCAAACAATTTAGTTATATTTGCTCCATATCGATCAATAAGCAACTCAGCATCAGCTTGATCAATATCTAATTCCTTGGCTGTTTTCAACTGCTGTTGTTTAAAACGACCAAATCCCTTCGAACCACCTACTTCGCCTCCGGAAATAGGGATATTTTTTGTTTCAGATCTTGAATACAAAATACCTACTTCTGTTTTTAATTGTTTTACAATGACATCAATTACACTTTCTGCCATTTTCCGATAGCCAGTAAGCTTTCCACCTGCAATAGAAATTAACCCCGAATCCGATATAAAAATTTCATCCTTACGGGATATTTCATCAAGATTTTTTCCTTCCTCAAAAATAAGAGGTCTTAACCCTGCCCAACTAGACTCCACATCTTTCACATCGACAGATAAAGACGGAAACATATAATTCGTTGCATCCAGGAGGTAATCACGATCTTCAATAGTCATTGTTGGATGCGCAATATCCCCTTCATATTCCGTATCGGTCGTACCGACATAGGTTTTACCATCCCGAGGAATAGCAAAAATCATTCGTCCATCATGGTTGTCAAAGTATATAGCCTGCTTCAAAGGAAAAGTTGACTGATCAAAAACAAGATGAACACCTTTTGTTAAATAGAGTGTTTTTCCGTGTTTTGATCCATCTATTTCCCTAAGTTCATCGACCCATGGTCCAGCTGCATTGATTATTTTTTTAGCAAATATTTGATGCTGTTGACCATTTATTTGATCTTCCACAACAACTCCATTTACCTTATTGTTTTCATCATAAAGATAATCTGTGACTTTTGAATAATTGATTGCTCGAGCACCGTACTCCACTGCTTTTTTCAAAACTTCAATCGTGAGTCGGGCATCATCTGTCTTATATTCGACATAATAGCCTGCCCCCTTTAACTCCGATTTTTTTAACAAAGGTTCTTTATTCAATGTCTCTGTCGAAGATAACATTGCTCTTCTTTCATCTTTCTTCACCTTTGCCAAATAATCATACATTCGCAACCCTATTTTTGCTGCAAAAGGACCTACATTTCCGTTCTTATAAAATGGAAGTAACATCCATTCTGGTTTTGTCACATGAGGGCCATTTTCGTAGACGACAGCCCGTTCTTTTCCGACCTCAGCTACCATAGCCACCTCAAACTGTTGAAGGTAGCGAAGCCCACCATGAATCAGCTTTGTAGAACGACTCGATGTACCAGCTGCAAAGTCCTGCATCTCCACTAATCCTGTTTTTAATCCCCTAGTTGCTGCATCCAAGGCAATGCCGGCCCCAGTAATTCCTCCACCTATGATAAGAATATCCAACGGCTCATTGGTTAGATACTGATACGTATGGTCACGGTATAAATTAGAAAATGTCACCATTGCAGATTCCACTCCTTCATGAAAAGCCTAAGATTTCATTCATTTCACCAACACTATTTAAAAACGCGAGTTGCCTCGACAGCCTTTTTCCACCCCTTGTACAATTCATCTCTCTCTTGGCTATTCATCGCTGGTTTAAATGTTTGATCAATCTTCCATTGTTTCCGGATTTGGTCCTTACTTTCCCAAAAACCTACTGCTAATCCAGCTAAGTAAGCTGCGCCTAAGGCTGTTGTCTCATTTACTACTGGCCGTTCGACAGGAACTTCTAACATATCACTTTGGAATTGCATTAAGAAATTATTTTTTACAGCACCACCATCAACCCGCAATGCCTTTAAGTCAATCGAAGAGTCCTGAACCATTGCGTCTACGACATCCTTTGTTTGATAGGCAAGTGCTTCTAAAGTTGCTCGAATGACATGTTCTTTCTGTGTCGCTCTCGTTAAGCCGAACATCGCGCCTCGTGCATCACTATCCCAATAAGGGGTTCCCAAACCTACGAATGCAGGAACAAGGTAAACACCATCAGCACTCGTTACTCTCGTTGCATAGGATTCACTTTGTGGCGCCGACTTAATCATTCTCAATCCGTCACGTAACCATTGAATCGCGGAGCCTGCAACAAATACACTTCCTTCAAGGGCATACTCTACTTTGCCATCTATCCCCCAGGCAATGGTTGTTAATAGTCCATTTTTAGAGCGAACTGCTTTTTCACCCGTATTCATTAAAACGAAGCACCCGGTACCATACGTGTTTTTGACCATTCCTTCATCAAAACAAGCTTGCCCAAATAATGCTGCATGCTGGTCACCTGCCACACCTGAAATCGGTATGTTATGGCCAAAGAAGTGATAGTCAATTGTTTCACCATAAATTTCTGACGACGACCGAACCTCAGGTAACATCGTTTTTGGTATATCTAAAATGTTTAATAATTGGTCATCCCACTCCAATTCATGAATATTAAACAGTAATGTTCTAGACGCATTCGAGTAATCCGTAACGTGAACTTTACCACCTGTCAGCTTATAAATTAACCAAGTATCAATGGTTCCAAATAATAAGTCTCCTCGCTCAGCCTTTTCTCTAGCCCCGTCTACATGATCAAGTATCCATTTAACTTTCGTTCCAGAAAAATATGGATCTAACAACAACCCGGTTTTTTCATGAAATGTTTCCTGATAACCGTGATCAATTAATTCCTTACAAATGGAAGCTGTTTGCCTCGATTGCCATACAACTGCTTTATGGATAGGCTTGTGCGTATGTTTATCCCATACAACTGTTGTTTCCCGTTGATTTGTAATTCCAATACCCGTTATTTGTTTTGGCTGGACATCCGCTTTTCGAAGTACCTCTGCCATACAAGCTGTAATCGAAGTCCATATCTCATTTGCATCATGTTCGACCCATCCGGATTGAGGAAAAAATTGTTCGAATTCCCTTTGTGCTATCTCGACTATTTCTCCATTTCGATCAAAAAGAATCGCTCTCGAGCTTGTCGTCCCTTGATCAAGCGCCATCATAAATTTTTCCATTTCATTTCCTCCTTCTATTATTAACATGCAATTTCTAAGAGGATAATTGATATTTTTATGGAAAGTAGTACCTCATGGAGTTACTTATAGATATACAAAACTAGTAGATACGCCAAGTTGACAAATGATGTGCACCTACTAGTTCATGGATGATAATTATACTTATAGAGGATGTTAAAACTTATATTAATTTATTCGTGATCTAAAAGGTTATCTTGATTATTACGGTTTTCCATCTCTTCTTTGGTATAAATAACCTGCATTGGGTTTCCTCCAACAAATGTGCCCGCTGGAACATCTTTATGAACAAGCGTACCAGCAGATACAATGGCCCCATCGCCTATTGATACTCCGGGAAGGATGGTGCTATTTGCTCCAATCATTACTTCATTTCCGATAACTACGCTTCCTAAACGGTATTCTTTTATCAAATATTCATGTGCCAAAATCGTTGTATTGTAGCCAATCACCGAATTTTTTCCTACAGAGATTTTTTCAGGAAACATAATATCTAACATAACCATTAGTGCAAAAGCCGTTTCATGGCCAACTTCCATACGTAAAAAAGTACGGTACAACCAATTTTTTACCCCTAAAAAAGGGGTGTATCTCGCCAATTGTATGATGATAAAATTTTTGACTACCTTCCAAAAAGGAACCGTTTTGTAGATTTGCCATAAGGAATTCGCTTCCTTGACCCGGTATCGTTGCGTATTACGCATCCGTCATCCCCCTAAAATATCCAGCAAATCACTCATTTGATCAAGCATGTAGTCCGGTTGATAAGACTCTAATGCTTCTCTTCCCTTTAACGACCAAGCGACTCCTGCCGTTAAGGTACCAGCATTTTTACCTGATTCAATATCGTGATAATTATCACCGATCATCAACGTTGATGAGGGGGATGCATCTAGTTTTGTTAAAGCTTTGATAACTGGTTCTGGATGTGGTTTTGCGTGGTTTACATCTTCTAATCCGATAATGACTTCAAAGAAATCATCCATCCCAGTAAGCTTTAAACCTTTTATAGCAGTGTCCTTCATTTTCGTTGTGACAATGCCTAATTGGTATCCTTCTCTTTTTAATTGTTGAATGGTATCAATAACCGTAGGATAAGCTGTAACATAACTATCATGGTTTGCTAAGTTATGTTCCCGATATGTATTGACCATTTCCTCGACTTGTGTAGCATCTACTTGTTCGAAACTATCACGTAAAGGTGGTCCAATAAAATCAAATATTTCTGTACGGTCATAGTCTTTACCGGTATGCTGCTTTAGCGTATGGGTAAAGGACGCAATGATTAGTTCATTGGTATCAATTAATGTTCCGTCTAAATCAAATAGAATCGTACGAATGGTCATGAGTTTGCTCCTTTCTTCTCGTTGTTGATCTCTTCCAAATATAAGCAATCGCTGCGGTTAATACAATGGCTGTTGTTAATCGAATCAGTAATAATGGCCAGACAGGGATGCCTAGAGGGATAAATACGAGCGTATCCTCAACGACTGCGTGGCATGCTACAAGAAATATCATCGCTAAATACATATCTTTTTTTGATACGCCGTCCTCTTTAACTGCCTGAATCATTAAGCCTGCACCATAGGCTAAACCAATGGTTATCCCTGCTACTAATGTCATCGAAGCGTTTTTTTCCATACCTAACATACGTGTAAAAGGGACTAACCAATCGGATACTTTATTCATCCATCCTGACTCCCTAAAAAATTGGATGACGATCATTAACGGAATGACAATGAGTGCTAGCTGTACAATACTCATAAAGGCTGTTTGGAAACCTTGAAGCAGAATTTCCCCCCACCCATTTAGTTCTTGATTACTTTTTGAAATGAGGCCATACTGCGCAAGCTCGCCCCCGCCTTTCCAAACTAAATGAATAACAAATGCTGATATAATTGCTAAAGCAATACGAACGCCAATAACAATCGACCAGTTCACACCAACTTTTGAAGCAACCGATGACTCAATTAATAAATTATGTGAAAAGGAAAGCATAATGGCTAAAATAAACACTTCTTTAACGGTAAAATCAAACGATACAATCGCGCCGATTCCCGCATACAAACTAAGAAAATTTCCAACTACTAAAGGAACTGCGGCCTCTCCAGGTAAACCCAGCCATTTCATCAGAGGTGCTAACCAATCAACCATCCATTTTAAAAGTGGTGTGAATTGTAAGATGGTGACAATGACTGTTACAGGAAAAATGACTTTCCCTAATGTCCATGTCACATTTGCTCCTTGTTTTAATCCTCGCTGTAATACACCAAACAATGTTTATCCCCCATTTTGAATTGTCCCAAAAAGGAACTTTACTGGGACAAGGAACCTGTCCCCCTGTCCCTCTTTATATTTTCTTACCGTTATATTTTCTATTCGCTTGACCTGTTTTACGTCGATAAACGATAAGTACGATTGCCAGCACGATTAGTATGATTGATATTACTTGTGCTGTTCGTAAAGATCCGACGATATATAAACTATCTGTACGCATTCCTTCAATAAAGAAACGCCCAACAGAATACCAGATTACGTAACTTAAAAATACTTCCCCTCTTCTAGGATTATACCGACGCAATACTAATAGTAGAATCATACCTAAAATATTCCACATCGATTCGTATAAAAATGTCGGGTGATACATAATCCCACCTATACACATTTGGTTTGTAATGAAGTCAGGTAAGTACGTTAAAAAATTATTATATGTAGCTTCTGACACTGGTCCACCATGAGCCTCTTGGTTCATAAAATTGCCCCAGCGACCGATAGCTTGACCTAAAATAATACTAGGCGCTGCAATATCAGCAAGCTGCCAAAAGGAAACCTTCTTTACTCGGGCAAAAATAACTGCTGTAATTACTGCCCCAATGAGAGCACCATGAATGGCAATTCCACCTTCCCATATAGCAAAAATATCCCACCATGGTCCACCAACATATCGTTCCCACTCAAAAACAACATAGTAAATTCTTGCTGAAATAATTGCAATTGGAATTGCGAAAACAACTAAATCTACGAATAAGTCTTTTTTTAGACCAAGTCTGTCAGCTTCTCGAGTGGCTAACCATAATCCCAAAAAAGCACCTGTTGCAATAATGACCCCGTACCAGTACACGGTTAACGGCCCTAGCTCTAGAAATACTCGATCTAAACTTGGTGCACTACACGTCAATTTATTCACTCCTTAATCTAAATCTAAATCTACATTTGCCCCACTTTTTTCTTGTTCAATCATAGTCGTTAAACGCTCAGAAAATTCCTCAGCGGCATTCACTCCCATTCGCTTCAACCGGAAGTTCATGGCAGCCACTTCAATAATAACGGCAAGATTTCGCCCTGGTCTTACCGGCACCGTAGCCTTTGGAATCTCAACGTCTATAATTTTCATCGTATCCTCATCTAAACCAAGACGATCATATTGTTTCTTTTGATCCCATGCTTCTAAATTAATCACTAGTGAAATTTTCTTATAGGATCTAACAGAACCCGCACCAAATAAAGTCATAACATTAATAATACCTAATCCTCTAATTTCCAATAAATGCTCAATTAATGGCGGTGCAGTTCCGATTAATCGATCATAATCCTCCTGGCGAATTTCCACACTATCATCAGCGACTAATCGGTGTCCACGTTTAACTAATTCCAAGGCTGTCTCACTTTTACCTACTCCACTTTGACCTGTAATTAATACTCCTATCCCATAAATATCAACCAGGACACCATGAACTGCTGTAAAAGGTGCAAACTTTGCCTCTAAATAATTCGTAATCCTGCTAATCACTCTCGTTGTTTTGTAAGGAGACCGCATCAATGGAACCCCTGATTGATTACATTCACTTATCAACTCCTCAGGAATGTCCATCCCTCTCGTTATAACAATTCCAGGTGTTATATCCGTGCACAATCGAATCGCTCGATCACGTTTATCTTCTGTTTTCAAATCATAAAAATAAGATAATTCTGTTTTTCCTAGTAGCTGAAGTCTATCTTTTGGATAATATTTAAAATAACCCGCCATTTCAATTCCAGGTCTAGAGATATCACTCATAAATATTTCACGGTGAACGCCATCTTTACCCGCTACAAGTTCAAGCTCAAATTGATTTAATAAATCCTGTGTACGTACTTTAACCATTTTATTCCCCTCCATGTCTACCCTTATGGATTGCCTCATTGTATCCTATTGTAGCATTTTTTACTGTACATGTACTATGCTAAATAGTAAAAATAGCGTAGGGTGAGCACCTACGCTACTTATTTACTTAATAAAATGGTGTCTTTAATCAATCGGTTTAAGATCAACTGAAGAATCGACAAAATGATTGCAGCTAGTATGGCTGTTCCAAATCCGGTTATTACAAATGCATTTCCAATTAAAGCCTGTGTAATCATGAGTGTTATTGCATTGATAACAAACAAAAACAAACCTAGTGACAGAACAGTAATTGGAAGTGTCAAAATCACTAGTAAAGGACGCACGATTACATTTAAAACGGCTAAAATTAAGCTAGCAAGCAATGCCGTTCCAAACCCATCCAAATAAAAGGAATCAAAAAGTTGCGCAACAACAATAAGGGCAACCGCATTTAATACTAACGTAAGTAACCCACGTTTAATCAACGATAAACATCCCTTTCATTTGGAATAATAAAGATGGCCGCTAAATAAAGAAGAGCAATCGGAAAAAAGGCCGTAAAAATTATGGCGACTACAAAGATGAGTCGTATAATTGTAACATCGATCGAAAAGTATCTTGCTAATCCGCCTAATACACCAGCTAACATCCGATCTGTATTCGACCTTACTAATTTTTTGCTCACGCACATCTCCTCCTTATTGATTTGGAAATACCCAAATCGATCCTGTTTTCGTTTCAGCTTCTAAATGGAGTAATGCTTCTGAATTTTGGTTTGCTTCAAACAAAAGTGAGCGTTGTACCATATCTTTTTTTTGTTCAACAATCTTATAATCCATTAAATGACAATGGATGTTTCCGATGTTTGTTATCAATTTTCCATCTACTTTAACATCATTCGGTACATGGAGCCTTATATTGCCTGTCGTTGTTTTTAAAAATGCTGTATGTGGCTGCACTTCCTCCCAAGTACAATGAATACTGCCATTAACGACTTGCGCATCAACTTTATTATATTTACCATCTAATCGTACCGTGCCACTAATGGTTTCCGCTTCTATTTCTTCAGCTACACCTTTTTCTGCTTCAATTTTTCCATTAGCAGTTTCCAGACTAATTTTTTCACCATTCACATTTTCTAAAGCGATTGATCCATTCGTTGTTTTTGCACTAAACTGTCTTACTTCTATATGTTCCGCAGTAATTGGTCCATTAAACAGGTGTGCACTAACTTTGTCATACAATCTGTTCGGAATCTTTGCAATCACTTTTACCTTGATTTGTTTATCAGATAGGAAAAATTGCATCCTTCCATCTTCTAGAGAAAAATCAGCAGAAGACAAAAATTTATGTCGGGCCTCATCTTGATTTTCTACTTGATAAACCTTTGCTTCACATTCAACCCTTACATCGCCTTCATCCCAAGGTACTAATACTAAACTGCCATTTGATAGATCTATTTCAACATCCGAAAAATCTGCTTGGTTATTTTGGAATACATGCGAAACAGAGAAAAAAGGACCGAAATTAAAATCCAAATCAACATTTTTAATTTTCGTAAACGCTTCTTCCATAAAACTTAACACTTTCGCTCTTTTACTCTTTGATTGATGTGTTTGTTTTGAGCGATAGCTTTCACTTTTTTCCCAATCTACTTGTTCCGTTATACTATTATCTTGGTCATGTCGATGAGCTTTTTTATCAAGCTGGTCAAACAATTCCTCCGCTTCTTCAGAGCTAATGATTCCTTCTTCAACCATCTTTAAAATTTTTCTACGCTCTTCATTCATGCTGAAGCCTCCTTGTTTCCATAACGAGCTGTTAAACAATCAAAACTTCCAAGTGTAGAACCGTTCTGCTCCTAAACGCTCCTTCGCAATCGCCTCCAAATCAGCAGTTGCTGGGTCCATCCCTCCTAGTATACCTGACGCTTGTGATTGGTGTGCTAGAATCGTTTCCATCTTCTTTTTAAAAAAAGGAGAAATATCAACAGCGACGTCGGGTTCACCTAATTCTTCTAAATGGGTTCGACTAAACGCTTGTGCCCATATGGTAGGTCGATCTGCCTCACCCATCCGTTTAACCGCTTCGATAGCTGCTGCACCTAAGGCATTGTGATCTGGATGAACCGCATACCCTGGATAATGGGTAATAACTAGACTCGGTTTAATTTCATCTAAAAACCCTTTTAAATGTTCAGCTACCTCAGCCTTCGACTCAAATTCTAACGTTTTATCACGATAGCCTAACATCTCTAATTCTATGTCTAATACGTTACAGGCATTAATTAATTCTTTTTTTCGAAATTCAGGTAGCGTCTCTCGATTAGCAAAGGTTGGGTTCCCCATATTTCTTCCCATTTCACCCAACGTTCCACATAAATAGGTTACAGGAACTCCTTCCGAACGAAATTTTGCAATCGTACCTGATGCACCAAAAGCTTCGTCGTCTGGATGAGGATAAATAACAACTACATGTTTTTCCACAAAAACACATCTCCCTTACTGCGTATTATTGAACGAATATAATAATTGTATAGTAATTCAAAACAACACTTTATCAACCCCTAATAATGAAAAGGAGTTTCACTAATTTCTAAAGTTACCATTAACCTTCCTTCACGATCATGCCCTGCCATTAATAAACGGTTTTGATCATCTACTTCATATTCACTTAATCCTTCTGCATAAACCCAGCCAATATCAAGCTTTAATCCAACTCGATAAACATTACCTGAGCCTACAATTTTTGCATGATTATAGCGAACCTTTGCATTTCTTATAAATGCACCGACATTATATGCATTTTCATCATTATGACTAGCATACGCACCATTCGTTGTTTCTAAGTGAACATATACATCTTTGTTTAAATATCTCTCTAGTTCAGTTTGGACTTTCTCTATATGTATTGGATCCATCTAATCACCCTTTAAATATTATTATACTGCCATTATAGCTTTAAATGGATAGATACTGAAAGCAATTAACCTTTATTAGTACTCCAACCTATAATTAAAAGAGACTGTCCACCGATAAGTAAATACGCTGGTGACAGTCTCTTGATAGATAAGCTACTATTTTTGTGCTACTTTTTCTTTTATTTGCAGTTTCTCTTCCATGCGGTTGCGGTCTCTTTCAAGAATTGGTTTCAAATATTTCCCTGTAAAAGATTGCGATTGTTCTGCAATGTGCTCTGGTGTACCAGTAGCAATGATTTCACCGCCACGTTCGCCACCTTCCGGACCAAGATCAACGATATAGTCGGCAGCCTTAATAACATCTAAATTATGTTCAATAATTAGAACAGAGTCACCATTATCGACTAATCTTTGCAACACTTCTAATAAACGAGAAATATCATCCACATGTAAACCAGTGGTAGGCTCATCTAAAATGTACAAAGTTTTACCATTTGATCTTCGGTGTAATTCACTTGCTAATTTTACACGCTGAGCTTCCCCACCGGAAAGCGTTGTTGCAGGCTGACCTAACCGAATATATCCAAGACCAACATCAAATACTGTTTGCAGCTTCCGCTTGATTTTTGGAATGTTTGCAAAAAAGGCGAGCGCTTCTTCAATCGTCATATCAAGGACATCAGCAATGTTTTTGCCTTTATATTTCACCTCTAATGTTTCCCGGTTATACCTTTTCCCATGACAAACCTCACACGGAACATAAACGTCAGGTAGAAAGTGCATCTCAATTTTGATAATTCCATCGCCTCGGCATGCTTCACAACGGCCACCTTTTACATTAAAGCTAAATCGACCTTTTTTATAACCACGTACCTTTGCTTCATTCGTTTGTGCATAAACATCTCGAATGTTATCAAAAACACCCGTATAGGTTGCTGGATTGGATCGCGGCGTCCGGCCAATTGGAGACTGATCAATATCAATCACTTTTTCTAAATGTTCCGTCCCTTTAATTGCTTTATGTTTACCAGGTTTTTGCTTTGCACGTTGTAGTTTCATAGCCAGTCCTTTATGCAAAATTTCATTCACAAAGGTACTTTTGCCGGATCCGGAAACACCAGTAATAGCAGTAAATAAGCCAATCGGTATTTTAGCACTTACATTTTTCAAATTATTTTCTTCAGCACCTATAATCTCAACATAACGACCATCTGGTACTTTACGTTCAGTTGGAATTGGAATGAATTTTTCGCCTGACAAATACTGACCCGTCAATGACCGTTTATCCTTCATTACTTTCTCAGGTTTTCCACTAGAAACTATTTGCCCGCCATGTTCACCTGCTCCAGGACCAATATCAATTAACCAGTCAGCAGCAAGCATCGTATCTTCGTCATGCTCAACGACAATTAACGTATTTCCTAAGTCACGCATTCGCTTAAGCGTTTCAATCAAGCGATCATTGTCTCTCTGATGTAGACCAATAGAAGGTTCATCTAACACGTAAAGTACTCCCGTTAATGCTGAGCCTATTTGCGTAGCAAGACGAATACGTTGCGCCTCACCACCGGAGAGCGTACCGGCTGAACGAGATAATGTAAGGTAATCGAGTCCAACATTATTTAAAAACAATAATCGCTCACTAATTTCCTTTAAGATCATATGAGCGATTTTCTGTTCTTTTTCACTTAGAGTTAAAGACTCAACAAACTCCTTTGCTTCTGTAACAGATAACTCAGTCAGCTTCCCTACATGCAAACCATTAATTAAAACAGCTAATGCTTCTTTTTTGAGACGATACCCTTTACATGTTGGACAGGATTTTTGTGCCATATATTTTTCCATTTGTTCTCGAATAAAATCGGAGCTTGTTTCCCTATATCTACGAGCAATGTTTGCAATAACACCTTCAAACATAATCTCATTTTCTCTAACAATGCCAAAATCATTTTCATAGCGAAAATAAACCTTTTCTTTTCCACTGCCGTATAAAATTTTATCCAAATGTTCTTTTGGCAGGTTTTTAATCGGTTCATCCATATCAATGCCATAGTGGGTACATACACTTTCTAGTAATTTCGGATAATAATTAGAGCTTGTCGGCTCCCAAGCAACGATTGCACCATCCTTCAAAGAAACGTCCCAATTCGGGATGACTAAATCCAAATCAACTTCAAGCTGGGTCCCAAGTCCACCACACCGATCACATGCTCCATAAGGACTATTAAATGAAAACAATCTTGGCTCTAATTCTCCAATCGAAAAACCACAAATAGGACAAGCATGATCCTCGTTAAACAACAGTTCCTCATCACCAATAACATCTACAATGACCTTTCCTTCTCCTAACCGTAGTGCTGTTTCAATCGAATCCGTTAAACGTGACGTCACACCGTCTTTAACAACAATACGGTCCACAACAACTTCAATCGAGTGTTTTTTATTTTTTTCCAATTGTATGTCTTCAGAAATCTCACGTGATTCTCCGTCAATTCTTAGACGAACATACCCTTCCTGTTTGATATTCTCTAGCACTTTTACATGCTCGCCCTTCTTACCTGATACCACGGGGGCTAATATTTGCAGTTTTGTTCTTTCTGGATATTCTAATATTCGATCTACCATTTGTTGTATCGTCTGTGACGTAATTTCTATCCCATGCTTCGGACAAGTAGGGTGACCAACCCGAGCGAATAATAATCGCAAATAATCGTAAATTTCTGTTACGGTACCTACTGTCGAGCGTGGATTACGACTCGTTGTTTTTTGATCAATTGAAATCGCTGGTGATAACCCTTCAATCGCATCAACATCAGGCTTGTCCATTTGGCCAAGAAATTGTCTTGCATAGGCAGACAAGGATTCTACGTACCGTCTTTGTCCCTCGGCATAGATGGTGTCGAAAGCTAATGATGATTTACCAGAACCAGATAAACCGGTTAACACAACTAATTGCTCTTTCGGTATATCTACATCAACGTTTTTTAAATTATGGGCTCTTGCCCCCCGAATGGTTATTGCCTTTTTAACCATTTGCGTCATCCTTCCGCTTTTAGTTCCAATACTAAGTCGCGAAGCTCTGCAGCCCGTTCAAAGTTCAGTTCACGTGCCGCTTGCTTCATCTCTTTTTCCATTTCTTCAATCATTTTATCTTTCTCTTTCTTCGATAAGTCAGTTAACTTAGGTGTATCCTCTTTATACTCATTCGCGTCTTCAGCAACAACTGTCGCTCGAATAACATCTCGAACCTCTTTTTTAATTGTCTGTGGTGTGACGCCATGCTCCTCATTGTATGCCTGTTGTTTTTGACGACGTCTATTTGTCTCATCAATTGCTTTTTGCATAGAATCCGTCATTTTATCAGCATACATAATGACTTGTCCATTTTGATTTCTTGCTGCACGACCCATGGTTTGAATCAGTGATCGTTCCGAACGCAAAAATCCTTCCTTATCCGCATCTAAAATAGCAACGAGTGATACTTCTGGTATATCCAAACCTTCTCTTAACAGGTTAATCCCTACCAGTACATCATATTTTCCTACGCGTAAATCACGGATAATTTCAATTCTTTCTAACGTCTTAATTTCAGAATGCAAGTAAGCAACCTTCATACCAATCTCTTTTAAATAATCAGTCAGGTCTTCAGACATTTTCTTCGTCAGCGTCGTAATTAATACCCGTTCATTTCGATCGATTCGATTATTAATTTCACCGATTAAATCATCAATTTGACCTTCTATTGGACGTATAGACACTTCGGGATCAAGCAATCCAGTCGGACGAATGATTTGCTCGGTCATTTTCGGCGTATGCTCTAGCTCGTACGGTCCAGGCGTAGCAGATACAAATAACATTTGGTTCGCTTTTTTTTCAAATTCATCAAACGTTAATGGTCGGTTATCCATCGCTGACGGTAATCGAAAGCCATGGTCAACTAGCACTTGTTTTCGTGCTTGGTCCCCATTATACATACCTCGAATTTGTGGTAAGGTAACATGTGATTCATCGATAACGATTAAAAAATCATCCGGAAAATAATCGAGCAACGTATACGGTGTTGAACCAGGCTCACGAAATGTTAAGTGCCTCGAATAGTTTTCAATGCCTGAACAGAAGCCCATTTCATTCATCATTTCTATATCATAGTTTGTTCGTTGTTCTATACGTTGTGCTTCCAAAAGTTTGTCTTGTTCTCTAAATTCTTTTAAGCGGTCTTGTAGCTCTTTTTCAATATTTTTGATTGCTAGCTTCAGCTTCTCTTCCCTCGTTACGAAGTGAGATGCTGGAAAGATAGCAATATGTTCACGGTCACCAATGATCTCGCCTGTTAACGCATCTACTTCTCGTATTCGGTCAATTTCATCTCCAAAAAATTCAACACGGATACAATGCTCTTCTCTTGACGCAGGTATGATTTCTACAGAATCACCACGTACGCGGAAAGTACCACGTTGAAAATCGATATCATTTCTTGCATATTGGATATCTACCATATTCCTAAGTAGTTCATCTCGATCCTTTTCCATTCCTACACGTAAGGATACGACTTGGCTTTTGTATTCTTCTGGAGAACCTAAACCATAAATACACGAAACACTAGCTACAATTAATACATCTCTTCGCTCAAACAATGCAGATGTAGCAGAGTGTCGCAGCTTATCTATTTCATCGTTGATACTTGCATCCTTTTCAATAAAAGTATCCGTAGATGGTACATAGGCCTCCGGCTGGTAATAGTCATAGTAGCTGACAAAATATTCAACCGCATTGTCTGGGAAAAATTCTTTAAATTCACTATATAGCTGCCCAGCTAACGTTTTATTATGGGCAATGACTAGGGTAGGCTTATTAACCTCCGTTACAACATTCGAAACGGTGAATGTTTTCCCGGTACCTGTAGCACCTAACAATGTTTGGTTTCTCTTCCCTTTTTGAACCCCATCGACGAGTTCTGCAATTGCTGTTGGTTGGTCTCCTTGTGGTTGATAATTAGATACAAGGTCAAATTTGTTTTCCACGACGATACAACCTCCGTTCCCTTCTAATTCAAGCTTATCATATTATACTATATTTTTAACAGAAACACGAACAAACATTCGTGATCATTTATATGCTTTTTTTATACAATACCACCCTCGCTTTGCTTTTCAAACAAAATAGCTCTAAAATAGACAATCTAGCTGAATGAAAATGTTTCCAGGTTATTTGGTGTATGGTTGTTCACCACATTGTTAGAAACAACTTCCTCTATCCATTGTGATAAGTTTAAAGATTATTTATAATCGACCTAACAATAAAGCTACATAAAAAGAAAGGAACATTGGATGACAAAACCATTTATACTATTATTTACGTTTCTATTATTAGCTGCTTGTGGTCAGGATAATTCTAGTCCTAATGCAGAGGATAGTGAACCATTAGCAACACTGGCTGTTGACTTACAAGCACCAGAATCGTTAGAGGTTAATGAAAAAGCTACATTACAAGCAATAGTCACTTATGGCAATGAAGAAGTAGAGAATGCAGAAGAAGTAGAGTTTGAAGTTTGGATGGATGGAGAAAAAGGCGATAGTGAAATGATTAAGGCCAGTCACATCGGTGATGGGGTTTATGAGATAGAATATACCTTTGATTCAGATGGCATTTACTTTGTTCAGTCCCACGTTACTGCTGAGGGATTACATACCATGCCTAAGGCTGAAATAACAGTCGGACAACCTGATGTCGTAAATGACACAGATAAAAACAAAGAGACAGAACAACATGATGATGGGGACAGAGAAGAAGACGATGATCAGAACGATTCCAATCATTCTGACCATCACCACCATGGGAATGTTTCCATCCATCTTGATATTCCAGAAAAGCTAGAAGCACATGACACGCAAAAAGTTAGCGTTCAACTTGAGCAAGATAGGGAGTCGCTTACTGAAAGTAACGTATCGCTCGAGATTTCCCATAAGACCGAAGATGATGGTTTATGGATTGATTTAGAAGAATCTCCAAATGGACAGTATAAAGGTGAGGTTACGTTTAACTATACTGGTGAATACATGATTATCATCCATGTAAAAAAGGATGACTTACATGAACACAAAGAGCTAACCGTTACAGTTGAATAGACGAAGGATTTGAATGGGCGAGAATCAGTGTTTGAAGCGTTGGGCGGCAGTAGTTGACGAAGCGGACTTTAGATCTACTTTATTGATTTGGTGGATCCTCATTCCGTTATTTTCGCTAAAACGTTCGTTTCGAGCATGAACTAGGATTCTCGTTCCGTTATTTGCCTTTTTCAACCAAAATTCCATCGATTTTGTGCTAATAGCGGAACCACGACCTGTTCCCCACTGTTGTGACAGCTTTTTATCAATTTAGCGGAATGAGGATCCATATTATTGATTCGATGGATTTTCATTCCGCTAATTATACTGAATTCGTTTTTCTTTTATACTTATTTACATTTTACGTATAGCTTTGATCATATTGATTTACTTCAAACAAATCAATTAATTCTATATCCGGATGTTTATCGACAAACCATCTTAGTGCAAAATCATTTTTAAACAAGACGAGGAATTGTCCTTCGCGATCCTTCACTAGAAGATTTCGATCGTCAAATAAAGATTCATCGACTTGATCTGTATTTAACCAGCGTGGTATTCTTTCTCCAACTGATTCCAAGCTAACTTCTACGTTGTACTCATTCTTCATTCGATATTCAAATACTTCATATTGTAGCTCACCAACGGCACCAATTATATAAGACTCCGTTCGATGACCTTTAAACAGCTGAATCGCACCTTCCTGCACGAGCTGTTCAAGACCTTTTTTAAACTGTTTGCCCTTCATTACATTTTTAGCGGATACCTTTTTAAATAACTCTGGTGGGAACTGAGGTAGTTCATCATATTCAAAGTTATCCTTCCCATCAATCAATGTATCTCCAATTCGATAAGCATTTGGATCATAAATCCCAATAATATCACCAGCATAGGCCTCTTCCACCGTGCCCCTAGAAGATGCAACAAATTGCTGCGATTGTGATAGCTTGATTGTTTTGTCTGTTCTAGCAAGCTTCACACTCATTCCACGTTCAAACTTCCCAGAGCAAACGCGTAAAAAGGCAATTCGATCACGGTGTGCTGGATTCATGTTTGCTTGAATTTTAAAAACAAATCCAGAGAAATCCGGGTTATCAGGGCTAACAAGTCCCTCAGTTGTTTTTCTCGGTGTTGGATTAGGAGCCATCGAAATAAACGTATCAAAAAACGATTGCACACCAAATGGCGCCAATGCACTACCGAAGAAAACCGGCGTTTGTTCCCCTTTTAAAACATTCTCTAATGAAAAATTATCTCCAGCTTCATCCACTAAAGTTAGTTCATCCTCTGTTTCCTGATAGGTGGCATTTTTCACTAAATCCTCGTGCTCTGAATTGTCTAAATCAGCATAAGGAATATAGGTTTCCTCTTCATTTCCATTATACTGAATAAACTGTTTATTATAACGATCAAAGATACCCAAAAATCGCTTACCCATTCCAACTGGCCAGTTCATCGGATAGGTACTAATATTTAATACCTGCTCAATTTCCTCTAATAACTCCAGTGGTTCTCTACCTTCACGATCCAGCTTATTAATAAACGTAAAAATCGGAATCCCACGCATACGACATACCTTAAATAATTTCAGCGTTTGAGCCTCAATCCCTTTTGTAGCGTCAATGATCATTACTACACTGTCCACAGCTGTTAATGTCCGGTATGTGTCCTCACTAAAGTCCTCGTGACCAGGCGTATCTAAAATGTTTACTTGATAGTCTTTATAAGGAAAATTCATGACGGAAGAGGTAACAGAAATCCCACGTTGCTTTTCAATTTCCATCCAGTCAGAAGTTGCAAACTTGCCAGATTTTTTTCCTTTTACCGTCCCAGCTGATCGAATTAAGTTTCCAAATAAAAGCAGTTTTTCTGTTAATGTTGTTTTCCCGGCATCCGGGTGAGATATAATTGCAAATGTTTTTCTTTTTTTCACTTCATGATTGATATTCATATTTAAAATCCCTTCTATTTAATTTTTATTCTTCTCTTTTTATCCGTTACACTAAGGGATTTTTACATCGAAATAATTCTCCTTTTTCCTATTTTTCAATTATCATATCCAATACTAGAAGATATCATGATTACACCAAACAAGCAACTTATTTATGATCGTATTAATGTGCAACATACGATTAATACGCAGTACAGTGAAATTAAAATAGTGCTGGGATATCGCTTCGGCAGAATACTTCGCTTTCCGCGGGCACGGCCTCAGCCTCCTCAGAAGCAAAGAACTCTTCTTGCGGGGTCTTCGGACACGTGCTGTTCCCGCAGGAGTCTGCGTATTCTGCCTACGCTAAAAGCGATTCTTCGATTAATCATATGTGTAAGTACTGGAATTCACATTACGTGGATGTCTTCTCCTCGCTTTTTACATAAGACAAGGAAAACACCGGCATTATTATTTCACACATAAGAAATTGGTTTGTATTTTTCGAGGAGTCTACGTGTATTTTTTCTGCTGGTTTTGCGCTATTATACTTCAAAAGTATTATTTCAGATTAAATCAATAGATAATCATTTACTTATGTGTTGTTGATTGGAGCGTAGGGCAGTCGACTCCTGCGGGAAAAGCAACAGCTGAAAATCCCGCAGGAAGTGGTTTTCTTCCGAGGAAGTTGAAGCGTTGCCCGCGGAAAGCGACTGCCCGTAGCGGAAATCAACTTTGCAGTTATGTCGCATTATGTGTCAACTGTGCAATAAAAAAGAATACGAAAAGAGTCTCTTTATCTTATTCATGAAACTTCCAAAACTGTACGGAACCGTTCTCTGCTATAATGGAAGGATAGGTAAAATTCGCTTAAAGAGGTGAAAGATATGCGAACCTTTTTCATTGATAAACAAGATATCGTTCGAATCACTGGCGAACGCTTTTATAAAAGAGGTTATGACTACTTCAAAAAAAATAGGGTTTATGGGTTAACTTATAACCCTTCGATAAATTCATGGAAAGGAACTGTACGCGGCACTGAAACATATAGTGTTCGAATTTTCTTTTTCGACCATGATGACATAGAAGCAAGCTGTGATTGTCCTGCATATGCAACTCACTACACGTGCAAACATATTGCTGCTGTTTTACTAGCAATTGGACAAACATCATGGGACAAGCTGAAGAAAACAAACAACGGGCAAACACCGCCGCCGTCAAAAGAGGATGGATACTTGATTGATGATACATTCACCACTCGAATAATCGATGCTTTTTCCAAACCATCACAGCCTGTAACAACAAAACAACAGGTGTTACAAATGGATTACATTATCGGAACAAGAAAAAACCCTCATAATTCAAAAGCATTTCTAGAAATTGAATTAAAGGTTGGAGCAAACAAAACGTATGTTATTAGAAATATTCGTGAGTTTTTAGTAAGTATTAAAAAAAATCAAGCCTATAAAATTACAACAAATTTTACTTACCAGCCAGACACACATGCGTTTACGGAAAAAGATCAAGAAATTTTGCAGTACTTGTTGACTGCTTATGACCATGAGGCTTTAGTTGAGCACGGATTGTCCAATCCAATTCATGATAAGCGAACAATCGTCATTCCACCTGGAGCTGCCAATCAGTTATTAAGCTTAATTAGTGAACAGTCCTGCTTTTATAAAGAGGGAGATGGAAGCTACCACAATGGTATAACGATCAAAGACCAATTGGATGAGCTTACCTTTTCTTTAATGAAGCAAGATCAGAACACGTATCAGGTAGATATCTCAGCATTAGCTAATTACACTTATTTAGAAAATTATCACTATCTTTTAAAACAGGGTACATTTTATCGATTAACCAATGAGCAACACCAAATTATCGATCAAATCTTTACAGTATTACCCTATCGTACAAAGCAAACACACCCAATCAGTGCAGAAAATATTGAAGCATTTCTAACAAAGGTGGTACCACAATTAGAACAGATTGGCAACGTTAATTATGGAAAAGACACAAAGGATTGGATTAAACTAGCTCCATTATCCTCTATTATCTATTTAGACGAAACAGATGGAACACTGACAGCGGATGTGGCCTTTCATTACGGGGATGCAGTCATTTATCCTTATAACGACGACATTCCAAAAGGAGTTGTCGTTAAACGTGATATTGCAAAGGAAATGAATGTTTTACGCCTATTAGAAGATGCTGGTTTTGTTTTCTTAAATAATCGTTTTCAATTATTTAAAAATGAAGCGATTTATAAGTTTCTTCATGAGCAATTATCAGAATTGAAGGAAATAGCTACTGTCCATACTTCTGTGCATGTTGATGCAATGATCATCGATAAACCTACTTTTAAAACCGAAGTTGACCTAGATTCCAAAAAAGGATTTCTAGATATTTTCTTTGATTTAGAAGGGATTTCAAAGGAAGATGTCCAGCATGTTTTACAAGCCATCATCGACAAAAAAAGTTTCGTCCGAATCCACGATGGTGGGTTGCTAGCTTTGGATCAAGATGAATTTAAACCTTTTCGTTCATTAGCAGATCAGCTACAACTAAACAAAAAGCAAGTAGAGGATGGACATGTACAGCTTCCTGCAGCAAGAAGCTTTCAAGTGGAGGAAACGCTGAAGCGTCAATCTTCCAATTATGGTCAAGCATACGAACAACTATTATCAGACTTAAAGCAACCGGACAGCTTAAACTTTCCGTTGCCAAAAGATTTGAATGCTGAACTAAGAGACTACCAGCATACGGGATTCCAATGGTTAAAAACATTATCGACCTATCATCTTGGCGGTATTTTAGCAGATGACATGGGCTTAGGAAAAACACTGCAAACGATTAGCTATCTTTTATCGGAAAAAGAATCGAGTACGGACGGGCATCAAAGCTTAGTCGTTGCACCAGCTTCACTCGTTTACAATTGGAAAAAAGAGTTTGAGAAATTTGCACCAACGATGAAAACAGTCGTTATATCTGGAAATAAAGCACAACGACAAAAACGAATAGAAAATGAACGTGCTGATGTCTATATTACTTCTTATCCGTTAATACGTAAGGACGTACAACTTTATGAACAACAGCTTTTCGATTCGTTAATTTTAGATGAGGCGCAAGCTATCAAAAATCACTTAACATTAACAGCTAAATCTATTCGTTCCATTCAAGCAAGACAACGATTCGCATTAAGTGGAACACCAATTGAAAATGCACTAGAGGAATTATGGTCGATTTTCCATACGATTTCTCCAGGAATGTTTGGAAACAAAAAAACTTTTTTAAAACTAGAACGTGAAACTATCATTAAAATGACTCGACCATTTCTGTTAAGAAGAGTCAAAAAAGATGTATTACACGAGCTTCCTGACAAAATTGAAACTGTTAATTACTCTGATCTAACGAAAAATCAAAAAGAAGTATATGTTGCACATGTTGAAAAAATGCGGCAAACAATGAATCAAACCATTGAGGAAAAAGGTTTTGAACGTGGTAAGCTGGAAATTTTAGCGGGACTAACAAGACTTCGCCAAATATGCTGTCACCCTTCATTATTTATGGAAAATTACAGTGGGAAATCTGGCAAGCTTGAGCAGCTAATGGAATTAGTCGATGAGTTAATCGCAAACGGTAAACGACCACTAATTTTTTCTCAATTTGCAAGCATGCTTTCGATCATTAACGATAAGCTTAATCAAACAGGATTTGATACGTTTTACTTGGACGGATCAACACCTTCTAAAGAACGAATTGAAATGGTGGATGCGTTCAATGATGGGGAAAAACCGATTTTTCTCATTTCACTCAAAGCTGGTGGAACTGGCTTGAATTTAACAGGGGCAGATACGGTTATTTTGTTTGACCTATGGTGGAATCCGGCTGTGGAAGAGCAAGCTGCTGGAAGAGCCCACCGAATTGGCCAAAAAAACGTTGTTCAAGTAATCCGCTTAATTACAGAAGGTACGATCGAGGAAAAAATTTATGAGATGCAGCAAAAAAAGCGTGCACTTGTTGATCAAATCATTCAGCCTGGCGAAACCATGCTATCCAAGTTATCAGAACAAGAATTACGAGAGCTGTTGGAAGTTAAATAATCCGAAAAATAATGAGCCGTATTCCGTTTTTAACAAAGAATACGGCTCTATTTTTATTTTTTTTGGGCGAGAAGCCCCCCCTTTTAAGTGAGGGATAGTTCAATCGCTATGTGGTTCAATCATGATTGTAGGATCCTCAGCTAAATCTATTTCTTGTTCTGATGATAGAACCTTTACTATGGGGCGATGAAGGTGCGTATTAATTTGTGTAACAATAGCCTGTTCCCCTTTACCAATGAGCACTTTCGTTCCTGGAGGATAAGTTGGAATTGCCCGAGTAAATGCTTGCACAATTTTATGCATATATAACCGATCAGATGTCGCCATTATACCTTCCATCGCTTCATGTGGAGCCATACTTTTTTGAGTGATGTAGTTATCGTACAAATTGGCAATACCACAAATCTGACCTACCTCTAAAATCGTATCTCCTGATATCTGCCGCGGAAAGCCTTCACCGTCAACCGATTCATGATGCTGATAAGCGACATGAGAGGAGACGACACTTAATTGGTTATTATTACGAATATAGTTGAAACCATATTCCGGATGCTTCTCATATTCATCCGTAAGCACCTTTCCAATATCATGTAAAAGCGAACCAATCGCTAAATCTATTTGCTTTCGATCATTGTAGCCCAATTTTTTTCCTGTCATTAATGACAAAATCGTTACATTTACAGCATGTGCATAAGGCTGTACCTCTTTAGCCATCGTTCCAGATGGTATGAGTACTAATGTGGGCCGAACCTTTACTTCCTTCAATAATAGATTCCCAACCTTCTGTAAATCTTTTATGTCCGGTCTTTTTCCACTTTGCACTTGTTCATAAAAGTCCTTTACTACTTCAATCGAATCTGTCCATGTTGGTAAATCTATCATATCATCTATATGTATCCCTTTAGATATTTCATCTTCTACAAAAAGAAAATTAATACCAATATCCTCGAGTCTGCTGAGTATTTTGGGGTTAATCGTTCTTCCAGCAGCAAGTAAAACTCTTTTTTGGGAATCAAAAATAGGTTTCGCTAAGACCATCGTTTGATAATCATATTCGGAAATATCTATTAACCTCATCGTACACCTCTTTATTTTAAATGATTAATCATATTTTCTTTTTCTTACTATTTTTTAGTGAATAGGAGATTCGACAAAATCGTCTGGTTTGAAGATTGTTTAACTCTCTGAATCAATTTGGTAGTTTGGTAGAATCAGAACTTCTACACGTCTATTTTTAGCTCTATTTTCCTCACTATTATTTGGTAATATTGGCTGATGTTCTCCATATCCTTTCGCACTAAACCGTTGCGGATCTAACTTTTCATTATCCAATAACAATCGCATAAAATTAACCGCTCGCATCACACTTAAATCCCAATTCGAAGCAAATCTACCATTTCGAATCGGTACGTTATCGGTGTGACCACTGATAACGATTTGATGTGGGGGATCAGTATAAAGTAATTCAGAAATTTCCTGCGCTACTTGTTCCCCTTCCCCTTTCACTGTGGCACTACCTGAATCAAAAAACAATTCATTATAGATAGAAATCAGCAGTCCTTCATCCATCAATTTCGTACCTAAAATAGTGGAAAGATTGTTTCTCTCAATGTATGTATTAATCTCTTGCTGTAATTGCTTTAATTGATTTAATTCTCGTTCACTTTTCTCTTCATCAATGATTTCCTTTGGTTCTCTGTTCACTTCAGTTACTACATCTACTACGCTTTCATCTGCCTCTAAGATGCCATCTCCCGTAGGCCCTGTTGCAAGTTCATTACGGAAAAAATTAGATAGCTCTTCGTATTTTTTTGCATCGATTTCACTCATAGCAAATAAGACAACAAATAGTGCTAATAGCAGGGTAAGCATATCAGCGTAAGGAATTAACCAAGATTCATCTGTTTTTTCTTCTTCAATCCCTCTCTTTCTACGCATTCATTTCCTCCTCCTGCTCCAGCTTCCACTGGTCAAATTCTTTCGTGGAAAGATAGGACCCCAATTTGTCCTTTATTACTAACGGTGATTCACCATTTGCTACAGATAAAATCCCCTCTATCATCACTAGCTTGACCTGTACTTCATCTTTTGACTTTTCCCTCAACTTATTTGCAAAAGGATGCCATAAAACATACCCAGAGAAAATTCCAAATAACGTTGCAATAAAAGCTGCCGAAATTGCTTTCCCTAATAATGCTACATCTTCCATATGACCAAGCGCAGCGATTAGTCCAACAACTGCTCCTAATACACCTAATGTCGGTGCAAACGTTCCTGCTTGTGTGAAAAGTCGAATCCCTTTTTGATGCCTTTGTTCCATTGCATCTATCTTTTCTAGCAGGACATCACGAATAAACTCCGGTTTTTGTCCATCAACGATAAGGCCTATACCTGACTTTAAAAAGGTGTCAGTAAACTCGGACATATGTGTTTCTAAAGCGAGAACTCCTTCTTTACGGACAACATCAGATAAATTGGTAAACATCGTAATAATTGTTTTAAGATCTGATTCATTTGATTCCTTAAAAATAATTTTTATTAGCTGTGGAATGTTTTTAATAGTATTCATCGGAAATGATATAAATACAGCGGCTAGTGTCCCTAGAAAAATAATAATTAATGCAGCAGGATTAACTAATGCAAGTACATTAACACCTTTCAATACCATCCCAACTCCAATGGCAAGAACACCTACAATAATCCCGATCACTGTTGTCTTATCCATATTTCCCCTCCACTCTATCTATCATTAATCTTGTTTTAATGGTTGTCACATTCGAAATACTAATTCTAGTACAGTATAAAAAAAGACTATCCTTAATTAATGGATAGTCAATATAACCCCAAAATTAAGATTAGTAACCAGGCTATCATAGTTTATGGGTATGCCCCCGTAAAACCTTAGACCCTTGGCTTTGCGTCCTTCTCTTTCAAAAAGTTTGCCTTTATTAATCTATTTATAGTGCTTTCATACTAATTTCATAGTAGCCTACTATGCCGTTTTTTTCAATCAAATCGGTAAATTTTACTAGCAAGAAATCATATTTTGTCTTTTTTTGTCTTGGAAAGCCAAGCAAAGTGCACCAGTTTATGTAATAAATGAAAAAACCACTTACTCAATCGAACATAAAAGTAAGTGGTCAGTAAATCTATCCTGATTTTTTTTGTTTCATATTCATCTTATGGTCTTTAAAACGATAACTGCCTTCAGCAAATATGATTCCTAATTCGTGATGTTCCCCCTGATACATCGCTCGTTGTACAAATCGGAGTTCCCCTCTTTCATCACGAACATCCAATTTACAATAAGCGCTATTTACTTGCAATGCTTCATAAAATTGTTGCTCATTAGATACAGATTTACCATTTACTTTTATAATTATTTCACCAGGGGATAAACTTAATTTATCTGCTGGTGACACTGGGATAACACCTAAAACAAGCATCCCAGTTGGACTCGGACTGAAGAAAGGCTTGTTTTGTTGATCTTTGGATCGAAATCGGAAAGAAATAAACTCTCTACCAATGATAGCAATAGCAACACTAATTAAGGTTAAAATAGTCAGGTAATACCCAGCTATTGCCGTTCCTGTTGTCAATAAACCTAATATTAATAACGATTGACCTAGGTTTCGCGTTGCCTTTAAGGGTGCTGCTCCTTTAACAACCTGTTCAAAGCCAATTAAAAACGGCAACAGAATAATTCCAAAACGATCACCATCTATTTGAAAAATAGGCCACCAGCTAGAAAAAGGTACGATTTCACCAACCGGAATCAATGCAAAAAAAGGTACTACAGCAATTTTCTTTAATCGGTGTTGTCCAATCCACTTACCTCTATTGCCTTTTACAAGCTCAGGAAATGTTTCCTTTTTATTTATTCGAATCATCAAAATCGCTTCAATAATAATAAGTAAACCTAAGATGATTGTAAAGCTCACAGGATCAACATTTCGTAAACCATCTGTCCAATAGGAAGGTAGACGTCCTTCTAACAAATCAGGTAAAATTAACAACAACAAGAAAGTGAATCCCATCGTGTATGCAGATGAAAGCCATGAAAACCTTTTAGTTAACGTGAAAATTATCGTAACAAGTGACAATAAAACCATTACTGGGAAGCTAAACATCACACCAAGTCCAATTGCTAAACAGGATAAAACGAGACAACTAACGATTGTAATTGGCCATGTATATTTTGCTTCTTGAAAAGCAGAATAGATTTTCGTTCCAAAAAAATGTCTTTCTCTTTTAATCCTTGCCAACGATGCAAGTAACCCAAGGATTAAAAACCAATATAATAAAGGATGAAGAAAAACTTTCCCTAGCCCTTTTATAAATTCCAGTAACCAAGCCTCCATATGAAACCCCTCCACTGATTAACACGACAGATATGCAAAACGTAATATAATTCCTATAATGTATATACAATTCTCCTTCTATTGTATCAGTAATCAATAAAAGTTTCCTTATCGAATTTACGTTTTTTAATAGATTCCTGTAAAGTAAAAATCCATGAGCAACTTGCTCATGGATTTTACTTTACTTAAATAGTGCGTTTAATGCTTCATCTTTTTGCGTATCGTTTTCACCACTTCTAATGATCCCTACAATATCCGCCTGGATTCTTTCAGCAGTTTGTTGGTCAACTTCCCCAGTTGCTTCCAATGCTTGTTCTTTCTGATATTGTCTCACTGCTTCTTCCGTTTGGTCACTATATACACCGTCGTCACGGCCTGGGTTAAAGCCAAGACCAATTAACATTGTTTGTAAACTTTTAACTTTATCATTACTTTCATTAATTTTTAGTGTATCTCCTTCATCAAGCTGAATTGGATTCGTATAAAAATAATCAGGTTGCTTCACTTCGATTGTAGGCTCTACACCATCTTCATGTATCCAAGTACCTTCTGGTGATAACCACTTAAACAATGTTAATTTTATGGTACTACCATCTCCCATAGGAATAGTTTGCTGAACCGTTCCTTTACCAAAGCTTGTCGTCCCTACAACTTCGGCATTTCCTGCTTCTTTAAGTGCTATTGCCAAAATCTCGGATGCAGATGCGCTTCCCTCATCAATCAGAACATTAATTGGATAATCCTTTGGTTCTTCCAATTCGGAGAAATAACGTGACCTTTCCCCATTTCTATCTTCTATTTGTACATACGGTTGATCTTTTGTAATAAAATTCTTCAAAATTTCCTCTACAGAAGGTAATAAACCACCTGGATTTCCTCTCACATCAATGACGAGGCCCTCAATGCCTTCCTCTTCTAATTTCATCAATTCTTCGTAAAAACGTTCTGCCGTGTTCTCAGAGAAAGAGGTTATCTCTATAATTCCAGCCTTTTTACCATCGATTTCCTGTGTTTCCGAATATACTGTTTCAAGCGGAATGTCATCACGGATAATCTCTACATCGAAAGGCTCTTCCACACCTGGGCGACTTATTTCTAATACAACCTTTGAACCTTGTTCACCGCGAATTTTAGATACAGCTTCGAAAAGATCTAAACCTTCAATGCTTTCATCATCTACTTTTAAAATTTGATCATTTGGTTTTAAACCAGCCTCTTCTGCTGGCGAATCCTTAATCGGAGCAACAATCGTCACTTTATCATCAACCATACTTACTTCAGCACCAATTCCCTCAAAGGAGGACTCAATTTGATGATTGAATTCTTCTACTGTTTCTTTATCCATATAGACACTGTACGGATCATCCAATGTATCCAACATGCCTTGTACAGCACCTTCTATTAATTGATTTTTCTCTACTTTTTCTAAATAATTGTCTTGAATGGTTTGATATGCTTGCATTACTTTCCTCATATCTCCCATTCCGTCTTGCCCAAGTAGTTCTTCCTGCTCATCTGGATTTAAATCAATAAAATCTTGCTGATCCGAGTTAGCAAGGTTTCCATAATTTGGTTGATCCGATTGAGCAAGTTGAACACCGATATAAGAACCAACCCCTCCTAACAGCAAGGCGGCGAGCATTAGTACTACGATGTGGCTTTTTTTCAAATTCAACGTATTCACCTCAATTAATTTTGTTCAAGCGATGATCGATGTCACTTCATATGTATGGCACAAAAGGCATCACAAGTTCTTTGCGATGCCTTTCGGTTTATTTTAGTTTATGCCAGACTTGATATAAACATGTCCATAATCTCATTATTTTAATAGACTTAATGGATTAACCGAATTACTTTTTGCTGCATTCCATCCACCTTTATGAATTTCAAAATGCAAATGTGGGCCAGTGGAATTACCTGTGTTACCCATTGTACCAATGGTTTCTCCTTGACTTACGGACTCGCCTGTTGAAACCGACATACTATTTAAATGGGCGTATAATGTTGTATAAACCGTTCCATCAATGGAATGTGCAATAAGAATAACATTGCCGTATCCATTCATTTTTCCATCCCATTCCGTGTTTGTCGAAATAACAACTCCTGCAGCAGATGCTTTAACAGCTGTACCAACACCACTCGCTATATCAATACCAGCATGTAATTTACCCCATCGTTGTCCATAACCAGAAGTAAAGGTACCAGTTGATGGCCAAACAAAAGTCCCATTTTCAGATGGTTGTGAACCATTTTCCTTCGCCAGCTGCTCTAACCTTTGTTGTTCCTGCTTTGCTTGCTCAATAGCTTTTTCAATAGCTGCTTCCTGTTTTCTTAAAATTTCTTGTTCATCTTCCAAGCTTACTTGGTATTCTTCAAGTTCATGTTGCTCATGCTTTAACTCTTCCATCAGCTTTTCTTTTTGTAGCATTTGGCTGTTTAAGGTTGATTTTAGTGACTCGAGCTCTTGTTTTTGTGATTCTAAATCTGCTTTTTTCTCGTCTAAATCAGCCTTTTTATCCTCCAGTGATACCTGCTTATCTTCCAGCTCTTGCTTCTCGGCCATATGTGTTTCCATTATACTTTTATCCTGGTCCATTATTTTATTAACTGCTGTTGCTCGATTAATTAAATCTCCAAAATTTTGCGCGCCCATAATTACTTCTAAATAACTTACATCTCCACCGCTTTGTTGCAATGCACGCAATCGATTTTTTAATAATTCTTCTCTCGTTTCAATTCTATCTTTTAAATCAAAGATTTCAAGCTTTAACTGTTCAATCTCTGCTTCTGTTTCTTCTATCGCATTATTCGTTGCTATAATTTCTTCTTCTTTCGCCTCTAGCTTCGATAATGTATCTTCTAACTGTAAATCGATTTCTTCAATTTCACTCATTACTTGTGCCTGGTGAGCCTTATTTTCCTCAATTTTTTGTTGCGTTTCACTTACCTCGTCACTCAAACTACCGTTTTGTTTTTCTATACTCCCTTGCTGCCTTTGAAGCTCCTCAAGCTCCCTTTTAATATCAGCTAATCCTTCTGCAAACACATGTTTTGAAGCTGGTATGCCTGACAAAATAATCGTAAAGATAATAAAATAAGTAACTACCCTTCTCATCCCAAGTTCTCCTTCCCCCTGCGGAATCTATCGTCCTTGGATTCATTGTGTACTTTAAAAGTGATACCAATTTAATAGGAAACGTTTATAAAACAGCCTAGATTAAACCTTTAAGAATTTACGAATACTCATAACACTGCCCCAAACACCAATACTTGCTCCAATTGCCAGAATAATTAATGACAGTTGGATAGCAAATGGATTAAATGGTAGTAAATCTACAAAACTAAACTGAGTTAACACATTCGCACTATTTGCCAAGAAGTAATAACCTGTAACAATAACAGCAATTGGAATAATACTTCCTAACACACCTAGCAATAGTCCCTCTACGAAAAACGGCCAACGGATAAAACCGTTCGTTGCACCAACAAGCTTCATGATTCCAATCTCTCTACGACGTGCAACAATCGTGATCTTTATCGTATTTGAAATTAGGAAGATTGCAGTGAAAATTAAACCAATAATTAACGCTAATCCAATATTTCTTGCATACTCATTGAATCGGAATAAATTTTGGACTACGTCTTGTCCATAGTTTACTTTTTCTACGTTTGTCATTGTCTCGATTTTTGAAGCAACAGTCATCGTATCGAGTGGATCCGCTGTTTTAACAATGTAGGCATGGTTTAAGGGGTTGTCCTGTTCATACATCTGCCATACTTCGCCTTCTTCCCCTAGACTAGAAATTAAATTTTCCAATTCCTCATCTTTGGATGAAAATTGAACGGTCGATACTTTAGGTATGCGTTCAATTGCTTGTCCAACTTCATCTATTTCAGTTTCAGAAGCCGTTAAATCGATTAATGCTTTAATTTGTACGTCTTCTTCTAAACTACTAGCGATATGACTAAGGTTTAGCATTAACGCTAGAAACGCACCTACTAGTACTAATGTAGTAGTAACCGCACCTACAGAAGCTACGGTCATCCAACCATTTCGCCAAATGTTCTTAGAGCCTTCACGAAAGTGTCTTGTTGCTGTACTAAATTTCATAGCCGTATTCACCTCGGTGTTCATCACGTACAATTAAGCCGCCTTCAATCGCAATTACCCGCTTTTTAATTGTGTTAACAATGTCTTTACTGTGTGTGGCCATTATAATGGTAGTCCCACTTGCATTGATTTCATCTAATATTTTCATAATTTCCCATGATGTGTCTGGATCAAGGTTTCCAGTAGGCTCGTCTGCAATCAATAGTTTTGGATGATTGACGATCGCTCTAGCAATAGCTACACGCTGCTGCTCTCCCCCTGATAGTTCATCAGGAATAAATCGAGCCTTATTTTTCAATCCGACTTGATCTAGCACCTGCATCACGCGTCTACGAATACTTTTAGGCGCTTCTTCTATTACTTCCAGTGCAAAAGCAACATTTTCATAGACTGTTAGTTTTGGAAGTAGTTTAAAATCCTGATAGACTACGCCAATATCTCTACGCAAATACGGTACTTGCTTCCATTTCATTTTTGGTAGATTCATCTGGTTTATTTTGATTGTCCCTTTCGTTGGGACCTCTTCGCGAAACATCAGTTTAATAAATGTTGATTTTCCTGCTCCACTCGGTCCTACTATATAGACAAATTCACCTTGTTCAATGGTTACATCTATACCATTTAATGCAGTAACTCCATTCGGGTACGTTTTATATACGCCTTGCATCGCTATCATATTTCTATCACCTTTATCTTTTTTATGTGTTTATCACGTGCTGAACGTCTTGGATTTTTTAACAAATTAGTTACCAAGGTCTATGGTGATTGATACGTTTATTTCCTTTTATAGCCTCAAGTCTATGTATGAAAATGAAAGTACTATTTTGGCCGACTAATATGATTATTTCGATTTTTTCTGTGAAAATCCTGCATGTTTCTGTCGAAATTACAGGGTCTGTTTCATTATAACATCTATTTTCTATTTTTTTAGACATAAATTTATTACATTTTCATTTCAGAATTTGTAAAGAGCAGAATGCAATAAGTGTGTGTGTTCAAAAGTCAAAAAGAGGCTGACCCTCTTTAAAATGGACCCTGTAGAATAGACAGTTTAAAAAAAGAGGCTTGTCCTTGAACTTTTTACTGACTCTGTTTTGCAGGGTCTTTTTTTTGTTAT
>NZ_JAFBDR010000035.1 GCF_016908325.1 Aquibacillus albus | reverse complement strand
ATTACCTCCATTTACTATTTTCTTGGTCGAAAACATTGTAACATGGGGTCATGATGATGACCTTTCTTTTTACACAATTATATGGACTTTATCTTCTAGCGATGTTTATGCGCACGGAATCTGGATTTACTCTCATTCAAGCGGTGATTATGCGCACGAATCCGGAATTTACTCTCATTCAAGCGGTGATTATGCGCACAGCCCCGGAATCTACTCTCATTCTAGCACTGTTTATGCGCACGGAATCTGGATTTATTCTCACTCTAGCAGCGTTTATGCGCACGGATCCGGTATTTTTTCTCATTCAAGCAGATTTTATGCGCACGGATGCTGGATTTACTCTCATTCTAGCGCCGTTTATGCGCACGGATGCTAGATTTACTCTCATTCAAGCAGCGTTTATGCGCACGGAATCTGGATTTACTCTCATTCTAGCGATGTATATGCGCACGAATCCGGAATTTACTCTCAATCAAGCGGAGTTTATGCGCACGGAATCTGGATTTACTCTCATTCTAGCACTGTTTATGCGCACGAATCCGGAATTTACTCTCACTCTAGCTCCATATATGCGCACCGCACCCGAATTTACTCTCACCCCAGCACCATTCACGCGCACCGTCCCATTATTTCCTCTCATCTCCACCGAAATTCCCAATCACCACGCCGCAGAAAATCCACCCAATTCACTCTTCTTCGACAAACCTCAACAACAACCAACAAAATACGCGGAACCCCTTATGTACCAACGGTTTACACATTGTAAAAAGTTGACAAAAATTTGTGTAAAAACGTTTTCAAAATTGTATAACTTTGGTAATATATGCTATATCATAAGAAAAAAGTACTAGGTATCATTTTAACAGGGGGAAGGGGTATTAAAATGGGTCAGAATGAGTATCAAGAGGTTGAACCAACGTGGAGGATTAGCGATTTCGAGTATTTGAAAGCGCTTCACACATCAACCGGCAAAAATGTACTATTGCGGCGGGCACCAGGGAATTCGGAATACAAGTCACTTCAATTAAAAAAAGAGCTTCAACAACACCTTCGATTTCGCTTACCTAATGTATGGAGTCCTTTATCTGTTCACGGTGACAGTATGGTTTTCAATGATACGGACGGCAGATCCTTGAGACAAATTTTAAAAAATAAGGAGCTATCGACGACAGATATACTAGGGATTGCCATTCAGTTAGTGGACACCTTCTATGAATTTCATCAGCAAAACAAACGACATCTAACCATTATTCTCGATCAACTTATCCTAGCAAACGATAAAACCGTAAAAATATTACCTGTACCTTATTTTGACGAACGAAACAAAGAGAAGTATCAAGCACCGGAGGCACTCGTACATAAAGGAAAGGACTATGATCTTCGTTCGGATTTATACAAATTTGGCTTGCTGTTATATGAACTGTTTACGAATGGGAAAACGCCTTTCCCGGGAAATGAAGAGAAGGATTGGAGGCACAATCATATCGCTGTCGAGCCGGTCCCGTTAACACGGATGAACCGGACCATTCCCAAGATGGTTAGTAAAATTATTTTAACGCTTTTGAACAAAGACCCTGATAAACGGTACCAATGTACACAGCACCTTGCCAAGGATTTGTTAATCTGCTGGAAGGAGTTAAGTGAGAATGGGAATATTCAGCCATTCCGATTATCGTTAGGCTCCTTTGATGGGGATTTCTCGATTCCAACGGCTTTTTATGGAAGAGAAACAGAAATGAAGGCATTGTATGATGTGTTTCAACGAGCAGCTTTTGGATCGGCCGAACTCGTTTTTGTGAGTGGACCAGCTGGGATTGGAAAAACAACGTTGGTAAAAAATCAATTTCGGTCGATGGTTCAACACCGAGCATACATTGGGTGCGGGAAATTTGATCAAATGCAGCAAAAAATTCCGTATTATTCATTAGTAGAAGCATTTCGCGATATTGTCACGCAAATTTTAATGCAAAGCGATGAACAAGTGGAGGAGTGGAAGAACAATATCCAGGATGCAGTCGGTAACAATGGTCGAATTTTAACCGATGTGATTCCGGAATTAGCTGCTCTAATCGGTGAACAGCCGCCAGTTGAGGTTGTTTCTGATGCGGAATCTGCCAACCGTTTTATCCAAGTGTTTAACCAATTTGTCCAAGTATTTGCAAATGTGAACCATCCGTTAGTGCTGTTCCTTGATGACATTCATTGGGCAGACTATGCATCGCTAAAGCTTGTCTATTCGTTATTAACGAATCCGAACAGCCACCGGTTTATGGTTATTGGTTCGTGTAGAAAAAATGAATTCGCGGCTTTTGACTTAGTTTATCATCGATTGAAACAGATGGATCAATTTGGAGTAAAAACGACGGAAATTGACACCTCGCATTTGTCTATTACGGAAGTGGAGCAATTTATCGCAGATACGCTTGAAAGCAGTTTACCAGAAAGTAAAGGGCTAGCTCAATTAATCTATCGAAAAACAGCAGGAAATCCATTGTACATGAAGCAGCTGCTGCAATTAATTCAATCCGAGCAATGGATTCATTTTGATTCCGTATCGCAAAAATGGAATTGGGACGAAATTGCGATTCAAGGAGTAAAAGACCACGATCAAATCATCGAGTACATGATGGAAAAAATTGATCAATCACCACCAAAGCTAATCGAAGTGTTGAAGGTTGCAGCCTGTCTTGGGTATGCGTTTTATGAAAATGACCTGAACCGGTTTTCGACGCTGCCAGCCAAAGATGTTCAAGAGGGCTTGGTGCTTGCCCAGCAGGAAGGATTGATTTTGTCTCCAGACTTAGCAAGAGGGAAGAAGCGTTATCAATTTTTTCATAATCAAATTCAGCAAATGGCCTACGCGTTCGTTCGTGACAGCGAAAAGCAAGCAATTCATTTAAAAATTGGCCGATTTCTCGGTACAGTATTAAGTACGGATAAAAGCACGGACAATATTTTGTTTAAAGCAGTCAATCATTATAACAAAGGGATGCATCTGATTACAGAAGCCGAAGAGCAAGAAAAATTATTAACGCTGAATTATCGTGCAGCTCAAAAAGCAAAAAGTGCTGCAGCCTATCATAATGCAAAATATTATTACCGGCATGCGATTCAATTTATCGATCAGGAAAAATGGACGAACGCCTATGATTTTTGCTATCAGCTCTTTTTAGAGGTTTCCAATGTCGAGTACCTTTGCGGGAATTTTGAAGTTGCGGATGCTATTAATGCTGATCTGTTACAAATGGCAAAAGGCTGGCGAGAGAGTGCGCTCGTTTACCGGCAAAAAATTACCCAGTTAATTAGCCAGGAGAAGTATAAAGAGGCGATTGAAATGGGGATCTTTAGTGTTGCGCAGGTCGGTGTGAAATTGCCACTCGCACCAGACAATACCGAGTTAAAAGAGGCGATTCGACGAACGAGACAGCTTTTTCCGAACGGGTTTGAAGCATTAAGAAATCTTCCAGATGCAACGAATGAAGACATGAAACAGGCAATGAATATCATGGTTCAATTAATGCTGCCTGCCTTTTTTCAGAATCGAAGCGTATTTGTTTTAATCGTAAATAAGCTGATGGAATTAATCATGCAGCACGGAAAAATAGAGGATGCACCGACCATTTATGCGAGATATGGATTGTTTTTATGTGCGGGGCTGGAAGAGTTTGATAAAAGCTACGAAATTGGAAAAATAGCGGTGGAGTTAGCGGACCAGCAGGCGATTCCGTCTGTTCAATGTAAGGTTTATATCATCTTTGGCGGTGTTATTTGTTCATGGTATAAGGACGTCCAGCAGGGTGAGGAATATGTGAAGAAAGCGATTGACTTGGGGTTAAGCGTTGGGGATCTTATTACGACAAATATGGCGGTCGGCAAGCATATCAACATGGTCTACCCATGGCAGTCGTTAGATGCTATCATCGAGACGAATAAAAATTATCTAGATATACTCGATCAAACCAATGACCATTTCTTGCAAAACAGCGTCTACGCGAACATTCAATTTGCGCGATGCCTACAAGGCTTAACCAATGATCGCTTGACATTGAACGATTCTTCGTTTGATGAGGATAGCTTTATCGATACGGTCAGGAAAAAAGATCGTGGAAAAGGTCTTATCTTTCAATATTTAACGTATAAATTGCAAATCCATTATATTAATGGGGAATATCAATCAGCGGTAAACTATGCGCTCAAGGCGGAAGACTATCTGGACCATAATAGCTATCTTTCTCACTATGGAGAGTATCTCTTTTATAAAGCGCTATCGATTTTAAAGGCCTGGCAATCCTTTGAAGGAGATGAGCAGAAGCATTTATTGAGGGAAATGGCAAAAATATTACGGAAATTCTCGATTTGGCGTCAGCATAATCCTGTTGCTTTTGAGCATAGAGAATGGCTGCTCCGTGCAGAATATGCAACCATGCAGGATTTTCCTGAAAAAGCAGAGCTGCTATATGAGCAGGCGATCAAGTCGGCAAAGAAAAGCCATTACGATCAAAATCTAGCCATTACTTATGAGTTAGCTGCTCAATTCTATCTAGAACAAGGAAAATCCAGCATGATTCAAAACTACTTGGAAGAAGCAGTGCTAGCCTATACAAAATGGGGGGCAAGGCCAAAGGCCAAAGCCATTCGTGAGACGTATTCAGAATATTTTCCAACCGAAAAACAAGAAGCGTTATTGGAACATACAGATGATGATGCATTCGCTCAGGCTGAACTCGAAGCATATCCCATCAATAATTTGGCCAATATTATGAAAGCGTCTGAGTCATTATCATCGGATATGGATTTTAACCATTCGTTAAAGGAATTGATGTTCTCGATCAAGCGTGAATCACTCGCAGAAAAAGCCGTGCTATTTACGAAAGAGGACAACGCCATCATCGTTACTTCGATTGTGAAAGGAACAACAGAATTCTCTCTGCTTGCTGAGCGGCTGGAGGAATCCGCCGAGGTGCCGCAGCAAATTGTTCGGTTTGTCGATCGTACGAAAAAAATGATTTTGATTGATGATATGCTGCATCATCAGACATACCAGCAGGACAGTTATATGCGAAAACAAATGCCAAGATCGGTGCTTTGTTTACCAATCCTATTCCAGGGACAATTCAAAGGGATTCTTTACTTGGAAAATCGCTGGATTGCTAACCTGTTCTCAGAGGAACAAGCAAATGTCATTAAATATTTAGGTACACAGGCGATGTTCGTGACGAAGTTAATGGAAACGTTTGATGTGAAGGAAGCGAATCAGACGAATGTCACGACCATCGAGGAAGAAGAACCAAATCCAGACATGATGATCTTAGATGAACTGACTGAGCGCGAATTAGAAATTATCAACCTGATGGCAGCAGGTCTTTCGAATCAAGAAATTGCCCGCACGTTAGGACTAAAGGTTGGAACTGTAAAAGTTCATAATCATAACATCTTTTCGAAATTAGATGTAAACCGTCGAACGAAAGCAGTGTTCAAGGCAAAGGAATTAAAATTGATTGATAACGTGTAAATATCGTAATGATAAGCTTGGTTTGTAATGTATTGGGCAGACCAGGCTTATTTTTTTATGTTAATACGAGCTATTGCTCAGCGTGGAATATATCGATGACGATTGGAAGTAATCGGGGAGACATGTTGAAGGACAAAAGCGTATGGAAACGAAGCTCAGGTCGCCTTATTGAATGACTTGGAAATAAAAGTTAGTCATATAGGGATAAAGTATTGTTATGAGATACCTTTATTTGTTAAAATATAGGAAAATAGTTTTATTTTAATTAATAGAAAAAATAACTTGATTTAGGATTTGTTTTATAGGAAAATAGAACACGTTGTTTGGAAGATTTTGAATGATTTTGATAGAGGATGGTTAAAATGAATGCTTTTGAAGCATTATGTGATGAATTATTAATTGATTCCTATAAAAAATCAATTGAGCTGGATTTAGAAACGGATTTTGTTGAGTTACTTAAAGAAGAAATAAAATACAGAGGTCTAACTGTAAAAATCAACGAATAGAATCGTTATATTTAGCAGCAATCCATTTTAGGAAATCTCGTTCCTTATCGTTTAGAATGCGGTTTAGCGATTCCTCAGCTTCTGTTTTTAATAGTAGGTAGAAGTTATCTATTCTCGTTTTCAATATTCAAAGCTCCTTTGTGTTTCCAAGTATTTGTGGGTAATTATATAAAAGTTACCTATTATTTACAATCAGTTATGGTTTTTTTAACATAGACTTAATAATTCGCATCCATTGGGGTGTGTTTTTTATGTCTAAAATGATAATAGAGCGTAGTATTTTTTTAATTACTGTTACAAAAGTGGGATGCCTTTTTGTCATCCTGCTTTTTTTATTTGCCTTTTTTATCCCCGCAAAATTCTATCAATCTCGAGCTTTCTAACCCTCCTATAACTTTTGATATATGTGTGTATTCCTAGCCTTGGTGTATAACTAAAAACAAGTTGATTGAAAACTTTTCACAATGACAGCGTACAAAAAGTCATGATTTGTTTTCAATAAAGTACTAAAGAATGGAAAGGAAAATGGAGGGACAAAGATGGAAGAAACAGTTTCGTTAAGGGAAATATTTGAAGTGTTGAAAAAGCGGATGCTACTCATCCTATCGCTTACGATTGGAGCAGCATTAATTAGTGGATTCGTTAGTTATTATCTATTAACGCCAACCTATCAATCTAGCTCACAGTTTATCGTTAATCAGAAGGAAAACGCTCCAGAACAATTGATGTATGACTTAGGACAAATTCGTACCAATGTTGAATTGATTAATACGTATAATGTCATTATTAAAAGTCCTCGTATATTAGACATGGTATCGGAACAGCTAGGGACAGAAATTACACCGGGTAACATTGGGGTGTCTAGTGCACAGGAATCACAGGTTGTTACTGTAACAGCTCGAGATACAAACCCAGCACAGGCAATCACGATTGCAAACACGATTGTTACGGTTTTCCAAGAAGAAATTCCTACGATTATGAATGTCGATAATGTCAATGTCTTGTCAGAAGCTACCGTAGCAGGGCAAGTAAGTCCGAACCCATTACTTAATATTGCGATCGCATTAGTACTAGGGGCAATGGTAGGTGTTGGTTTAGCATTCTTATTAGAGTATTTAGATAACACGATAAAATCGGAAGACGATATTCAGAAATATTTAGATATTCCTGTATTAGGAGTTGTCTCCCACGTGGATAACAAGGGTGTTGTGTTGAAGGAAGAGTTTAATTATGCACAGAGAAAACGAGGAAGAGGTGTAATATCTGATGCTGAAAAGAAAACAGTCTAGTGATGGTATAACGACATTAATTGCAAGAAGTAATCCGAAGTCAGTGATTGCGGAACAGTATCGAACGATTCGGACCAATATTCAATTTGCTTCAATTGATAGAAACACAAAGACAATCATGGTCACATCACCTGGTCCCGGAGAAGGAAAAACAATGACAGCGGCAAATCTTGCAGTTGTCTTTGCGCAACAAGGAAAAAAGGTTCTCATTGTAGATGCGGACATGCGTAAGCCTGCGTTGCATTTGCGATTCAGGAAAACGAATGAGCAAGGATTAAGCAATATTTTAGCGGGAAATCAAACCTTGCAAGAATCAGTCTATGAAACAGGAATGAATCAATTAGACTTGTTAACCTGTGGACCAATTCCTCCGAATCCATCTGAATTATTAGGTTCAAAAGCGATGGAGGAATTTATAGAGGAAGCAAAAGAAAACTATGATTTAGTTATTTTTGATACATCACCAGTGTTGGCAGTATCAGATGCCCAGGTTCTAGGCGGCTTTTGTGAAGGAACCATCTTAGTGCTAAGAAGTAAGTTTACAGAGTATCGAGCAACTCAAAAAACAATTGATTTATTAAAGAGTGTGAATACGAAATTACTAGGTACCATACTGAATGATCGAGAGAAAAAGAATTCGAACTTTTACTATTATGCGAAGAAAAAATAATGAGTGGAGAATCCCCTGCTGAAATGGCAGGGGATTTTTATTGCTGTCTAGCTCCATCGCCCAGCGACTAGTGAGACTTACCTCACCTCCGTACGATAAGTCAACATAGGTTCTAACTTAAGGAAGGCCGACTAAAACGGGGCTCCTGAGCCCAACGTCGGGATACCCCTATGAAGGGGCATGTTTCCTTTATCTCCTGCGGTTCAGTCCAAATGTTTTCGGTGGGACGAGTAACCGCAGTCCCAGTCCATACGTCGCTACCAGGGCGCTTGCGCTTTTGTTCCTTTTTTTATTTATGAGTCATTTTTCCCAGAAGTAACATTAGCCATTTATGAATGAGTAAATTTTAAAAAATCATCTGCCATTTGATAGCAAATGTTAGTTTTTCTAACGTGAAATCGATAAATTTTTAAAAAAATAATAGAAATTTTTAGAAAAAAAGCGCTTTCTATAACTTTGGATATATGGTTTATAACTTTTCCTTTGATATAAATAAGTCAAAGGAAGTAATACAACGTAATCATGATGATGACTTATTCGTGAAGAGGATATGACCTAACTGGTAAAAAAGTTAGTGCTTTCATCATCATCTAACAAGAAGCTACAAATCTAGTGAAAAAGTTTAAGGAATAAAGTAAAAAGTACGATTCATCGATTAAAACGAAATTCGGTGAATGAGATAAGATGTAAAGCATTTATACAAATAATTTACTGAAGATTTCGACAATATATTTGGTGATGTCTCCTTACCACTATCAATGGAGACACTCGATCACGCTGTGGGTTGGATAAAAATCCAGAACCTTAGCGCTCGTCTGCAATAGTGTGATGTGAGGTTGGGTTAAATGCCCATGTACATAAATTATTAACTATTTTGTTTTTAAATAGTTAGTGAAACGGTATGACAACGGTTGTATCGTTCCATTAGCTATTTACTTACTTCATTATATTTTCAAGGAGGAAGAAAAATTATGAAACAAGTTAAAAAAGCAATTATCCCAGCAGCTGGTCTCGGGACAAGATTTTTACCAGCAACGAAAGCGATGCCGAAAGAGATGCTCCCAATCGTAGACAAGCCAACCATTCAATATATCGTCGAAGAAGCAGTAGCATCAGGAATTGAAGATATCATCATTGTTACTGGTAAAGGAAAGCGCGCCATCGAGGATCACTTTGATAACTCGCCGGAATTAGAACGCAGTCTAGCGGAAAAAGGAAAGTTAGATTTATTGGCAAAGGTAGAGTATTCCTCTAACTTAGCGGACATTCACTACATAAGACAAAGACATCCAAAAGGATTAGGACATGCAGTATGGAGTGCTCGTAATTTTATTGGCGATGAGCCATTTGCAGTGTTACTTGGTGATGACATCGTTCAAAGTGATGTTCCTTGCTTAAAGCAATTAATTGATCAGTATGAGCAAACACAAGCTTCGATTATCGGTGTCCAACAGGTTCCAGAAAATGAAACACACCGTTACGGAATTATTGATCCAAGTGGCAATGAAGGACGCCGTTATCAAGTCGATCGCTTTGTTGAAAAACCAGACCCTGGAATGGCACCATCAAACTTAGCGATTATGGGACGTTATATTTTCACACCAGAAATTTTTAGATTCTTGGACAAGCAAGAAGTTGGTGCAGGTGGAGAAATTCAATTAACAGATGCGATTCAACATTTAAATCAAATCCAACGAGTATTTGCTTATGACTTTGAAGGCAAACGATTTGACGTTGGGGAGAAATTAGGGTTTGTGAAGACGACGATTGAGTTTGCTTTACAGAATAAGGAGATAAAGGAAGAAGTGTTCGAATATTTACAAGAGATTCTTAATGAATCATTGGTAGGAAGGTGATTAGGTGAGTAAACCTAGTACAGAAGTTAAATCTGCATACCTGTCAAGATCGAAAAGCAGTTTTGATGTAAGAGAAATTGAGGATGTCTCAAAATTTTATCTATTTGTAAAGCGAACAATGGACATTTTTGTAGCAATGTTGGCTTTATTTCTTACGTTTCCGGTATTTTTAATTGTTTCTGTTTTCTATATGTTTGGGGATTCGAAAGGTCCATTACTTTTTAAACAACAAAGATACGGTAAAAACGGTCAATTATTCAATATATATAAATTTAGATCAATGGTGGTAAACGCTGATGAAAAATTGAAAAAAAATCAGGTTCTTTATCAAAAGTACTTGGACAATAATTATAAGTTAGAACCTGAAGAAGATCCAAGGATTACAAAACTTGGTAGATTTCTAAGAAAAACAAGTTTAGATGAATTACCTCAATTAATTAATGTTTTAAAAGGGGATATGAGTCTAGTGGGCCCTAGACCAATAGTTGAGGAAGAGTTAAAAGAGTATGGTTCTAGGTCGTACGAATTTTTATCAGCAAAACCAGGAGTGACAGGTTACTGGCAAGTCAGTGGACGAAGTGAAGTGGGTTATCCGGAGCGAGTTGATTTAGAATTATACTATGTTTATAACCAGTCCTTTTATTTAGATGTAAAGATACTGGTTCAAACGTTTTTAGTAGTTTTTTTAAGAAAAGGAGCTTTTTAATGTGTTTAATTCTTTGAGATTGGGGGAATGTAAGTGAAAATTTCAGTTGTAGGCACTGGTTATGTTGGTCTTGTAACTGGTGTTAGTCTTTCAGAAATTGGACATACCGTAACTTGTATCGATATAGATCAAGCTAAGATTGAAACGTTGAAAAAAGGGATTTCGCCAATTTATGAACCTGGTTTGGAGAAAATGATGTTAGATAATATGGATGAAAATCGTTTGTTTTTTACTACAGATTTTCTAAAGGGGTTTAAAAATCCGGATGTAATATACATTGCAGTTGGTACACCAGAGAATGAGGATGGATCAGCTAACTTGGCTTTTGTAGAGCAAGTTGCATTAGATATTGCACACTACGTAAATAAAGACACAATCGTTGTTACCAAAAGTACAGTTCCAGTTGGTACAAACCATAAGATTAAACAGATTATTGATTTCCATTTAAAAATGGATGTCAAAATTGAAGTTGTTTCTAATCCAGAATTTTTAAAAGAAGGTTCGGCTATACGTGATTCCTTTCAGGGTGATCGAATCGTGATAGGAGCTGATAGCGATGAAGCTTCTACTATCATTGAAGAGATTAATAAGCCATTTGGAGTTCCAGTATATAAGACAGACATAAGAAGTGCTGAGATGATTAAATATGCGTCCAATGCCTTCTTAGCAACAAAGATCAGTTTTATTAATGAAATTTCTAATATTTGCGAACGAGTTGGCGCCAATGTTGAGGAAGTTGCGACTGGAATGGGACTTGATAAACGAATTGGAAATCAATTTTTAAATGCTGGTATTGGATATGGTGGTTCTTGTTTTCCGAAGGATACGAAGGCACTCATACAAATTGCTGGAAATGTCCATTATGACTTTGAACTACTTAAAGGCGTAGTTGAAGTAAATAAAAAACAACAGAGACTGATTTTAGATAAGTTACATGATCTTTTTATGTCTATTCATGGAAAGAAAGTTGCAGTTCTAGGCTTAGCATTTAAACCAGATACTGATGATATGCGAGAAGCAGCATCAATTGTTGTCACTGAATACCTTGTTGAGAATGGAGCAGAGGTTGTAGCTTGGGATCCAGTTGCAGCTCATAATGCGAAACATATTTTACGAGAAGAGATAAAATATGTAGATGCAATTGAGGAAGCATTAGGAGGCAGTGATGTGGTACTTATCTTAACAGAATGGAATCAGGTAAAAAATTTAGATCCAAAGGTCTTCCTGTTAATGAATGACCCAATCGTAATTGATGGTAGAAATTGCTTTAAGCTGGGAGAAATACAAAAGTATAATGTAGAGTACCATTCCGTTGGCCGCCCTTCCGTTCTTAGAAGAAAAGTATTTCTTTAGTCTTATATAAAAGTGAAAGCAGTCAATAAGGTATAAACTGAAGGCAATTCAAAAAAATTATTGAATATGAATAGAAGTTTAGTATGACCTAGATAACTTTTAAACCTTAGGTAAGATATAAAAATACTGAGTTGAATTATATATAGTTTCGGGAAAGTTATAATGGAACAATTTTACTGAATTAAGAGATGGGTAATTCTCAATTCAAAATGGTAATCTATCTAGTAATCCTAATTCTTTATTAAAGTTCAAGGATTTGATTGAGTATAAGGTTGTTTAAAAAGGTGGAATTATAAATGAATTTTGATAAAAAAATCTATGTGGCAGGTCATAAAGGTTTAGTCGGATCAGCTATTATCAGAAAGCTTAAGGAAAAAGGTTATAAAAATATTGTCTATAGAACCAGTAAGGAATTAGATTTAACAAATAAGCAACAAGTAGATGAATTTTTTGAAGTTGAAAAACCTGAGTATGTTTTTTTGGCTGCAGCAAAAGTTGGAGGAATTGTTGCCAATAATGCATACCCAGCAGATTTTATACGAGACAATATATTAATACAAACAAATGTTATTGAAGCTTCCTACCAGAACCATGTAGAAAAGCTTCTTTTTTTAGGTAGCACATGTATTTATCCAAAGCTTGCCCCTCAACCATTGAAAGAAGAATATCTGTTAACTGGGGAGCTTGAGGCAACCAATGAACCATATGCAATTGCAAAAATTGCTGGTATTAAAATGTGTAAATCTTACAATCGTCAGTATGGAACTAATTATATATCCGTAATGCCGACTAATCTTTATGGGGTAAATGACAATTACGATTTAGAGAAATCACATGTTTTACCAGCTCTAATAAGGAAATTTCATGAAGCAAAAATATTAGATAAACCTAGAGTTGAGGTATGGGGAACAGGTTTGCCAAGAAGAGAGTTTTTATTCTCAGATGACTTAGCTGATGCAGTTATTTATTTGATGAAAACCTATTCAGGTAATGAGATTGTAAATATAGGTGTTGGAATGGATATATCGATTAAAGAACTAGCTGAAAAAGTAAAGAGTATTATTGGGTATGAAGGTGATATTGTTTTTAATACTTCTAAGCCAGACGGAACCCCTAGAAAACTTGTAGACGTAACAAAATTAAAGAACTTAGGGTGGGAAGCGAAGACATCACTTGATGAAGGATTATATAAGTCTTATTTATGGTTCAAAAATAATTTTGATAAAGCAACAACTGTTGCTAAATAGGGGAGATTCTTATGAAAAGAGCATTAGTTACAGGAGTAACAGGACAAGATGGTTCATATTTGGCCGAATTACTGCTTTCTAAGGGATATGAAGTATATGGACTACGTAGGAGAACAAGTACTCCAAATTATGAGAATGTTGAGCATATTAAAGACCGAATAGTATGGATAGAAGGTGATTTGACAGACCTAGCATCATTGATAGAAGCCATAAGGATGTCTAAACCAGATGAAATCTATAATCTTGCAGCACAGTCTTTTGTAGCAACCTCTTGGCCACAGCCAATTGCAACCAGCAATATTACCGCATTGGGTGTAATCAATATGTTGGAGGCTGCTAGGCTTATAAAGCCAGATGTTCGATTCTACCAAGCATCTAGTTCTGAAATGTTTGGTAAGGTAGTTGAAACTCCTCAGAAGGAGACAACCCCTTTTTATCCTCGTAGTCCGTATGGGGTAGCTAAAGTGTATGGTCACTGGATTACAGTTAATTATAGGGAGAGCTATAATATGTTTGCCTGCTCAGGTATTCTGTTTAATCATGAATCTCCAAGAAGAGGGTTGGAATTTGTTACTCGAAAAGTAACTGATGGTGTTGCTAGAATAAAAATGGGTATATTAAATGAGTTAAGATTAGGTAACTTAGATGCAAAAAGGGATTGGGGTTTTGCAGGAGATTATGTTAAAGCAATGTGGTTAATGTTACAGCAAGATGACCCAGACGATTATGTTATTTCTACAGGTGAAACGCATACAGTAAGAGAGCTAGTCGAAATTGCTTTTGAACATGTTGGTCTGGACTGGAAGCAATATGTAGTAATAGATGAAAATTTCACAAGGCCCGCAGAGGTTGATTTATTGTTAGGGGATTGTTCCAAGGCAATAAAAAAATTAAATTGGGAGTTAGAGGTTGATTTTGAGCAATTAGTAAAGATGATGGTTGATTCAGATTTAGGTAAGTTGAGGAGATCCTTGCAGTTTAATTAGTAGGTAATAAATTAATAGAAATTCACTAGTGAATTTTTAAATTTAAAAAGGGACTTAAAATATATGAGTATATACATGATTAGGATATTCTTTTTATATTTATTAGGATGTGCAATATTATTTTCTTATTCGCCTATTATTAGTTACTCAAGCAATTATATTATCTATGGAATAATATTTATTCTTATTCTACTAAATATAAAAGAATACTTTAGAATATTATTTAATAACATTCCTATTATATTTATTCTAATAATATTAATGGGTTTCCATTTAATTTATTTTATTATATATAATAATATTTCATTTTCGGAGATAAGGTCTATAGTTATTTCTTTTTTCGTATTCTTATTATTTTTCTCTAATAATATTGAGGAAAGAAGAATGCATAGTATTATCTACCATCATAGTATTATAACAATAATACTTTCAGTAGGTATTATTGCTTTTTATTATAATGGGAATTTAATTGAAGCTGTTTTAAATACTGGAATTTATTTTTATCCAGAAAAGAATAGTTTTTCTCCACTTTTATTAGTTTCATTAATCTATATCATTTATAGACTTTTTTATTATAGATTTAATATATATAGTCTTATCTTCTTATTTATAGGGGCTATCTCATTAATAGTTATACAATCTAGAACTGCAATTCTATCTTTCTTAGTATCAGGATTGCTCTTACTTTTAATTAAAATGAATAGGATATGGAATAGTTTAATTGGGATTATAATAAATCTTTCTATGTTCTGCTTAATCATAGTATTTACGGCCTATAGTGAATGGTTTAATAACCTTATAAGTTTATTGTTTAGGTTTGATTATATACAGTATGCTAATTACAGTAATTTCACTGACAACTTAACTAGCGGGAGATTAATTAGTATTAAAGTTGCGTATGAAAATTTTATGAAAAATCCCTTATTTGGTACAAGTTTTCGAGTAGAACATATTATTAATGACCCTATATCTAAAGCAGGAGTACACAATATGTGGTTAAGGACTTTGTTTTATGGTGGTATTTTTTACTTTATTATATTAATCTTGTTTATCTTCTTGTTACTAAAAAACTATACTGTTAACCTAAAATATAACCATTTAATTTATGCATTATTAGTAGGAGCGTTGATAATGTCACTTGGAGAGCCGTTTGCACCATTTGGTCCAGGAACCTCTTATTTTCTTTTATGGTTAGTAATGGGGTTGCTTTTGCAAGTGAAGAATCTGAGAAAGCAGTCAAGTCTAGTTGAAAAAGTACTGTAAAGGAGGTTAGGAATTGAAAATATTTGTAAATGCAACAGCAAATGATGATCGAGGACCTCTCTCACTTACTCAAGATTTTTTAAGGGACATGGTGGAAAATAATCAATATTTAAAAGATAAAAACATTCACTTATACGTTTTAGTTTCAAAAAAAGAATTGGAGTACTATAACAGTGATAATTTGGTGGTAAAATATGATTGTCTTCCAAAGAAAAGTTTTTTTCACAAATATTACTATGAGAGGGTCTTTATACCTGAGATCATGATTAAAGAGGGATATGACGTCTATCTTTCTCTACAAAACACTTCCATAAAAAAGGGGCGATATAAACAGGTTGTCCTAATACATTCTCCTCTCCCCTTTGAAAATCTAAGACTTGGAGACATAGATTACAAAATTTATTTTAAATATAGGGTTTTACTTAGGAATTTGTTGAAGTTACAATGCAAATCTATTGATAATATAATCGTCCAAACGCATTGGATGAAAAAATCTATTGAAAAATTAGGATTCAAAAGAAGAATAGAGGTAGTAAGACCAAATAGCAGATTAATTATTAATAAAGAACACATAAATAATGCCTGGTTTAAGAAAATTGCGTCTGATAAGAATATAAAACTAATATATCCTACAAACCGTGATCGATATAAAAATAATCGACGACTTATTAAGTCTGTTGAAGAGCACAATAAAAAATGTTCTAATTCACGAAGAATTACTCTATATTTAACGATTGATGGACCAGATACGGATTCGATTAAATATATAGGTAAAGTTGATTATAATCACATGTACAACCTCTACAAATTAATGGATGCTTTAGTTTTTCCTTCACTAACTGAAACACTAGGACTTCCACTCCTTGAAGCAGAACAACTAGGATTACCAAGAATTGTTGCAGACAGGGAATATGCAAGAGATGTTTGTAAGGCTAAAGCATATTATTTCAACCCGCTTTCTATACAGTCTATAGAATTATCGATTAACAGTTTTATTTCTCATATCAATGAAGAAAAAAAGCAAATAGACTCATATGAACCATCTCAAACATCAAGTTATCTTAATTATATAGAGGTCATTGAGAAGAGTTTTACAGCAGAATATCATAGTGGAAAAAATATGGAGAAAATAATATAGAATGGGTAGGTAAAATGAAAAATAAGAAAAGAATTGTATTTGTAATTAATTATTTTTATCCTGATTTGGCTTCTACTGGGCAACTCATGACTGATCTCTGTTCAGAACTTCAATATGAATATGAAATAACAGTGATAGCTGCTCAACCAGGGTACGCAGGGGAAGATAATTATCATACAAAAAAAATTAGCGTTAAATTTTATCAAAATATAAAAGTTATTTCAGTCAAGTTACCAAGTGTAAATAAGAACAAAAAAATTAGCCGATTAAAATATATTACCACTTACTTTTTGCTTTCAATATTAATGTTAATAAGACAAAAAGATGTTGATGTTATTTATACAATCTCTCAACCTCCAATTTTAGGAGGATTAATTGGGACAATCGGAAAATTCATTTTAAAAGCAAAGCATATATATAACATTCAAGATTTTAATCCAGAACAGGCTTCTATCATCAACTTTTTAAGTAACAAACTTATTTTAAGATTTGCAAGATTTCTTGACAATCTAAACTGTAGACTTGCAAATGAAATTGTTCTTGTAGGAGAAGATATGGTCGAAACCTTACTTAAAAGGTTTAAAGGAAGGTACAAACCATCATATTCAGTAATAAATAATTGGATTGATGAAAAAGTTGTTATACCTTTAAGTAATGATGATGAGGTAATTAAAAAATTTAAAAATTACTATAAACTTAATAACAAGTTTATAGTAATGTATTCTGGAAACTTAGGGCTGTATTACGATTTAGAAAATATAATTAAGATAACTAAAGAATTTAGTACTTATTCAAACATAATGTTTGTATTTATCGGTGAGGGTGCAATAAAAAGTCAACTTCTAACATTTGTCAATGATAATGGGCTTGAAAATGTTCTTTTTTTACCTTATCAAGCTAGAGAATTTATAAAATATTCTTTAAATATTGCAGACATACATTTAGTTGTAAATCAAAAAGGTATAAAAGGGATTTCTGTTCCTAGTAAGATATATGGAGTAATGGCAGTAGGTAAGCCAATTTTAGGTGTACTTGAAAATGGTAGTGAAGCTGAAAGGCTTATAAATAAGAGTCAGTGTGGATTCGTTGTTGAACCGCAAAATTATGAGGAAATAAAAACTCTTATTTTAAAATTCTATAATATGGATAAAAATGAACTCAATGTACTTGGAAAGAATGGAAGATATTACTTAGAGCGACACTTAAGGAAAGAAATTTCTATTAATAAATACAGAGACATAATTAAATCAGTTTAGTTTAATAAAATTGGATCTAGGTCAATATTTATGACACAAAAAAACTAATTTTCTAGCTGAATAAATCTTAAAATTAGGAGACTTGAAATGAAGCCTCGCACGAACTGTTTTACTATAAATGCTAACGGTATGAAATGTAAGGACTAAAAATTAGTCTAGCTGTCTTTAGCTGAACTTCCAGAATTATAAAGGTCAACAATCATTTTTTTGAAATATTCATTGTATTTTTTGCCCGTATGTTGTTTCCCATAGGGACACAACCTTTCTTCTATATAGTGTAACCAATCCATAGAAACTTAACTAAGTTGTGTCCATGAGACTATACTAGAATCAAATGAATGTTATAAACTAGAGGTGACTTAAAATTGAAAATACTTTTTATAACTAATATTCCATCCCCATACAGGATGGAATTTTTTAATGAGATTGGAAAATATTGTAGTTTAACAGTATTATTTGAACGTGAAAATGCTTCTGATCGTAAAAGGCAATGGTTTAGTAAATCCAATCATAACTTTGAGGCTATCTTCTTAAAAGGTATAAAAACTGGAAAAGATACAGCATTTTGTCCATCAATTGTAAAATGGATAAAAAAAAGAGAATTTGATCTTTGTATAGTTGGTTTATACAGCTCATTAACGGGTATTCTTGCAATTAATACACTAAAAATGTTACGTGTACCTTTTATAATTAGCTCGGATGGTGGATTTATAAAAGAAGATAGCTTTTTTGTTGGACGTATTAAAAGATATTTAATTGGTAGTGCAAATTGGTGGTTGAGTACAGGAGTGGAGACTAACCGTTATTTAGAACATTATGGGGCAAAAAGCGATAACATATATATTTATCCGTTTACGTCCATTAGACAAGAGCACATTAATTACTTACCTGTCTCTAATAAAGAAAAATTAGAAATGCGTAAAGAACTGGGCATAAATGCAAGTAAAATGGTATTAGCTGTTGGTCAATTTATTTATAGAAAAGGATTTGAAACTCTTATCAGCTCATGGGTGGAGATGCCCAATGATACAGAACTTGTATTAATTGGAGGACCTAAAAATGATGAGTATTTAAAAATATTAAATAACTTGTCAATTAATAATGTAAGAGTTCTAGACTTTATAAACTTTAATGAATTAACAAAATATTATAGGGCTTCAGACGTCTTTGTTTTACCAACTCGTGAAGATATATGGGGATTAGTTATAAATGAAGCAATGGCAATTGGTCTGCCAATCGTTTCAACAAATAAATGTATTGCAGGATTAGAGTTAGTAAGAGACAACGAGAATGGTTTTATAGTTCAAGTAGACAATTATACTGAACTAATTGAAAGAATAAAGTATGTACTAGAAAATGATGTTCTAACTAAAAATATGAGTATTTCTAGCTTAGAAAAAATAAAAGATTATACTGTAGAGAATATGGCAAGAAGACACATAGATATATTTTCCGAAATTCTAAATAAGGAAGAGGTTAGATACATTTGAGCATAAAAGTAAGTGTCATTATTCCAATATATAATGCAGAAAAATACCTAACCAAATGTTTAGAGAGTGTTATTAGTCAAACATTGAATCAAATAGAAATTATCCTTGTAAATGACGGAAGTTTTGATAATTCGGGAGCTGTTGCTGAACAATATGAACAAAAAGATAATCGGATAAGAGTTTTCCACAAAGATAACGGTGGGGTTAGTAGTGCAAGAAACTTAGGTTTACGAATGGCTAAGGGTCAATATATTAGTTTTATTGACGCTGATGATTATATTGATAAAAATATGTTAATTGAGTTATATGAACGAGCTGTCAGTTTTAATCTTGATATTGTAGTTTCAGGAAGGGTTACGGAATATACGAAAACTAATAAAACAGTCACTCAAACTTTGGGTAAAGATACATTGTCCTATAACAAAAATACTATAGGAATGGATATTTTTTATTTATGCGAAAATAATCATTTTGATGTTCTTTGGAATAAGTTATATAAATCTGAGGTTATTAATAAACACGATATTGTATTCAAGGAATATGCCACCACGTCTCAAGATTTACTATTTAATGTTGAATCTTTTATACATGCTGAGTCTGTAAGCTTAATAGATAAGGCCTATTATCATTATATGAATAGAGATGAAACAAGCATAGTCAGAAAATATCATAAAGATATTTTCGAGATAATGGAGAAGAGAAATAAAGCTCTTTACTATTTATTTAAACATTTTGAATTAAGTACCCAAAAACATACAAATTGGTTGCTTAATGAATATTGTAATTGTATAAAAGTTTGTTTATTAAATCTTTATAGAAGAGATAGTAACCTTAGTATCAAAGATAAAATAAAATATGTTAGAAGAAATTTCATGAAAAATTCCATAGTTATTAAAAATTTAAACTCCTGGAATCCGAAAGGTTTTCTGAACAAGTTGTTTAAATTGGTTATTGGCACTAAGTCTTCAACACTATTAGTGGTAGTATATAATATTTTATTCTTTATAAGATATAGATTTCAACCGTTGTATTTGTTGTATAGGGACAAATTTAGTCTATTAAATGCTACTAGTAAGCAAAAATGAATTTTTAGTGTATTAATAGAAAGGAAAAGGAAAAAGAAAATGATAAGGAAACTAGTAGCAATAACAAAAAAAGCCTTTTTTAAAAATGTAATTATAATGGTAACTGGTACAGCTGCTGCGCAGGTTATAAATTTTATTTTAACTCCTATAATTACACGTATCTATGGTCCTGAAGCTTTTGGGGTGATGGGTATATTTATTGCTATTGTTAGTGTTATTGGACCAATTTCAGCATTAACATATCCAATTGCTATAGTACTACCTAAAGAAGAAAGAGATGCTAAAGATTTAGTAAGACTTTCACTGTTATTAACAATATTTACTTCACTATGCATATTTTTAATTCTTGTTATTTCATCTAAACAATTAGTTAGATTATTTGAAATAAATGACATTTCTCATTATTTATATTTTATACCTGTTGTGATCTTTTTTAGTGGTTTATTTCAAATTGCTGAACAGTGGGTTATTAGAACCAAAGAGTTTATTGCTATAGCAAAAGCATCTTTGTTTCAAGCTATCATTGTACAGGGTAGTAAGGTATTAATCGGAACTATCTATCCGTTTGCTACGACACTTATATTGATACAGGCGTTTAGTGAAGGAATTAGAGCTATTCTAATAATTTTTTTTAGAAAGAATAGAAGGATAAATACAAATAAGACTTCCATAATAGACTTTACTTCTTTAAAAAAATCGGCTTTAAAACATAAGGATTTCCCAATATATAGAGCACCACAAGTATTAATTAATGGAATTAGTCAAAATATACCTGTTTTATTATTGGCTAGTTTGTTTGGTCCTACTTCTGCGGGTTTTTATTCATTGGGTAGAATGGTTTTAAATATACCTACACAATTAATCGGAAAGTCCTTTGGTGATGTTTTTTATCCACGAATAAACGAGGCTGCAAATAACGGTGAAAAAATAACTAAAATTATTTTAAAAGCTATAGTTAGTTTGTCAATATTGGGAATCATTCCTTTTGGGATAATAATTGTACTAGGGCCATCGCTTTTTAGCGTTATATTTGGACTGGAATGGGAGGTTGCAGGTGAGTACGCTAGGTGGATTGCAATAGTTGTTTTTTTTATACTCATATATCAACCATGCATAAAATCTTTTCCGATTTTATCTGCTCAAAGATTTCATTTATTTTTTACAATTATTTCTTTAATTGTTAGTGTTGTTGCATTTTTATTAGTAGACTTTATATATTCTAATGATTTAATCGCAATAGCACTTTATGGGGTTTCCAACGCTTTTTTGAATTTTTTGTTAATCATAATTACTCTTGTTATGAGTAAAAGATACGATAGAAAGTTTGCAACAGAGGAAAGAATATTACAAAATAGGTATTTTGGATAATTATTATAAATGGGGGGATTGGTTTGAAGTTGATTTTATTGTCTGGAGGATCGGGAAAAAGATTGTGGCCACTTTCAAATGATATTAGATCAAAACAATTTCTGAAAATACTTGAGGGTGATGATGGTCAAAAAGAATCAATGGTACAAAGGGTATGGAGGCAAATTAAATCAGCAAATCTTCATGACTCAACTCTAATTTCAACTTCAAGTATTCAAAAAGAGATGATACATCATCAGTTAGGATTAGAAGTTCCAGTTATAGTTGAACCAGAACGTAGAGATACTTTTCCAGCCATATCTTTAGCAGCATCCTATCTTTATTCTATCGAATCAATAGATAAAGATGAAGTTGTTGTAGTTTTACCAGTAGACCCGTATGTAGAAGATAGCTTTTTTGAAAGAATTAAGGATTTAGAAGAAACTATCAAAATTTCTAATACAGATTTAGCGCTAATTGGGGTTACACCAACATACCCATCTTCAAAGTATGGATACATCGTACCTAAGAAATATGAAAAAAGATATCTTCACGTCAGTCACTTTTCCGAAAAGCCTAATGAAGAAAAAGCTAAACTATTAATTAACAATGACGCCCTATGGAACTGTGGCGTTTTTTCTTTTAAATTAGGGTACTTATTAGATATATTAAGAGCTAAGAAATTACCACTGCAGTATGAATTATTAAGTAAACAGTATAGTAAATTAACCAAGATAAGTTTTGATTATGAGGTTGTTGAAAAAGCAAACAACGTTGTCGCTCTCTCTTATGATGGTTATTGGAAAGATCTCGGTACTTGGAATACATTAACAGAGGAAATGGATACAAACCAAATAGGTAAAGGTGTAATAAGTAATGATTGTAATGGGACACACCTGATAAATGAATTAGACATTCCTATTACTGTATTAGGCGTGAATAATTTAGTAGTTGCTGCGAGTCCTGATGGTATTTTAGTTAGTGACAAGATGTCGAGTCCAACAGTGAAAGATTTAATTAAGGGATTTGATCAACCTCCTAGATTTGAAGAACGAATTTGGGGATGGTCAAAGACTTTAGATTATTCGAAGTATGAAAATAGTGAAGAAATGGTGACAAAACATATAGGTATTGAACACGGTAAGAATTCTAGTTACCATTTCCATAATTTGCGTGATGAAGTTCTTACAATTGTTAAAGGGGAAGGTGAACTTGCCTTAGATAATAGCATAACTAGAGTAAAGGCTGGAGATGTAATACATCTTCCCGCAGGGAAAAAGCATGGGTTGAAAGCAATTTCAGATTTAGAATTTATTGAAGTACAAACTGGGGCAGGAATAACTGATGAAGATTTTATTCGTATATTCTTTGACTGGGAAGATGTAATTGCACAATTCAAGAAATCAAAGGCAACTGTTATTTCATAAAAACAATGAAAACTATTGCGTATTATATATCAGATTATGGATTTGGTCATGCGTCAAGGAGTATCGCAGTTATTCGCGCAACGTTGAAACACAACAAAGATATAAAAATCATTGTATGTCATTCATTTGCATTAGATTTTTTAAAAGATTCTTTAAAAGACTTGAATGTTGAATTTCGTAAACTTAAAACGGATATCGGTTATTTTCTTCAGACAAATAATATTTTTCCAGATCCTGCGAAAATTGAAAGAGAATATATTAGATTTATAGATGAATGGGAAATTAAGTTAGAAAATGAAAAAGATTTCTTATCTGAAAATAAAGTTAATTTAGTCATTTCAGATATATCACCATTACCTTTCATACCAGCCAAACAATTAGGGATACCATCGGTTGGAATATCTAATTTCACTTGGTATACCGCATATAAAGGAATGGTTGTTGAAAAGTATCTAGAATACTTTAAAAAATCATATGTGAAAATGGATTTCTTTTTTTCGTTAGCAGGGGAAAATGAGCAACAACTGTGTAATAAAAAGAAACACAGATTTAATTTTCTTGCCAGGAATACTGAAAAAGAAGAGGTCGAAAGAATTATTGATTCCATTAATCCAGATAAAAATAAGACAGTAGTTTATTTTGGGCTTGGAATGAAGGTAGATATAAATGATTTACACAGTCTTGAACTATGGAATAGTGACGATTGTGTTTTTTTAGTTTCAAGTAATCTAGAGATTGATAAGCCAAATGTCTATAAGATTCCCAAGCAGTACACTGAGTCACAAAATTATGTAGCCGCATCAGACATCGTCATATCAAAAGCAGGGTGGAGTACAGTGAGTGAAGCTATATTAAATCATAAGCCACTTATTGTATTAAATAGAAGTTTTATGAACGAAGATGGAAATACAATTGATTACTTAAAGAAAAATAATTATGTCAAGTTAATAAACTGGGATGAATTGAAGAAAATTAGGATTGATACTAGTTTATTGACTGAGTTGAAAAAACAGCATACCGGAAAATTAACCAATGATGTATCAAAGGTTTCTAATAAGATTCTACACCTTTTATAATGGAGTCATGAAAATTATTATTTCAACTAGCCAATAATTTTTATTCTGTTTTATCACCCTTTTTTGAAATGATTAATAAGCTCATAATGACTAAGGTTGTAAAACTGCCAACTAGCATTCCAGTAATAAATAAAGTCATAAGAACACCTCTATATTTTAATACGTAACAAATAGTTATTAGCCACATAATTTCCTTATATTATAGTTCATTTATATAATAGAAGCTACTCTTGATAAACGTGCTTATCTTATTAGATAAGCACGTTTTATTATTGAATGTGTTTAGGACAAAGGGGTGGTTATCATTTTATCAAAAATATAATTAATAAGAACCTAGTGTAATTGGAAAGGCCTTCGGGTTCACTCAAGGAGTTGGAGTAAAGTGAACAAAAAGCATACGGTAATTATTGCTGAGGACCAGACATTATTTCGTGAAATGATTATTAGCATTATAAAAGAAATGCAAGAATTTGTGGTTATTGCAGGGTTAAACAACGGAGAAGAAGTCATTGATTTTATTAAAAAGAAGGAAGTTCTACCTTACATGTGTCTGCTCGATATTCAAATAAGTGAGACCGATGTCATGGAATGTGCAGCTTGGTTAAAAAGTGAATATCCAGAAATGAAGGTTGTCCTTTTAACAGATATAAAAACGGATTCCTTTATGGAAAAAGCACTCTCGATAGGTGTAGATGGCTATGTGTTGAAGGAGTCGAGCTTAGATCAATTTAAACAACTACTACGATTAATTGATGACGGTCAATTTATCGCACCAAAATTTTTTGTGAATCATTTTTCTGAAAGATTAATAGGATTACAAAAATTAGAGAAGGAAGGATCTATTCATACGATTCGAAAAAGATTCCAGCATCAGAAGGATTTACATGATCGGGAGCTTAGGTTGATTCAATGTATAAATCGAGGGTGGTCAAACCGAATGATTGCTGAGGAGCTTTCGATTAGTGAAGGGACAGTGAAAAATTACATTTCAGAGATGTATAAGAAATTAAATATTAGCAATCGAACAGAATTAAAGCAGCTCCTTGCAAAAGTGACTAGTTAAAAAGTACTAATTCAAGATAGGGACCGCTAAAGCTCTGGTAAATCTAATAGGAGTGACTGCATTTTTACCAATAAAATAGGTCTATTAATTTATATATATTACTGAAAGTTACCCCATTTATTTACTATACTTAATTTTAATAAGTTACGTTGAGAAAATCAGAGGAGGGTAGGACATGATAGCAAAAAAAATGAAAAAATTTCTATCCTTACCTTCACATAAAAAGAAATTATATTTCGAAGCATTTTTATATTTGGCTATGGCACGTTTATTAAAAGCATTGCCGTTTGCAAGAGTGACTAAGCTATTGAATTTTCAATCAAATGAAACAACATTTGAAGTCTATCAAAACCCTACTAATGTTAAAGAGGTTTCTAGAGCAATTGCTACAATGAGTAGACATACTTTATGGGAAAGTGCGTGTCTCGTCCAAGCAATAGCGGCAATGAAAATGTTAGAACGTCGAAAAATAGAAAGTACCTTATATTTAGGAACAGCGAGAGATGATAGAAATAAAATGATTGCGCATGCATGGTTGAGGTGTGGTTCGATGTATGTAACTGGGGGAAGGGTTAGGCAAAAATTTACCGTAGTAGGGGTGTTCTCAAAACCTGTTAATCCTAAAGAGAAGGAGAACCGTAATGGTACAGAATATAACACTTGATACGAGTTTATTTCCTAAGGAACTTGATTTACTACTAGGAATATTGAAGTTAAATAATTATTCTTCTTACATAGAAAATAATAGTCATTTATTAGACAACATAGACTGGGATAAATTTGTAGATTTGACAATCCATCATCGTGTTTTTCCTTTAATTTATAAAGAATTTAAGAAGTACGAAAAATCAATTGTTCCCGATCGTATTATGCAAAGATTAGAACATTACTATACTAACAACACGTTTAACATGCTCGCATTAACTGCAGAGATGGGAAACGTTTGTCAGGCCTTTTCTGACAATAATATACAGGCACTTGTATTGAAAGGGCCAGTACTTGCAGAATCTTTATATGGAAATATATCAGACAGAACTTCAAAAGATTTGGATATTTTGGTTCCAATAGATTCTATAAATAAAGTAAAGACAATTCTTACAGAGTATGGATATATATTAGATAAAAATCAACCATGGATATTGGATGATTGGAAATGGAAATATCACCATCTTTCATATTATCATCCTGAGAAAAAAGTGCAAATTGAAATACATTGGCGTCTTAGTCCTGAAATGGGAAAGGAGCCAAGCTTTGATGAACTTTGGAAACGTCGTAAAGTAAGTGACTTAACGGATGGACCTGTTTATTTACTAGGTTCAGAAGATTTACTATTTTACCTAATGAACCACGGATTTCGCCATGCTTGGTTCAGACTCCGGTGGTTAGTAGACATTAATAGATTACTATCTAAAGAATTAAATCCGTATATAGTAGATTCTCTTTTAAATAAATATGATGCTAAAGTGATGGCAGGCCAAGGCATTATGCTCACTTCAGAATTACTTCATAAAGATGTGAAATATAAGTTTGAATCTTTAATATCAAGCGTTCAAAAGCAAAAAAAGGCTTCACAGTTAGCCGTATATTTTATAAACAAAGGATTAGTTCCCCATTCACGGGACAATCCAAAGGAATTTGTTAAAAAGTATCATAACTACTTACTTTTACAAAGATCTATTAATCAAAGGTTGTTACTTTTATTAAGTAGATTATACCCAAGCTCATGGGATGCCGAAATTCTACCTCTACCTAAGCAATTGAACTTTCTATACTTCCCATTACGGCCGTTTCTCTGGCTAATAAGACAAATAAAAAAACGAACAAGTACCACTCATGGATAACCAAGTAATTTTTTAAATAAAAGGAGGTGAATCAATTGAGCGCGATCGCAGGTATTTACAATGTAGATAAGCAACCGGCAACTCTAGAACATGCCGAGTTAATGATGAAAGAGCTAAGTAAATTCCCTGCAAATGATATCCGAGTATGGAGAAAAGATAATATTTTTCTCGGATGTCACGCTCAATGGATTACACCTGAATCAATCGGTGAACCGTTACCCTATTACGATAACGAAAGACAAGTAGCAATTACTGCCGATACAATCATTGATAATCGAGAAGAGTTGTTTCAAGCTCTGCAGGTTGAAAAAGATAAACGGGAACTGATGCCTGATAGTCAATTGATATTGCTAGCATACTGCAAATGGGGAGAGGATACTCCTAAGCACCTTATTGGTGATTTTGCTTTTATGATTTGGGATGAGCGAGAGCAGAAACTGTTTGGAGCTAGAGATCCTTCGGGGTATCGAACATTATATTATTATTATAATCATTCAAGTTTTACTTTTTGTACCACCATAGAGCCAATACTTGCTTTACCAAACATGAAAAAACGGTTAAATGAACAGTGGCTAGCTGAGTATCTTGCCAATTCCGGAACGATTGACACAGTAGATGCTCGTAGTACACCTTATTGCAACATCGAGCAAGTGCCACCGTTTCATTCTATTTCAATTACTGAAGATAAAATAAAGCTAACTAAATATGGTTCGTTCTTTTCAGGGGAACAATTAAAACTAAATTCTGATGAAGAATATGTAGAAGCCTTTCAAGACGTATTTCAGAAAGCGGTTAATTCAAGACTACGAACGCATCACAAAATAGGAGCACAGCTAAGTGGTGGATTAGATTCGGGAGCAGTTGTTGGTTTTGCAGCAAACAGCTTACGGAAGGAAAATAAAAGGCTGGAAACGTTTAGTTATGTTCCACCCAATGACTTTAAAGATTATACACCGAAACAATTCGTAGCCAATGAGAGTGAATATATAAAATCAACGGTCAATCATGTCGGGGGGATTAAAGAGCATATCCTAGATTTTAACGGTAAAGATCCTTATACAGATATTGATAGTTTTACTGAATCTATGGAAATGCCGTATAAATTTTTTGAGAATTCTTTCTGGTTAAAGGGAATGTTTGAAAAAGCACACGATCAAGATATAGGAGTGTTACTTAATGGTGATAGGGGCAATTTCACTATATCATGGGGATCTGCGTTAGATTATTATGCGGTTCTACTAAAAAAACTTAAGTGGGTTCGTTTATTCCAGGAATTAGATTACTACAGTACAAACGTCGGTGGAGCTAGACTTCGCAGGATACCATTGATTGCTAAGATTGGTTTTCCAGTCATTCAGAAGCTAGCTTCTAGTAAACGTCCTTTGCAATTACCAAGGATGATCAATTCGGACTTTGCTGAGCGGACAGAAGTATTTCATAAACTAGAATCTTATGGAATGGATCAATCAGGCTGGTTTCCTACAACGAGTATTTTTGACCAAAGAAAAAATATAATGGATCGTATTTATCCTTGGAATGCAGGTAATACACTTACTTGTAAATTATCTTTACGTTACGGACTATGGAAACGTGATCCTACCAATGATTTACGTGTCGTCCGGTTTTGTCTATCCTTACCTGATGAACAATTTGTCCAAAAGGGATTCGATCGAGCGCTTATTCGACGATCTACCGAAAATATTTTACCTGACAAAGTTCGGCTTAATCAACGTGTTCGAGGGTTTCAGGGAGCCGACTGTGTTTATAGGATGCTTCCATACTGGGACACTTTCATTCGTGAGGCAAAGCAGCTTATATCAGATAAGAGAATGCTAGAATATTTGGATGCTGATGTTTTAAATCATGCTTTTTCGGAAATAAAGCATCGACCGAGTTCTGAGTATGCAACGAACCTAAATTATAAGATTATGATGCGGAGTCTAATTTTATATAGATTCATGAATAAATTTTCTTGAAGGGGGGTGTTCTATTATGAAAAAAGAATGGAAGAAGCCTGAATTAGAAGAACTTGATGTGAAGATGACAATGCTAGGCAGCACAGGAACAAAACTAGATAATGATTTTCCAGCAGGAACTGAATTCGACGATATTACATTAAGTTAAAAAATATGGCCCTATTATTAGGGCCATATTTTTTTATACTTTAAAGTATGGCTATTGGATGCTTACTGAAGTTTTTAAAAGCTTTGTTAGTTTGAAAAGGAGTGTGTTGGATGTTAGGGATACAAAAAAATATAACCTTTAGCGCATTTGGCTTAAATATTTCCAGTGATTTCCCTTTCCTTGAGTTGCCTATCGTCGATTTGCCGGGAAGCAATGTGGACGTAGTGATAGAGAAAAGAGATTTAACAGAACAAAGGTATAAATATACGAACCCAAACTCTCTTTCTTTTGTAGATGAGAATCAAGTATTATTTGAAATACCTCATGTTGCTATTTTTTTAATTGAAAACGGGAATAAAATATCTGTTTCACCGATGGAAGGGTCTAAAGAAGACCAGCTTAGACTTTATATTCTTGGAACCTGTATGGGTGCACTTCTAATGCAACGGAGAATACTCCCGTTACACGGTAGTGCATTAGCTATAGGCGGAGAAGCATATGCAATTATTGGTGATTCTGGTGCTGGGAAGTCAACGCTGGCAAGGTCTTTTTTGAAAAGGGGATTTAATCTCTTAAGTGATGATGTCATTCCAATTACTTTTGACAAGAACAATATTCCTATCGTAACACCCTCCTATCCGCAACAGAAATTATGGTTAGAGAGCCTGGATCATTTTGGTCTGGAATCAGATAATTATTGTCCAATTATCGATAGAGAAACGAAGTATACGATTCCGATAACCGACAGTTTTGAAACAAATTCAATGCCTCTAGCAGGTGTAATAGAACTAACAAAATCTGAACTTAATCAAACCATTCAATTCCAACCCATACAAGAATTAGAACGGTTGTATACACTTTTTGCGCATACATATAGAAACTTTATCATCAAACGCGCCGGTTTAATGGAGTGGCATTTTCAAGCTTCAGCCAAAATAGCAAGTAAAAGTAATTTATATAAAATGGAACGTCCAATTTCACGATTTACAGCAGACGAATTAGTCGAGCTGATTTTAACTAATGTTGTAAGAAAGGAGGAGTTTATCCATGAGTAAGGTGAAAGAAATATCGATTGAAGCCATTGTAAGTCAAGTAGAAGGAAATATTGTCAGTGATATGGATGGAGAAAAGGTCATGTTAAGTGTACAAAATGGCAAGTATTATAATTTGGGCAGTCTTGGTGGAGAAATATGGGAGTTAATGAAAGAACCGATTTCCATTCAATTGCTCGTATCAAAGCTAATGGATATGTATGATGTTGAACCACAAGAATGTGTCGAACATACGATTGCCTTTATTGGTCAATTGATTGAAGAAGGATTAGTTCAGGTTCAAGAATAGGAATAAACGAATGGAATGGGGGTTAACGATGAGGCATGTGTTTTATTTTTTAAAGCAAATACATGGACATACCGGAAATGTGCTATACATAAACGTGCTTGCGATGATGGGCATCGGCTTGCTTGATGGTATTGCCGTCCTGCTGCTAATTCCTATGATTAGTATGAGTGGCATTGTCAATGTCGAAGCAGGTGATTTTCCGTTTGCAAGCGTCTTTAGCATATTTGAGTTGATTCCTAATCCATTTGCCTTACCATTAATTTTAGGTCTATATGTGATCATTGCTGTTGGACAAAATCTTCTCCAACGTCGCATAACGATACAAAATGCTGTTATTCAGCAGGGGTTTTTAAGGTATATTCAGTTAGAAACGTACCACTCCTTATTGAAAGCAAATTGGGATTTTTTCATTAAAAAAAGAAAATCAGACCTCATTAATATTTTAACTGCCGAAATTGGCAGGACGAATGCAGGCACGCAATCCTTCTTGAAATTGATGGCTTCAGTAATGATTACGATCGTCCAGGTTGCGCTAGCCTTTGTCTTGTCGCCTGGAATTACATCCTTTGTTTTACTATGTGGATTGCTGCTTCTATTTTTAAATCGCAAGTTTTTAAGGCGATCACTTATATTAGGGAATCGGAACTATGAGCTTGGAAGAAGTTTTCTTGCTGGAATTACGGATCAGATTAACGGAATTAAGGATATTAAAAGTAATCGTTTAGAGGAACCAAGAATGAATTGGTATCGATCTATTACGAAGCAAATGCAGGATGAACGAGTGGAATTTACGCGGGTAAAGACGACTTCGCAATCCTATTATAAAATTGCATCCGCCTTTTTTATTGCCATTTTTATTATGGTGGCTGTTCAGTTATTTTCCACTCAGGGTGCACAATTAGTGTTGGTAGTCGTGATTTTTTCAAGGCTTTGGCCTAGAGTATCAGGAATTCAAAGTTCAATGGAGCAAATAGCGTCAACGATCCCATCCTTACGGGAAGTAAAACGGCTACAAAAAGAAACGAAAACTGCGATGGAATTCATGCAAGACTTTGATGATTCCATTCAGCCAATTCGTATCGGGGCAGGTATCGAATGTAACCAGCTTGCTTTTCGTTATGATAAGGATAAGCCAACATATGCTTTAAAGGATATCAATCTATATATTCCTGCCAATCATATCACAGCAATTGTAGGAAAGTCTGGGGCTGGTAAGAGTACATTGATCGATTTAGTGATGGGATTAAACAAACCGGAAATAGGTCAGGTTTGTATCGATGGAACTCCTTTAGAGGGTGATGACGTGCTCGCCTTACGAAAGTCACTCAGTTATGTTTCGCAGGACCCATTTTTGTTTAATACAACGGTTCGCGAAAATCTGTTATTGGTGAAGCCGGATGCTAGTGAAGAAGACTTATGGGAAGCGCTGGAATTTGCATTGGCTGCAGCGTTTGTCCGAGAATTACCGGATGGCCTAGATACATTGATTGGTGACCGAGGCGTGAAGCTGTCTGGTGGAGAACGGCAGCGATTGGTGTTAGCGCGTGCGATTTTGCGAAAACCATCTATTCTAGTACTGGATGAAGCGACAAGTGCCCTCGATACAGAAAATGAAGCGAAAATTCAGAGAGCGATTGAGCAGTTAAAAGGGAAAATGACGATTATTGTAATCGCTCATCGTTTATCAACGATTCGGAATGCTGATCAAGTAATTGTACTAGATAAGGGCGAAGTGGTGCAGCAAGGGGCTTTTCAGCAGCTAGCGGATCAATCGACAGGTGTATTTAGCAAATTAGTAAACCAAGGGTGACTGTTTGCAATAGGAAGTGTTTTTCTGGGGCTATCATCTTCAAAGGAGTCTAAGTATTAGGCTCCTGCCACGTCAATAGATTATGTAACCTTCTGCATATTTTCCCCGCATGACTCTATCACTTACATGCTTGTCAAAAGAATAGTCCAAATAACTAAAATAAGTTACTGAAAGTCATGGAACATGTTTACTATAATAAATAGTAATACAAGTTTAAATGGCTTTTATCATCGTTTATCAGACAAGATGAATCGTTATTATCCATAGCTCCAGGGGTGAACTAGTTTTCTTAGAAATGGAGAGGGTACGAATGAGCGCTATCACAGGTATTTACCATAAAAACAAACAGCCTGTTCCTGAGGATCATTTGACTGGGATGATGGATGCCTTGAGTAAATACCCTGCAGATGATGCTCGAGTCTGGAAGGAAGAATCGATCATCCTCGGATGTCACGCCCAGTGGATAACCCCCGAATCAATAGGGGAGCCGCTGCCTTACTATGATCCAGAAAGACAAATGGCAATTACCGCTGATGCGATTATTGATAATCGTCAGGAGCTGTTTGAAATCCTGCAGGTTGGAAAGGCGAAACGAGATTATATGCCGGATAGTATGCTTCTTTTACTAGCGTATTGCAAGTGGGGAGAAGACATGCCCCAGCATATACTTGGCGATTTTGCGTTCATGATCTGGGATGAGAGAAACAATCAACTATTTGGTGCCAGAGATTTTTCGGGAATGCGCTCGCTTTACTTTTTTCATGATGTTGAACGATTCGCCTTCTGTACGACGATAGCACCACTATTCCGTTTACCTTACATAAACAAGCAGCTAAATGAAAATTGGCTTGCAGAATATTTAGCGATTCCAGATGTGATTGATACGGTCGATGATTCGATTACTGCCTATCAATCTATCGAACAGCTCCCACCTTCCCACTCCATTACCGTAAAGGGAGATAGTGTAACCATATCTCGGTATCAAGCATTAGATTTTAATAAACAGATACGATTTTCAAAAGACGAAGAATATGTAGAGGCCTTCCGAGAGGTGTTCCAACAAGCCGTTGATGCACGACTGCGTACGTTGGGTCCGGTTGGCGTACAGCTAAGTGGTGGTTTAGATTCGGGAGCCGTTGTTAGCTTCGCGGCTAAATCGAACAAGCAATTATATACATACAGCTACACCCCAGAAGAAAATTTTACCGATTGGACACCAGGATACGCAGTAGCAGATGAACGACCGTTTATTCGTGATACCGTTAGTTATGTCGGAAATATGAAGGAACATTTTTTGAGCTTAAATGGTATGAATCCTTACGCGGAAATGGATGATTGGCTCGACATCATGGAAGCACCGTACAAATTTTTCGAGAATTCATTTTGGTTGAAGGGGACCTATGAAAAAGCAAGCAGCCAAGGTGTTCGCATGTTATTAAATGGGGCAAGAGGAAATTTCACGATATCGTGGGGACGAGCTTTGGAGTATTACAGTCGGTTATTGAAAAAAATGCGGTGGCTTTCATTATACCGCGAACTAGGTGCCTATAGTAAAAATATAAACGTACGAAAATCTCTCATCTTTTCTGTCATCGGAAAAAAAGCATTTTTAAATAAATCAAAGTCATCCGATCCATTCCCATCCATCATTCATCCAGAATTTGCGCGTAGGATGGACATTTTTTCAAAGCTGCGTGAAATGGATGCTGTTTCACAATTAAGTGTCAGTGAGATTCGGAAAAAACATTTCGAAAATACGTATGTATGGAATACGACTGGGACTACTGCAACAAAGCTATCCTTACGCTATGGGGCATGGAATCGTGACCCCACCAATGATTTGCGGGTTGTTCAATTTTGCTTAGCGATACCAGAAGACCAATTTGTAAAAAATGGCTGTAGCCGCGCTTTAATCAGAAGAGCAACAGAAGGCTATTTACCAGATAGCGTTCGACTAAACCAACGTGTCCGAGGAATGCAAGCAGCCGATTGGGTTCATCGAATGGCACCGGATTGGAATGCATTTGTCAGTGAGTTAACAGCGTTAGTGGATGATCCGATTTGTGCCTCTTATTTAAATATCGACTTACTGAAAACCTTCTTGCCAAAAGTCAAAAATGGTCCGCAATCAGAGTATGCATTTGATCCTGAAATCAGAGTGTTGATGCGTGCTCTCATTGTATATAGATATTTAAAACGAGGAGGTGATAGCCATGAAAAAAGAATGGAAGCAGCCAGAGTTGGAGGTTCTTGATGTCAATCAAACGATGATGGGACCAGGTTTAGCAAACGTTGATTTCACCTTCGCAGATGAAGATGAAACGATAGAACTTCATGTAAGTTAATAACTTTACTACATCCCCACACCTCAGGCCCTTATACATTCGGTATAAGGGCCTAAGTAACGGGATTTTATATAAATGATTCATCTGGATAGCTGCAAGGAGAGAGGGATCTGTCAATAAAAGGTATGAAGCGGAAAAGCTGGGCGTTCGTTTTTGTTTTTGTAATTATTATTGGGTTGTGTGGAATAGGATACATGATTACCGTTTATGATGCTGCGAAACAAACCATCGACCACAAAGTATATCAATCGGTACAGACCATTGATACGAGCTTAACGAAGAAGAAAATGGAAGAAGAAGAGCCCTTAACGATTTTGCTGCTTGGGATCGATGAAAGAACTGATGATAAAGGACGATCGGACGCACTGATGATTTTAACGTTAAATCCTACAGCCGAGCGCATGCAGCTAGTTAGTATTCCGAGAGATACACGGACAGAAATCGCTGGAATGGTTGGACAAGATAAGATTAATCACGCCTATGCCTTTGGTGGAGTTGATATGGCTGTTGACACCGTCGAGCAATTTTTAAAAATCTCGATTGATTATTATGTAAGGCTCAATATGGAAGGCTTGGTAGGTCTGGTTGATGCACTTGGTGGAATCACCGTACATAACGAATTAGACTGGATCGATACAGGCTATTATCAAGAAGGCTTTCATTACGCCCGCGGCCAGCTAGAGCTGGACGGCCCACAAACCCTCGGCTACGTCCAAATGCGATTCCAAGACGAAGCAGGAGACTTCGGCCGAACCGCCCGCCAACGCCAAGTCATCAAAGCAATCATCGATAAAGGCTCCAACATTCGCTCTATCAGTAATATTGGTGAATTTCTAGACATCATCGGAGAGAATGTAGTCATGAATATGGACTTTGAAGATATAAGAAATTTATTCATTAACTATCGCAGGACGACGAGGAATTTAGATACTTACATGATGCAAGGCGAAGGCACGATGATTGATGATATTTATTATTTGATAGTTGATGAAGAGGAGATTGAGAAAGTGCGAGAGATGGTGGGGAGTAAGAGTTGAGGATGTAGCTGGTAGGTGAGAGGTCGGGATGAGTGCGCATAAACCGGGTGGGGATGAGAGAAAATCCGGGGAAGTTGCGCATAACCGAGGCGAGAGTGAGAGAAAATCCAGGATCGGTGCGCATAAACCGGGTGAGAGTGAGAGAAAATCCAGGATCGGTGCGCATAACTGAGGTGAGAATGAGAGAAAAAGCAGGATTGCTGCGCATAAACCGGGCAAGAGTGAGAGAAAATCCGGGATCGGTGCGCATAAACCGGGAGAGAGTGAGAGAAAATCCAGGATCGGTGATAAAGTCCATATAATTGTGTAAAAAGAAAGGTCATCATCATGACCCCATGTTACAATGTTTTCGACCAAGAAAATAGTAAATGGAGGTAATGA
>NZ_JAFBDR010000034.1 GCF_016908325.1 Aquibacillus albus | reverse complement strand
AGATGAACTTTTTAAAAAGCGATTTTAAGAGTTTTAGTTAAGGTCGGTCTTTTTTACTTAAAAATGGTGGTTGACTTATTTACCATTATACGCTGGCACCACCCGAACTTTAGCGAAATATGTCGAAAGGGGTCAGACCCCTTTCGCTTTTTTTGCAAATCGATTTTAGTTCTTCTCGCTTTTGTAAAGGTGTTTTTTACAGTGTTTTTACGTTCACTTTATTGTTATTGAGGTTGGGTACTCATATGATTGTTTTAGTAATGGCTTCAACAATTATAGGAAAATAGGAGTGAGAAGGATGAAGATTGCAATTTTCACGGATACGTATGTACCTGATGTAAACGGAGTGGCCAAAACGTTGCAGCGCTTTACCAATTATCTGTCGGACCAAGGACATGAGTATCAGGTTTTCGCACCGAAAAGTACGAAAGAGTCAAAGTTTACTAGCCAAGTGCACCATTTAACGAGTTTACCCTTCTTTATGTATCCTGATTGTCGGTTTTCGATTCCAAACTTATTCCAAGTAAAAGCGGAGATATTGCGCTTTCAGCCTGACCTTATTCATATCGCAACACCTTTTAATGTTGGACTCTGCGGTTTACGCTATGCAAAAAAATATAATATACCAATTGTCGGCTCATATCACACAGATTTTGATAAATACCTTTCCTATTACAACCTTGATATACTTTCTAAACCTCTCTGGAAATATTTCCACTGGTTTCACCGACCAATGCAAAAAATTTTCGTTCCATCAGCAGATACATTGTATACCCTTAAGCAAATGGGATTTACAAACCTAGAAATCTGGGGACGGGGTGTAGACACAACACTTTTCCAGCCTACCATGGATAATTACCTCATTAGAAAAAAATACAACATTAAGGAAAAATATATATTAAATTATGTTGGTAGAATTTCTCCCGAAAAGAATGTTGAATTATTACTGGAAATTAACGCAGTTCTCCCGAAGCATCTATCTGATCAAATTCGATGGATAATCGTTGGAGATGGCCCGTCAAAGCCAGAACTAATGAAGCAAGCACCAGCAAATATGACTTTTACTGGTTACTTACACGGAAAGGATCTTGCTGACGTGTATGCTGCATCTGACTTGTTTGTTTTCCCATCAGCAACGGAGACCTTTGGCAATGTTGTGTTAGAAGCAATGGCCTCAGGTACTCCGGCAATTAGCGCAAATTCTGGCGGAGTGGTAACCATCATTAAACACGGAAAAAATGGTTTTCTTTGCGATCCAAAACACCCAGAACAATTTGCCATTACCATTGAAAACACCATAAAGAATAGCGAAATACTTGCGACCATGTCTTCTCAAGCTAGAGCCTATGCCATAACCCAAACTTGGGAAAGCACCTTTGACAAACTAATCGCTGCCTATGACCGTGTATTAGAAAAGGAAGAGAATGTAGTGAAGAACGCTTGAAACTGGTCCCTGGAAACACCCGGATTATGTCGAATCCTCTCGCTGCTTAAGCATTAAAAAATCAAACCCTAGTCGTGCTTACGATTAGAGTTTGATTTTTTCTTTCTTGTTTATCAATGGCCTTCCAACAGAGTAATATTCAATTCCTGCTTTTCTCATTACTTCTAATTGAAAGCAATTTCTTCCATCGAGCACGAACGGGGTATTCATTGTCAGAAACTTTTCAGGGGCAATCATTTTGAATTCATCCCAGTCCGTCAAAATTAGTACCGCGTCACTTCCCTTTATCGCATCATCCACACTATTGCTGTAGCACACATTCCGATTGAAAATTTTTTTTGCATTATTGATAGCAACCGGGTCATAAGCGACAACCTTTGCGCCGTATTCAATTAGTTTATCTGTCACAAAAATAGAAGAAGCTTCTCGCACATCGTCTGTATTCGGCTTAAACGCGAGTCCTAATACAGCAATTTTCTTATTTTTTAATGATCCATACTTATGAATGAGTTTATCGATTAAAAGTAGCTGTTGCTTTTGATTCACTTGGACAACTCCTTTTAATAACTCGAAATTATATTGAACATTGCCTGCAAGCTGAATGAGTGCTTTTGTATCTTTCGGAAAACAAGATCCGCCGTAACCAATGCCTGTTTTCAGAAAATGTTTTCCGATTCTCCTATCAAGGCCCATTCCTTCTGCGACATCGTCCACATTTGCTCCCACTCGTTCACAAATATTAGCAATCTCGTTAATAAAGCTTATTTTTGTCGCAAGAAATGCATTACTGGCATACTTAATCATTTCAGCACTACGAATATCTGTCTGATAAATTGGTACTTTGAATGGCTCATAGATAGCAGCTAAGCGATTGGCAGCATATCGATGCAAGTAACGGAATGCCCAATCTCATCTAGCACCACACCAGTAACCAACCCTACATATCCCGTACCAACTACAGCAATATTCACTCATAAATCCCTCCGAACATTCTCTGAAATTTAGTTACACCCCCATTGTACTTAGTTAAAGCAACGAATATGGCATTCTAACAAACAATTAACCCAAATTTAACACCGATTTCACACGCCAACTATTCGACAAAAAACCGCCCTTTTTCGGGCGGTGCAGGCACCAATTTCTATGATTCTCTCACCCAAACAATCATTTCCCCTGTCTTTCGATTTCCCCATAGGCTATAAGGAACCGCTTTGATTGTTACTTTTTCTACGTCAAAATCACTAGACTGATACAGGTCCTCTGATTGTGAAGAATCCACGATACGCTTTGCTTCTGCGGTTAGTGTCGTCATACCTCCAAATAAATCTGGATCAAACGCTTCCGTTACAGTTGCCTGTTTCGGAATAACGATATTCATTAAATCAGCTCCGTTGTCCACCTCTTCTAGACAGTAAACGACTGGTCCTCTTTGCAAAGCAATTTTCCCTGCATTTTGTCTTACTTTCGGGTGAGAGCGCATTTTCTTAACAGGCATATCAAGTACAAGCTCGATTTTGCTTCCTTTTTGCCACGTCTTGTTGATTTGAACATAACCGTTATTCCAATTTTCATCAATTGGATAAACTTCCCCGTCCACTTTTACGGTATACATATCACACCAGCTAGGAATACGAACATGGACACCACACGCTATTTCTTCCTCTGGATTCACATCAATCGTTATATTGCCGTCAAACGGATAATTTGTGGTTTGCACCAGCTGCACTTTTTTTCCATCAATAATAAAAGTGGAATCATTTCCAATATATAAATGAACGAAAAGATCTTTGTCCTTTTGCGTGTAAATATATTGACCAAGTGATGTCGTTAATCGAGCAATATTCGGCGGACAGCAAGCACAGCCAAACCACCCTACTCGTTCAGGCTCCACATGAACATGATCATGACGATAACTAGCTTCCTTTGGGAACACCTCAAGAGGATTTACATAAAAGTATTTCTCCCCATCCAATGAAATACCACTGTACACACCATTATATAAGGCTTTTTCCATAATATCTGCATACTTGCGGTCAACTTCTAATTTCGCCATTCGATGCGCCCAGAACACGAGCCCAATCGAAGCACATGTTTCCGCATATGCCACATCATTTGGCAAGTCATAATCGAGTGTAAAACGCTCTCCATGTCCTTGAGAACCCAAACCGCCAGTAATGTACATTCTTTTGTTCACAACGTTATCCCACAACGTTTTTGTATTTTCTAACAGGGAAGCATCCCCTGTTTCCAAGGCTAAATCAGCCATTGCACAATACAAATACATCGCCCGCACGGAGTGACCTTCTGCAGTTTCTTGATTTCTAACAGTATCATGCGCTTGGTGGTAATCCAATTGGAACCAGCGATCATCTTTTCCTAATGCAAATGTTTTCTCGTTTGTAAAAAAATCGTTATCCTTTCCACGTTGGTTAACAAAAAACTTAGCTAGCTTTAAATACCTCTCTTCATTTGTCACCTCATATAAACGAACCAAAGCCATCTCTACTTCAGGGTGGCCTGGGTAAACCTTCATCTTCCCAGGTTCAGGACCAATAATTTCATCAATATGATCGGCAAAGCGACAAACAACATGCAAAAGCTTGTCCTTACCAGTTGCTTGATAATAAGCGACAGCCGCTTCAATCATATGACCAGCACAGTACAGCTCATGCCCGTGCGAAAAATCCTTCCATTTTTGATCTGGCTTCGCTACTGTGAAATACGTATTCAAGTAACCATTATCTAGCTGGGCTTTTGCAATCAAATCAACCAACTCATCCATTAATTTTTCTAATTCAGGGTTCGGTTGGACCGACAAACTATAACTCGCAGCTTCAATCCATTTAGCTGCATCACTATCCTGAAAAGGCATCCCTTTGAATTCACCTTCTGCTAATCCCGCTGCAATTCGAAAATTTTCAACGGAATGGCTTGGAGGAACGTCTGGAATGTTATCATTAAGGGCATCCCATTGATAGGGAATGACCTTTTCTATAATCCGATTAATACGGTGATTCCAAAATCGATCATCGATGTTGATTTGCTTTAAATCTATTGATTTATTTTCTACTTTTTCTACCATTACAGTCACCTCATTTAATAGATTTATTTGATCGTTTATGCGCACCAGGATGGAATTTACTTTCAAAGTCACGAAGTTGCTATCATCTTTTGAACACGGTATGCGTACGAATCACCTCTTCATTTATAACGCTTTCAATAAACTTCATACTATTATTATTTCTGGTTCCCGTCAATATAGTAATAAGGACAAGTCACAGCTTGTCCCACTCCGTTTTCTTATACTTAATGGATTTTAAAAGTTTATTGATCCATTCTTTATCAAATTCTTGATACCTTTGTTCTTCTGCCCATGCTCTAATTTCCTCATGATCGGGATGTTTCTCATCATGATATACCTGAAGAAATGATTCATACCCAGGAATACCACCAACATCCTCTGGAGGAGCAGTCTCTTCACCATCGATAAGTGTTGGATAACCGTAGTAGTAATCCTCCACAACTTCCTCCAACGTAATATGAAACCTCCAGTCATCACCAAAATCATAAATGTAATCAAGCTTACCATATTTTTCAATAAATTTATCGATTTTAATCGTTTGAGGCTGTCGCACCGTTGTTTTCAAATTCCTTTCAATGATGCCTAATGGATCGTTTTCTTCATTTAATGGAACGTTTTTGTATTCAGATTTTAAAAATTTGTTTTCATCATAGGCTTCTAAGTCATTGGTTACTCTTATCTTTTCTTCTCGTATATCGAACATAAAAAGATGGTAAGCATCATGCGGATAGCCACTTTGAAAATTCGTTATTGTTTGAATCACATCATGCAGCCGGTTAAACGTCGCACCAGCTGGCATAATAACACGTCTCCAAATTAGTGGATCTGAATCCATCAATTCTATTTTCAATTGATATGCTTTCATTCCTATCACTCCTCCCGAATTGCAAAAACTACTATAGCTTTTTAAACGCCCGTCTTTCGGCATAAGTCACGCATTTATAGCAAACTAGAATCTTTTCTCCGTTATCATTTTCATAAGTTTGCGCTCTTTCCGCCTTCCCTTTGCAAATATAGCACTTTTTTCTTCCGAATAACCAACCTAGCATGAATAATGCTAACCTCCTATTCTCTTACTCTTATGTACTATATTACTACAAGTAAAGAAATGACACATTTATGACGGGTTAAGAAAAGGGAAAGCCCACACACAGGCTTTCCCCCCTTGATATCTTAATGATTGGCTAACTCAGCTACTTCTTCAGCTGTTAGTTTTCCATGATAAATTTGTAATTCATCCATTAAACCATGGTAAGGTGTATCCCACCAATTAACACCTAAGCTAAATTGGCTTTCTGGTGTTTTAAACACATCTGGAAAATTCGTCCCAGAAAACTTTTCTTCACCGTTAACATAAACCTTTATTTCACCATGATCAACAGTAAAGGCTAAATGTGACCATTCATTCGTGTTAATTTTTGTGTCAGTTCCTGCATCATACCAAGCATTTCCGGACCATAGCATCGTATCGTTATTAACAAAATCATGTCCTCTCGGTAATAGACTAATCCAGCTTTGCGGGTCATTATAACCACCAAAGAAGGTTGTAGTAAATGGCTGAACTGTTTCTGGATTAAGCCAAAGTGAAACGGAATATTCATTTCCTAAGATTAGGCCATTTGGCAATTTCACACCCGATGTTCCATCAAAGTAAGAAGCCTCACCAACTTTTCCATCCGCATAGGAAATTGTTCCGCCAGAATTATAAATTCGATCACCAGTCACATTTCCTGCTGCAAAGTTACCGGAAGTATCGACTAAGTTTCCTTCAAATTCATAATGGGCAAGCAATCCTTTTTCCCTTTCTGGCAGCACCGTTATTTCAAACGTCTTTGTATCGAAAACATCCCCTTTTGAAATAGTTGCTGTTAATTCTACCGTAGCTTCGCCGGAACCAGCTTCAGGTCTAGTTACAACCCCTTCTTCAGACACAATATCTGAATCGGAGGAACTCCAAGAAATTTCCGACTCCCTTGTACCTTCTGTAGGTAATGTTAAATCTGAAACAACCGCACTTGTGTCACCAAGAGATAAATCACTCTTAACAGCCTCGACAACCTCTTCATCTGTCCAATCTAGAATTCTACTGCCCCAAACCGCTACACCTTTTTCGGATAAAGCAGTAAAGGTCATTCGATAGCTTTCAGAGGTTGTATCCCATTGACGTAAAAATACCCCTTTGTATGTCTCACCATCAATCGTCAATTCAGCTTTATTATGTGCGGTCTTCTTCCACTTCCCATCGACTACACCAGTAACTTTATTATTTTTTTCTAACGTAATATACTCAGACTTTTTAAGCTCAGCAGAAATATCCTTGCCATGATTAATAAATTTATAGGTACCGATGATATCATCTCGATAAACTTTTTCCAGCGTTTCATCAGCATACCGGTATGGAGCAGCAACTGGCCATCCATCCTCATTCATAAATAGTTGATGCACACGAATTTGGTGCATTTCACCGGTTTGCGGAAAGCGAGAATGGAAAATTAAATATTGCTTCCCTGTTTCCTCATCATAGTAAGCAGAATTATGTCCTGGAGATACATAGCCTGTACCAATACCTGTTCCAGGATCACCAATTTTTCTTTCAAATAAGTAGTTACCCATCAATTTCACACCATACGGCTCTATCGAACGATCGTCAAAAAACGTACCTTCTTCCCCTTTTGCATCAATCATATTGTTGCCTTCTGAATCGTAATATGGCCCATCAGGATTTTTCGACCTTGCGACACGAATATTGTAACCTCCATCAGCCGTAAGTCCTCCATAGGAAAGATACATGTAATAATAATCTGTTTCTGGATTGTAAACAACGTACGGAGCTTCAATCCGGCTATGATTACCGCCTAAAAGCTTTTTTCCATAACCTTGACCAGGTATCGGCATGCCTGTTTCCGGATCCATTTCAAGAATGAAAAAACCTCCCGAATAAGAGCCGTACATCATCCATAGTTTTCCATCCTTATCAAAGAATGTGTGTGGATCTACAACATTTGGATGGACAGTGGCATCATAATTTTCAGGGAAGTGCTCATGATCGTAAGGAGTTCCATCTACATCCTCTTCCCCATCTCTCATCCCTGATTTTAAAATAATTCCTAAATCTTCATATGGACCTTCAATGTTATCTGCTACTGCAACCCCCATTGCAGATCTCGGGGAATCTCCACGACAAGCATTGTAGTACATATAATATCTACCATCTTCGAGCTGTGTAACATCTGCTGCCCACAGTGTATCTGTTTCAGCCCATTCAAACGTTTCCTTTAATTCTTCTGTAACATCTTCAAACAACCGGTTGTCTGAATCAGCCCCATCTTCCTCAATAACTTCCCACTTCATGAGATCTTTTGTTTTAGCTGCTGCGAGGTGAGAGCCAAATACATAATAGTAATCACCAGCTTTAATCACGGAAGGATCATGTACCGATGCATCTTCAAATACGGGAGTTACCTCCTCTGATTCGTTATGTGGATTCTTTTCGTTGTTAGCTGCACCATAATTCACGGGTGTTGCCATGGTTGAAGCCGGAACGAACAATAATACCACTAAAAATAGAACAAAGATTTTTTGCATGTGTTTCACGTCATCCTCCTTCTTATCCGTACAATTTTTGTAAACGCAACTACATTTACATGTAAAAATTAGGCTGATTGCTCTTTTTTTATCAGACTTCCCTAATCTGTACGTATAAATATAGCGCTTACATTTTAAAGATACAAGATAATCCCATCCCCGACAATGAGTCGATTGTATAGTTCGTTCGACATATTCATTAGAAATTTTACAAAGTTAGAAAAGTGGAAATAGGTAAAAAGACATATATGATCAAGAAAACGTCCACAAAAAATAGCACCATCTAATTTCTTATAGATAAGTGCTATTTTTCACTTGTACGAATATATGTTTTTTAAATTTTTATAAATAATTAGAACAGATAGTAACTGATGATAATCGTTCGGTTAAATCTAAACAGACATTCTTACATAAAAATCACAGCCAAGCCCGTAATCCTTCCTGTTCCACTTTCCAAGTCCCATCGTTTGGAAAGCCAGGGCAATTTTTCGATTCAGAGCCTTCCCAGCCTGATGCCATCATTGCAATTGCCGTCAGTAAAGCACCATTACCAGGTAAATAAACAGTTAATCCTTCTCGTTGATAATTATGCCCATTGACGAGATACGTGTTTTTCGTTTGATCCATCATCAAAAAATCAACCACTAGGCTTCTTTCACCTAAACGAGCGGCCGTCATCGCACACATCGGAAAATCCCATCCCCATGCGGTTTCCCATTGCCATTCGTCTCTTACTTTATATAACGTCTTCCGCATCTTCTCAGCATCAATCATTTTACCTGGTAAAACACCTAAAGCAGCTACCATTGATGGGTGATCATGATTTTTTGTTTCAAAAGTATCCGGACAGTGCTCATGAGCTAAATACACATCATCCTTATGTGGTGGCTCCGCTATCCGTTCAGCCACCTCTTTCCATTTCGTGTTTGCAGGAACACCTAATCTACCTGCCCACCTGATTGCAAGTTCTAACCCATATCTCCAATACTCTAACTCATACGGAGGATTTTTACTTACCTCCATGTCATGATTTTCCTGTGCCGGAATAAGCGGTGGCCCGAGTACATATCTGTCAATTTCTTCCTCCCAATGGGAATAGGAAACCATAAAATCCGCCGATTCAAACACGACATCCTGCCATTTTTCTAGCGTTTCCGTGCTTGGTTCGGATTTATAGCATAATTCTGCCAGCGCAATCGGATGGGGTTGCTGCCAGATTAGACCTGGCGCAATCGGAGAAGGTGTTTGTTCACCATTATGAGCGACCATTTTCGGCCACCTTGCCCCTTTGTAGCCTTGCGAGCTTGCCAATGCACGTGCCTTTGGTAAAATTTTTACATACCAATCCATACTTCTCATCAGTAGTTCTGGTCTATTCCACAAAGGAAAATGCGCCGCATGCCACCAGTGCATTTCTAAGTGAAATTTTCCAAACCAGCTATTATACATAAAGCCTGTTTCTTGTGGAGGAATCGAACCACTACTATGGATAGCGGTTACATATAAGGAAAGGATTATCCTTCTTTCCAGCTCATTAGCCCGTGGATCTGAACTTCCTTCAAAATGGATAAAAGCACCCTTTTCCCAAAAATCTGCCCAATGTTTTTCGTTAGTAGCAAAGATATCCGTATGATTTTTGGGGACAGGTTTTTGCGGGGCAAAGGCTGTTGTGAACGCAAATTCCTCAGATTTCTCATCTGGTGTCAATGTGTATTCATGGGTTGCCGTTTGTTGGAGTTCGCCAGCTGACCAATCCATTTGCACAAAATAACGCGTATCATCCATCACTCTTTGCCATGTGACAGAATGATCGGATTGACCAATTGTTTCTGTCTTGTGCCCTTCCACCTTCCATACAGGTCGAATTGACTTGGACCAGTCCTCATCTACCATGGACGGATTCGAAAAAGCCGTCGTAATTTGGAGTCTTTTTTCTTGAATCAATCGTGATGAAACGGTTACGGCGATGATGTCCTGTTTTGGATCACAAGCTGTCCGAACAGTTACTGGGGTACCGTCCACTTCAAAATAACTATGAATCGTTCCCGTCCACAAATCTAGCCTTTGATGGATTTGCTCTATGTTATCGATGGTTATTTCCTTTTGATCACGCGTTAAAAATCGAAAGCCGATCCGCCCTAGTTGTAGGCGATGGGGATTTTGTCTTAACCAATGGTATGCCTCCCCCTTATCACCTGGATGCATCGGATAAGTAACTGCTCTCCCCTTTGTATCATACGCTTGAAAATCAATATCTTCATTGGTATATCGGCTTGAACCTTCTGTTGAGTGCCATCCCCAATTCGACTGCGTGCTCAATGGTGTTTCATAAGCGTCTGGAAAGGATTGAAGTCCTGTCACGTCCACACTGAAGCCAAAATCCCCATTCCCAACCGATAATGGAGCTAATCGGTCTTTTTTAACAACAACGGGAGAATGTTTTTTTACAACTGACTGTCTATCCATCTCTACTCCTCCTGTTAATCTATTTGCCAGGGATTCTCTCGACGGCGTTATGCGCACCACACCGCGATTTTCTCTCACCTTCATTCGGCTTATGCGCAACGCACTCGTTACAGCAGCTATCTTTTTACAGAGATTTTCCCATTCTCATCTTTAATCGGTATAAAAATCGGTCTTTCTAATGGGGTTTTGTTTGGTGAATGTAAGGTTAGCATGAGCTGACCTTGTAAATCACGAAAAATCATGCCGTGTCCACCATCCTTCGAATAAATCGGTTCTGATTCATGCTCCCAAGGACCTGTAACGTCCCCAGTAGTTGATCTAGAAATTCCTTGTGCGTAAACGTTATCAATAAAACTCGCCCAAAGCATCAGCAAATCTCCATTATCTGCATGAAATAAAAACGGACCATCTGTCACATAGTTTTTCATCGTTTGGCGCTTCGGATGTTCAAAGGACGTCGGCCACGGCGCATCAGAAGCAGTGAAAAGCACAATTGGTTCACCAACTGTCGTTTTCAAATCCTTTGTTAGCTTTTGTGCACAAATTTCACCATCACCTACCTGCACCCATTCATGACAAAAGACCATCCACGGTTCACCCTGTTGATCGATATGTAAGGTGCCATCCAAAGAAAACCATTCTTTCGGTGTTACCGGACCCTCACTATGCGGAATAAAAGGACCCCTCAAGCTCTCCGATATGAGGATAGCAGTCCCACGCTTTCCATTGTCCTTCCGCAAAAATGTTGCAAACATATAGTATTTGTCCTGATATTTATGTACCTCTGGCGCCCAAAAATTTTCCTCTGAATAAAAGGAGTCATCTCTTCGAAACACTGGAAAAGGCCCTTCCCAATTTTCCAGGTCCTTTCCAATATAGACATCAAACCCTGTTCCTGCTCCCCAAATATTTTCATCGGTACTGCCAAACAAATAATAGGTTTCTTCTTCTTCATTTACAAACACGAATGGATCACGTATTTGAATATCCTTGTTTTTTACCATAAAGCATCCCTTTCTTATAAAAATTAAAGTACTTTTTCCAGATACTGCTGAAATTGATAAATGTCCTTAAATTGATGATCCGGATCGGTTGTATATGTATCTGATTGAAAGTGGGATAGCCATTGAACGGCAACAGTAGTCACACCAGCACTTTTCCCTGCTTCGATATCAGCATTACTGTCCCCAATCATCATCGCTTCTTCCTTTGGAGTATCTAATAAATCTAGTATTTTGTACAATCCTTCAGGGTGTGGTTTCGGGTGCTCGACATCATCGCCAGTAATCGCCACATCAAAATAGGATGCTAGATTTAATTTTGCTAGCGAAATGTCTAAACCCCTTCTCCCCTTCCCTGTGAAAACAGCAAGCTTTATCTCTTTTGATTGGATGAACTTCAACAGCTCTTCCATGGCGGACGATCGCTCGACTAACGTATCATGTTGTTCTTCATAGTGGTGAAACAGAGTTTCGATTGCTTCTTCCACCCTTTCCTTGCTCGAAAAATTGACCCTTATCATCTCTTCCTCAGCAAGTCCAAACATTGCTTTAACATCTTCAGAGCTAAGATCCTTATTTTCATACGTTTTAAACACCTTTTTAAACGCATCAAAAATAACCGGCAATGTATCGGCAATTGTTCCATCAAAATCAAAAATAATCGTTTTCATTTTTTCACCTTCCTGAGTCAATCTCATCATTACAATATCAAGCCATATCTCTACAATATAGTTGGAAAAGGGTAAATCCAACTATATGTTGTATCCTAATGACGATAAATAAGTATGATGAAATTGATTATCCTTTTAATCTATCAAAATTCATCCTTTAAACCAACTTTTTTCCATTATACACGGACTTTGTCTAACATGCAGTAAAGGGGACAGACCCCTCACCAAAGACAGCCTCTTAAATCTATTAGTTTTGATACGCTTGTTCGAGAACTTCATTTGCATATTTCTCTAAACTATCCATCGCTTCATCAAACGTTTTTTTACCATCTAGAATTTGATCTACTTCTCCGTTCATTCCAGATCCTTCAGCTGTTCCATATCCGCGCCACTCAGCCCAATTTCTAGTAAAAGAGTTACGGACTACCAATTCTCCTTGCTCTAAAATGATTGATTTATTATCAGGCAGTTTATCTTTTTCAAGCCACTCATCACTGATCGCAGCTTCTTTAAAAACCGGCACTTGTCCTCCAGTATAATTTTCAACAGTACGTTCTTTCCCTGTCATAAATTTGATAAATTCCCAAGCCTCTTGCGGATGGTCTGTTTCATTAAAAATGGCAATGTTATCTGGCCAACCATAGGCCACATCTTCTTTCCAGTTATTCCCTCTTGGAACAGTGGAAATGCCCCAATCAAACTGACCATTAATAATATTCCTGTTGTTTTCAATGTTCCAAGAACCATCCACCCACATAGCAGCTGTACCCAACGGAAATATATCTGACTGATTTGTACCTTGCATTTCCATCGGCTTCGGTGAAACTTTATGTTCCGCCGTCAGATTAGTTAAGAATTTCACTGCCTCTCTCGCATTATCATCCATTGCAAATTCAGTTTTTTCGTTATTTAAAATTAGCCCGTCGTTTTGATAAATCCATGGTTCAATATGGGCATAGCGTCCATAAAGCCAAAAACCATATTGATCTGTTCTCCCATCGTTATTCGTATCCAACGTAAGTGTTTGGGCAGCATGTAAAAACTCATCCCATGTCCACTCTTTTGTCGGATATTCCAAGCCAGCTTCATCAAACATATCCTTGTTATAATAAAGAACCGTTGTTACCCAAGCATAAGGAAAAGCATACATATCTCCTGTTTCCTTATCAGGGTACCGAACAGCATCAAATACACTGGTAAAGTAATCTTCCTTATTTATATCGTTGTCAACAAAGTCTTGCAAATTATATAGAAATCCTTTTGAAGCCCACTCGTCGACGAAGTCAGAATTCATATCAAACACATCTGGTGCACTTCCCGCCGCTGCCATTGCACTAATTTTCGACCAATAACTAAGAGGCGCATAGCTTTTTAACTCAATTTGAATATGTGGATTTTTTTCTTCAAATGCATCAATTAACCGTTGATTTGTTTTCTCCATTTCCGGGTACCGGCTAAAATAAGTCAACTGAACTTCTTCTTGCTCATTTGCTGCTTGAGATTGATTATTATTATCTTGTCCGTTTGGTTTCCCATCCGGTCGCTCAGATGCCTGCACACAACCACTCACCAAAATAAATAATACGAAAAATAACCCTGCCCACCTCTTCATGAAAAAATCCCCCAAGTAAATCATTAATATGTACCCACCCACAAAAAGCATAACAACAAATTATTAAACCAACTTAAACACACCGTAAAGAAAAGATGAAGTATAAAGGATACATAAAGGGGTCTGACCCCGCTTGTGGACAAAATGGGGGGATTGTCTTTGCTGGGAGGACACTTGGGTGTTTGAACGGTTTCGTTTACCCATTGAAATAGCAGAACTCAATACGACAAATTACGATAAAAAATCGGGTGGCGCCAGGCACCACCCGATTTTCATCGTTCGTTGATTTCGTCAATAATTGTTTGGATTTCGACTGCCAAATCAAATGCTGTCGTGTCCGCGCCTAGTTCTGCACGGTATTCAGCTATAAGATTAGGATCTACATCATAAAAGTAGTCGTTGTCTAAAGCTGTTAAAAGCTGTTCTTCTGTATCTGCTGTATTTACTGCGTTTACTACTTGATCTACTTCTGTAAATTCAATAGCTAGTTCCATTTCAGTGGTTACGTCACCAACTGTAATTTCAGCTAAATAATCACCATACTTCAAGTTGGATGCGTCAAAAATAGCTTCTACCACATTATCAACAATCTCAATATCTTCCCCAATAAAAACAGGTTCTTCTGCTACATTTCCATTTTCATCATAACCATAAACAGAAATTGTACCGACGTCACCTTCATTGTACGTCCTAAGAAGAGCTAATACATATAATTCCTTCGTCGTTTCATCTGCTACTGCAAATGGGTAAATCTCTTCTGCAATAAATTCAAAATCAGATGCTTTCATTGATTTATCCAGGAAGGTAGCAAATTGACCACGGGTAACCGGATCCTTTGGATGGAAATCAGCCAATTGATTCGTAATCCCTAATTGCGCTAATATTTTCACATTCTCTTTATGTGTATCGGATACATTATCTAAGTTGACATCAATATCCTCACCAGTACCCTCCAATAAGAATGCATTAACAAGCGTTGAAGCCATTGCTTCTCTCGTTAACTGGCTATTAATTTGGAACGCACCATTCGCTCCTTTAAAAATACCTGCTTCATATACAGCCGCAATTTCTGCAGCGTACGGATGTGTTGCGGAAACATCACTAAAATAGTCTGTTACCGTAGATTTTCCAGGTAATATTAGTCCAAAAGTGTTGGAGAATAGAACTGCAGCATTGGCACGGCTTAGCTTATCGTTCGGTTTAAACGTTTTATCTGGATATCCAGTAATTATCCCATCGTTCACTAATGTATAAATCGCATCATAGTGTGAACTACCCTCTGGTACATCTGTAAAAGTTACAGGAGATTCACTATTTGCGAATACAGAAGGTACTACTGCTCCAATTAATGAAGTCACAGCAACTGATGCTATTAATATGTTTTTAAATTTACCCATCCCCGAGATTCCCCCTATTTTTTATAAAATACTACTAGAATTATTTTATAGTTTAATAGAAAAAATAGAAATGCGTAATTATTACCATAGTATTGGAAAAAATGAGGAGTGACTGTCATCAGGAGTTAGAATAATTCGAACAGGTGTTCATAAACGAGGCTGGAGTGAGAGCAACTCCAATATTGGTGCGCATATTCGAGGTCACAGTGAGAGAAACTCCAGGATTAGTGCGCATATTCGAGGTCACAGTGAGCGTAAATTCAGGATTCGTGCACATAAACGATCCGAGTGTGAGAACAAATCCACAATTCCTGCGCATAAGCGAGCTAGTGTGAGAGAAAGCCCTCAATCCCTGTGCATCATTCGGGCGATGCCACAGCATACCCGCTCTTATAAAAAAATTAACTAATAAACTTCGGTAACAGCTCCTTTAGTTCCCTCCGATTGCTAATGTTTAGCTTCTTATAAATAATAGAAATATAATTTTTTACTGTACCTACATTGAGATCTAAGTCATCCGCAATCATTTGATTTGAAAAGCCACTGCCCATATACTGGATAATCCTTAAGTCTCTTTCGCTCAAGTCATCATAATCATGAAAAAGTTTTTTATAATAATCGAGGCTTCGTTGCTCTTCTAGTTTTTGTAGTTTGGATAATCTTTTAGAAAATTGGTGAACTAGATTTGTAGGTGCTACAAATTGACCTTCCGTAATAAAACGAAGTGCTTGTTGAAACTGGTCTATTCCTGAACCTCTAAAAATATAGCCGTCAGCCCTTGCAGAAATAATCTCCTCTATACATGTTTGTTCTTTATAAGCTGTTGTTAGGACTACTTTTATCGTTGGGTAATTTTTCTTCAACCATTTCGTGCAGGCCATTTCCTCTTGTTGCTCCAAATTAATATCAAGCAAGCACAAATATGGAATCACTTGTACGTTTTCTATTAACTCGATTACTTCTTTTCCGTTTGAGACAGCTCCAATTACTTTAAACGCTTCCATGTCATTAATAATACTAGTCATCATATCTCGGAAAAGTCCTTGGTCCTGAGCAATCAGTACAGTATGTTTGTTCACGCTCTTTTACCTCTCTCTTTTGAAATCTACTATCAAAAAAAGTGCGAAATCCAGATCTCACACGATGAATCTCAAAAATAAAAAAGTAGCAAGTCCTGATTACTACGACTCACTACTTTTTCATTCTTTACTAAATGGTAAGGTTCTTATTTAAACTACTTCCTTTGCCAAGACTCTTACTCGATCCATAACACTTTCTATTATCAACTCTAGCTGGGCTTCACTTTCGATCATCGTATCTCCTTTTACTCCAAAATAAAATTTAATTTTCGGTTCAGTTCCAGATGGTCGCAAGCAAAACCAAGAGCCATCAGATAGCTTGTATTTCAACACATTCGAATGTGGCAAATCCATCGTTTCTATTTCGTTATGCTCTACAAAGTTTCGTTTACCAGTTTGATAATCTTCAATGACCTCTATTTTACTTTTTCCGATTTCTGATGGCGGATTTTCTCGGAAGCTTGTCATTATGCTTTCAATTTGCTCTGCCCCGTCTTTGCCTTTCAATGTTATGGATTGTAAATCTTCCAGATAATAGCCATACTTTTCAAAAATTTCTAGCAACCCTTGATATAGCGTCATTCCATTTGATTTATAATAAGCTGCTACTTCTGCTATCATTGTACAGGATTGTACTGCGTCTTTATCTCGAACAAAATTACCGATTAAATAGCCATAACTTTCCTCATAGCCAAACAAAAAGCACTTATTCTTTGTTTCTTCAAATTCTTTTATTTTTTCCCCAATAAACTTAAATCCAGTTAACGTATCGATCGTTTCTAGTCCAAAATCGCTAGCAATATCTCGACCTAATTCAGACGTAACAATCGTTTTTAATACCGTGCTGTTACTTGGCAGCTCTCCTTTTTTGTATTTTTGTGTGACTAAATAATTTAAGATTAATGCTCCAACCTGATTTCCCGTTAATACTTGGTAATTCCCTTGTTTGTTTTTAACTGCTACCCCGACTCGATCCGCATCTGGGTCTGTTCCTAGTAAAATATCCGCCTGTAGCTTCTTGCCATCCTTTATCGCCAACTCAAATGCTGCGTGTTCTTCTGGGTTTGGAGAATTTACCGTTGCAAAAGTAGGATCTGGTGACTCCTGTTCCGCAACAACGTGGACATTAGAAAATCCAATTGCTTTTAGACCCTCTCTCACCGGAATATTTCCAGTCCCATGTAATGGCGTATAAACAATGCACAATTCTTTAGCCATTTTCTTAATCAAATCTGGTTGGACAACGAGCTTTTTCACTTCCGCCATATACGCTTGTTCTACCTCATCGTCAAGAATCGTTAATAATTGTAAATGCGTTAATTCTTTTTCATCCGCTACGTTAACGGCCAATTCATCTTTTACTTCCTTTACTTTTTCCGTTAAAAGATCAGCTTCCTTTGGGGGAAGCTGTCCGCCATCTGGACCGTACACCTTAAACCCGTTATATTCTGGTGGATTGTGACTAGCCGTAATTACAATCCCTGCATAAGCATTTAAATGTCGAATCGCAAAAGAAAGGATTGGTGTCGGACAAAGCTTATCAAACAAGTATGTAGGAATGCCATGCAGCCCAAGCGTTTTAGCTGCTTCCAAAGCAAACTCCTCTGATTTCAGTCGGGAATCATAAGCAATGACAACACCTCGAACACGAGCGTAAACACTTTTTTCCTCCATATATCGTGCCAAGCCTTCCGTCGCTTTTCTAACGGTAAACTTATTCATCCGATTTGGGCCAGGACCAATTTCCCCTCGCATCCCACCTGTTCCAAATGTTAAATTCTTATAGAAGCAATCCTCTAGCTGTTTTAAATCTTTCTCTAACTGGTATAATTGGATTTTCAACCAACTATCCAGCTCATCAAACTGTCTCCATTTTTCATACGTATCAACCCAATCCAAATTTCTTCCCCCTTTTCCCTTCCAATCTTTTTACGTTGGAAGCTTTGTTTGAAACCCATATGGATAGCTTTTATGCCAATCCCAAGCATGTGAAACAATCGCCTCTAAACTTGGGTACTGCGGGATCCATTTCAATTCCCCTCTTGCCTTATCAGAAGCAGCAACTAAGACGGCTGGATCGCCTGTCCGTCGAAAGGAAACAGTCGAAGGAATAAATACTCCAGTCACCCTCTCACATGTTTCAATTACTTGTTTAACAGAGAAGCCTTGCCCATTCCCCAAGTTATACACAGCACTTTCATTTGTTTCTTTTAGCTTTTTCACTGCTAAATAATGTGCCTCCGCTAAATCCATCACATGAATATAGTCACGGATACATGTCCCATCTTCTGTTGGATAATCATCACCAAAAATGTTCACCTGTTCTCGTTGTCCTAACGCAACCTGTAAAACAATCGGGATAAGATGTGTTTCAGGATCATGATCCTCGCCAATTCTTCCTTGAGGATCAGCCCCTGCTGCATTAAAATAACGCAGGCTTACCGATTTTAATCCGTAAGCCTGATCACTCCATTGAAGCATTTTTTCAATAGCAAGCTTCGTTTCCCCATAAGGATTTGTCGGGATTGTAGCATTCGTTTCACCTACTGGAATGAATTCAGGATCCCCATAGATTGCGGCTGTTGATGAAAAAACAATCCGGTTTACATTGTGCTGAACCATTTTCCTGATTAGATGAAAGGTCCCGATTACATTATTTTCATAATACTTAAGCGGATCCTCTACACTTTCTCCAACTTGAGAACTTGCAGCAAAATGAATAACCGCATCAATATCATAGGTGTGAAATATTTCATCTAAAAGCTTCTCATCGTGGAGGTCTCCTTCATAAAAGGGTGCTTCGAATAATGCATCTAGGTGCCCCCTTGATAAATTATCCAAAACAACGACTTCTTCTCCTTGTTCCTTTAAATGTAAAACAGTATGGCTTCCAATATATCCTGCTCCGCCTGTTACAAGGATTGTCATTTATGATTAACTCCTTTCTATTAAAACTTTAAAATAAAATTTGACTGATAAAGATTGTTAGCAATATGTACACAGGGCATTGAACCCTTCCTCACACCACACTACCGCAGACTAGCGCTAAGGTTCTGGTATTTTCCGACCCACAGCATGATCGAGTATCTCCATTGATAAGGGTAAGGAGACATCACCAATATATAATTCAGAATATTCAGTTATTAATCATCAGTAAAACGTTATTTTTGTACTTATTTTCTTCATTTTTATCTTCATGAGTTAAAATAAACCTAGTATTTTTCTCTTCCTTACCGGATTTGGTTCTAACTGATGAATTGTCTCTCCGTTAATTAATAGCTCACAATTTTCCATAAAATAAAATAATAATTCATTTCCGTAATACCTTTTTATTTGTTCATAAGCGTCGCTTAATTCAAATGGACGGCTCGTCGTATTATGGGCATCAGAAGCAATGAAATGGACAAGGTTGGCATGAATGAATTGTTCACTTAACACCTTTACTTTTTTCCCCCATCTACCATTAAGACTGCTAGCAGTAATCTGTGTTAATGCACCGTTTTTCACCAATTCATATAATTTCTCTGGCCGCTCTAGGAAGTCTCTATTTCGTTCCGGGTGTACGATTATGGGTGTATACCCATGTAACTTTAAATCAAAAAACAGTTCACTCGTATATCTCGGAACATTACCAAACGGCAATTCAACGAAAACATATTCACTTATATCAATTAACGGGAGTATCGAGCCATAAAGGATATCTTCTGTCATCTCACCATAAATTCTTGTTTCTTGTCCTGGGAGAATCGTAATCGGTACTTGCTCAGCATACAAAAACTCATTTAATTGACTTACTTTCTTTAAAATAGACTCTTTATTGTTGTTAAAGGAGCCGTTTCGATGATGAGGGGTGGCGATAATCGTATGAATCCCTTGATCGACAGCAGCTTTCGCCATGTTAAGACTACTTCTATAATCCTCTGGACCATCATCCATACCAGGTAATATGTGACAATGTATGTCAATCATGCGCTTACACCTACTTTTTATCTTTATCTTTCCTTATAAGGACCCATTAGCTCCCCATCATTGTGATTTTATGTAACATTTTCATTTCCTTAGACTTAGTTATATCAAAGGAAAAGTTAAATTCCATATATCCAAAGTTATAGAAAACGCTTTTTCTTCAATATTCTGCACAATATCTTAATTTTCTTATAAAAAGAAAGAGAAGGGGTAGGGGGGTCAGACCCCTAGGGGTCTGACCCCTCCTTCTCCCGCCTCGCGCAAAAAAAAAGCAGGATTACCAAAGGGCATCCTGCTTTTTACATTCGATCGATTAATTTTAATTCTTTTGCTTTAAACACTGCTTTTGTTCGTCGATTGACGTCTAATTTAGAGAAAATGTTATGATTATGGACTTTAATTGTACCAACTTTTAGTCCAAGGGTACGTGCGATTTCCTGATTCGAAAGGCCTGCCGCCATTAAATTAATAATTTCTAATTCCCGATCGGTCAGTTCGTCAAAAATCATCATTTCTGGATTTGCCTCTTCAATCGCAGCAGTACTTGGTTCTCGCTTTGGTTCACTAGAATTAAAGGTTTCCAATAGTCTTGTTACAAACATCGCTTGTGTACCAAGGTATTTAACGACGTTCGCTAGTTCGTCTGAAAACAGATTAGCAATCCAGCGATTTTCCAAATAAAGAATCCCTTTATACTGCCCTTGAATCATCAGCGGCAAACATAGAATCGACCTGGGCATCTGCTTTCGGATATAGGGATCTCGGTGATAAGCCTCATGATGAGCTATATCATCAATGATAAACACTTGCTTCGTCCGATCGACAAATCTAACAATCTGCTGTGGAACCTCGTTAGATTCTTCCATTCGTTGTGACAAGAAGGAAAACTCCGTCGTCCCTTTTACTATCGCCGTTACGATGATTTCATCTGCTTCTTTTGTAAAAAGCACCCCTTTTTCAGCCAATGATTCACGCTTAACCGAAAACATTAATTCCTTTAACGAATAGTTGAAGTCCATTTCTTCGGATAAAGATTCCGATGCTTTCATGATGTTACCCAGGTTTGTCATTGGATACGCTTCTAACTCATGCTGCAGCAGAACCGGATTATTTTCTGTTTCATCCGGCAGCTCGTCTACATTTTCCACTCCAAAATATTCTGGATACGTTTCCTTTATCGCTGTTGCCTTAGGCTTTGCTCCCCACTTCGTGTAAGCAACCACCGCTTTCTCCAAGTGATGTTTCGCTTCACTTTCTTTTCCAAATTGAAGGTAAAAGCGACCTGCTAATTCATAAGCAATGGCAAGATTCCGGCCGTATTGGCTCTTTTTCGCTGATTCGATGGCATGCTTGTACAGCAGGTCTGCTTTATCTGGAAAATCTTGCATTCTAGCATATTCCGCACGCAATAACCATTCCTTATGTTCAAACGCCATGCTGTTGTTCTGCCTCCAGAATGAAAATTGACGCAAAATTTTTGCCATATCTCGGAGTAGCTGTTTTTGCTCTGCCCCATCCCATTGATACCATGCTTGCAATATCGCTAATGCTTTATAAAAAAGATACTCCCCATAATGGGTCAGATGCTGAACGTTTTGCAAATAGTTTTCCGCTTGTTTTGCATATTCCACCGCTTTTCGATAGCTGCCGTGGATAAAACAAATTTGCATTTTATACGTGTAATATTGAAAAAGCGTGTACCTGCCTCGATCATCTAATTGAGCTGTTTTGATAAATTGATCCTCATTAAAAAACGTGTCATTCAATGTAAGCGGATTATCTGTTAGCCCTTGTAGGCAACGAGCAAATTGAATATAGGCACTAGCACTGTTTTGTGTATAGCTATCCTTGATTTGCTCTAGGACACCGAGATGCTTTTTATTCACATCAATCATTTGATCTAACGATTTCCAAGTGTAAATCGTGTTAATATGAGCAGCAACAGCCATACCGGTATACACATAATCCCCAACACTCAGCCCTAAATCGATCGCTTTTTTCAGGTAGGATTCCCCACGAGTCCCATCCTTGTACCATTGGCAAATTACCCCTCCAAACAAGACATATACTTTGCACTGGACGGATGGAAACCCCTCCTGGTCAGCTAATTCAACTGCAATTTTTCCAATCTCATAGCTTTTCTCAACTTCATCCAGCTCTGCACATAATAACACACCATAAGCCGCATAAACCGCTGGAGCTATATCTACTTTTCCATGCTCTAAAATGAGTTCAATAAAGGTATGAATAAGTAAAATGAAAACATCTCTTTGATGGAAGAAGGCTGGTACCATTAGTTCAAACAAGATGTCCATTGCAATTTTCATATCCGTATCGGTTACATCTGGAATATCCCGTAACGATTCAAACCCGCTCGGAAACAAGGATTTCGTTTGTTTGATTGCTCGCTTTACTGTTTCCTCATCAGGCGAGGCAGCGATATGAATACCTTTATCACGAAGACATTGCAGCCCGATTTCCATTGCCTCTTTATAATTGCCTTGACTAATTCGCTTCGTAATTTTTTGCTTATAGACGAGTGCTGCTTCTTCCCAATTTCGCGCTATCCCAAGCAGCTCTTGATTAATCGATTTTGCTTGTTCGATATTTCCACAAAGGTATTCAATATTGGAAAGTTCTAAATAAAGCTGGTAGCAATAGGTAAATGAATGGATCCATTTGTTTACGTCAATAAAGCTGATTGCATTTCGATAATAAAATTCCGCTGTATCATAGGCTGCTGAGCTTTTTGCCTTTCTTGCAGCTTGATGATTCAATCGTAATAGCTTTTCTTTTTCCTCTAGATTAGTGATTAACGCTTTTCCCCGATTATAGTGGTTGACCGTCTTAAACAAAACATTATCTGTTTCTATCATTTGACTGAGAAATCTACCAATTGCTAAATGAATCGTTTGTTTCTCTGTTTCATCAATGAAAGAATAAGCAATTTGTTGAATGCGGTCATGAAAAAATTGATAGCGTTTATGCCCATGATCACTGTTTGGAGCAAGAATTAATCCTTCCTGCTGCGCCAACAATAGCCCCTCTTTTAGCTCATCTAATGAAAAGCTGGAAAAACGCTCGAGATCCTCCTCGTAAAATCCATTTCCTAAACAAGCAGCCTTCTTCAAAACCTCCGTTAAATTGGCAGGAGACTGATGAATTTTTTTCACCATGTGTTCAATAATATGGTCTTGGTCCTTTACCGCTTGTATTGCCAACTCATCCCATTTCCACTTTTGTAAGGCAGCATCAAATTGAATCCATTGCTTAGAATGAATCAGCCTTAATAATTGCTTCATATAAAAAGGGTTTCCTGCAGTCTTTCGGTAAACCAATCGTGCCAAGCCTCGACAATCTGCGAATTCACATTCTAGTGTATCAACGACAAATTGCTCTACTTCTGCTATAGATAAGTTCGGTAATTCTAATTCAGTAAGCCCTACCCCATACTTGTCAATACCTTTATGGCGTTCATATGCTTTATCAAATGCCTCAATTTCATGATGTCTGCACGATGCGATTACTAAAAACCGCTGACTATGCGAATCTGTTAACAAGGAGTATATGAGTCGAAGGGAACCATAATCAGCCCAATGAATATCATCAAGAAATAAAACTAAAGGATGGTCTACACTAGCAAATACTTGGACAAATTTATTAAACACCTGGACAAACCGATTTTCCGATTCCCTATCCGAAAGAACCTCTACAGGCGGCTGTTCCCCAACAAGTGCGACTAACTCAGGAATGACATCCGTTAAAATTCTGCCGTTTTTTCCGAGTGCCTGCTGTAAACTATTTTTCCATTCCTCCACCTGATCATTTGATTGCATTAAAATTTGTGTGATAATACCACGAAAAGCATCAATCAACGATGTATACGGGATGTTTTTATGCAATTGATCAAATTTACCATAACCAAAATAAGCTCTATTTTGGATCATCGACTTGAATTGATTTTTTACTAGCGTCGTTTTTCCGATACCAGCTGAACCACTTAACATAACTAATTCCGTCGAGCCAAATGCCGCGCGCTGAAACACATCATACAAATCATTGATTTCCTTTTCTCTTCCATAAAAAGCAGTTGGAATAGAAAAATCACCAGAAAATGACCCTAATGACAGACGAAACGGCTGTATAGTGCCTAGCTCACTTAATTCCTTCAAACAGATGAACAAATCCTTAGCTAAGTGCTCACTGCATTGATATCGTTTTTCAGGATTTTTTTGCAAAAGTGTCACAACAATATTGTTGATCATTTTAGGAATCATACGGTTCATTCGCGTTAACGGAATCGGTTCAACCGCAATATGATTGTGTCTCCAATCGACATCCTTATTCCCCGGAAAAGGATCTTTGCCATTTGTGAACAGCTCATACAACAACAAACCGAGCTTGTACAAGTCGGAACGTTCATCATAGTTTTTTCCTTTATGAATGATTGCTTCCGGCGCTTGATACTTACTATGAAGTTGTTTCTCCATATACGGTAGCGGTAATATTTTAATTTGTTTATTATTCTTTAGAATGATTTGTTCAGGAATAACTGTGAAGTGAATGTTCTTTTGCTTGTGGAATTCGTGTAAGGTTTCGACGAGTTGTATAGCGATATCTAGTGTATCTGTAGTAGATAATTCCTTATGTTTCAATGCTTGTATAATTGGTCTACCTTCCGCATATTCAAAAACTAAACCATCTTCTACCACTGACTTAGGATGCAACACATTCGGTAATTTCAATCGTAGGTGTTCACGAAGTTCTTTTTTTAGTTGCACCGACGAATGATTCGAATTACCTATCTCTTTCCGTAATAACACATTACTTTCTGAAGATACATGAAGTGCTTTCACATAATCAAAATCCCCAAGCCGCCAAGCCAACCCAATTTCTTCCCATTCACTCATTCAGATTATTCCCCCCAAAATTATTTAAATTTTGATGATAGAACATATATTACCAAAGTTATACAATTTTTCAAATACATTTTCAGAAAATTTTGATATTATTTTACAAAGATAAACCCCTTGTGCCCCAAGGGGTTAGCAGTTTTTGTTAAGCTGTGTCGTATACTGTTGAAACAACAATCGAAACGTCGACGAATAGTTGGTGAGAGTTTTTGACATGGGACAGAGGTGGGACAGAGGGAGGATGGGACAGAGGGACAGGTCCCTTGTCCCTCTGTCCCTAAGGTGGCGGTGCGTATATACTTAGTAGAGCCGCGATCCGTGCGCATAAACACCGCACCAACCCCAATTAATAAAAGGCAGCGCACCATTTGGCACACTACCTCGTTCTTTTATATCGTATAATCCGGCAATGCATCAATATCCTCCGGCAAATCAATTAAATACAGGTTTCCATAGCCATTTTTATCACTAGTAAATAATAATTTCTTTCCATCTGGGCTAAATCTGGGGTGGGCGTGGACTTTTTGGACGTGGAAGCTGCACCGGTGTTCACATAATAATTTTGGACCGGAAAATTCTCCATCTTGCCTACTCCAAATGACTAGTTTATCAGACGGAGCTCTTCCATCGACGACCACTTTGGAAAAGCCGTGCGAATGGGCATGCCAGTTTCGAAAAGCAAACTCTATCTCTTCCATATTCTTATTATCATAGCTGATCTTTCCGAAAAATGCTGTTCCATTTTTTCTAAAGCCATGATACCCAATGTGTTCACCGTCTGGGTGCCAGTATTCATGCCCGACCATTTCCTGTTCCTCTTTACGCTCTCGAATTTTCCATGCATCCCCTGTTTCCAAATCAAGTCCCCATATACGGTGATCGACCAGTTGCCATGGTCCTTCATGGCAAAACGTAATCAAATCGCTTTTTTGTGGTGATGTATTGATGTGGGTAATAAAATTTTCTTCCTCATAAACAATTTCACTAGTGCCATCCTCAGTCGAAATTTTGATAATTTGGGCCTTTGGTTTCGCTTCCATTAACTCCCGATGACCAACATAGCCATTTCCAAGGTCAATCTTAAATTGATTGGAAAAGTCTTCACGATTGCATGTAATCACATATTTTCCATCTGCCGTACAATTTAAATTACCACCGATAAGAGACGCTGGTCCCTCATACAACAACTGCTCATCCAACGTCTGAAGGTTAATTTCTATGATTTTTTGATTTCTTCTAAAATAGGCCCTATCACCACTCGGATGTAAACACGGTGATAAACTACCAAACGTTTGATCATGGTCCGTTAATTGAAGAATATCTCCCGTACGAAGATCGATACTAAATAAGTTCGTTTTATTTTCTCGATCAGAACAAAATAACAGCTTATTTCCATTTTTATACCAGCCATTTTCAGTGAAATACAGGTGATGACTATGACCGGTATAGTTCGTAAGCTGGGTAATTGTTACATCCGTAAACCGATCTTGAAAGGACTCCCACTCTGGTGACCACTGTTTTCCTTTCGTCATATTTCCCAACTCCCCTATAACAGTACTTTGTTTGATAGATTTATTTCCAAGCTTTTCACTCCCTGAGCAACTAATCTAGCAATTTCACCTGCACCTTTTTCGGTAAAATGGGTACAGTCCGTTCCATTCACAGAGATCATAAACAGTTCTTTCACTTGCTCATAGCCAATCGAAGTATAGTAGGCCAAACTCTGCTTCATTAAATCAATCAGTAAAACATCTTCTTCCTCTGCTACCTCTTTCATGGCGTTGCAATAATCACCAAAATCCATTAAAAATTCTTGATTCACGTAATGCAGCCTTGCCACTGGTGTAATTAATATTGGGATTGCTTGATGTTCACGTGCACCTTGTACATATTGTTTTAAGTATTGCTTATAATCGTCATAGGGTTCGGTATACCGTTGAGGACGGATTTTCGTTGAGTCATTATGACCCAATTGGATCAGTAAATAGTCATTCTTTGCTATTTCATCTAAGATGTTAGCTAGTCGCCCCTCCGTGATGAAGGTTTTAGAACTTCGACCACCTATTGCATAATTATAAATCTCTACTTTTTCATCAAAATAATTGCCGATAAATTGTCCCCAACCTGCTTGTGGGGCTTCACTTTGACCATAGGTTTGAGCTGTTGAATCTGAAGCTAAATATAGTTTTACCTTATCACCCATGAATTTATCTCTCCCATCGCCCTTGCCATTTTTTTAGATAAGCTAATCGTACTAATCTATTATTCTTATTTCCATCGAAACCGGTCCAATCAAACCAGATTTTAAACGGGCATTATCCATTTTATTTGCCATCGAGTTCGTTACATCAATACTAATCGTATTTTTTCCAGCTTGAAGGAAAGAAGGATCCAACTCAAATCGATAGGGTGCCCACATTTTTAACCCTACTTCTTTTCCATTTACAGTTAATCTAGCTATCTCATATACCTCACCAAGGTCAACAGTGGCATGAGCAATTGGCGATTCCTCTTCTATTGCAAAGCTGTTTTCGTATGTTACTGTCCCAGAAAAGGCTTCCATTCCATCCCATTCAACCCACGACTCCAAAGCATTACTTGCCGCTTGAGTAGGGGAATTTTTGACTGCCCAACCATCGTTCATTGGAATGAATGTAATGTTCATTGGTTCGGCCCATTTATCTGCATTCTTAGGGGCTTGATTCGTATCAACAGAAAAGACAATCGATGATCTCCTCTCCAATTCAAAGGGAACAAATCTCTTGTCACGATCCTGTTGAACTGCAACTTCTGAAATGGCGCCATTCCACGGATCCCATTTTTCCACCTTACCTTCTTCTACTTCAAAAGTACCTACATAATTGTCTTCTCCTTCATTTACGAAAAAATAAAAGAGAGTGCCATCTTTTACTACTTTACTCAGTCGTATCGATGGACTATGAGGTCTTAAAGTCACTTGGTGTTTACTTATGTCCGGAAGTGCCGACACAACTTCTTCCTCTTTCCTAATTGTTCGAGCCCTATCAACCGGTGAATGACTTGACTCTGTACAGACAATCACATGTCCTCCGCCTGCGTTAAAAAGTTCCAACTTTTCCTGAACAGCGTCGTCTATTAAACTATAATCCTCCACAACAATGACCTCATAGCTCTGATCTACAATTAAGATTCTACCATCCTGAACATTGCTTGAAGATAGAAGAAGGGACTGCTCTAGGTAATTAAATTCCACCTGATTTTCATAAAATGGCTTGACAATTTTCCAAGGCAAATGGTCCTCTTCACACAATACAGCAACAGACGTTTGATTATTACTATCTGTCATTAACCAGCTTAACCGCTTCATGTATTGAGAAAATTGCTTGTAATAAGGCCACCATAAGTTGTTCGGTCCAACATCTGGTGGTCTTTCATGACTGCGACGCTTTCCATCAATCGAGTAATAAAACGCATGCGGACATAGTAAGTTAACACCTCTGACAAGTAGCCAATCCATATACCATTTCATATCTCCTGCACTAAGCGCCCAAGGACTTTCCTTACTACACACCCCTAAAAACTCATTTAAATTTCTGCGTCGTCCGCGATGTCTAGCAGCATCCGCCGAACACTTACCGGCTGTCGAATGCTCTCCTTCCAAGGCTTTGCCATCCTCTGGTGCGACCCAGCGCCAAACAACGTCCTGACCAGGAATTTGAAAATGTTCCAACAGCCCAATATCATCACTAGCTGCCGGATGTCCGGTTAACGCAATACCATGACCAGCACACCAATCACTAATTTGCTTATAGTAAACTTCCGTTAATCGTTTATTAACAGCTTTTCGGTAGTTTTTTCTTATACCATCCGTTTGATCACCTGCATCAAACCACAATGCTGGTAAATCTATTTCTTCATTACCGTTACCTTTAAAATAGGTTAAAAAATCGTTCGTCCACGGCTTTAATCCTTTAGCCGAACCTCTTCCTAAAATATCGGGTTCATCCGTAAACATGGCAATCACTGTATCACCGAAATATTCCTTTAGCTTGGCATAATACGTATCATGGGTAATTTGAATAAATTTCTTCACCGCATCGGGATTCAATAAATCGGCTGAAGCTGGTGCATGCTCCTCCCCATCATCTTCGCCGAAGTGAATACCACGAATCGTTCCGCCTGAGAAGGTTTCGATAAACAATAGAAGTGACCAATTGCCGTTATTTGGAGGGGTGAAATGAACCTTTTCACTTTCCACTTGTAGTAGCTGACAGCTTGCTAGATCAATGGATGCTTCCGTTAGTTTTTCTACCGCTTGAACAGAAACCAGCTTCTCCCCTTCAGATAAATCAATCGACATTTCATTATGCTTTTGACAAGGGTACTCGATCATCATCAACCCACGGCTAGCGTATTCCGGATTATCCTTTACAACGAAACCTTTCGCTGCACCTGAAGGGTACATCGCCTCATCGTATAAAATGACAGACATACCTAAACATTTGGCCTCTTCAACTGCTACATGAACGAGATTCATAAAAGTTTCTGATAAGTACTCTATTTCCTCTGGGATTCCAATCCTTGGGTGTAAAACAAATCCCGTTACCCCTTTTTCATGGAAATCGTGGATTTGCCTAGCAATCTCTTCTTTTGTTAAATCATCATTCCAAAACCAAAATGGAATTGGCGTGAATTCTTCTGGGGGATCCAAAAACTGCTGCTGCAAGGCATCACTCATTTCTTCACAACCTTCACCTAAAATATTTCCCGGGACAGAAGAACAAGGACAGAAGCAACTGTCCTCCCACAGTGGACAACTGTCCACGAGCGGGGTCAGACCCCTTTTACAAATTAATTAGTTCATCTACTTTTACGGCTTGACCTGTTTTCAAGGAGATGTTCCCTGCAATTCCTGTTAGGATAGACATCGCACCGTCAACATGGGAAGCTGCTCGATTAAATTCATCTTCAACAGGAGTCCCAAAAATATCCTGTAAAAGAACAGGGTCTCCACCACCATGGCCACCTTTCCCTTCGATAACTTCAACCTCGTATGGCTGACCGAACATTGGCATGACCATGATCGATTTTTCCTTTACCTTCCCTTCGTCGTCCTTGCTTCCGCCGGAGTTAATATACGATTGTTCGCGAATACGAACTTCCATTCTTCCTTTCGTTCCATTAAAGGAAACAATATACCCTTCCCATGGCAAGTACGCGTTCAAGGAATAATTTAAAATCGCTTTGTTTTTATAATTAACCATCACACCCAATGTATCTTCAATACTAATCCCATCACCAAACACACTTTGATCACGTTGGTATCCGTCCTCTTTTTCTGCATCCAAATACATAGCTTTCAAGTGCTCATTTTCTTCTAAATGAATGGCAAATGGATCATCCTTGGCAACCTCACTACCGTATGCACGTTGATAGAACTGTGTTACGCCTCTTTCCTCTGCATTTTCTCTCCCATAAAAACGCAATCCACCTGATGCATAGACCGTTTCCGGTGTAGTTCCTAGCCAAAAATTGACGAGATCAAAGTGGTGCGTTGATTTATGAACGAGTAATCCGCCACTATTTCGCTTGTCACGGTGCCACCTACGGAAATAGTCGGCACCATGCTGGGTATCCAATGCCCACTCAAAATTAACGGAAGTCACTTGACCGATTGTGTCATTCATGATTAGCTCACGGATTTTTGTATTGTGTGGTGCATAGCGATAGTTGAATGCAACTCGAACTTCATTGCCAGTCCTGTTGATTGCATCAATGATGTCCTGACACTTATCTGCATCAACGGTCATCGGTTTCTCCGTCACGACATCACAACCTAGTTCCAATGCTTTAATAATATAAGTGTGATGGGTTCGGTCAACCGAAGTAACGACAACCTTTTCCGGCTTTTCTGTCTCAATCATTTTTTCAAAATCAGCAGCTAAATACGTATTTATTTGTGGGTGATTGTACTTTTCCTCTAATAATTGATTGGCATAATTCATTCTCGTCTGATTCACATCACAAAAAGCGACAAGTTCACATGTATCTCTGAAATCTCTTGCAATTGCTCCATAGAAAAACTCAGCTCTTCCACCAGTACCAACTAACACATACTTCTTCTTCATCATAAGCAACTCCTTGATTAAAATAGTTATAACTTATTTGTGATAACAATTTCCTATAGTCCTTTTTCTCGCAAATAGAATACATCTCCAGTTCACGACAAAATCTCTTGATCTGTTACCTTTCGCTGTCCGCTTTCCTTAAGGGGTGCAGGTTGAATGACAGGCTGTTCCTTTTCCACTTCTTCTATTCTACGGAGGAGTCGCTTTCTCATTTGACTAGTAACCTGCTGATGGGATTTTAGCCCGATTAAATTAATAAGTTCATAAGGATCTGCCTCCAAATCATAGAGGAATTCCTCAACATACGAACCAGACTTTGAATCTGTAACCCCATCCTTTGTTGGATCAGACACACTATACTTCCACTTTTTCGTACGAATCGCCCTCCCGACTTGACTTTCACTAATCTGCATAAACAGATCATCTGGCCAACCATCCTTTTGACCATTGATTAATGGAAGAATTGAATTTCCTGCCATGTCGTTTGGAATATGCAATCCTGCTGCATTCAATAATGTTGGCGGAATATCAAGCAGGCTGATTAATTCCTTTTTTTGACCGCCTCCCATGAAGCCGGGTCCAGTAATCGCTGTCGGAACACGAATCGAACTTTCATGACAGGAACGTTTGTATTCATCATTTCTCGTTTTAAAATGACAGCCGTGATCAGATGAAAATAATACGATTGTATTGTCTTTTATATTTAAACTTTTTAACGCATCCATCAATCTACCTAACGCCTCGTCTAGTCGCTTGACCATTCCATAGTACCCACCAAGATGCTGTTGTGTTGTTCCGCCTAGTGCAGCTAAGTCTGGAGGTGTCCATCTTGAAGTATATTTTTCCCTGTATCCATCCGGAGCAGGATAATCATCGGATCGATTCTGGTGGTGCGGCTCTAAAAAAGACAAGAACAAGAAAAACGGCTGTTCTTTGTCATGTTTCTTATCAATAAATCGGATGGCGGCATCTGTTAATGCATCAACACGATAACCTGGTAATTGAACAGGCTGGCAGTCTTCATCATACAAAACTGTATGATACGCCTCAGAAGTGTGCTCAAGCGCATTAGCCGCCAACCAATAGTCATAGCCACCTCTTTTTTCCTTGCTCACTGGTTCTTGAGCGGCCAAGTGCCATTTTCCAATGTAGCCTGTGTAATAGCCACCTTCCTTGAAGTAATTCGCCAATGTTTTAGTATCTGGCGGTAATGGATTCGCATTTCGATAGCATCCTGTTGTTGTTCCATATAAACCAGTTTGCATACAAGCACGAGCCGGGCCACAAACAGGATGATTTGTAAACGAATGATATAAATGCGTTCCTTCCTTTGCCATCCGATCAAAATTTGGTGTTAATTCTAATGGATTTCCGTGTACACCCGTTGTATCCCACCGTTGTTGATCAGTGAAAAAAACAACAACATTTGGACGTTCCTTTTCGCTTCCCAGCATACTCACCCCCTGTTATTCAACATGAACACTAGTATACTTTTGTAGTTGTCGCTGTGCTCTAACATCCTCTAAGGTATGATTTTCATAGTTGAAATATTTACCTTCCATCAAACCAATCAATGTGTTTGTAATTTTAACCTCTACCACATTTTCGCCATCAGAAAGCATTTCTGTCATGCCCTGCCACTTGTAAGGAGACCAAGCTTTTACCCCAAGTGACTTACCATTAATCAGCACCTCTGCACATTCGTGTACATCCTCCAGTTCTTTTACAGCTAACGTAAATTCCTCTGTATAAGGAACATCAAAATGTACGTTCGTTTGGAATGAAATTGTACCTGCATAGAATGGTAACCCTTTGTAAGGACCGATCAATGACGTTGCATTGGTTGGTACATCCGTCATGATTGATTGCAGTTCTGTATCAAATTCGACACCAAAGTCCCCCATCAAGTAAAGTGGATCAACAACACCTTCCCAATCGTGATCGACTTTTCCTTTTACTTTTAGCGTATTTTCACCGTGCTTTAATAACGAATGTACATCTGCAACCACATTATTATGGTCATACACAAACTTTTGAACAAAGGTTGAACGATCTACTACTACGCCGTTAAGTAAAATATCAAAATCTCCTGCTATTGCATGACGGTCCATGACTAATGAGCAATGTGCAGGTAAACGGTCGATAAAAAAGGTCGTTTGGTAGTTTACATCAATCGGGTAAGCTAAATTTACTTTCATCGGCGTACCAAATGTTTGTGTAAATTCGATTGGAAGCCTATGATTGTTAGCTAAATCCTCACACTGATCAATAAATGTTTTCGTTTGTACCGTACCGCTTGCTTCTCCTTTTGATTCTATTTGCAGCTCAAAGGTATCAAACCGGAGCATATTTTCCTGCAATGGGGTCATCTCCCATTGGTGAGAAGCATCTATTTCCAGTTGTTCAGCATCATTATTGGAATTGCTTTCATTTTTATGTGCAGCCTTTTCTATTTGGATTAAATGGGATTGGTAGGCCGCAAATTCTAAATCAATTCTCCAGAAATCCCCATCGATGACCGCTTCTATTTTTTCCGAATCACCAGTTTCTAGATTCAACCGGGTGAACTTAACTCTCTGTTCCGCTTTCTTCACATAGAGTGATGCTTGATGGGTGTCCCCTTCTTGATTGCTCAAAAATACTGCTTCCGAATCATCTTCTAATTTTCGATGTTGCATTAAAAACGACTTCGAATCATCATCCACTTTAAAAGCAATGTCTTGTTGAAGCTCCTCATCAAGAATAGCAGCTAACGCCTCTATTCTCTCACTCAACGGCTGATTTACCGTAGTTGGAATAAAATAAGCATTCTGGGACACGGGGACAGGTTCCTTGTCCCGCGAAACCTCCCAAAACTCGGAAGAATATTGATCATCTAAACCAAAAGTAGTCCTTATATCCTCTATAGTGGATTCATCATCAATGTTTTCATATGGAAGGAGACCATTAGCAATTACTGTACCGCCTTCGTTAATAAATTGCTTGATTACCTTCCAAGCATCACACTCTAGGTTCGTTATCGGAGGCAAAATGAGAACAGAATAGGCAGTTTTTCCAATCCGAATTTCGCCATCCATAATTTCTGCTTTTTCTAAAATCTCCGGATCAAGGTGATCATAATCTTTATAATGGGTCGTTAAATGTAAACAAATGTCACCCCAATGCTCCTTTAACAGTTCCAGCTTCTTTTCTTCCTCAGAATTTTCTCCAGTGTAAGTAAAACGATTATATGGATTTCCCATATGTGTCCAAAGACTAGTTGTTGGGTCAAGGACAGCAATCGGACGAACCGGTGTACCTTCACTCATTACGTAACTGATTCTGGCGGTATAGTCACCTAATTTCCGAAAATGCTTCCAATATGGATTTTGTAAAAAGTGGGATGGTGGTGCATCATGCTTTACCATCGCGTCCAACGTATAAAAGAATGCATGAAAATTGAAAAAGTTTATCCCCAAGGCTGCCATTCTATCAATCATCCATTTGGCGTCCTGTAATGTCATCGACCAACCAACACTGTGAAAGCATTCGATTAACGCTCGCTCTCTACCAAGCTGGTTACTTAAAGCACTAGTCATTTTAGGATTCGCTCTAAAGCTATAAAAATATTTTCTTAATACCCAATCGAGCGAACGACCCAGCTTTTCATGTGCACTATCCCCTCCAGGAACATGGCTGTACAATTGAGCAGACATTCGAACAGACGGAACTTCGGCCACATAATCCAAACTGTACTGTTCACACCAGTCATGTACCTGCTTATGATAAGATTTTCGCGTTAATAGGTGAATTGCTTGGTAGTAATGATAACGAACCTTCGCTGACGAGTTATTATCATGGTGCAGTAATAGATGGATATAGTCTCTAATGTCATAGCCGTAGTTTTCCTGAATAAAAGGGACAAGCTTTGGCGACCACGGAAATCTTCCTAGTAAGTGAATCTCATCAGTAAACATTCCTTTAACAGTCTTGCCGAAATATTTACCGACCTTTTCCGCATAGCGATCATGTGTTGTACGAATAAACGTAAACATCGCTTCTTCATGACAAGGGTCGACAAACGTGCCATAGTATTTAAAATCATCAATTTCTTGTTCCAGAAAACAGTGGATTTCCCATTGACCTTCTGGTGCAGTCCAATGCAATACCTTCTTTGGTTTATATGTAAAATATCGTTTTTGATTGTAAGCAGTAAGTCCTGTTTTTTGATAAACAGGCTCCACTTGGATATTGCCAATAAACTCTTTTACATCGATGGCTTCATCCCAATCCAACGCTTCTGTTTCTGGATGGACCGGTACGGCTTTTGCAGAAAGGACTCGAGCCCAAGGCATTTCAAATTTACCCGTTTCTCCACTATTTAACTTCTCGACATGATGAATGAGCGAATATTGTTTTGCATCGGCATGCTCTAATGTTACCTCTCCTCCAGCCATACCACTTGGATAAGGGTATTCGTCATATAACCAGACATCCACGTTATAGTTGGCGGCAACCTCAATCGCATAGTCCACTTTTTGAAACCATTGATCGGATAAATAAGGGACAGACATCCCTTGTCTCGCACATAAAAAAAATCCGGTCACACCTTTGTCTGCCATTTCGGCAATTTGATGCTCAATCTCCTCTTCTTCCATTTCACCATTCCAAAACCAAAAAGGGTGAATACCATATTTTGAATCTGGACTATTAAACTTACGTAAATGAACCATACATTCACCTCTTGATTATTTTCTATTCTGAATTACGATAAAAACAGCTTTTCATGTTAACGCTTACTTATACATTAATAGGAAAGCGAATTTACAACAATCATACATTTTTGAATTCGCCTAAAAGAAGGATAACAATTTTTTTATTTTATGACACTTCCTTGCATAAAAGGGGTCTGTAAGCTTACCCCTGTCAAGTAGACACATAAGGTTTGGGGTCATGCTGCCAATTTACTTTTATATTGAACTGGAGCTGATGATCC
>NZ_JAFBDR010000033.1 GCF_016908325.1 Aquibacillus albus | reverse complement strand
AATGTAAACTCAAAATAAGTTAGTTTAAATATCTTATATTGCTTTTTATCGTTGAAAACCTTGTAACACTTTTACACAAAAATATGGACTTGACTGGATCGGTGCGCATAAACCGAGTGGGGATGAGAATAAATCCAGTGAATCTGCGCATAAACCGGGCGAGAGTGAGAGAAAATCCAGGATCGCTGCACATAAACCGAGTGGGGATGAGAATAAATCCAGTGAATCTGCGCATAAACCGGGCGAGAGTGAGAGAAAAAGCCGGAAAGTTGCGCATAACCGGGGCGAGAGTGAGAGAAAAAGCTGGATCGCTGCACATAAAACGAGAGAAGTTGAGAGTAAATCCGGGAAAGTTGCGCATAAGCGAGCCGAGAGTGAGAATAAATCCGAATAACCTGCGCATAACCGAAGCAAAAGAGAATATAAATCAAATAAAAACGCGGGGGGTGCAATAGGCGCCGTCCGTATTTTTTTCTATTAAATAAAAGGGGCTAATCCGTATGAGAGAGAAGGGTGTTGGTTTTAATATAGAGATGTTTAGGCCAAGAAGAAAATATTTTTATATTTGGTTAGGGGCTACTGTTTTATTTTTTTTCATTATCTTTATCATTTCTGATATGCCTTATGAGAAGCAGGACATTAAGCCGACTTTAGAGAAAATGGTCGACTTAGATGGGAAGCAGCTTCCTAGGATCTCGTTTCGATATGACAATCAATTTGTTTCTTCAAGTAATCCTTATGCGTTTATCGAGTTCGTGTTGAGGAAGTTAGGGCATATTATCGGTTACTTTTTCCTAACGATTCTTCTCTTACTCGCGATTAAATTCACATCCTTACGCCCAGTTTCTAGATATTTTCTAGGTGGTTCTCTTGCTATATGTCTAGCTATTGTTGATGAATGGCATCAGACCTTTGTCCCAGGGCGAACGGGACATTTGATTGATGTCTTTGTTGTTGATGCAATGGGGGTTGTTATTGGGATGTTGGTAGTGCTGGTTGCTGAGAGGCTTTGGAGAAGGCGACAAGATTAAGGGGAATTTGCTATAAATTGGACCGTTCTTCCAAGAACTTTAGATGAAGTTTTTTGAATCATTAATGCTTCTTAAAGGCTTTATAAGGAATTTTAATCAACTGACTTATGTTACTAAAATTTGTTAGTTCTTGGAGGAAATCGGATTGTTTTAGAAGCATTTAACGAGAATTTATATAATCGATAAGACGCCTAAACAAATAATAATTAAGTTTTCTCTGGATTTAGGTATGATTGTTGTAATTAATTATTTTCTTATCCTTAAATAAAAAGAACAAGTGTCCCTTCTATAAAATTAGCAATTTTTCGAAAAGTATGAAAAGTTTTCTGACAAGGTGATTGCTTGTATATATTAGAGTGTTTATTATAAAAACATAATTAATTTCACCACTGAAGAAATTAATGGTTTATGCATCATGAAAAAACAGATTCACGGCGTTTTTTTCACCAATTAATAACATGGTGTTATTAATTGTGTTAATACTAGTATTTAATATCTTTTAACTTAAGATATAAATAAATTTTATAAAAAGATTAAGGGGGAATTTTCTTGAGAATTGGAAATGTTTTTAGATTTTTAATGGTTTTGTTTTTTGCATTGATTATTGTAGGTTGTTCAAGTGACACGGAAGTAGCAGATGGTCAAACTGACGATCAAGGAGATACAACAGAAGAAACTACTGAAGAGGAAGGTTCTAATGAGGAAGAGGAAGTAAAAGAAGAAATGGTAATTGCTGTAAATGAAAATTTTATTACTATGGATCCGCATAATACAGGAGATAGAAACTCAAACGCAGTTCAATCAGCAATGTTAGAAGGCTTATTAACCGAAGAGGATGGAAAGGTTGTACCGTTATTAGCTGAAAGTTTTGAAGTTAATGACGATGCTACGGAATTTACATTTAAACTCCGTGAAGATGTTACGTTCCACGATGGTGCTCCATTTAATGCAGAAGCAGTAAAAATAAATTTTGATAGAATACGTAATCCAGATAATTCACTTCGATTATACAGTAGAGGGTTTAGCGGAATCGTTGAGATAGAAGTAATAGATGAATTTAATATTAAAGTAATATTAGAAAGTCCAAATAGTAGTATGTTAACTAAATTTGTTTCAGCAAGTATGATAAGCCCACAAGTTATAGAAGATGGTGATGTCACAAAAAATCCGGTTGGAACTGGACCTTATAAGTTTACGGAATGGGTACAGGGTGATCACTTAACAATCGAACTTTTTGAGGATTATTGGAATGAGGATTCTGCAACAGTAAAAAAGATTACGTATATGCCTGTACCAGAAAATGGTTCTAGAGTGGCGATGTTAAAGACAGGAGAAGCTGACTTTATTTTTCCAGTACCAACTCAAAACATAGAAGAATTGGAAAATGATGAAAGTATTGTTGTTGAAAATAGTCAGTCAACGATTGCAAATTACATTTCATTAAATACAATGAAAGAACCTTTTGACGATGTTCGAGTTCGGCAGGCGTTAAACTACGCTATTGATATAGATGCTTTTATTAATGTGGTTATGGGTGGGCTTGCTTCTCCTTTGGATTCGAACATTCCAAATACTATTAGAAATTATCAACAACAGGACCTATATTCTTATGATCCTGAAAAGGCAAAAGAGTTACTAAACGAAGCTGGTTATGAAGATGGATTTTCAGCTGAAATATGGGGCAATACGAATTCGAATACAGTCACAGGTATGCAATTTATACAACAGCAATTATCTGAAGTAGGAGTAGACTTAGAAGTAATGTCCATGGAAGAAGGAACACTATCGGAAAGAATTTACGGCGGGCATTCTCCAGAAGAAGCTGAGGTTCAGATGTGGTATGTAAGCTGGTCTTCATTCCAATCTGATACGGATAATGCAATTAGACCAATCTTAGGAGGTATGAGCTTTCCACCATCAGGCGGTAATTCAGCCTATTATGCTAATGATGAAGTAGATGATTGGTTAGTTCAAGCTTATGAAACAACAGATGAAGCTATTCAAGAAGAGTTATATTCTAATGTGCAATCAAAAGTATACGAAGAGGCTCCATGGATTTTCCTTGCATCTGATCAGAACATTTATGGGAAACGTGAAAATGTTGAAGGTGTGTACGTGACCGCTAATGGGCGTATAAATGTTACAAAGGCTCAATTTAAATAATGTTATGTAGGGTAAATAAAGAATAGTGGCACAGGGTGCATATTGCACCCTAAACCTTCCTTGTAAGAAAGGAGTTCAAAAAGTGCTTCAATACATTTTTAGAAGAATCTTAGAAATGATACCAATTCTATTTATAGTTTCTATTTTAATTTTTTATTTTATACATCTTATTCCTGGTGACCCTGCTAGACTGGTTGCTGGGCAAGATGCAACATTAGAAGAAGTGAATAGAATTAGAGAAAATTTAGGATTAAATGATCCTATTTGGCAACAGTACCTTTCCTATATGCAAGGAATTATTCAAGGTGATTTAGGTGTGTCGTTAAAGACAGGATTACCTGTAACTGAAATGTTTGCAAATCGATTTATGAATTCTATTTATCTAACCTTTGCTAGTATTATTTGGGCTCTAATATTTGGTATTTTAATTGGTACGATTTCTGCAGTTTTTAAAAATAAAATGCCTGATTATCTGGGAATGGTGACCGCAGTTTCTGGGATATCTGTACCTAATTTCTGGTTAGGCTTAATATTAATACAAATATTCTCTGTACAACTTGGTTGGTTACCAACTGGAGGAGCGGAAGACTGGAAAAGTTATGTGTTACCTGCTGTTTCATTAGGTGCTGGAATAATGGCAATGATTGCAAGGTTTACAAGATCATCCCTACTAGAAACCTTAGGTGCTGATTTTATCCGAACGGGACGTGCAAAAGGTCTAAAGGAATTTATCTTAATTTCGAAACATGCGCTAAGAAACTCGATGATACCTGTTGTAACTATAACAGGATTACAATTTGGTTTTTTACTAGGGGGATCCGTAGTAGTTGAGACAGTATTTAGTTTTCCGGGTATGGGGCGACTACTTATTGATTCTATTGCATTTAGAGATTATCCAGTGATTCAAGCAGAATTATTACTATTTTCGGTAGAATTTATACTTGTTAATTTGCTAGTAGATATTTTGTATAGTTATTTGAATCCTAAAATACGCACTTCTACAGCGTAAGAGGGGGTTGAACATGGAAGTAGTTAAGGAAACTGAACAGAATGAAATAACTGTTAATAGAAAGAATAGTTATTCACCTATGAAAGAGTTGTGGGAAAAATGGAAAAGGCAAAAAACAGCATTATGGGCTAGTTTTTTTATTATTTTATTAATACTAACTGCATTGTTAGGTCCTTATATAACACCTTATGATCCCTATAAAGCAGATTACAATGCTACATTACAAACTCCTTCTCTCATACATTGGGCTGGAACAGATGAATTCGGTAGAGATATTTTCAGTCGAATAATTGTAGGAACTAGAATTTCGTTAACCGTTAGTTTTATTTCTGTTGGAATAGGTGCATTATTTGGAACTCTTTTAGGCTTAATTAGTGGTTTTTTTGGAGGAAGGTTAGATCGATTTGTCATGAGGTGTTGTGACATTATGTTTGCATTTCCTGATTTAATTTTAGCAATAGCCATTGTAGCAATATTAGGTCCTGGATTATCTAATGTTGTTATTGCTATATCCATATTTAGCATTCCATCATTTGCACGTTTAATACGAGGTGCAACCTTAGAAGTAAAAGAATTAGTATTTGTTGAGGCTGCCAGATCTATGGGAGCTAGTAACGGAAGAATAATTAGAAAGCATATTTTTCCTGATACTATAAGTAGTTTAATAGTATTTTTCACAATGAGAATAGGTACAGCTATTTTAGCTGTTGCGAGTTTAAGTTTTTTAGGGCTGGGTGCAAGTCCGGATACTCCTGATTGGGGAGTAATGCTAAGTATGGGTAGGGATTATTTAGGAACCTCTTCTCATGTAGTGATTATGCCTGGTATTGCTATATTCTTAACCGTTCTGGCATTTAATGTAGTTGGAGATGGTTTAAGAGATGTGTTAGACCCTAAAGTCTAGTGTTGATAAAGGGGGAATATTCTTATGAAAAATACTATATTACAAGTTGAACGACTTCAGACAGAATTTACGAATGATAAAAAGAAAGTGAAAGTTCTTCATGGAGTAAATTTTCATATTAAAAAGGGTGAAGTGCTAGGTCTGGTAGGTGAATCAGGTTGTGGTAAAAGCTTAACATCACTATCTATTATGAGACTTTTTAAGGGAACCACAGCACGAATATCAGATGGCGAAATATTATTTCAAAAAAACAAAGAAGAAGAAATTGACCTAACTAATATTCCAGAGGAAGAAATGAGAATGCTCAGGGGAAAACAGATTGCGATGATATTCCAGGAACCAATGACTTCTCTTAATCCTGTAATGAAAATAGGAGAACAATTAACAGAGCCTATATGCTTACATCTAGGTTACGGAAAGAAAAAAGCAAGGACCCATGCAATAAATATGTTAGAAAATGTGGGTATTCCTCGTGCAGATGAAGTTATTAATGAATATCCTCATCAACTATCTGGCGGAATGAGACAGCGGGTTATGATTGCGATGGCAATGTCATGTAATCCACAGCTTTTAATTGCAGATGAACCGACAACTGCTTTAGATGTAACCATTCAAGCACAAATATTAGACCTAATGAGGCAGTTGCAACAGGATCAAAATATGTCAATGTTATTAATTACTCATGATTTGGGTGTAGTAGCTGAGATGTGTGATCGAGTAGTAGTAATGTACGCAGGAAAGGTAATAGAAGAAGCATCAGTACTGGATTTATTTGAAAGTCCTAAACATCCATATACGAAAGGTTTAATTGCTTCTGTACCTAAAATAGGGAACTTAAAGGAAAAACTTTCTTCCATTAAAGGTCGTGTTCCTACCCCTGAAAATATGCCTGAGGGTTGTAAGTTTGCACCGAGATGTGAGGAAGCTATGCCGATTTGTTTTCAAAAAGAACCAGCAACAAAAGCATTTAAGGGTAACCGACATTGTAGTTGTTGGTTATACGATGATGAAATGAGGGATGTTAGTGTCTAATCCGATATTGGAGGTGAAGGGCTTAAGAAAATCATTTCAAATTTCAAATGGAATGTTTAGGAAACAAAAGTTTTTAAATGCAGTTAATGGTATTTCCTTTTCGGTATCTGAAGGGAAGACATTTAGTATTGTTGGTGAGAGTGGCTGCGGAAAATCTACTACTGGTAGATTAATTTCGAGACTCATCACTCCTACTGAAGGAGAAGTTTGGATTAACGGAGAAGAAATTTCCAGAAAAAAAGAATCAGAGTTAGCTAATGTACGCAAAGAAGTTCAAATGGTATTTCAAGATCCGTATGCTTCGTTAAATCCGCGTATGAAAGTGCGAGATATCATTGCAGAACCTTTAGAGATTCATACGAAGTTAACAAAAAAGGAACAGAATAGTCTTATTTCAGAAATGATGGAAATTGTAGGATTAAGTGATTACCAAGCCGGACTTTATGCGCATGAATTTAGTGGTGGACAAAGACAACGCATAGGTATTGCTCGCGCGCTTATTATGAAACCTAAGTTGATTGTTGCTGACGAACCTGTATCAGCACTGGATGTTTCTGTTCAATCCCAAATCCTAAATTTACTAAAAGAATTGCAAAAGGAATTAAAATTGACTTACTTATTTATTTCTCATGATTTAAGCGTTGTTGAACATATCAGTGATTCTATCGGTGTTATGTATTTAGGGGAAATTGTAGAATCTGGTTCAAGGGAAATGATTTTTTCAGAACCACAACATCCATATACCAAGGCATTATTATCTTCAGTACCTATACCAGATCCTAAGTTAAAAAGGGACAGAATAATCCTAAAAGGTGACTTACCGAGTCCAGTTAACCCTCCAACAGGCTGTAAGTTTCACACGAGGTGCCCAGAGGCTATGGATATTTGTAAGACAGTAGAGCCTAGCTTAGTTTATAACAAAAAAATGGAACGAATGGTAAGTTGTCACCTTCAACAAGAAACAACTGACTCAAATTATATTCAAATATAAATAAAAACTAATTTGTTGGGAGAGTGCATTATGAAAATAGGATTAAGTTCATATAGTTTATTAGCTGATATTCAAGCAGGAAAATTAACCATTTTAGATGTTATTCAGTGGGTTGCTGATAATGGTGGAGAGCACCTGGAATTAGTTCCTTATGGATATTCTGTTGTAGATAACCTAGAGTTAGCAGACCAAATAAAAGAAAAGGCTGAAACTCTAAGTATAGAATTGTCGGGATATTCCTTTCCTGCTGATTTTTGTAAGGAGTCTGAGGACGATTTTGAAGAAGAAGTTGACCGTATTAAGCAGCATGTCGATATAGCAAACCGTCTTGGAATAAAGAGTATTCGCCATGATGTAACAGCGTTTAACCTTGAACCAGAAGATATGACCATTCAGTATTATGAAAAGTACTTTTCAAAAATGGTAAATGGTAGTCAATTAATCGCAGATTATGCGAAACAATTTGGTATTACCACAACAATTGAAAATCATGGATTTAATGTTCAACCAAGTGATCGTGTTCAAATGATTCTTGATGCGGTTAATCGAGAAAATTTTAAAACAACTTTAGATATAGGGAATTTTTTATGTGCTGACGAGGATCCGCTTGTAGGAGTGAAAAAGAATTTAAAGTATGCAAATAGAGTTCATTTTAAAGATTTCTATATTAGACCATATTATGAAAACCCTGGAGATGGAAAATGGTTTATTACTGTAAACCGAAATTATTTACGTGGAGCTATTATAGGTCATGGTGATATTAATATTCGTGAAGTGATTAAGTTAATAAAAAGTTCGGGTTATGACGGCTACCTAACGGTTGAATTTGAAGGAATGGAGGATTGTCAACTCGGATCTAGGTTAGGAATGAGTAATTTGAAGAGGTTATGGGAAGAGGCGATTGTTTAAAATTACTTTTGGGAAGGTGATGAAGATTGTCTAATTTTAATGTATGTGTAATAGGAACTGGTTCTATTTCTGACATGCACTTTAAATCTTATCAAAATAATCAACATACAACTCTTTATGGAGTATATGATTTTGAAGCAGATCGAGCTATGGAAAAAGCTAATAAATATTCAATTAAAAAAATATATAAAGACTTGGATGAAGTTTTTGGGGATGAAAATATTGATGCCGTAAGTATATGTACGTGGAATAATACGCATGCGGAATTAACAATTAAAGCTCTCGAAGCTGATAAACATGTTTTAGTTGAAAAACCCTTATCTTTAACAGTTGAAGAGGCTGTTAGGGTTGAAGAAGTAGCTAATAGGACTAATAAAGTTGTTCAAGTTGGGTTTGTAAGAAGATTTGGCACAAATACACAAGTACTTAAAACATTTATTGATGAGGGAAAGTTAGGTCAAATTTATTATGCCAAAGCTTCCTGTCTAAGACGTTTAGGTAATCCGGGAGGGTGGTTTGCAGATAAAGAAAGGTCTGGAGGCGGTCCTCTTATTGACTTAGGGGTTCATATAATTGACATTTGTTGGTACTTAATGGGAAGGCCTAAAGTGAAATCCATTTTAGGTAATACTTATAAACAACTAGGGAATCGTTCCAACATAAATAACCTTAGCTTTTATAAAGCTGCTGATTATGATAAGGATAAGAATACGGTTGAAGACTTAGCAAATGCCCTTATTACATTTGAGAATGGTGCGTCCTTAATGGTAGATGTATCTTTTACGTTGCATGCTAAAGAAGATGAGATGGGAGTAAAGTTGTTTGGTACGAAGGGTGGAGCAGAATTAGAACCAAATCTAGCAATTGTTACTGAGGAATATGATACAATTATCAATCTCCAACCACAGATTGATTATTTATCATTTGACTTTGACAATGCCTTTCAGGGAGAAATTAATTCCTTTGTAGAAAGTTGTCTTTTTGATAAAAAATCAGCAGCGCCTATTGAAGATGGTGTAGAGCTTATGAAAATATTATGTGGTATATACGAATCTGCTGAAAAGGAATGTGAGGTGTTATTCTCCCTTGATGACAAAATCAAAAATATCAAATAAGATTGGAGTTATTGTTGACAGTTTTGGATTACCAATTAAAGAAGGATTAAGTCTTGCTAAGGATATCGGGGCTGATGGCATTCAAATTTATGCAGTAGAAGGGGAAATGGACCCTACAAATTTAACTCCTTCAGCTCGAAAAGAAATGAAAAAAAATATAGAGTCTTTAGATTTGGACATATCTGCGCTATGTGGGGATCTGGGAGGAAATGGTTTCCAAGATAAGGTTAAAAATCCTTTAAAAATCGAAAAATCAAAACGAATTCTTGATTTAGCAGTTGAACTAGGTACTAACATAGTAACTACTCATATTGGTATTGTTCCAGAGGATAAGAATTCTTTTATTTACGAAGAAATGCAGCGAGCATGTGAGGAATTGGGTGTATATGCAAAAAGTTTAGGGGCATATTTCGCTATAGAAACAGGTCCTGAGCCTGCAGGAAGATTAAAAAGCTTTCTAGATACGTTAAGTACAAATGGAGTATCTGTGAATTTTGATCCTGCAAATATGATCATGGTTACAGGGGATGATCCGGTGCTAGGTGTTAGGACTTTAAAGGATTATATTGTACATACACATATTAAAGATGGGATAAAACTAAAACCTGTCGATCCGCGGGATGTGTATGGTATGTTAGGGTACGGAAATGGTACAGATCATAATGAAATTGCTGAAATGGTAGCATCTGGTGAGTATTTTAGAGAACTTCCTCTAGGAGAAGGCTCCTTAGATTTTGACCGATATCTTGAGGCACTAAAGGATATTGGTTATGAAGGATATCTAACAATTGAAAGAGAAGTAAAAACAGATCCAGTAAAGGATATTTCAGAAGCGATTAAATTTATGGATAAATTCAGATAGTTATTGAATTACACCCTGAGTATAATTCGAATTAAATTTTGTCCAAACAGATAGAGGGTTTTTTACTACTTGTAAGTAAATCAGTCTATATAGAGGTAGAAAAATGGAAAAACATGACAATTTTTTTATAAAAAAACAAAATAAAAAATGGGTCTTAGACATTATTAAAAATAAAGGGCCAATATCAAGAGCAGATGTTTCTAAAATAACGAATATGAGTCCTACTTCGATTAGCCGAATAGTTCAAGAGCTTGATTATGAGGGTTTTGTTAAAGAAACAGATTTGATTTCGTCTGGAGTTGGTAGAAAAGCAAATTTATTAAATATTTGCGATGATGCTATTTATACAATTGGTGTAGATTTAACTGAAAAGTCCATCAAAATAGTAATAATTAATTATTTTGATGAGATAATGTATAGTAAAACAATACCTAAAGATAAAGATGAATACTTTATGAAAACATTACAAAATATAAGTGATTTAATTGATAACGCATTAAGATATAAAAATATATCGAAACTAAAAGTAGTCGGAGTAGGGATTTCTTTACCCGGTTTTGTAGATTATGAAAGTGGCTTAGTATCTTTATCAATTCAATTGGGATGGGAAGACGTCCCAGTGGCAAAAATAATGCAAGATTATTTAGGTATTCCAATCTTAGTAGATAATGACCTTAAAATGAAAGCAATGGCTGAATTTTTGAGGGGTTCTGCAACAAACTCTTCTAGTCTTGTATTATTGGGTATTGCATCCGGTATTGGAACTTCGATAATAACTAATGGTGAATTTTATCGAGGTGAGAATAATATAGCTGGTGAAATCAGTCACACGATAGTAGAAATAAATGGTGACCTGTGTAAGTGTGGAAAATTCGGGTGCTTAGCGACTGTTGTAACTGAAGGTGCTATTCTAAGGCAAGCAAATAAAGTAAAGGAAGTTTCTAATATAAAGGAAATAATTGACTACTATTATGATGGTGAAACTTGGGCTATTAATATTATTGAACGTGTAACAACTTATATTGCAACAACTATTTCAAACATTTTCTATCTTTATAATCCCAAAGTGTTAGTTTTAAGTGGATTTATTCTAGAAGACTTTGAGTTGATTCAACAGTTAATAGAAAAAAAATACAAAATGTACTTATCTGAACCATTTAAGTCTCAGGCAAAAATTGTTTACACACAATTGGGTGAAAGTGGTAATTCTTTTGGGGCAGCGGTACAAGCACAGAAAGTACTGTTTAATTTTGATTGAGATATAGTTTGTACTCATGATTAATAATTTGACGATATATCAAAGAAAAATACTAATTATAAAGTTTTTATGTAGGGATGTATTTAACACAACGTAACACATATGGTTGGTTGTTAGATATTAACCCTGCTTTTTTTTGCAAAATATTCTTAATGTATAACGACTTTTTTATATAGAAGACTTTCGAATAACATACTTTCATCTGTTAAATAATCTCACATTAAGAAATATACTAGAATGCTATTATGATAAGATATGATAGAAAACAATATTTTAATTTATATAAAAATTGATTAAAACAGTTCTCTGCAATGCAAGTCACTCTATCGAGGTGAAACAATGGGAATAACGGTGAAAGAGGCATTAAATATAGGAGCGTTAAAAAAAGGAGAGTTATTGGCTGGACATGGTGGCTTAGACAATTTGATAAATCATGTCAGTGTAATCGAGGTTCCGGATGCACATCAATGGTTTAGAGGAAATGAACTATTTTTGACTGCATTTTACACAATTAGGGACGATGTGAAGGTTCAAATTGAATTGCTCGAAAATCTTAAACAAAAAGGGTCTGCAGCATTAGGCATTTGTTATCCGGGTTTATACTATAATCAACTATCTGAAGACACGAAAAGTAAAGCAAATGAACTTAATATACCTATCATCGAAGTACCAACTGATGTAGCATATATTGATATCATTTCTCCTATTTTAAAAGAAATCGAAAGAGAACAATTTCAAGATATTCATCACGCTGTTCACGTACAAAATCAAGTGCATGAATGGATTGTACAAGGAGCAGATCTTCAAAAAATCACATTAAATATATCAAAATTGATAAATGAGCCAATTTTGATTATGGATCAACAGTTTCATGTATTAACGTCTAGTTATACATCAATGCAACCTTTTAGATTGGAGCAATTAGAAAGTTTTATAGGAAAAAATATGAACGAGATTCACCAGAAGAATAATACTTGCTTCTCTTGGGTAGAAAAAAAGCAAAATATTCATTTGTATCCTATTAAAATAAAAAGAAAATTTTATGGTTATATTGTTATTCCTAAGTGGAAGGATGAACACATCAAGATTACCCCGTTAGTTTTTGATAATCTATCAACAGGTTTGGCCTTGTACTTTTCTCAAAAGTTATTTATTAAAGATGCTGAAAACAAGATTAAGAAAAATCTACTTGATGAATGGTTAACGAGTGAAGAAGTAAATCGGGATGTTTTTTTAGATCGTTCCAAAAAATTGGAGTGGGATATATTTGAAAAGGCAGGTATTGGTCTACTCTCCTATTCAGGGGAGCACTATTATTTAGAGGATATCCTTGGCTTAATAAAACGATTTTTTATAAGCAAAGGGAATTATACGATTTCATTTACTTATGGAGAAAAGATCATTCTTTTTCTTCAAAATCAATCCAATTTTCAAGACTATTATCGAGGTTTATTCGAAGCTCTTTGTAGGTTTTTAACGGAAGAGGGGGTTGAGAATATTCACGTTTGCTTAAGCCCATCCACTAAACAACTGATAAGAGATGGGAGACATTTTTTTGAAGAGGTTAATGATACGTTAAATGTTCAAAAGAAATTAAATATGTTACCAAGCATTCTTTTTTCCAATGAAGTACCTATTTTCTCTGCTACTTTTATGACTCAGGACAAACGATTATTAAGAAAAATGGAGGAACTTTTACAACCGCTTGTTCAATATGACAATAAAAATAATTCAGATTTATTAGAAACACTTGGTTATTTATTGTTCTCAAAGGATTCAAATGAACTTCCAGAAAAATTAAATGTTCATCGAAATACATTGAATTATCGAAAGAACCGTATTAGGGACCTTTTAACGAATGACCCATTTATAAGTCCTTACCGTATGTCCTATGAACTTGCTATATTAATAAGAAAGATGACCTTGTAGTTTGTTCAGTTGAACAATCACAGGGTTATTTTTTTGTATTTTAGAATATTTAGAATTATCAGACAAAATGATAAGATTACATTAATTATTCGAAATCAACTTACAGATGTTGCTAGGAGGTTTGTTTAATGACGATGTGGATTGGTGAACAAGAGATAGAAGATTTAGCTATTGGAGCTGCACTATTAGGAACCGGAGGAGGCGGTGATCCTTACTTAGGTAAATTAATGGTACAAAAAGCAATTCGAAAAAATGGACCTATAAAAATGATAGATCCAACCGAAGTTCCAGATGATGAGTTGGTTATACCAACTGCAATGATGGGAGCACCAACTATTATGGTTGAAAAAATCCCTAATGGTGATGAGTCGTTAAAATCCCTCCAGCTTGTTGAAGAACAGTTAGGAAAAAAGGCGTATGCAACGATGCCAATTGAATGTGGTGGACTTAATTCAACGATTCCATTTGTTGTTGCATCTGAACTAGGGATTCCAGTTGTAGACGGAGATGGTATGGGACGAGCATTCCCAGAATTAAATATGGAAACATTTAATATCTACGGTGTAAATGGAACCCCGATGGGATTGTACAATGAGCGAGGCGATAAATGCTTATTGACTACATTAGATAATAAAATGCTAGAGCATATTTCTAGAGGTATTGCTATTCGAATGGGGGGTGCATGTCATATTGCGTTGTATGGTATGTCAGGTACTGATGTTAGAAGAACAGCGATTCCTAATACAATAAGTCTTTGCATTAAGTTAGGACGGGCAATTAGACAAGCCGGAGAAGGTAAACAGGATGTAATTAAGGCGATAGAACATATTACTGAAAATTCTATCTATGGTAAATCCGTCGTTTTATTTCAAGGAAAAGTAGTTGATGTTGAACGAAGATCCACAGATGGATTTGTAAGAGGTAAAGCGATTGTAGAAGGATTTGATAATTTTGAAGGGGAAGAGTTAGTTGTTGAGTTCCAGAACGAAAACCTTGTGGCAAAGGTTGATGATCATACGATAGCCATTGTTCCGGATTTGATTTCATTCCTAGATTTGGAAACAGGAAGTCCGATTACAACGGAAGGTCTTAGGTATGGATTTAGAGTAACGTGTATTGGAATACCTACTCCAGACATTATGCGTAGTGAAAAAGCTTTACAAGTTTGGGGACCAAGAGACTTTGGCTATGATATGGAATACCAAAAGATAGAAGAAATTTATGACACCAGGAGGGAAAAAGTATGATTTATAAAATTGGAATTGATGTTGGTGGCACCAATACAGACGCTGTTATTTTAGATGAAGATAATAATGTAATCGAGTCTAAAAAAACACCAACTACCCTTGATGTGGAAACTGGTATTTTCAATGCATTAGAAGGAGTACTGTCAAAAACAGATATTAATTTTCACCATATTAAAAGTGTCATGCTCGGGACTACTCATGCAACAAACGCAATAATTGAGCGGAAAAACCTAGCTAAGATTGCTGTCTTACGTATTTGCTTACCAGCTGGTCAGTCAATTGAACCGATGTTTAGTTGGGATGAATCGCTGAAAGAAGCAGTAGGAAACCAATATTACCTGTTACACGGAGGATGTGAATTTGATGGAAGGCCACTTCATCAAAAAGGGTTAATAAAAGAGGAATGTGTGTCTGTATTAAATGAGATCAAAGAAACAGGGATAGAATCTATAGCAATTACTTCTATTTTTTCTCCTGTTTTAGAAGATTATGAGAAAGAATTAGCAGATATGGCTAAAGAAATATTAGGAGAGGATTTTCCAGTCTCCCTATCCTGTGAAATCGGAAACTTAGGGTTATTAGAAAGAGAAAGCTCTGCTGCGTTAAATGCTAGTTTAGTAAAGGTGATAAAAAAAGTTTCGTATGGGTTAGAGAGATCATTAGAGAGATACGGCATCCAAGCAAAGATATTTTTTGCACAAAATGACGGAACGTTAATGTCATTAAATTATGCTCAAAAGTATCCTATTTTAACGATTGGATCAGGTCCAACGAACAGTATAAGAGGAGCAGCTTATTTAAGTGGATTAGAAGATTGTATTGTCTGTGATATTGGCGGTACTTCAACGGATATAGGAATTCTTGTTAAAGGGTTTCCAAGACAATCGTCTTTAGCAGTAGACATTGAAAGCGTGAGAACGAACTTCCGTATGCCGGATATTATATCTATCGGTATTGGGGGTGGAAGTATAGTTCGAGTCAAGGAAGATGGTGAGGTGACTGTTGGCCCTGATAGTGTTGGTTATAACATTATGACTGAAAGTATAGCTTTTGGAGGTGATACTTTGACTGCAACCGACTGTTTACTTGCATCGGGATTAGTCACTATTGATTCTCCTACTTGTGATCCTAATAGACTTCAATCCCTAAATCAAAAAACAGTTAAAAAAGCAATATCTGTCATTACAGAAAAAGTATCGGTTTCAGTTGATAAAATTAAAACTAAAAATGATCCATTACCAGTTGTCTTAGTTGGGGGAGGCTCAATTCTGATTCCTGGTGATATTGAAGGTGCTAGTAAAGTAATTCGACCGAACTATTCTGATTGTGCGAACGCAATTGGAGCTGCAATTGCACAGGTTAGTGGAGAAATTGACAAGATTTATTCCTTTGAAGGTAGGACTAGAGAAGATGTAGTTGCTGAGGCGAAAGAGCAAGTGAAGCAACATACAATTGAAGCAGGAGCTAATTCTGACACTGTAGAAATCATTGATTTTGAGGAAGTTCCGATTGCTTATCTTCCTTCCAATGTTATTCGAATTAAAGCCAAGGCAGCAGGAGAGTTACTGAAGTCTACGTTAGAAGTAACGAATGTTTAAATTAAAATGTCCTTTTTAAGGAGGAAAAAATATGAAGCTTAAAGTAATTGTTCCCATTATCTCCGATATCTTTGACCAAGATGCTGTTACAGAAATAAAGCAATTTGTTCACCCAAGTACAAGCATTGATGTCTGTCATTTAGATTATGGTCCAGAGTCAATTGAATGTGAATACGATGAAGCTTTATGTGTTCCTAATTTTTTAGAAAAGGCACGTGAGGCGGAATTGGAAGGCTACGATGGAATTATTTCTAATTGTTTTGCAGATCCTGGAGTGAAAGCTGCCAGAGAGCTGTTAAACATTCCTGTTGTAGGTCCTGGAGAAGCATCCATGTTAAATGCTGCCTTGTTAGCTCATTCTTTTTCTATTATTAGTGTCCTGCCAAATGTGGTAGCGATGTTAGAAAACAATGCCAAGGAGTTAGGACTTAGCGAAAAATTAGCTTCTATTCGATCTGCAAATCTTCCAGTACTAGAGGTTAGTGATAAGGCGAAACTGAAAGAAAGCTTATTTAGAGAGATGAAACTTGCTATTGAGGAAGACAAAGCACATGCGTTAATACTTGGCTGTACAGGAATGCTAGAAGTAGCCCAAGACCTTCAAGCTGAATTGAAACATCTGGGATATGATCTTCCTGTTATTAGCCCATTAGTTGCAGCGGCAAAAATGCTGGAGAGTTTAATTGCAATGAATGTGAAACAAAGTAAGTTAACGTATATGAATCCACCGATGAAAATACGTGCCTAAGGCTTAAAGAATTAAAAAATTTTAAGATGGGGGAAATCTAATGGAAACCAAAAAGATTGATCGCGCCTTAGAGGATTATGGTGTATCACCTGTTCCACAAGAAAAAACAAAAAATTACTTATCGATGGCATTAATTTGGAGTGGTGTAGGAATTAGTTTAGGTTTACTACTTACTGGAGGAACGCTAGGTGTAGGTCTTACATTTAAGCAGACATTGATAGCGGGATTTGCTGGTGGATTTGTATTAGCTATCATCACAGCTTTAGTTGGAATTATAGGAGCAAAAACTAACTTATCAACAGCGATGATTAGTCGGTTTGCTTTCGGAGAGTTAGCGATTATTGGGATTGCTTTAATTCAAGCATTTGGAAGCTATGGCTGGTTTGGTGTTCAATTAGGACTATTTGGTAATACCGCATCCGTGGCGTGGGAACAGACAACTGGAATTAGTGGTAATGCCATGCTGTTCATTGTTCTAGGTGGAATATGTATGATTGCAACAGCGACATTTGGATATAAAGCATTGGATGTGTTAAGTAAGGGGGCAGTCCCGTTACTGCTAATTTTGATGATAGCTTCTGTGTGGAGAATTCTTCAAAATAATAATGTCAGTGATATTTTTAGCTTACAAGGTAGTGGAGATCCACTAACTCTTGGACAAGGAATATCTATCGTAATTAGTTCGTTTGTAGTTGGAGCTGTAGTTGCCCCTGACGTTTCGCGTTACGCAAAGTCAGAAAAGGATACGATTATTGCAGCATTGATGGCATTCTTTATTGTCACTCCTCTTATTGTATTAGTCGGTACTGTCATGGCACAAGTCACAGGTACATGGGATTTAGTAGATATCATGATTGGTTTAGGATGGGGAACATTTGCTTTACTAGTATTAATGTTTGCTCAATGGACTTCTAATGATAATAACCTATACAGTTCTGCACTTGGTTTTGCTGTTGTTTTTAAAAAGCTAAAGAAATGGCAGCTGACAGTCATTTCTGGTGTGTTAGGGATTATCCTTTCTTTATTTGGAATCTATGATAATTTTATCCCGTTCTTAAGTGTATTAGGTATTTTAATACCACCTATGGGAGGGGTAATTATCGTTGATTATTATTTGTTCAACAAATCAGACTATAGTATTCAAAAGTTGGCTAACATACCGAGAATACGATTAACATCGATTAGTTGTTGGATATTAGGTTCTGTAGTTGCGTTATTAACAACTAATGGAGTATTTTCTTTAACAACTATTTCATCATTAGATGGTATTCTGGTAGCTGGTTTAAGTCAGTTTATTGTTTTGAAAATTGCTCAGAAATCAGACTCGAATGTTTCTAGTGATACGATTGCTTCCTAGAAAGAAAATAAGAAGGTGTATATGTTGAGATCAGCCAAACTATCATTAGTCCAATTTCAAAGTATTTTATATGATTTAGACAAAAATATAGAGAAAGCAATTTCATATATAGACAAAGCCAAAGAGAAACATGCTGATTTAGTCATTTTTCCGGAATTGTTCCTTAGTGGATACAATCCAGATATGGTTTCTCAACAATATTTTGATTATGCCATAAATATAAATGAAAATAGCAGATTGCTTTCTACATTCAAAAATAAGGCGAAGGAAAATTCAATAAATTTGATAGTACCTCTATCTACGTATAAAGCGTTACCTGGGGTTATTTATAATAGTGCAATAGTAATTGATCGTAACGGAGAGGTTATTGGCTGTTATGATAAGACACATCTTTGGGCTGGTGAGAGAAATCACTTTAGGCATGGAGATGATTATCCGGTATTCGACCTAGATATTGGTCGAGTAGGAATTATGATTTGTTATGACGGAGGGTTTCCTGAAGTGTCTAGAAATCTAGCGTTAGCTGGTGCGGAACTTATCTTGTGTCCATCTGCCTTTCCGATACAGGATAAAGATATGTGGGATATCTACTTTAAGGCACGCGCGCTTGAAAATACTTGTTTTACTATCGGAGTAAATCGAGTTGGTGAAGAAGGATCAATTCATTTGTTCGGAAATAATAAAGTAGTGAATCCTAGGGGAGAAGTTTTATTAGATGCTCCAATTGATGCAGAAGATATGCAATTGGTTGAAGTTGATCTAAATTCTATCAAAAAATATAGAAAAGATATCCCATTCTTGCGCGATAGAAAAATAGCCTATTCACTCTAAATAAAAGTGAAATTGAATATTGGATGGGGAGTGCAAAGTAGTGCTTGTCACTCCCACTGGTTTTTCCATAACGGAAAAGCTTTTTTTTACACAAAAAGGATGTGCTTTAAAGGAAGGGAGAACTGAAATGTCACTAAGCTATGCCATGCAAGCAATGGAATTATTAGATGATCCTAATATAAACGGTAAAATCATAATGGAATTATTTAAATATAACCAATATATAGAGACAACTACTAAAACAGTGCTTGGCGAAAGAGGTTCTACCGACTTCGTCAAAACCTTGATTAAAGGGGAAAACGGGAAGTCAGCTGGGGGAAATGCTCAAACATTAGGTATAGTAGGGAGGTTAGGTGGGATTGGAGCTCGTCCTAGTAGAACTGGGCTCGTATCAGATGCTGATGGTGCTGTCTCCGGAATTGCTATAGCACTAAAGTTAGCGAACATGGCAAGCAAAGGAGATCGGTTAGAAGGTGACGTCTATGTTACAACCCATATTTGTCCAGATGCTCCTACTGAACCTCATCATCCTGTAGATTTTATGGGCTCACCTGTTGATCTGTCTGTGATGAACCAATATGAGATCTTTGCTGAAATGGATGCGATCATATCAATAGATACAACAAAGGGAAATCGTATCATAAATCAAAAAGGAATTTCCATATCTCCTACTGTTAAAGAAGGTTATATTCTAAAGGTAAGTGATGATTTATTGCGTATTATGGAAATGTCTACGGGTCAGTTGCCAAGTACCTTTCCGATTACAACTCAAGATATAACGCCATATGGAAATGGATTATATCATATTAACTCTATTTTACAGCCGGCTGTTGCTACCGAGAAGCCTGTTGTTGGTTTAGCTATTGTAGCGCAATCCATTGTTCCTGGCTGTGCAACTGGTGCGAGTCATGAAGTTGATATTGCAGAAGCAGTGCGCTTTACGATAGAAGTTGCTAAGGAATATACGGAAGGTAGTATTTCTTTTTACGATGAAGCTGAGTTTAATCGCCTTGTTGAATTATATGGTGCTATGACTGTGCTTCAATCGTTTGGAAGGGATGTATTAGCCTAATGAGAAAGGTTGGTTTAGTAACCATAGGGCAATCTCCCAGAGTAGACATGACTCCTGAAATGAAGCCATTACTTGGTGAAGATACTTCCTTCATTGAAGCAGGTGCACTGGATGATTTATCAGAAGCGGAAATTGCAAGGTTAGCTCCTCGATTCGGAGAGTTTACCTATGTTTCTAGGTTAAGAAATGGTAGTAGTGTGAAGCTATCGAAGGAAAAACTCCTTCCATATGTTCAAAACAAAATCTTAGATGTAGAAAAAAGTGTGTCGAGTTCTATCGTCGTTTGTACAGGAAGTTTTCCTACAATTATTCATTCAAAGCCCATCCTCTTTCCAGATTTAATTTTATATCATGTTGTTCAATCTGTCATTGGCAATGGGAAGTTAGGTATCATTGTGCCTTTAGAAGAGCAAATCGGACAATTAACGAAAAAATGGGGCGATATCCCTATCGTCGTTTCTGCAGCTTCTCCTTATGAAAAGGTAGATATTGAATCACCATCTAACTATTTGAAAGAGAAGGGTGCAACTTTATTCGTACTGGATTGTATGGGCTATACCGAGGAACATAAGCATAGGGTTAAAAAAACAACTAATTTACCTGCTCTTTTACCGCGGTCCCTTGTAGCGAGGGTTGCAACAGAATTAGCCTAATATTAAAAAATACTTTTTAGTGAGGAGTTTTTTGATGCGATATATTGGTAAACAGGAAATAGAAGATATAGCAGTTGGTGCAGCGCTTTTAGGCACTGGTGGGGGAGGAGATCCCTATATTGGCAAACTAATGGCACTTCAAGCTATTGAGGAATTCGGACCTATAAAACTATTAGATGTAGATGAAGTTCCAGATGACGCTTTAGTTGTTCCATCTGGAATGATGGGGGCGCCGACAGTCATGATTGAAAAGGCTCCTAGTGGTGAAGAAGCTATTGGTGCGTTTAAATCTTTAGAGGAATACTTAGGAAAGGAAGTTTATGCAACGATGCCAATTGAAGCCGGTGGGTTAAATTCCCTTCTCCCGTTTGCGCTTGCTGCCAGGCTCGGTTTGCCTGTTGTAGATGTGGATGGAATGGGTCGAGCATTTCCAGAGCTTCAAATGGTCACTTTTTACTTAGATGGCGTGTCTGCAACTCCTTTAGTTATTGCGGATGAGAAGGGAAATACTTCCTTATTAAAAACAATTAATAACGTGTGGGCAGAGCGTATAGCAAGAACATCAACGATTGAAATGGGTGGCTCTGTTATGATGGCCATTTACCCGATGAACGGGAGAAATTTAAAAGAAAGTGGGATTCACCATATATTAGCCCTTGAAGAGCAAATAGGAAAAGCGATTCGTTTAGCTAAGCAAGAAGGAAAAGCCCCAATTAAGGAAATCCTTCAACTAACAAATGGACATGAACTTTTTAAGGGTAAAGTAATAGATGTGAACCGTAAAACGGAAACTGGTTTTGCGAGGGGAACAGCCACTTTGGAAGGCTTGGATTCAAACTTAGGACAAGAATTGGAATTAAAATTTCAAAATGAACATTTAATAGCTAAAACAAAAGAACGTGTTCTTTGTGTAACTCCGGACTTAATCGCAGTGCTTGATGCTGAAACAGGTTTGCCAGTAACAACGGAAGGATTACGGTATGGGGCTAGGTGTGTTGTTATTGGGATGCCTTGTGATCCTAAGTGGAGAACGGAAAAAGGGATAAAAACGTGTGGGCCAGGGTATTTTGGTTATGACGTAGATTATCGCCCGGTAGAAGAATTAGTACTTGAGGGAGTGAAGACAATTGGCTAACTATCGAATTGGTATTGATGTTGGAGGTACCCATACAGATGCTGTTATTTTAGATGCAAATTATCAGGTGGTTACTGAAACGAAATCACCTACAACAGAGGATGTAAGCACAGGTATCTATCAAGCTATGAGAAAGGTTATCTCCCATGTGAATATTCCATTAGAAGATATTCGTTATGCAATGTTAGGGACAACCCATTGTACAAATGCAATAGTTGAAAGAAAGAGACTCAACTCTGTAGCAGTTATTCGAATTGGAGCTCCTGCCACACTTGCCGTCAAGCCGTTAATCGGTGTTCCAGACGATTTAAAAGATCATCTTGGAAAGTTTGTTTATCTGGTTCGAGGCGGTAATGAGTTTGATGGTCGGGAAATTACTAGTCTTGATGAGGATGAAATTTATAAAATTGCTCATGAAGTCAAAGGATTGGTAGATTCTGTTGCGATAACGTCTGTATTTTCTCCGGTTTCTCCAAAGCATGAGGAAAGAGCTGCTGAAATTATAAAAGAGGTGCTTGGTGAAGAGATAGCAGTATCCTTATCTAGTGAAATCGGAAGTGTCGGTCTACTTGAACGTGAGAATGCAACCATTTTAAATGCAGCTGTTGTCAATGTAGCGAAGGCAACTGCTGATGGTTTTGTAAATGCTTTAAACGAAGAGGGGATTCATGCGAAAGTGTTTTTCGGACAGAATGATGGAACATTAATGTCTATTGACTATGCAGTAAAGTATCCGATTTTTACAGTAGCTTGTGGTCCAACAAATAGTTTGCGTGGAGCTTCTTATTTAACCGGCTATTCTGATGCTTTGGTTATTGATGTTGGCGGTACGACAACGGATATTGGAATCTTAGTGAACTCTTTTCCTAGGGAGTCGTCGTTATCAGTTGAAATTGGTGGTGCTAGAACTAATTTTAGAATGCCAGACTTAGTTTCTATTGGTCTAGGCGGAGGGACTATTGTTAGGATACAGGATAATGGAGAAATTAAGATAGGACCTGATAGTGTGGGCTATCAGTTACCAGAAAAGGGGATGGTTTTTGGCGGAGATACCCTTACAACTACCGACGTAATAGTTGCTTTAGGGAAGGCGGAGATTGGAGATCCAACGTTAGTTAAGGATCTAGATAAAGAACTACTGAAGAAAATTTACGCTCAAATGGTAGAGCAAGTTGAAGTAGCAATAGATAAAATCAAAACAAGCGCTGAACCAATGCCAGTCATATTAGTCGGCGGTGGCAGTATTTTACTACCTGATCAATTGGAAGGAGCTTCAACTGTATTAAGGCCAGAAAACTTCGGGGTTGCCAATGCTATTGGTGCCGCAATAGCACAGGTCAGCGGTCAAATCGAAAAGGTTTTCTCGTTAGATGAAATGGGCCGGGAAAAAACATTGCAGCTAGCAAAGGATATGGCGTTCGAAGAGGCTGTGAAAGCAGGAGCAGATCCGGATCAGCTTAATATTGTTGACATTGAAGACGTCCCACTAGCATATTTGCCAGGAAACGCAACAAGAATTCGTATCAAAGCAGCTGGCAACCTAGCAGAAGTTTTAGATGGTGCAGGAGTTTAAATTACTCCTTCTTTACAACTCAATTTAAACATTGCATTATATAACTATAATTTATATACATTACGTTATGTATTATAACTCATTGTGACTAATTAGCGACACGTTATTTTTATAGGAGTGTCTCGTGGAGCCTTAGATTATCTAAACGACACTCCTATTTATTTTTGAAAAATATAGTGTTATCAGCTCTTTATACCCTTTTCGTAATAGTGAAAAACCGTATATATTCTTGTTGAAAGTACGCGCTTTGAATAACCTTTTCAATTGAATAGTGTGGTTGTACTGTGCAGCAATGACTTTGTATTGTTTGTTGTTCTTTTTTAAAAAGGTAGTCTCATGTGAATAGAGTCAGCAATCGCAATAAGCAAAAAAATTATAACGATATCGTAAAGAATAAAAACTTCAGGAGGAATGGATAAAAGTCCTTTTAATCCAGTTATAATTCTTTCTTGAGAGTTTTTATCTAGTTTGGCTATGAATTTAACTGCGGACTTATGGTAAATCAACTTGTAGTCCGAATTCACGCTTCGCATCCTCTCCTGTAATATATCCATCCTTACTTTCTAACTGCTCACGTTCCTCTTCTGTTAATGGGTCATTGTCACTTTCTAGTTCATCAATCTTTTGCCATGATTCAGGCTTTTTGTTCTTAGAACGTTCAATCAAAAATTCCATAAAGTCAAAGGCTGCTTTTTTATCTTCATCGCTTAAAGATTCCACCATCTTATATAAATCTTCCTTACGAATAGCCATTTTCACACCACCTTTGTCTCCATATTTCTAACTTTATTATAAACCATTTTGTTTGATTTTCAAAAATTGATATCCATGAATTTATATAATTTAAAAAGTAAGTTCCGTTAAATTCATATTGCTTCCGTTTATATAATCAGTTATGCAATCCCTTAATCAAGAAATGCTTTTTTTATACACATGGCCGTAAAAACGGACTAAAGGTATTAAATGGTACCCTATGTTCGAAAATTTTGAACAGCTCAATAAACGGTAAAAATTTCTGTAACCAAGATAAATATTACCTCAATTTCTGGAAAAGATAAGTTCACCGGAAGGAGGTTTATATATGAAGAAGGTTACTTACGTTTATTGGATAGGTATGGTTATCGCTGTTGTTTTTGTAATTTGGGGTGTTGTTTTTCCTGAAAACATCACTAACGTTATGGAAACCTCAAAGGCCTTTTTATTGGAGCAATTTGGTTGGTTCTATTTGTTAGCAACATTTTTCTTTTTGATTTTTGCGATCTATTTGATTTTCAGTAAATACGGAAAAGTGAAATTAGGCAAAGACGAAGATGAACCTGAATACAGTCGAGCGTCTTGGATTGCGATGTTATTTAGTGCTGGGATGGGGATTGGTTTACTCTTTTATGGTATTTCCGAACCAATTGCACACTTGGTCACCCCACCTTTTGGAGAAGCTGGGACAACAGAAACGGCAAAGGTAGCTCTTCAATATACTTATTTAAACTGGGGGATTCATGCCTGGGCTATTTACGCCGTCGTGGCACTAGCTTTAGCTTACTTTAAATTCAGGAAAGATGCGCCGGGTATAATGAGTGCCACATTGTATCCGATTCTTGGTGAAAAAACCAAGGGGCCAATTGGTATCACAGTTGACATCATTGCTGTTTTTGCAACGGTATTTGGAGTTGCTGCTTCACTTGGTCTCGGTGCAGCACAGATTAATGGTGGGCTTTCTTATTTAACAGGGATTCCTAATGCGTTTTGGATACAGGTAATTATCATTTTAGTTACAACAGCATTATTTATTCTTTCAGCAAGCACGGGGATTAACAAGGGAATCAAATATTTGAGTAATGCAAATATGGTGCTTGCGGTAGTATTGTTTGTTGCATTCTTACTACTTGGCCCTCTACAATTTGTCATAAGTCTATTGATGACAACGCTCGGCGGATATATTCAAAATTTACCGATGATGTCCTTTCGAATGGCCCCATTCAATCAGGAAAATGCAGCTTGGGTCCAAAATTGGACAATCTTTTTCTTTGCATGGTGGATTGCCTGGGCTCCGTTTGTTGGTACATTCATTGCCCGTATATCCAAAGGACGGACCATCCGAGAATTTATTATTGTCGTGATGGTTGTACCGACAGCTGTCTGTATCCTCTGGTTTGGTGTTTTCGGTGGCACGGGCATTTATTATGAATTGTTTCAAGGTGCAAATATTGCTGGTCAAGGCGTAGAAACAGCCTTGTTTGCGACTTTTAATATGATGCCTGGGAGTGGTATTTTATCCACCATTGCCTTATTACTAATTGCAACATTTTTTATCACATCAGCTGATTCCGCTACTTTCGTCTTAGGAATGCAAACAACAAACGGCAGCTTACATCCCCCGAACTTCGTCAAAATTAGCTGGGGATTGTTTCTGACAGCCTCTGCACTAATTTTGATGGGAAGAGGCGGCCTGAGCGGATTACAAACAGCGATTATTGTAAGTGCATTACCGTTAACTGTGATCTTACTGTTGATGAGTATTTCTATATTGAAGGAATTAGGCGAAGAGCCAGTCGAAGAATTAAGACTTGAAAAGAAATTGGAGAAGATTCGAGAAAAAAGGAAAAGGAAACAAATGAAAGGAAACTTGCAGACTGAATTTGGGGAAGAACATGATATCAACTCGAAATTAAGAAGAGCGAAAAAGAATAAGGAAGACAAATAACTTACAAGCTAAAAAAAAGTCCCCATCTTGATCTACAATGGGGGCTTTCCAACTGTCTTGTTAAAGCACTATGAAAAACGTAATATAGCTAAAATAACGTTAATGAATACACCTATATGCATGATGTCAAAAAATACTACTGTCTTCTTGAATTGCTTACGAAGGGCATCATTGGCTGGCTCGTTCTTTTCTAACAATGCAGTTGCCATCTTTTGAGTTTTGCCCATATTAGGAAATGCTGCTGCGATCGCTATAAGAAAAATCGTGATCATAATTCCCTGCTTTGTTCCTAACCAAAAGCTTTGAAAAAATCCCCATCCACCGTAAATCGTGAGCGTTATACCCGTAAATAATAAAAGTAAGACAACAGGTCCATAGTACGGGCCAGAACTAGACCAAATTTTAATGAAGTGCGCTTCCGTTATGCCGTTGCTAACCTTTTTGAACTGAGGGATAAAATAAAAAGTTTCGACTAAAGCGCCACCCAACCACAACATAGCTGTGATTATGTGTACCGTGATTAAAATCTCATACAGACTTAACATGTAAAACAACTCCTCGATTAATGAATGTTAGCGCATTCCTGCTTCAACCAACTCTCTACGACTACAGGTAGGCCTTCGGAGGCATTCGGATACAGATAGTCAAAGCCAAGATCGCGAAGCTTGCGATTAGAGAAATGATTATGTGCTGTTGAGTACTCCGTTAAAACTGGACCTAAAATGATGGTACATAGCCACCTAGGAACATATTGTGTTTTAGCCGTCACTTTCATCTCTTTTTCAATTAATTGGAGAAATTCATCACCAAAGGTCATTGGCTGATCATCGACAAGAAAGTAACGCTCACTTGCTTGCCCATGCTGTAATAGGAATACTAAGGCCCTGGCGCAATCTTTTAAATGGATAGGGGAAAAATAAGGTTTATACCCCTTTAATCCAGTGATTTTTTTGCCCTCGAAAAGTGGTTTTAGAAACAATTGAACACACCAAGAATCTGGTCCATATACGCCCCCAGGAAAAGCAGTCACAATCGGAACGCCTTTACTCGTGTATTTCTCTAAAGCGTCAACCGCCGGGGCAAGATATGGTCCCCATCCTTTGGGAATTGGCTTAAAATTCTCCGAAGCATATGTTGAGGATCCAGTATCTCCAAAGTAACTTGTGCCAGCCACGTAAACGAGTTTCTTTAATTGTCGGTTTTCAAGCGCGCATTGCAACAAACGTTCGGTCATCTCGTACAACCCATGTTGAAACGCTAGAGCCACTTTTTTGGAGACTCTTTTCCCCCAAGTTGGCGGTGCAGCTACATGAATCATATAGTCAGCTTTTGAGGCTGTATCTTGCCAATGATCATCGGTTATAAGGTCCCCGACAATCGCTTCTACTCCTTTTTCCTCAAGAAGTTTGGCCTTCGTGGAACTACGTGTTAACACTTGTACGTGGTAGCCCTGTTCCAACGCCGTTTCTACCACTTCACTTCCGATATAGCCAGTTCCTCCAGTGATAAATAGTGTTTCCATTTATTTTTCAGTCCTCCTTATAAGTACTTACTGATCATTTTTTTAATATTTGAAGTATAACGCCCCGACCTTAACCCAAGTTAAATTAAACCTAAAGATTTCTTTAGGTTTTATAAACGGAAAAAAAGAAAACACTTTTCACATTATATGGTAAAATTATGACATTAGACCTGTGCGAAAGGGATTACAAAATATGATTAGGCGAGAATTCTTTTATAGAGGAAATCTAGTTGTTTTGCTGGTCATCCTTGTTGTGGTACTGACAAGCTGTGAATCTAGCGTTGCATCAAGTACAGATAGCAAACGAAACAGTGAACATGATCAACGACCAATCCCTGTAGCCGAACAAGGAAAAATAGACGTCTCGGAATGGGACTTTGTTAAAAAAGGGGCTATTTCACTAGAGGGAGAGTGGGCTTTTTATTGGGGGGAGTTACTGGAACCTTCTGATTTTTCAAGAGGCAATCCTCCACATGGACAATGGGTGTTTGTACCCAGCATATGGAACCGCTATGAAATCAACGGTGAAAAGCTTCCTGGAACAGGCTATGCCACGTACCGACTTCAGTTGTACGTTGGAGATTCGACTGACGTCCTCGCCTTGAAGATCCCATATGCATCAACTGCTTATCGGATGTGGATCAATGATATACTGGTAGCTTCAAACGGAGAAGTTGGCATAGACAAAACCACATCCCACCCACAATATATCAACCATATGACGTATATCGTCGATCAAGACTCCACCATTACGATCCAAGTGTCGAACTTCCATCATCGTAGTGGAGGATTATTTCAGCCTCTAGAAATTGGAACAGTGCATGATATCGCTACACAGACGCAGTTAAACATTGCTGTTCACCTATTCTTATTTGGTAGTTTGTTCATAATGGGTATCTATTTTATTGCTCTATTTTGCTTCAGACCAAAAGCCCTTTACCATTTGTATTTCGGTATCATTTGCGTATTGTTTGGCATCCAAAACCTTTTTATTGGTGAAGTGATGATTACAAAGTTGTTTGAGCATTTCAGTTGGGAAATGGCATTAAAAATGGAATATTTATGTGCAACCGTGGCAAAGTTTTTATTCGTTCCTCTCTTTATTAATCGTCTATTTCCAAATATGATCCCGAATCGTCTTATGAAAGCCATCATTCTTTTACCTTTCATTCCAATCATGATCATTCTAGTAACCCCTGCTTCGGTTTATTCGCATTACGTTGTATACGGGAATATATACAATATATTACTCATGATTTATTTATGGTTCATCATTTATTTAGCTTCAAAAAATCGTATGGAAGGGGCCAAAACTACCCTTCTTTTCTTCAGCTTCTTCATGTTCACAGTTATTAATGATATCTTAAATGTTGTTGGCACGATCAGCACAGGATATTACTTATATTGGGGATTATATTGTTATCTCTTCGGTCAAGCTCTCATTCTTTCAAAAAATTTCTCCAAAGCCTTTACGACCATTGAAAATTTAAGTCAACAATTGCGAAACTTAAATGAAAAACTGGAAGATAAAGTGAGGAACAGAACGAAAGAACTGGAAGAAACAAATGGGAAGTTAATGGGAGCCAATCAAAAGCTTGCACAAAAAAATGAGAAAATCATTGAATATGAAGAATCAAGAAAACAACTCTTCGCGAACATTTCCCATGAACTCCGCACCCCTATTACGCTCATTCAAGGATACTTGGAAGCGCTGATTCATGATGTCATTCAAGACCCTGAGAAGAAAAAGCAACACCTTATTCAAACGCATGGAAAAATCATTCGGTTAAATCAATTAATCGAAGATCTATTTGAATTATCTAGGTTAGAAGTAAAGAAAACGTCTTTTCATAAAAGCATGGTTTCAGTTGAGGAGTGGCTGGATCAAGCGATAAACGATTGTGCGCTTGATATCCGTCAAGCGGGGCTTCAGTTTGAGTATCACAACGATCTACATGATAAGATAAAGGCTATGTCTCTTTATATTGATTCCCATCGACTAGAGCAAGTGTTTGCAAATCTTGTGATGAACGCGATAAAGTTCTCACCGGCAAACAGTACCATTCGCATTACGGTAGAAGAGTATAGAATCCCGAATGATAAGCGCTTAAAAATATCCATCTCAGACGAGGGAACCGGGATTCCACAGGATGAACTCAGCAAAATATTTGAACGTTTTTATAAATCAAAGCATAATTCGACGCAACAAGGAAGTGGTTTGGGATTAGCGATATCGAAGGCCATTATAGAGGCACACGAGGGAAATATTTGGGCAGAGCAAAATAATCCGGTGGGAAGTCAATTTTGTATGACATTGCCAATCTTTGAATCTAGCTTGGAAAATAAACACCGTCGTTTATCCTAACTGATCTTCATTGAATTTATACCCTGCACCACGTATCGTTACAATATAGGGTGCATTTTTTGAACGATCGGCCGTATTGGCTGCCTGAACGTCTTCAAGCTTCTTTCTCAAGTTACTAATATGTACCATGACGGTTCTTGTATCACTGATACTATCGATTCCCCAAACTAATTCATACAACTCTGCCAAACTATAGATTCTTCCTGGGTGTTGGGCTAATTGATGAAGTAACTTAAATTCTCTAGATGAAAGGTGAACCTCTCTTCCATGTACAAACACTCTTTGTGTGAACCTATTCATTTCCAAAGAACCACGTGTGATGACAGCATTTATTTGTGCTGTTTTTAAAGTACTGCTCCTTCTCAAATGAGCTTTCACTCTCGCAACAAGTTCAATAGGACTAAACGGCTTTGTCATGTAATCATCTCCACCTGCACTAAGTCCAACAACTTTATCGACATCTTCAGCCTTACAACTGATGAAAATAATAGGGATATCTGTAAACTTGCGTAAGGATTGACATATTTCAATCCCATCAATGCCAGGCAAAAGTATATCAAGAATCAATAAATCTGGTTTCACATCTTTTACTTTATCAAGCACCTCGTCTCCAAAATTCAAAGTAATAAGCTCATAATTTTCCCGCTCTAAAAATAATTTAACCATCTCTATAATCTCAATTTCATCATCAACAATCATAATTTTTCTTTCTGACATTATAAAAACCCCTTAACGATTTTCGTGAAACTCTAATATATAAATTCAACATCCTTTCATAAATCCCCTTTTTAAAATGCTAAATTGCCTTGCCCCACACTTCGACATGACTGCTGCAAGGGCCGTGACAAAGAGAATGTGCCGTAGGCAGGAGCTTAGCGGTACGTGTATGCCTGTGTTATCTGGAAACCTAAAGAATTCTTAAGGTTTACTTTAACTGCACTTTAGAATCCTACATTATAATCTAGGATAAAGTTTGAAACTTCAAAAAGGAGGCCTTTATGATGTCAAGTCAATTAGAAACGAATAGCTATATCCCTACACAGTCTACATATCCACTTCTTTTTTTAACTAAACTGACATTTTGGTTAGCTGCACCATTATATTTATTATCAGGTATTTTCTTTATTTTAAAAATTGGTGAATTTGATTTTTATTTTGATGGCGTGTCCACACATAATTACATTGAAGGAATCATTGCAGGTTTTGCAGCAGTCCTTTTCATTCCCATGTTCTTAGTCACCGCCAACTATATTTCTAAAAGCCAGAAGATATTAGGTGGTTTAATCGCAATTATTGGATTGTTTGGTAGTATTGGAGCCTACGGTGCGACAGCTTATTTCCGTACATTGACATATGACCTGATTCAACACGGCGTACCTGTTGAACTGTTAGAATCATATTACGCAGGATATGGAGGGTTAATGACTATATTTTTCTTCCTAGCACCTCTTTTTCCTTTAGCTGGTATCCTAACAGGAATTGCCTTGATAAGATTAACATCACTCCCTAAATGGGTTGGCATTACAATATTACTTGGAAGTATATTATTTCCTCTTGCTCAAGTGGTGGGGATATTCATTGTATACCCTGTTGGATTATTGCTGTGGACTATTGCTTTTCCTTACTTGGGGCGGATCATCACTAATTAATGTCCTTAGGAGACATCACAACACCCGTTGGGGACATGCATAAAGCATTTGTGGTAAGATTGTATCGGACAGAAGACTCGTTGTACTAATTAACGATGCATTTATAGGAGTATCTCGTGGATCCTTTGATATTATCTACGCGGTACTCCTATTTATTTTGAAAATTACACAAGTTGACGGTAGTGGCATCGGCATCCATTTTACGCGCATCGTTCCGGTAATTACTCTCACTCAAGCCGCGTTTATGCGCACAGCACCGGAATTTACTTTCATTCCAGCGACGTTTATGCGCACCGTTCCGGTAATTACTCTCATTCCAGCGAAGTTTATGCGCACCGTTCCGGGAAATACTCTCATTCTAGCAGTGTTTATGCGCACCGTTCCGGTAATTACTCTCATTCCAGCGACGTTTATGCGCACCGCTCCGGCATTTCCTCTCATTCCAGCGTCATTTATGCGCACCGTTCCGGGAATTCCTCTCATTCCAGCGGCGTTTATGCGCACCGTTCCGGAATTTCCTCTCATTCTAGCGTCATTTATGCGCACCGATCCGGTAATTCCTCTCATTCCAGCGGCGTTTATGCGCACCGTTCCGGAATTTCCTCTCATTCCAGCATCGTTTATGCGCACCGCTCCGGTATTTACTCTCACTCCAGCGACGATTATGCGCACCGCTTGGGTAATTACTCTCATTCTAGCAACGTTTATGCGCACCGCTTCGGTAATTACTCTCATTCTAGTGACGTTTATGCGCACCGTTCCGGGAAATACTCTCATTCCAGCGGCATTTATGCGCACCGCTCCGGAATTTCCTCTCAACCCAGCCGCAAACACTCCATATTGACTTCCTATTTACAGTAATTTTTTATCATTTCTAAAAATATTTTTATTATAGTAAGTATTTTTTTAAAAGTTTTCAGATTGCTAAAGTTTTAATTACTCGAATATTACAACTTTGGGAGATGGATATTGTGACAAACCATAAAAAGTCAGTGGAACAATTTACTGGGACTGAATTACACGCGAAAAATTGGATACAAGAAGCTGCACTACGAATGCTTAATAATAATCTCAATCCGGAAGTTGCTGAAAATCCAGACGAATTAGTGGTCTATGGCGGGATCGGAAAGGCTGCTCGAAACTGGGAGTGTTATGAGGCCATCGTCAAGGAGCTTAAACAATTAGAGGATAATGAAACGTTATTGGTTCAATCAGGAAAACCAGTTGCTGTTTTCAAAACACATAAAGATGCGCCAAAAGTTTTGATTGCTAATTCTAATTTAGTTCCAGCATGGGCGAATTGGGATCATTTCCATGAGCTTGATCAGAAGGGACTTATGATGTACGGGCAGATGACTGCGGGGAGTTGGATTTATATAGGAAGTCAAGGGATTGTGCAGGGCACGTATGAAACCTTTGCAGAGTGCGCTCGTCAGCATTTTCATGGAACTTTAAAAGGAACGATTACACTTACTGCTGGATTAGGAGGTATGGGCGGAGCACAGCCTCTGGCAGTTACGTTGAATGACGGGGTTTGTATCGCTGTCGAAGTCGATCAAAGCAGGATACAGAGGCGTTTGGAAACGAAGTATTTAGATACATCGACAGACAACTTAGAAGAAGTAATTCAACTGGCGAAGGATGCTAAAAAAGACGGAAAAGCACTATCGATTGGTTTATTAGGAAATGCTGCTGAAATTTTACCGCAAATGATTGAAAAAGGATTTATTCCAGATGTGTTAACAGATCAAACTTCTTCTCATGATCCATTAAATGGGTATTTACCGGCTAATATGACACTAGACGAAGGAGCGGAATTAAGACAAACGAATCCTGAACAATATATCCAATTATCAAAAAAGAGCATTGCGACACATGTGAAAGCAATGTTAACGATGCAGCAAAAAGGCGCGATTACGTTTGATTACGGAAACAACATCCGACAAGTGGCCAAGGATGAAGGTGTCGAAAATGCGTTTGATTTTCCTGGCTTTGTCCCGGCATATATCCGTCCGCAATTTTGTGAAGGAAAAGGTCCGTTCCGTTGGGTAGCCTTGTCCGGTGATCCAGAAGATATTTATAAGACAGATGAAGTGATTTTGAAGGAATTTAGTGATAACAAGCCGCTGTGCAAATGGATCAAGATGGCGCAAGAAAAGGTCAGCTTTCAAGGATTGCCTTCTAGAATTTGCTGGCTCGGTTATGGAGAGCGTGCGAGATTTGGCAAGATTATCAACGACATGGTTGCGAGCGGGGAATTAAAAGCACCGATTGTTATTGGGCGTGATCACCTGGATTCTGGTTCTGTTGCATCGCCTAACCGTGAAACAGAGGGAATGAAGGATGGCAGTGATGCTGTTGCTGATTGGCCTATTCTAAACGCGCTGATTAATAGTGTTGGTGGCGCGAGCTGGGTAAGTGTTCACCATGGCGGTGGAGTAGGGATGGGATACTCGCTCCATGCGGGAATGGTTATTGTTGCAGATGGAACAAAGGATGCCGAGCAACGTTTAGAGCGTGTGTTAACGACTGATCCTGGTATGGGAGTAGTAAGGCATGTGGATGCGGGATATGATACTGCAATAAAAACAGCAAAAGAAAAAGGCGTTCATATTCCAATGTTAAATGATGGGAAGGTGTAAGCTTGACGAAAATTTTATTTATTCATAATGCAGCACAGGTCATTACGATGGCAGGGCATTCGGATATGCCGGCCAAACAGGAAGCAATGAGTAAAATGAACATCATTGAAGATGGTGCTGTTCTTGTCCAAGACAACAAGATTTTAGCTATTGGGAAAACAGATGAGATTCATGAAAAGTATCAGGACCTCCTTTCCAATGCTACGCAGATAGATGCGACCAACAAAACGGTGACACCGGGATTGATTGATCCGCATACCCATCTTGTACATGCTGGAACGAGGGAAAATGAATATGCCATGCGCCTGAAAGGGAAGTCCTACATGGAAATCATGAACGCTGGCGGAGGAATCCATGCGACAACCCGGGCGACACAGCAAGCATCGTTTGACCAATTGTATGAGGAGTCGAAAAGTAGGCTTGATAAATTTTTGTTGCATGGTGTTACTACTTTAGAAGCGAAAAGTGGCTATGGTTTGTCATTGGGGCATGAACTCAAACAGCTTGAAGTTGCCCAAAAGCTGGATACGCATCATAGTATGGACATTGTTTCTACGTTCATGGGTGCACACGCGGTTCCAATCGAGGATAAAAACAACCCGGAAAAATTCGTTGAGACAGTGATAAAAGAAATGATTCCAGAGGTGGCGCGACAAGGACTTGCAACGTTTAATGATGTCTTTTGTGAACGCGGGGTATTTACTCCTGACCAATCGAGGAGAATTCTTGAAGCTGGAAAAGAATATGGACTGATTCCAAAAATTCATGCTGATGAGATTGAACCATATGCTGGTGCGGAATTAGCTGCCGAGGTAGGGGCATTATCAGCGGACCACCTGTTGAAAGCATCTGATGAAGGAATCAAACAGATGGCAGATCGTAATGTGATTGGTGTATTACTCCCAGGAACTGCATTTTTCCTAATGGCAGAGTTTGCACAGGCAAGGAAAATGATTGACCGGGGGGTGGCAGTGGCACTGTCCACGGATGCAAATCCAGGATCATCACCAACGCTGTCCCTTCCTTTTATGATGAACTTAGGCTGCTTGAAAATGGGCATGACGCCGGAAGAAGTATTAACCGCCACAACAATCAATGCTGCTCATGCGATTGGCCGTGCGCAAGAGATTGGCAGTTTAGAGACTGGTAAGAAAGCAGATATTACTATATTTGATGTTCCAAACTACCTCACCTTATCTTATCAGTACGGCATGAACCATGTGGATACAGTGATTAAAAATGGGGTTCCTGTAGTGGTAGGAAAACAGCTAACATAAATAAGAGGTGTGATTTTTATGGACAAATCAACGGTTACGGTCAATAAACAAATCATTGAACAAAAATTATCTGAATTAGGAAAAATCGGTCGAAATGCTAACGGCGGCATGGACCGTACAACCTTTACACCAGCGGAAATCGAAGCAAGAAACTGGTTGAAGGATGAACTCGACCAATTAAATGTCGATGTTCGTGTCGATCAGGCGGCAAATATTTGGGCAAGACGACAGGGGCAGGTGGATCATTTGCCAGCGATTGCATTTGGTTCGCATATTGATTCCGTTCCGAATGGCGGGATGTATGATGGAGCATTAGGTGTCATCCTCGCATTAGAAGTCATGCGGGTTTTGGATGAACAAGGAATAAAAACGAAGCATCCACTAGAGCTGGTTTCTTTCAGTGCTGAGGAGCCTAATCCTTTTGGACTGTCGACCTTTGGAAGTAGAGCGATCACTGGAAAATTAGCATATCAGGACATAGAAGGTGTTACTGACCCTTCTGGGAAAAAATTAACGACTGGCATCAAAGAAGCTGGCGGCGATCCAGATGATTTTGAAGGGGCTGTTCGTAAAGACGAAGCGTTTTCTGCCTTTTTAGAGGTTCACATTGAACAAGGGAAGCGATTGTTAAATCGAGATATCCCTGTTGGTGTTGTGACCGGAATAACAGGGATTTATAGAGAAGAAGTGACAGTACTTGGGGAAGCAAATCATGCCGGGACAACGTTAATGAAGGATCGTAGCGATGCGTTTCTAGCAGCAGCTAACATGAGCCTCGAGCTGGAGGCTATTTTAAAAGCATATCCGGATGAAGAGGTAGTCGGTACGATTGGTCAAGTTTTTGTTAAACCAAATGCGACGAACATTGTTCCGGGGGAGGTGACATTTTCCTTAGAAATACGAGGACAAACAAACGATAAAATCCAGGATGTGTTAGCTCAATGGGAAGCAAAAATGGAGACGATTAAAAAAGATAGATTAGTAGACGTGCAACGAAAAAAGATGCTGGATCAGCAAGCTGTACCGATGAATCGTGATGTGATTGCTTGTTGTGAGGAGCAATCCAAAGAGCTGGGCTATCCTTCCTACCGTTTAGGCAGTATGGCTGGTCATGACGCTGCACATATGGCATCCATTACTCGATCAGGGATGTTATTTGTTCCTAGTTTAGACGGAAAAAGTCATTGCCCAGAAGAGGAGAGCCGAATGGAGGATATCGAAAAGGTTGCTAACGTATTGCTCCATTCGATTTTAACAATGGATCAAAAAGAATGGTAGGGGGGAATAATGATGGGGGAATTATTCATAGCTGATAAGGTGTATACAAAGGATACACTTCAAGATAATTATGGATTGTATGTGGAAGCAGGTATGATAAAGGAAGTAGGGCCAGGTCAACGTTTAAAAGAAAAATACAATGGGGTAAAAATCACAGCGTTGAAGGGGAAAACGTTAATTCCTGGATCCGTTAATGCACATAATCATTCCTTTCAAAGCTTACTTCGAGGCATTGCTGTTGACCGTCCGTTTTTAGAATGGAGAGATGAGGCCCTCTATAAGTACACGCCATACTTAGATGAAGATGCCATTTATACGGGGGCATTGTTCGCCTTTGGTGAAATGCTTCGCTATGGGGCGACAACGGTCAGTGATTTTTTCTATGTTCATAACAATGGTACGGCTCATGATGAGGCAGTCATCCAAGCGGCGAAGGATTTAGAGATTCGGTTTGTGATGGCTCGAACGATGTATGATTGGGATGGTGCTCCAAAGGCTTATCTAGAGACTGTTGATCAAGCAGTATCTAGAACACGCGAGCTGGCGAAGAAATACCAAGGCGATCCAATGATTTCGATCCAACCAGCTCCACATAGTCCGCATGCGGCTTCTCCAGAAATGATTAAGGCTGGGCATAAACTTGCTTGTGAACTTGATACACCCTTTCATATTCATGTAGCAGAGGAGCCGTTTGAAGTAGAAGAAATGTTAGAAAAATATGGTCTCCGTCCAGCGCATTACCTGGATTCATTGGGCGTAGTGGATGAGCGGATGATTGCGATTCACTTAGTTTGGCTAGAGCAATCTGAAATAGAATTGCTCGGCTCAAAAAATATTTCGCTTGCCTATTGCCCTTCAAGTAACATGTTTCTTTCCGATGGGATTACCAACATACCAGATTTAGTCCAGTCAGGTGTCCATGTTACATTTGGATCTGACGGGGCATGTAGTAATAACCGAATTTCCGTTTTTGAAGAAATGCGAATGTGTTCGTTATTGCAAAAGGTATCCAAGCTCGATGGCACATGTATGAACGCTAAACAGGTGTTTGATATGGGAACAAAAAACGGCGGTGAAATTTTGCGATTACCAGTTGGAGCATTAGAGGAAGGGCGTCGTGCTGATTTTATTGCGATGGATAGCAACGATCTGTCCCTTTTGCCGAAAACAGAATTGATCGCAAACATCGTTTATTCGATGCAGCCAAATGCGATAAAAGATGTTTATGTGGAAGGGAAGCATATCGTTGAAAATGGAAAGCTATTAACTGTATCTGAAGAAACAATCGCAAAACGTGTCAATCAGCTGTTTGAGAAATGGCAATCGATTTAATGGGTGTCGGAAACGTGTCGTAATATGTGGATGAAAGCCATATTGACAACGATATGAAAAGCGCTTACGCTTTAAGTAGTTAGCGATGAAGTAGGGGGCTATATCAGTGAGATCTAGTGATTTTCTGATATAGCCCCCTTTTTGTACGTTAGATGATGGAGTTCAGGAACGAAAATGGAGCTAAAGTAAATCAAAACGGGGATATGATTGAGTTCCCAGAGAGAATCCAAGCAAAAGTGAATCAACCTCATGCTTTGAGTATGGTTAATCATCGAGGAGGAAGAACAAAATGATCATTTTAAATGGCAATGACCTGAATTTTGAACAGGTTAAACGGGTTATTTTTAATGATGAGGGTGTTCGAGCATCGAAGGAAAGTCTTGATAAAGTCGAGGAAAGCCGTAAAGCTGTTGAGCGGATTGTTGATCAGGAGAAGACCGTCTATGGAATAAATACGGGTTTTGGAAAATTCAGTGATGTACGGATCGAAAAAGATGATGTCGAAGCATTGCAGCTTCATTTAATACATTCTCATGCATGTGGAGTTGGCGAACCTTTCCCGGAAGTAGTGTCTCGAACCATGCTGTTATTACGAGCGAACGCTTTGTTAAAAGGATTTTCTGGTGTGCGAGTTTTGATTATAAAAAGACTACTAGAATTTATCAATAAAAGGATTCATCCAGTGATTCCGCAGCAAGGATCCCTAGGTGCAAGTGGGGACTTAGCCCCATTAGCTCATCTCGCATTAGCTCTAATTGGAGAAGGGGAGGTTTTTTATAAGGGGAACCGTATGCCCGCGCTCCATGCTTTGTCAAAAGAAGGGTTAGCTCCCATTAAGCTGACCGCGAAAGAAGGCTTAGCGCTCATAAATGGTACGCAGGCGATGGCGGCGATGGGAGTTGTTGCTTATCTTGAGGCGGAAAAGTTAGCGTATCAATCGGAGCTAATCGCCTCTGTAACGATGGAAGGACTAAGGGGAATTACGGATGCGTTTGAAGAGGAGATACATCAAGCACGAGGCTATCAAGAGCAGATCGATGTTGCAAAACGGATGCGTGCTTATTTGGCGGATAGTCAATTAACAACAAAACAAGGGGAATTAAGGGTCCAGGATGCCTACTCTTTGCGGTGTATTCCACAAGTTCACGGAGCAACCTGGCAGACACTAATCTACGTAAAGGATAAGCTTGCAATAGAAATGAATGCAGCAACAGATAATCCGCTTATTTTTAATCAAGGTGAAAAAGTCATTTCAGGTGGAAACTTTCACGGGCAATCCATTGCCTTAGCGATGGATTTCCTTGCCATCGCCATCGCTGAATTAGCAAACATTGCCGAGCGTAGAGTGGAGCGACTAGTGAATCCACAGTTAAATGATCTCCCCCCTTTCCTGAGCCCTGAGCCTGGATTGCAATCCGGAGCTATGATTATGCAATATGTGGCCGCTTCACTCGTATCCGAGAATAAAACACTAGCTCATCCTGCCAGCGTCGATTCTATTCCGTCCTCCGCAAACCAGGAAGACCACGTTAGTATGGGAACCATCGGTGCAAGGCACGCCTATCAGGTAATTCAAAACGCTCGCCGAGTACTGGCGATTGAATCCATTTGTGCAACACAGGCAGTTGAAATAAGGGGTGTCGAGAAAATGGCAACTTCCACGTCAACGTTTTTTAAGGAAATACGAAGCTTTATTCAACCAATAGTGGCTGACCGCATTTTTTCGAAGGATATTGAAAAAGTGGATGAATGGTTAAAACGAAAGGAAGCTAAGTAGTTCGGTTTTGGAGTTGTACTCCTTAATAAAGGGGTTACCAGAGTTCTGTTAAAATAGTAAAAAGAATCCATTCTCTCAAGTTAAAGAGGGAATGGATTTATACTCTTTCTGTATGATTTTTTATCGTTGTTACTATTTCTTCAAATGTGTATTTATGATTTACTGCATCAACTGTAAAGTCCTGTTCTTCTTCAATTCCCATTGTCCATCGATAATGGTTTATTTTCAAGAAAACAATGAATGAAGCAAGGGCTGTTCGTTTATTCGCATTATGGAAAGCATGGTTCTTTGCTATTGATTCAAAAAGTGCAGCCGATTTTTCGTAGATAGAGGGATATGCATCACTACCAAATACCGATTGTTTTGGTCGATTAATCGCTGAATCAAGTAAGGTTGGATCTTTTACTCCCATTGGTTCACCTGGAGAGTATAGACGAATTTGTACAGTATTAATAGCAATGACTTGATTTGTTGTTAGATAGATAATCTCATTCATTATCTATTCACTAATCCTTTAAACGCTTTGTCATGTTCTTTAATGACATCATTTAAAATATCCATGAATTCGGCATCAACACCATCAGGAAGGGAAACCTGTTCTTTTTTTCTTAAAACTATCTTCCCATCTTTAACTTCAACTTGCACATCATCACCTTGTGCTAAGCCAACTTGTTTAAGTAATTCATTGGGGAGAGTGATGCCAAAACTGTTTCCAATCTTCGTAACCTTTCTTTCAAATTGTTCCAAAAAATCACATCCTTATTATAATTGTTATAACGATTATAACACAATAAATAAAATTCCCTAATAAACCACATACCACATAAACTGAATATAAGCTTGAACGAGAAAATAAAAAGCAATCGTAAATCCAAGGTTAAAGCCAAAGCCATTTTTAATGACGCTTAAGCGGTTAGAGGCGCTCAAGACGATAATTGGCAAAACAATTGGTGATAACACGATCGAAATAACACTTCCTGATGTGATCGCTAATACTACTAATTCTGGTGGATATGGTAGGCTGACATGCTGCAAAATACCTGCCACAAGAACGATAACCGTTAAAGGACCAAGCCCGATAAAACCTAGTAAAATGACAGTGAAAGGAAGGATTGCCAGGATGTTCAAAAAGGGCACATATTCTTCGATAAGAAACATGCCATCTACGATATAACTTCCAATCCCCGATTCATTGACAGCGTATATTAATAATGCGGCAGCTAACAAGAGACAGAACTGCTGCGATTTAAATTTTACTTCCTTACCAACATAACTTTTTATTTGCTTTAACAATCGTGCGCTTCGCCTTTTGATTAGAAAATAAGCACAAGTCCATATCACAATCATCGGTGGAATAATGATCAGAAGCTCCCACCCCATCGTTATATGTAAAATGAAAATGGAGCTGAACAACGATACAAATAGAAAGGCGAATTCAAGGATCAGTCGATTGTTGCTTTCGTTTCCGTTAGAATGTTGTACAAGTCTATCAATTTCGCTCTCAAGCTCTCCTGTTATATCCACACGGTAACTTTTTTCCTTCAACGACGCAAAAAGTACAGAAAGGCCAATTCCTGCTAATGAAATAAAGAAGCCTTGCACAATTGTCCAACCGAGCGAAGCGTGAAGATGATCGACAGCGAAGGCAAAGCTCGGGATGCTAATCACCCAAAGTGTTGTCAGGGCAAATGATCGTAAAAGGGCTGTTCCTTTAAAGTACTCCCATGCCTCACTTGTTTTATCTCGCAAAAAGTCATTGATGAACTGATACATCATTGGAATTGCTCCGAATAGCAAGAAGTAGGCAATGATTTGATTGACAATCATCAACCCGAAATAGAATTTTTTACTCGTGTTAAGAAAATTATGAGCGACATTCATAATAGCATCAATGTAGTTTTCCTCTTTTAGAATCCATCCTATAACTGGGACAATCAGTAACAAAGCGATCAGGCTGCGCATTTGGACGATACCATCCACCGCAAATGCAAGGAGTGAACCGCCTGTACTTAGTTGGATGATCATAGCGATTACCAGTAAAAATGTCGGTATCGGCAATGCCTTGATCGGCAAGTAGATAAAACCGAACACAACTGCTAAAATTCCTGAAAGAGAAAGGATAAACAGTCCAGGCTCTGATGGATAAAGATAAGTGATATAGTGCATCAAAGCATAGACGATAATCGAAACAGAAAAGCCAATAGCTGCAAATCGTATCATATCAAAGACTCCTCAGCTGTTTATAAATAAAACTATTTATATTAAAGTTTAACATAAGAAGGATGATCTCTATTCCTTTAATGCTTGCTGTTCGACAAAATTCGAGGAATTTCGGGAGGTGACAGCGTATAATGGTAAATAAGTCAACCACCATTTTTAAGTAAAAAAGACCGACCTTAACTAAAACTCTTAAAATCGCTTTTTAAAAAGTT
>NZ_JAFBDR010000032.1 GCF_016908325.1 Aquibacillus albus | reverse complement strand
TCCTGAGCCAAGATCAAACTCTCCGATAAAGTTGAGTTTGCTTACTCAATAACTTGACTAGCATTTCTTTCTTAATCCAGCTTCGGCTCCTTGACCAGTCGCCTACGCTTTCTATTTAACATACTGGTTGTTTTGTTCAGTTTTCAAAGATCAAATGAACGGTCGCTCTTTAACGCGACAACAATTATTATATCATATATTTTCGCAGAACTCAATAACTTATTGTTATTTATTTTGTCGCTCGTTTTTTTTACTTTTGTTGGCGACATAAATAATCATACCACTAAACTTCGTAGAAGTCAATAACCTTTTTCAATCTTTTTTTTCATTTTGTTTTGACCTCGTTGTCACTTGCTTTAAAAGCGACCAAACCAATGTAACACGAAAAACATAATAAGGTCAACTACATTTTATACTTGATATATAAGTGAAACTAAGACTTTCTCCAAAGATTTAGCGATACTAAATATGATGTAACTTAACTAATAATACTCCACTAAAAGAAATACGAGTTTATCCTCTAACTCTTTTGCTTTATCTTCATCCACTACATTATTAATAAGGAAAGAAAAAATAATGTTTTCCTTATCCTCCCTTTCTATATAACCAGATAACGAACTAACCGTAGAAATCGTTCCAGTTTTTGCTTTAACTCTTCCTTCAATCATTAAGTCCTTCATTCGATAACGCAATGTACCACCAATCTTCCTATCCTCTTCACCTGCAACCGGTAAAGCATCTCTAAACGCATGAAACCACGGCTCATTCTGTACCGAATATAATAGGTTAGTAATATCATTCGCACGGAGTAAATTGATATGAGAAATGCCAGATCCATCTCTGATTACCGAGTGCTCCGTACTAATCCCTAGTTTAACAACTTCACTTTTTAATACGTCTAATCCAGCATCCCAGCTCCCTTTATCTTTTATCACTTTTCCTAGTTCTTTTATGAGAACTTCTGCATGCGTGTTATTACTTAGCTTCATAAAAGGAATTATTAATTGAGATAACGGCATTGATTCATGGGTGTGTAACACTTGTGTATTTTCTGGAGCACCGCTTTGTTTTATTTCCCCACTCCATGAAATAGCCTGTTGACCTAGAGCACGCTGAAACATATGAAAAGCATAAGCTGTTGGATCCCAAACAGAAATCCATTCCCTTTCACCTGGATTATCGACAGCTATTGTGCCTTCAATCTTAATAACATTCTTTCCATGTTCTCGATAAATGTTTAATTCTTCTTCGTCATCTTCATCAATGGTTCTACTATTATTTAAGATCGATAAGTAATTATTCGCTGGTTCAACAGTTACTCTTGGCTTTTTACCGACAGATGAAGGTGCAACATGAATAATAGCAGTACCGGCATCATAATCAAAATCAGGGGATATAGATAATGCTGAGATTTGAGCACCATAGTATGTATGTTCATCACTCCATATTAAATCCGGAGAATAACGAACATCGTCATACCATGTATCATCAGCAATAACATTACCGTCAACATTTGTTATCCCCTTGTCATGTAGAGTTTTTGCGAAATCTTCCATATTTGAAGGTAATAATGTTGGGTCGCCACTTCCTTTTAAATATAGATTTCCTTCTATTATATTTCCTGAAATTTTTCCGTCCGTGACTAACTCTGTTGAAAAACGGTAATTCTCTCCCAAAATAGATAGTGCTGCAGCTGCAGTTAACAGCTTCATATTTGATGCTGGTCTTAATCGTTGATTTCCACCATGTTCATAAATAAGTTCACCTGTTTTTGCAGAACGAATACTAATACCTACTGCAGAACCATCAGTAACGGAACTATTCTTTATTAGCTGATCTATTTGATACGCTAACGGATTTTCATTTGGCACAGGTAGCTGTTTCGAGTCATGTGTTTCCCCAGGCACAAATGCGACTAATATAATGAAGGAAAAAAGACAAAGAACGCGCAAAGTATTCAAAGGAACAACCTTCCTTCCTTTTTTACAATCATTATTTGCAATTTACTAAGGATTTAGTATAAGTTGTTGTAGTCTGTGTATTACTAATTTCACTCGATGAATTCGTAAGAGTATTGCTGAATATAAAAGCAGATATTACTAACGATAATCCCAATATTACTGCCTAGTTAAATAAGTTACTTGTTTCAAGATATACCCTCCGACAAAATATATTCTTATGACCATCAATGACCTTCTACTCCCATATATACATAAATCGATGACCTTTAGGCTTCCTAAAAAATTTTATCTTAATACATTACTTCTTTTTTTGATATAAATACATTGTTAGTGGCGCAAATATAACTATAATAATCGCCGACCATAAAAGCACCCAGCTAATATCTTCTAGCGTTACGAAACCGTGCATCGAACCACGTATTCCTGTTACTACAAGAGAAATTGGATTGACTTCAACCACTGTTTGCAACCAGGGTGGTAAAGTTTCTGGATCAACAAATACATTGCTAACAAACGTTAAAGGAAACATGACCATCATGCTAACACCCATGAGCGCTTTTTCTGTTCGCATGATCATTCCAAGCGTTGTCCATATCCAGGACAAACTGAAGGCAAAAATAAGTAACAATGCCATTGCTATGAGAACACCAAGAAAGCCTCCATCTGGTCTGAAACCGAGCACTAAACCTAATCCAATCATAATTGATGCTGCCAAAGAATATCGCACGGTGTCAACAAGTAAGGCACCAACGAGAACTGATGGACGCCAAATTGGTAAAGAACGAAATCGATCGAAAATCCCCTTCCTGATGTCATTATTTAATTCAATCCCTGTGTACATCGTAATTGTAACGATTGTTTGTACGAGAATACCAGGTAGGAGAAACTGTAGGTAGTCAGAAGTAGATCCAGCAATGGCACCCCCAAATAGGTAAGTAAACATTAATAGAAACATTATTGGAAAAATGGTCGCATCCATAAGTTGCTCAGGCACGTATTTTATTTTAAGTAACGCTCGCCATGCAAAGGTTAGTGATGTTTTGATTCCATTGGCTCTAGAATGAGGTATGTAATTTGTTATCACTTGATCTAAGGAATCATCTGTACTATGATTGTTCGATCTATTTTCTGTATCCGTATGAATTTGTTCCTGTAATGATGGATTGGTCATGATTGAACCTCCTGAGTTTTCCCTTCACTATCAGTTTGTCGTTCCGTCAATGTGAGAAAGACTTCATCTAAGCTAGGCTGACCGAGCGAAAAATCAGTAACAGTAATATTGGAACGAGCCAATTCACCTAAAGCGTATGCTACCCGATCAGCATTTGAAACAAGTGCTGAAAGTGCTGTAGGATCTGACAATAATTGAATGGACGTATTTAATTCGTCTGCTAGAATTTGCTGAGCCTGTGGTCGTAAATCAGGATTGAGAAGTCGTACATGAAGCCTACCTGATCCAATAGACGCTTTAAGCTGACCACTCGTACCTTCTGCAATAATTTTACCTTTATCAATAACCGCTATTCTATCAGCTAGCTGATCAGCTTCATCTAGATATTGAGTGGTTAATAATACAGTCGTGCCATGTTTCACAAGAGCCCTAACAATATCCCATACTTGATTACGGCTACGGGGGTCTAACCCAGTCGTTGGCTCATCTAAAAACAGTATATCTGGTGTAATCACAATACTTGCAGCTATATCAATTCGACGTTTCATACCACCAGAATATTTTTTCACTTGAGTTTTTGCTGCTTCCTCAAGTCCAAAAGCGTTAAGTAGATCATTTGCTCTTTCCTTCGCTTGTCTCCTTGAACACCCCAAAAGACGGGCAATAAAAATGAGGTTTTCCAATCCAGTGAGGTCCTCATCAACAGAAGCGAATTGTCCAGTAAGACTAATTCGACTTCGGACTGCCTCTGTTTCTTGAACAAGGTCATGTCCAAGTATTTTCGCACTTCCACTATCAATCTTTAATAATGTTGCTAGCATTCGGATCGTTGTTGTTTTTCCTGCACCGTTCGGCCCAAGGAAACCGTATACTGTCCCTCTGCGAACTTTCAGATCTATACCGTCTACCGCTCGTTTTTCCCCAAATTTTTTAACGAGTCCAGAAGCTTCAATGGCTAAATCATCTCTATCTACATCATTTTTCGTGTTCGTTCTATTCAAATAAATCACCTTCCCATCATAATTTCATCTATACTTCTTGAGCATTACTACCAGATAGTTTAATATTAACATAATATTCCATGAGTTTTTCAAAAAAGACAAGACACTTACCTTGTGAATGCTTCCCTTGTTAAGATGCGCAAGATCTCATTTAAAAGATGGTGGAGGAATAAATATGATTACCATTAATCCTCGATTTCAAAATCGTGTAAGTTGAAAATTCACTTTAAATCTCAAATCTATGGAGTTCTCATAGCTAATTAATTCAAAAAGGAGGAGCTAAATGATAAAGAGGAAAGTAATAACTGTTATTTTGGCCACTCCTATTTCACTTATGTTAATATTTGGGGTTTTTTTTGGAGAATGGAAGAACCCTTTAGAGCTAGTTGTAATGTCTGGTATGATCAGCTTTTTGGTGGCAATTCCTGTTTTGGGTTATGGAGTTCCGGTTACCTTCCTATCAGACTATGTAACAAAAAAATTAAGGGGGAAATTACGAAGTTTTACAGCCTTTTTAATTCATATTTTCTTTGGTTCAGTATTTGGTTTGTTGTTTCCGATGAATTCGCACTTTCCTGTGTTGGATTATAATGTTGATGCAGCTATTATTTCTGCTTTAATTGTTTCTTTGTTCTTTTGGATAACGGATGAAGTATTAAGAAAATTGAATACCATTCGAATTGGTAAATGACTTTTCCTATGTATTATCACTATTACCTAGATAATTTTACCTTCAAGCCACCTAAAAACACGATAACACCTAATATCCAGAATACACTTGCTATGCTTACTATTTGTGCAATGCTTCCAAAAAGTACTGGCCCGGAAAGCTGTGTTAAGCGATTAGCTGTTAATCTTAATCCCAATCCTTCCCCTACTCGTTCCTCAGGTAACGCATTAACTGTTGTTGATATCGATAATGGTTGACCAATCCCTAACCCAAGCCCAAGAATGAATGATAACAATCCTAATAATAGGACACTATTAAAGAACGGTAATAGTATAAATAAAACACTTGACGCAAATATAGAAGCTAACATAATCTTCTTCATACTATACTTGCCAGATAGCTTAGACATAAAAAAACGAATAAAAATACCACCCAATGCATTTAGAGAAACAATCAATCCTATCGTTGAACTAGATAGTCCATACTCCTGAGCTAGTAATGGAAAATAGGCAGTGTACATATCTTTACCTAACAAAATTAGGACACTAACTAAAAAAGCGACTCTCAGATTTTTAATCTTTAGTAGTCGGAGAGAGTGAAGTAATTTAGGATGCTGTTCGGAACTTTTGGTTGTGGCTTTTTCTTTGATAAATATAGAAAGAATACTAGCAAGTAGACCAAAGCAGGCTAAAAATCCAAAGGCAACTGGATAGCTCCAAATATCTGCAATAACTCCACCTAGCATTGGTCCTGTAAAGCTACCTAGTGCAACTCCAATGCTAAAAATCATAATACCTTCATTGTTTTTTCCTGTGTGACTAACAGATGTTTGAGCAGAAACAGCAAATACAGTATGAGAAATACCTGCGATGATTTGAGATATGTAAATAAAGAATAAACCTGGTAAAAAAAGAGGTAAGCTTAACGCAATTGAAGTAAAGAATGCGCTGATTATTAGTGGTTTCTTATAACCTATTCGATCAACTAGTTGGCCTATCTTAATAGCAAAGAAAAAAGGAAGTAACGCAAAAAGAGCCACAATAACACCAATCTCTGCTTTATTCGCTTGTAATTGATCAGATAGTAACGGCACCAATGGTCGTGTACCCGCCATACCTGTAATAAAAACTAGTGCAATCAGTAAAATTCCATACTTGTTAAAATACCTACTAATACTCTGCAAATATGCCACCTACTTTTTTGTGATTCCCCTCATTTTACCATTTTGTATGCTTTCAAGGTTATTATTTAGCTTCCTGTCGATATCGTAAAGAAAAAGCCATTTTTGGATTTTGAAAGTTTAATTTTAAGGAAACGCTATGAGGAAATACACATAAACTCCTCAGAATATATATACCAAAAAAGAAAAAAACCGCCACGATTGACGATCAGCTTGTTCAACTCTTGCTACCCTAATTTGATTTGCTGGATTCTCGTTACACTAATTACACTGAATTCTACGCCCCCTTGTCCTGTCTTCTAATTCGACGACACTTATACCTATTTTTTGGATTTTAACTGTATTCATATTTGACTGCATCCACATACTAAACACGATAATTTGAGTGCGCCAGGTGTTAATTTGTAACTAATTAAGAGGATTACGCGACTATATAAATGAAAAAATTAAATAATCATGTTTCCCAGAAGGAGGAAATAAAAATGATAAGAAAAGGCTTCATCGTATTGTTCAGTATCTTTAGTTTATTGTTGGTAGGATGTGGGGTAGGTAATGTAGACGCAAGCAAAAACAATAATCAAAACGACGAGAAAGTTGGTGAAATGGTGCCATCATTGGAAGAAACTTCTCCTCTTATCTTTTCTTATACTATTACTAATCAATCGAAAAATGAAGTAACATTAGAGTTTTCAAGCTCACAACGATTTGATTATGCCGTTTATAATGACAAAGGAGAACAGATTTATTTATTTTCTAGCTTAGCTTCTTTTCTACAGGTAGTAGGCGAAGAAAAAGTGAAGCCAGGAGAAAAACTTGAATATACAATAGATATAAATGAAATTGGTCTATCTCCAGGTAACTACACCCTTTCTGCTTGGATGACTCCAAAAACAGGGAAAAAATATGAAGTTTCTCAAGAATTTAACGTAGAATAGGCGGTCCATTGAATAGCATATTATGAAACATCAAAACAGATCCCTCTAAACTGAGGGATCTGTTTTTTTGCACTTAAAATATTATTGACCCATTGATGGGTTCATCATGGAATCTATCATCACTTCATTAAGCTGCTCTTCTAACTCCAGCTGAGTCATCGTGTTTTCACTGGTTGGCTTCAAATTAAAATCTATTGGTTCATTTATCTTTTTATACTCAGTAGACAAATCAACAGCAATCTCCATTTTTTCGTTCGATTCTTCAACATCCATTGCAACGGAAATATCTTCTTTTACAATCTTGCCACCGTCAATCGTTGCTTTCATGTTAAAATGTTGAAACGTAATTGCGTCTAGAATTGTTTCTACTTCTTTCTTATCTGTATCTGGTATCACTTCATCACTTTGTTCCATTGAAAACTCTAGAATAGATGCAATTATATTCTGAAGGTCTTCCCCTTCGAGTGATAATTCAATCGTATCATTATTTTCTATAAATGCGTCTTCTGTTAAATCTCGAATAGTGCCATTGATTTCCTCACGAAGTTGCTGCTCTATCTGCTGCTGATCCTCTGTATCAACTTCAGAACTAACATCTAGTTCGATATACTCTTTATCAAACGTAAAGTCCTGCGGAAGTGGTAAAACAGGAAACATCATCATTGCTTCTGATATTGTTTCTGTAGCAATATAAACCCTTTGATTTTCCATATTAAACTGCATAGGTAACTCTAAATGAAAAGAAATAGGCCCTTGATTCATCGCAACCTGAAAATCAATTTCACTAATTTCTTGTTCCATATCAACTTTAGTATCTAATGTTATTTCAGCATTATTTATCATATCTAAAATCATTTGTGTATCAGGCGTGTTGTTTGTACTGTCAGACGATAAATGAAGATCAATCGTTGATGTTGACTCATACGATGATGCATCCATTAACTCCGAGTAAGCTTCTGTGTAGGTTTCCTTTGCACTTTTCCCACAAGCAGAAAGTACAACAATAAGTATAGAAGTCATTAAAAAGTAAATAGACTTACGCATGATTATTCCCCCTAAAAAGTTTTCAACGTGACTAACGATAACACAATTAATGACGAGTTTTTATAAACAAATATTTCCAAACAGTTAGAGATTGTCTATTTCTCGGGAAATAATTGGCGCATATTGAACGCCTTACTTGCAACAATCACTTAAATAGTTGATAAAAAAGTAGTTTTTTCTTAATATTTCTATATCACATGGTAAATATATGTAGTTTGGGCGCTTGTCGCAACTATAATATTTTTCATGCTACTATAATGATATATTAATGATATATTCCATCATAGGAGGTAAAAAAGTTGAAAAAGGTACTAATTGCAGTTATTTCATCGCTAACCATATTCGTTGGTGCTAGTCATGCGCTTGCTAATACGAGCAGTTTTAATGATGTGACCAACTATGTTGAAGAGATAAACTATCTATCTAGCAATGATATTATCCAAGGCTATGGAGACGGAACATTCAAACCAACTGGTAATGTAAAAAGAATGCAAGCAGTTCAAATGATTTTGAATGCTTTAGATATCGAACCTGATGCAGATCAAGTAGAAGATCCTGGTTTCACAGATATTGGCCCAGGTGATTATGGTTATGAGTATGTAGCAAAAGCAGTAGAATTAGGTTTTATTGTTGGAAAAAATAATGGCTCTATTTTTGATCCATGGGCTCCACTTACAAGAGGACAAATGGCAGCAATTCTAGTTAATGCTTTTAATATGGAAGGATCTACATTGATCCAGTTTGAAGACATTCCAGCAGATCACTTGTCTTATGAGGTAATTAACACCTTAGCTGCTAATAAAATTACAACAGGTTATCCTGATGGAACCTTTAAACCAGGTGTGAAGCTTTCCAGGGAGCATTTCTCTGTCTTTCTTGCAAAAGTGTTAAATCCAGACCTTATCCCTCCAAATAAAGGGAATGAGTTTGGCAATATTTTAAATAGTGGAAACTTCACTTCTGAAAATGGTTGGACATACTATGGAGACCAAGGAATTTCTAAATGGAAGTCTGATGATGTAAATTCCGTCCCTGAAGAATTGTCCTCACATGAAGTCGATGACGTTTTTAATATGAATGTGGTGTATGACTGGATTTATTACATTAATGCATACGACCAATCCATTTATAAAATGACGATTAATGGAACAGAAAGAGAAAAAATCGTCAATGGCCCTGCAATATGGCTTTCAGTCGTAGATGATACGATGGTCTATACTAAGGAAAATAAAGTGTACACAGCAAATACGGATGGATTAGAAGAAAAAGAATTAGCTAGTGGTACAGTAGCTCATTTGTATAATGATGAAGTATTGTATATGAACGAAAATGCTGAACTGCATAAAGTGAAATTAGATGGGACAGAAAAACAAAAAATAGCAGATAAAGTCCGTGAATTTGATATTTCTGGTACATCGGTTTATTTCATAAATAATGAAGACAATCAATTATATAAAGTAAACCTCGATGGAACAAACTTAGAAACCGTTACGAACCATCCGATTGTTTCCTTTAAAGTAAAAAATGATTGGATTTACTATACGGAACCAGAAGAATGGCATTTATATAAAATGCAAAAAGATGGATCATCAGTTACCCAGCTTTCTGATTATCCTGTAGCTGGCGGATTAATGACATTAGAAAATCAACTAGCTGTGAGTGTTTATACACAGGAATATGAATATTATTGGTTTGTACTTGATCAAGACGGAAACGTTCAGTACCACGTTGGACCAAACCTAATACCTGAAGAATTGCGTTAACATTTGTACTTTTAAAGAGGCTTTCCCAAAAGCAAAGGGACAGCCTCTTTTTCATTTTTTAAAAGTAATCCTTTCCCCTCTAAAACTCAATCATTCCTTATGCTTAAAATGGAAAGAGTGAGCTATAATGGTCCATAGCTCACCCCTTACCATTATGCAAGATCGTCTAATTCCATCCGTAGGAATCTTCGTGTTTCTGGTCCATAGATTCCATCATTTTCTAAGTCCCGATGCATCGATTGGAACCTCCTCACTGCATCCTCCGTATTCGGTCCATAAATTCCATCAATCCCTTGAGGATCAAAGTTGACCTGTTTCAGTGCCCGTTGCAGTTGTTTCACAGCCTCTCCTTCATCACCTTGGCGTAAAATTCCTGAAGGTAAGGAAAAATTTTCCGTTGTTTGACCCTCATCAAGCACTTCATTTAACTTTTCGAGTGTTATTGGTCCGACTAATCCGTCCACAGTCAAACCGTGTGCTCGTTGAAATTGCATGACAGCTCCTTCTGTTTCTTCCCCAAATGTCCCGTCTGCACCATAACGTGGTAACGAAAAACCAGCACGAATCAGATCCTGTTGAATCTCGCGAACAAATGGACCTTCATCGCCTATGCTTAATGGCAACTCAACTGACTCACCCAATACATCTGATTCTCCGGTCTCCTCTGCGCTAAATTCTGCGTCATACATTTGCTTAACATCGTTAATGAACTGATCCCAAGAGACTCCATTTCGATGCAAAGCATTTTGTGGGTCTGTACGACGCGAAGGATCTAATGTGCTATGCGCGACAATATCCGTACCCGCTTCAAGATTAAATCGATCTAATAAATAAGCATGATACCAAACATAACGATCATAAGCCTCTGAAAAATTGATACTTCCACCAAAAGCAAGTTCTACACCTATCGCCGCATTGTTTGCATTGGCTCCAAAACGACGATTATCCTCTGGAACATTGGAACGAACATGATATGCCTTTTCGTCTAACGGAATAATTTCAAGTATATACTGATCGTCGATAAACGTATGAGACGATGCACTAGGTTGCGTGTTAGCGAAATAATTTCGATTTGCATAAGCAGTTGAACCCGGGTTCCCAGTATCGTGACTAACGATAAATTTCACTTCATCCAGTTTCTCACCTGGGCGGGAATTTCCAACTTCAATATAATCCCTTGTGATTTCGTACTTCATTCCAAAAAACCTCCGAAAAAAATTAAATTTGTGATTCATCCATAGATTATTCAGAATGAAGCAAAGCGAAATGAAAAATAGCCCAAATCACTTGGATTTGAGCCTTTTCTACTAAAAATTTGTTCCTAAAAAAATGTTTTAACAACCTCTTGCTTCCCCTCACACTCCAGGCACTCATACTCAATTTCTAATGCGCTTTCTCGTATAACATGTAGTGTGCGTTTTTGACATTGTTTACAAAAATTTTTTTGCTTGACTTCCCTCATAAAATCACCACTATTCCAATAATTATATTGTTAACCTTGTTTTAACCAATTTAGCGATTTTCATTCAAAATAAAAGGTTTATACAATTAACCCAACCGCTCTACACCTGTTATAGCAACTGTGTTTGCTAACTGTAAAACACCAAAAGACACTAACCAATATCGATTAGTGCCTTATCTAACGTATAGTGCGTGTTTAAAAAAGTGGACCAAAAGTGCAACGAAGAAGTTCAAGGTGATTTTTCCCGGATTTTATGAACATCCTCTTATAGATATTCTTTTTCAAATTCCTTTGTACTACGAACAGTGTCTATTGGACGTACGGCTTTTTCAATTTGTTCTCTTTTGGGTTCTAAGAATGGAGGTAATGATAACTTTTCGCCAAGGGTTTCATAGGGTTCATCTCCCATAAATCCTGGCCCATCTGTTGCAAATTCAAATAAAATTTGCGGTGCCACCCTTGTGTATAGAGATTCAAAAAAGTGGCGGTTAACATAACCTGAAGTTTGAAATCCAAATTTAGGCATTCGCTTAATCCACTCATCTAATTCCGCACGGTCATCAACACGAAAAGCGACATGATGAACAGTTCCATAGCCCTGTTGAGCCGAAGGAAGAATGACGTTATCTTCTACAATCACCTGTGCACCATTCCCTCCTTCTCCAACCTCAAACAAGTGGATAGAGCCATCTTTGTCAATTTCTTTAAAGAGAAGAACTTTTTCCATCACATCTTTAAAATATTCAAAATGTGAAGTACGAATAAAAATGGGCCCTAAACCTGTGATGGCATACTCCAGTGGAACTGGCCCGTTTTGCCAAGGTGTCCCTGAAACTACTCCTTCATTTTGTTGATCAGAAATTAACTGATATTGCTGCTCATCAAAATCAACGAAAGATAGTGTCTTCTTACCAAACTGTTCCTCTATCCCCTTATGCTTTACGTCATACTTATCAAACCGTTTTACCCAATAATCTAATGCGGCGTCGTCAGGTACACGAAAAGATGTTTTTGAGATTTCATTTGTACCATGCACACCTTTTGGAATATTTGGAAAATCAAAAAAGGTCATATCAGTTCCTGCACTACCCTTATCATCAGCAAAAAATAAATGATAGGTTTGAATATCATCCTGATTAACCGTTTTTTTAACTAAACGCATACCTAGCACATACGTGAAAAATTCGTAGTTTTTCTCTGCACTACTTGTGATCGCAGTAACGTGATGTAATCCTTTTATTCCGTTCATCTTATCTCCTCCAACTGAGATTTTAATCTATTTTATAGGTTGCCCATTTACCTCGTACTATAATATCAATTATCAACCCATATTATCTCAAATTCAAGATAATTATATCATAGAGAAAGTTTTTCTTTCCATTATAAAAGCGAACCTGAATATCAAGTTCGCTCTTCCTCTATTAAATAATTCTCTATATTTAACTTGGTTGAAGCTTTTTCCATTTTGGACCTTTTGGATGAGGGCACTCCTTATAAGCCAGCTTTGCTCTATATTTTACGAAGCAACCACAATGACTACAAGTTGTATCATACACAAGTGACGGACACTCAACACAATGCTCTAGTCTTTCATTATACACATTGTCATCAACTACATCGATTTCTAGCATTAGTTGTTCTTCTACTAATTTATCAACTTCTTTATTGGACATTCTAACTGAAGCAGCGCATCCCTTACAGCTCATGTTTTCCCCTCATTTCCACAATACTATCCAGATTACGTGCAAAAAGAAAACGTTCTCTTTCTAGGATAACATATATAATGGTCGATGATTAGAAAAATATTTTTATCTATTACAGGTTTTTATTTCATTAATCAACAGTCTTAACATCAAGAATCCCTACCCCTAGTGCACGGTGTTTAAATAGGATATCTCTTACCTTTTCTATTTGTTTTTCCGTACATCTTATCGTTATAAAGACTTCCGTGCTACGTCCGCTAGTCCATTTCTTTTTTTTCGATTGCTTCCTGATAAAGATTATTTTAATGATAATACCAAGACCTATTCCTGCAACTAAACCAATTAATCCCCAAATAATTGGCCCCCAGTCTAATATAAAACCGTAAATAGAACCTAACAACATAAAAATACAGCCTATAATTAATCCCAGATCCATCAAACTAACCCCATCGGAATGGTGGGTTGTATCAAATAATTGAGGCTTTTCCTCATTTTCATCTAGTGGGATTGCGACAATATGATGTTTTTCTACACCCATCCCCTCAAGCTTCTTCAAGCATAGTTCTAATTCTGTGGAATATTCAAAAGAAGCAACAACATCCATATTATATCTCCTTATTTCTGATAGAAGTGACAAAGCTGATTTGATTGATATTCATTTTTCAAATACCTTGATTGGGACATATCAAACAGCTTATTGTTTTCAACTGAAAATGCATATGTATTGTATAAGGTAAAAGCATAAATTGATGGGATATATAAAATCCATTGCGGATCTAATAACTTCTTTACTTCTTCAAAATTGCCAATCATCGTTAAATACAATCCTTCAGGGAACCGAGAAAAATAGAGGATAACAATCCACCAAACAATATTAAATAAAAAAGTACAAATTCTTTGAAGATAAATATACCCCAAGCTGGGCAGTAAAAACGACCAGACCATCGCAATCCATGGCTTCTTCTTTTCTAGAACATTTATTTCAAATACGGAAAACTGTGTTGGTGCAATGTTTTCTACTTCTTTATAGGCCAATTGATATACTTTATTATTGTCAATGGTTCTACGATAACTGTCCCAAACAGAAAATACATATACAACAATATAAAGAAAAAACCATTGGACATTGATGACTTGCTTTGCTTGTTCAAAATCTCCTAGCATCGAAAAGAAAATAGATAAGTTAATCTTACTCATTGTATTAAACATATACTCGAAGCTCATTAAAATAAATCCCCATAAATAGCTATTGACTATAAAGTGACCAAATCCAGGAAACGCTAATGACCACCATGCAACCATCCATGGAGATCTAAAATGCAATTGATTACTAGTGATTGCAGTTGTTTTTTGCAATATATGCCTTTTATTCTGAAAGTAGGGATTTTGTTTATTCATCGTTTCACCTTTTGATTTGAGGCATTTAAATGATTAATTGAATATTTCTTCCTACCATGATTTACAGAAAATTACATTTTTATGCGTAGGTGAAACGATTATTCATTTTTTTCTTCATTTTCTCCATTGTTTTCTTCATCACTTTCTTCTTCATCTAAGGAAACGCCTTCTAAGTCAAGCCAAGAAAGCATTTCATGGACAACGGTGTTTATTTTTTCGTTAACCATATCATCTCCATATTTCTTCTTCGCTCGTTCAATATTGTCCAACACATCCTGACTAAACCGGATAATTGGTTCATCATTCTCCAGATTATTAAAAAGGTCAATGATTTCATCTAATGCTTTATCAAACCGTTTACTTTCTAATTCGGTAGCCTTCATTTTTCATCACCCATTCTTAGAATGTCCAAAAGAGGTATTAATAAAAGATTATTAACTGAACGTTTAAGATTCTGCAGTACCGAGAAAAAGTGAGTGGAACGGAACGAAGGTATTGTGGCAACTCTTTTTAAAAAGCGAATGTAAAAACACAAGTATAAATGGAGCTATCCAAACAAATAGTAAAACTGTGAAAATAATGTGTAAGGAGGTGGCTTTAAATGGATGCAAAGCGAGCACAAGAAATTGCTTCTTCTCCAGTGATGTCTAACGTGATCTGTAATGGGGAAAAGATTTACATTGAACATGTCGACCAAAGTAATGGGGTAGCAACAATTCATTCCCTAAATAACCCACAAAACAAGCAAAGCGTTTCTGTAAATAATTTAATGGAACAATAACAATATTCACTTTGGCCTATTATGATAAACCACTACTTTTGAAGCAGTGGTTTATCATTGTTTACTTAGGTTGAAACACACCACCTTTTGTTCTAATTATAGAAGAATCCTTTTTCTTTCCCATACTCTATCAGTTGTAAGTATGGATCACCCGTCAACCCCAACACCTCACAAAAAGCTGGTTCTGTTTTAAGCCCCTCTTGTTTTAATCGAATTACTTGTTCTCTTACATGTGGAAATTCTTCCATGATAGCATGTTCGATAACCATATGGATATAGGCATATTGCTGTTTCACAGGCTGGGGTTGACCAAATAACTCAAATTCAAATCCTTTGTAGAAAAAGTTCGTTTTCACAACAGATAAATCTCTTATGAAAAAATTTTTAAAACGAAATCCTCGTTTATCTCCATATAGTGCAACTAACTTTTTCTCGAATTGGGTACCATCATAAACTTCAAAAATTATATCGAGGTCTGATTCTTCTGTGTCAACACCAATAGGTACCGTACCACAAAGGGTTGGATGGTATTCTAACAAGTCATCGATAATTCCTAACTCTCGTATGACCGAATAGGCTTTTTGTTGTTTTTCATTCCCTGTTTTCAGGTATGTAATCGTATCAAACATGATTTAAGACTCCTTTTAATTAGAAAAGTCTAGTATATTCATTCCAGGCTTTAACACTCAGCTAATCGTTTATATAATTGTTTAAGCAAGCGTAATTATCTACTCCGGGGAATTGATCTCTCCAATGATTGAATATCCTCTTCCATACCCATGATTTTCTGCTCAAGCAATTCTAATTCCCACCATCTAACTACACTCAGTTTATCAATAAGCATCAACTAAACGATGAAACTATTACAAACTTTCCTCATTAAAAAGCACCTATTCAATAAGTGCTTTTTTAATACATAATTGACCTATAATGTGCAATAACTGCTATGTTGATTTCCACTACGGGCAGTCGCTTTCCGCGGGCAACATCTCAGCCTCCTACTGATTAAATGTCTGCTTTTCGTTTAGTTTCTGCTCTTTTTCCTTGATGAATTACACGAATGTCTGCTTTTCGTTTAGTTTCTACTCATTTTCATTGATGAATTACACGAATGTTAGCTTTTCGTTTAGTTTCTGCCCATTTTCATTGATGAATTACACGAATGTTAGCTTTTCGTTTAGTTTCTGCTCTTTTTTCTTGATGAATTACACGAATATTAGCTTTTCGTTTAGTTTCTACTCATTTTCATTGATGAATTACACGAATCTCTGCTTTTCGTTTAGTTTCTACTCATTTTCATTGATGAATTACACGAATATTAGCTTTTCGTTTAGTTTCTGCCCATTTTCATTGATGAATTACACGAATGTCTGCTTTTCGTTTAGTTTCTGCCCATTTTCATTGATGAATTACACGAATGTCTGCTTTTCGTTTAGTTTCTGCTCTTTTTTCTTGATGAATTACACGAATATATAAATCCACTATACATCGTAGGAAATAAACGTAGACTACCCGAAAATAAAGTCAATTTTCTTCGTGTGATGGTAACGATGCCGAAGCGATTGTATGGCACTCGATTGAAAAGAACTGGAAGAAAGTAAATCCATGTAATAGTTATTGCGCATTATTTAGAAAACAGTCTAATCAAAAGATATTTCTTTTTTCTTAGACATTTTTCTATGTTTTATAATAAGATAACCTGTAGCAACAATCGTCAGGATTGCTACAAGTAAGAAAAAGCTACGAAAACCCAGCATGACATTTCCTATATTTGTTTCATCCTTTGCCAGCATCCATTCTGTAATCGAACCATCAACAAATAGATTCATAAAAGTAACACCAATTGCAGTACCAAGGATCATGCCAAAGTTTCTTAATAAAGCAATCGTACTAGTCATAAATCCTAAATATTGAATCGGAATATAACCTATCATCAAATTATAATTAGGTGAAGTCAATATTCCCATTGCAAAGCCTAATGAGCATAGTAGAAATATAACAAAAAGTAATGGTGTAGTATTTGATAAAAGAGTTAACCCTAACAAAGAAGCAATCATCGTACTAAGGCCGATTAAAACGACAATATAGCTGCCAAAGCGATCAGAAAAAGTACCACTAATTGGACCAATAACTGCTAGTAATAATGGATAACTCATTAGCAACAGACCTGATAAAGATGGTGAAATTTCTAAGATTCCTCTTAAGTAAAAGGGAATAACAACCATGGCTGAAAAAGTTGCCATATAGCTAATAACGATAATAAAGCTCCCTGCTCCTACCATTGGTGGAGCTAATACCTTCAAGTTAATGAAAGGTTCCTTTTTCTTCGTAACCCATCTAAAAAAAACAACAAAGCTCGCAGCTGCAATAAAGCAAATAAGCCATAAATGGGAATTAACTTCACCTTCTCCAATTTGATTCAATACAAAAATGCTTAACGTTAAGGCAATACCGAATAGAGCCGCACCAATATAATCAAAAGAACCGCCCTTTTGTGCTGGTTTATCTTTTGGAATAAAACGGGTCGCTAGTACAATCGAGACAATCACAATAGGTAATTGAATCCAAAACAAGAGTTGCCAAGAAAACCAGTTAATAAGCAAACCGCCCACAGATGGACCTAGCAAAGCTCCAACCCCAACAGCTGTCCCTATAATTCCTAATGCTTTCCCTCTCTTTTCATCTGGATAGCTTTCCGTAATAATAGCCATATTCGCCGCTTGCAGCATAGCTGCCCCAGCTCCCTGAATCACTCGAGCAGCCAGTAAGAACCCAAGTGAAAAAGAAAGTGCAGATAAAAGAATTCCAGTACCAAAAACGTAATAACCCATGTTATGTATTCGCCTTTTGCCATATTGGTCGGATAGCTTCCCCATAATGGGCAAACAAAGCATAACCATTAATAGATAACCCGTAACAATCCATTGGGTTAATCCGAGTTCAGCCTGAAAGTATAGCGATAAATCAGGCAAGGCAATGTTAACTAGCCCTGCCGAAAAGTGAGATAAAAATGTTCCAGGACAAACAGACAATAAGATAAGGATAGGTGACACTAATTTTTGTTTAGATTGCGTGTTCACATATACTTGACTTGCTTCAGCCTTTCTCATTTACAGACACCTGCTTTATATACTGTGCTAAGAAGTTATGAAGTTTTTTCTAGTGCGTGCCAGCTTTCAATCACATCCTTTGATTCACAAACGGAACCAAAGTATTGATCAATATTTTTTAACGTCATCTCATAAGCCTCTTTAGAGTATGCAGCGGTACAATCAGATAACAAAACGATATCATAGTCAAGCATAAATCCATCACGAGCGGTTGATTCCACACAAACGTTTGTGCTAACACCAGTCACAATTAATGATTTTATATTTAAGCTTCGTAATACTGAATCAAGCCTCGTATTGATAAATGCGCTATACCGGTGTTTAATTACAATAATATCCTCCTTTTTCGGCTTTATTTTATAGAATTCAGCACCCCATGTATCTTTCCGACATATCCCTTCCTGGTTGGCATCCCTTAATCGATTTGCCCACGTTACAGAATCTGTGCTTGGTTCATGAATCGTTTGGATAAAAATAATTGGTACCTCATTTTCTCTTGCTTGAGCAACTGTTTCTGCTAATGGAGCAATCATCTCATCAACCATGCTAATGTCTAATCCCTGTTTTCCCAAATTGCCTTTTGAATCGCAATAGTCATTTTGTACATCTACAATGACTAATGCCGTATGTGTTGGGTCTACCTGTTTATAATTTAACAATCTGAACACCATCCCTTTTGATTTTGCTGTAAGGGGAGTCCTAATCTCCCCTGGCTATATATCTTAAGAACACCCATCAATCAAATTGATACTGTTTTTTCAAAAATTTTCCGATAAGGTTCACCATTCCATATAGAATTGCTGATAAAACTGCCAACAGAACGATACTTGTCATAACTAAGTCCATTTGGAACACTTGGCCGCCATAGATAATTAAATATCCTAACCCTGCCTTCGAGGATAAAAATTCACCCATAATTACACCCACTAGTGTTAAACCAACATTTACTTTCATTGTCGCTACAAAGTTCGGGATACTAGCAGGCAATAAAACCATTTTAAGCATTTGCCAACGGGTTGCTCCTAGTGATTCCATAAGCTTCATTTTGGACTTCGTTATCTCTTTGAACCCGGATTCTATCATGATGATTGTTACAATGATAGAAATGGCAATAGCCATACCGTAAATGGATAAGCGATCTCCTAGCCAGATATAAAAAATAGGGCCAAGTGCTACTTTCGGCAATGCATTAAGGACTACTACATAAGGTTCCATTACATTAGACCAAAAAGACGACCACCAAAATCCAATTGCAATGATAATACCTAGCGTCATGGATAGCACGAAGCCAATAACTGTTTCTAAACTCGTTATCCATAAGTGTTGGAAAATTGTTCCTGTTGTAACCATTTCAACAAAGGAGGACACAATTTGCGAAGGCCTGCTTGTTAACATGGGATCAGCCCATTGAAAAACGGCCGATAACTCCCATAAGACTAATACTCCTACCAACACTAATAATCGGGTCAATTGAATTTTTAAATTTTTATTTCTTTGTCTTTTTAAAAAATCCAAATATTTATTACTATAGGAGGGCGTTTGATGTTTTTCTTGTTCATTGGATTGTTTTACAGCTTCTGTAGCCATCTGACTCGAAAAATTATTAACTTCTCTATTAGGCATGGACATGTTCCTCTAACTCCTTCCATATCTCGTTAAAATAATCATTATATTCTGGAGCTTGTCTTGTATAGAATGGAGAAGGACGACCACCAGCAAAAGAGATTTTGTAATCCCTTTTTACAAAACTTGGCCGCTTAGACATGACAATCACCCGATCAGCCATCGCGATAGCTTCTGATATATCATGTGTAACTAGTACTACTGTTTTCTTTTGTTCACGCAGAATAGTGGAGATTTCATCAGATAAAGTCAATCTTGTTTGATAATCTAGAGCGGAAAAGGGTTCATCGAGTAGTAGTATCTCCGGCTGAATTACCAACGTCCGAATCAAAGCCACACGTTGCCTCATTCCTCCAGAGAGCTGTTTTGGACTATGATGAGCAAAGTCTCCCATACCGTATCGATTTAATAAATCTAATGCTCTCTCTTTTGCTTCTTTCCTATTTATTCCACGAATTTCTGCACCAACTAAAAGATTGTTCAAGACGTTTCTCCATTCAAATAAATGATCATTCTGCAGCATATATCCGATACGATCAGAAGTCTCCTTTAATTTTTCTCCAAATAAAGTCACTTCTCCCTCTGTCGGCTTGATAACACCGGAAACGAGGGAAAGCAACGTGCTTTTCCCACATCCGCTCGGTCCAACTATACTGATAAATTCACCCTCATCGACAGAAAGGTTTACGTTCCGAAGAGCCTCTGTTTCTTCATTAATGGTAAAGTAGCGCAGGCATACATCATTTAGTTCGATTTGAGCCATTAGTAAATCTCCCCTTTTTTAGACTTTGCCACCGACTTTTGAACAATCACTTATCCGTTTTATTCTTTTACTTCCTCAGCGAAAGCCGGTTCCACAGCTTCTTCATAAGGAACACGTTCATCTTCTCCAACAAGGTCAAATTCCACTAGTGTGTTTTCCAATATTTCATATTGATCAGTAGTCATCACCGGATTTAAAGGCCAAGTATCTTGATTCATGTATCGTTCAACAGACATGGTAAGCAACTCCTTGTCCGTACCTTCAAAGTATGGCGCAATAACCTCTGCTACTTCTTCCGGGTAGTGCTCCTCGACCCATAACCTAGCTTTATACACTGCATTTGTCCATCTTTGAATGACATTCGGATTTTCAGCAATGTATTCATCTGATGCAATGAACGAAGTATACGGAAATTCACCGATTGCTTCACCGACAGATGCTGCATAATAAGCATTTCCGGATGAAATCAGCTGGGATGCTACTGGTTCAAATACTTGAATGTAATCACCTTGTCCATTCTGGAATGCACCCGCTAACGCCGGAGCACCGATATTTGTCACTACTTCTGTATCTAGTCCTTTTTCCTCAATCAGTGTAGCCATGACCATTTGTGGCGCACTGCCAGGTCTCCAACCGAGAACAGTTTTTCCATTCAACTGTGACCAATCAAAGTTATCCATTTCATCTCTCGAAAGTAGGAAGGATCCATCTGTTCTTGTCAATTGATAAAATACTTTTACCTTTTTTGAACCTTCCTCTTTATTAACGAATATGGTTGTTTCAGGACCAACCAATGCAACATCTGCTGTGTCCGATAAGATTGCTGCTGCCCCTTTATCGGAGCCTTGTGAAGTAACCATATCTAGAATGATTCCTTCCTCTTCAAAATATCCTAATCCCATTGCTACATAACTCGGTGCATAAAAAATCGATCGGAGTACCTCAGAGTAACGGACCGTTACCTCTTCGACTACTTCTTTTCCTTCATTTGTTGTCGTTGAAGATTGATCTGCTGTCTCTTCATTAGCAGAACTTGAGGATTGATCCGTTTCCTCATCTTGAGCAGCAGCGGCTTCATTTGCACTTGAATCTTGTGAGTTACTATTGCAACCTGCCAAAAATACCGCAAATACAATAAAACAAACAACAAACAGCTTATTAAATTTTTTGAATGAATTCATGATTATCCCCCTTGTTATTTTATAATTAATCTTTTACGTTCAAAATACTGCTTGTCTCTCTATTCTCCTTGTAATCAGGAACTAGATACTGCTGTAGCCTTTCTTGTCCATTATTTTGCAGTTAGAAATCACGAACTTCCCCTTCCATTCTGAGAAGATTCATTTCAACTTGTCATTCTTCCTCCTCCTTTCCAAGGATATATAAAAAAGACCGCATATCATGGATACCTCAGGATTAAAACCATAACCTGATGTGTATTCATGATAAGCGGTCTTTAAGCCTAACTCATATTGGCTTACCTACCTGCTAATCATTAATCACTATACCTCTCTTTAAGAGGTTCCTTAAAGTATATGACCGTTACCGCTTTTTGCGAATAAGGATCATAATCCTTAAGAATTGTTTCAATTGGAATACCAATCAATTTAAACAACTCGTCAGCGAGCTTATCGATAGTTACTTCCATTAAACTTCTATCAACCAATCTTGTTAACTCTCTTTTGCTCGTATCTAACGATTTAAGAGCAGGTATTCGTTTATGATTCACAAAGATTAAAACCTTGTCACCAAGAATTTCAATCCTATGTGAACTAATACCTATACTAAATACCTCTTGGTTAATAGAGTTATAAACCCGAATAATCTCTTGCTTCAGAGCTGTCAACGATAGTGTTTCTTCCATAGACACTCCTTCATTGGCATTATATTTTTAGTTTGAATTATTCTTCGACTAATAGATTCATTGATTTGTGTATATGCAATAAACGTTATCTACTTACAAAACTAATTACTGTATTTAAATCTTCTTTTCTTATCTAATATTCTATTTAATTATCTCATTACAGTCAAGAGATGTTGTTATATTATCTAACAACATTTATTATAAAATCATTTCATCCAACTACATTCCACTGATTTTCTAACATATAACCAATAAAATTACGTATCGAGTTAAAAAACATGACTTGAAATGTAATGTATTTAAAAATTAGCCCTTCAAGTTACTTTTTGTATCTCTTTTGGATTTAGTAGCACAATCCTTCCATCCTGTAATTCTATTTGTACCTTATTGTTTTCCGGTTCAAATCCAACCGCTTCTAAATAATCTCGTGGAATTTGTAAGCGTCCTGCTTGGTCCAGAACAGCAAGCTCAACATGTGAATGCTCCTGCTCATACTCTGAATCATCAATGATTGCTTCATCAAAATATTTACGGCTTAATATCTCACTAGAAGTTCTACCATCACGAATCGCAACTACCCGGTCCATTTTTTGTGTAAGCTGCATATCATGGGTAACGATAACAATCGTAACACCAAGCTCCCGATTAAGCTTACGGAACAGGTCAAGAATAATATCTGCTGTCTTTGTATCAACATTCCCTGTAGGCTCATCCGCTAACAAAAGCTGTGGTTTATTAGCCAAGGCAATCGCGATTGCAACCCGTTGCTGCTCTCCTCCTGACAGTTCACTTAAACGATTATTTAATCGATTGCCTAGTCCAACAAGCTCTAATAGCTCTGTAGCCCATTCTTTTTTTCGTTTTCCCTTTAATAACATTGGCAATTCAACATTTTGTCTTGCTGTTAAATAAGGAATGAGATTACGCGCATTGTTTTGCCATACAAACCCAACTGTCTCTAATTTATATTGAACAAGTGCTTTATCCGACATTTGCAATAAATTTTTACCATCTATTATTAATTTTCCTGCTGATGGACGATCCAATCCTCCCAACATGTTTAGTAGTGTTGATTTCCCGCTACCACTACTTCCAATAATTCCCATCAACTCCCCTTTATCAACGGTTAAATCGAGTCCCTGTAATGCCATAACTTCTAACTCATCAGCAACTTTATAAATTTTCACTAGGTTCTGGCATTCTATCATGTTAATCCTCTCCTAACTTAATAGCCTGGTGAACACGGATTCGTTTTAGCAAAATCAGTAGGATCGTTAAACCAATGGTTAGCATGAACAAAATAAAGAAATAGATTTTCATTTCATCACTCGCATCAAAAATAACCTGGAATGGTGGCACTTGTTCCTTTGGATCAAACGACAGCTGAAATAATGGAACAAACAATTGACTAGTGACACCACCAATAATAATTCCTAATAAACAGGTCAGTCCTGATGTAAATAACTGTTCCCACGTAAGTATTCCGACTAATTGCTTCAGTGATATGCCCATTGCACGATAGATACCATACTGGAGAACACGAGACTTTAACGTTAGTATCCAATACAACAAAAAGCCTATAAACGTAATCAATATAGAAATAAGAAATCCTAACGTTAATGTACCATTCAATCCCAATAAAAACGCACTATTTTTCAGATCAACAATATCCGGATAAACATCATTCATCTTTACCACCGGAATTCGATGGCTTCTAATTTCTTGATAAAGATTTTCTCTCAAAACACCATCATCCACGTTTAACCAAACATCATACGGCTCAAGTCCCATCATATTTTGTACATAAGGTAAATTAGCAACAATTAAAGTTGATGTTTCTTCTTCCTCCTCTTCCCTATTTGGGTGAAAGGACGGCCAATAGTCAATAATTCCATAGACAATAAATTCCGCTTGCTCGGAAGAATCCCACCGCATCGACAGATAATCGCCTTCACTAACTCCTAGCTTAGAAGCGATAGATTCAGAGATCAAAACAGCACTCGGTTCAGCAGCTAACAGGTTTAAATATTCAAACCAGTGATGTGGCAATAACTGCGGCTTAAACCAGGCAGTTTCACCAAAGGCCTTTGGTTCGATTCCCATTAAATCAGCGGAATACGCACTCTTCCCTTTTGCTTCAGCAATAACGTTATCATGCTGAAAAACTTTTGTTGCTCGCTCCACTCCTGTTAGATTAACAAATGGATCAAAAGGAGGTTCTGCATAGGACACAGACGTTTGTGTTTCTCCTATTGCTGATTCTGCTGCTTGCCCCTGGTTCTGTCCTGCCGGTGTACTCGGAGTAAACGAAGATGCTTCACTTTCCCAGCGAACTTCTAGCGTAATATCCGCTCCATTTTCATAGTAAAGCTGTTCTTCTAGATTCGTGTTAATCGTTCTTGCTGCACTGGCACTAAACACACCAACAGAAATAGTCATCACAAGAAACAGCATGAAAAATTGATACTGCCTGGAAGACCTGCTAACCTGAACCAATGTACTGTACAGGGACAATGACCAATATTTCCGGCCAAGTAAGTAGATTGCTTTCATCAGCCATGGGTATATTCGCAAACAAAGTAATCCTAACCCAATAATAAATAATGCTGGAACGAAAAACAAAAAAGGATCAACGGAAAACATGCCACCTGATACGTTAAGTAACTCTTCCTGGCGTGTTTGGTATCGCCACCATCCATACCAAGCAAGAGCTAACAAAACAAAGTCCAGAAAAAACTTATGCCAAACGGCTGTTCCAACTAACCTCGCCGACTGCTGCTTACGATTTACAATGCTTTGACTTGTCGCTTGAATCACTGGAATCATAACCATAAAAATGGAAGCAATTACAGCCCATAAGGCATACATATAAGACCCATTGATTAATTGTACGTCTAGGGAGGAACGTTGAACAAAGTCTAAAAATCCGTTTGCAGCACCAAGCACTTTGACTAGCATCAACCCAAGATAAGGACCGATGATTAATGCTATTACACCAAGTAAACTTACTTCTACTAAATAAATCATGAGAATCTGAGAGCGCTTTGCCCCTCTACTTCTTAAAACAGCAATCTCATTTAATTGGCGATCAACAATTAATCTCGATACCATAAACAAGTAAATCGCAAGCATGATTAATATCGGAATATTAAGTGACCAAAGCATCGTAGTTAACTGTTCACTTTGGCGATGAAAGTTTAGTAGTATCCGATCCATTGGGAAGTTTACATACATGATAGCATCATCCGTATGCTCATCCGTAAACGCACGCACTCGATCTTCAAGGCTTCTTATTTGGCTACTATTCTCAACGGTAATCTGTTGATAATCAAAAGCAGTAGAAAACCTTACGTTAGCGAGTAAGTGATCACCCTCTTGAAGGAAATTTTCTCGAAACAACTCATCCGGCACTAAAAAATCTTGATTATACCGAGAAACAGATCCCATCCAATAAGGATCTCTTTCATCCTTTGCTTGGAAAACTCCAACTGGTTTTATTAAAATTTCCGTATTACCCCTGCTTGCTAAAAAGATGGTATCCAATACCATATCACGATCCGCCAAACCTTTTTCTGTCACTAATACCTCATAAACATCATCCTCAGGCTCCGCGCTAGGAAACCTTCCGTCCACTATCGTTACATGTTTTTGTAAATCGTTTAATGCTGTCACTCTGCCATAGTCAGACGTATCTGGATTTATTTCCTTCTTCTCATTCGTTCGCGAAACGAGCATCGGGTCTGTCGTTAAAATCGTTACGTCTGCAAGAATTGGTACTTCCACTTCATCCATCATGGAATGATCGTATGCTTCTACTTTTTCAAAGACATCCAAAATGTTGCTTTTATCGTCACTCGGAAAAGACAATGAATAAGTAAACGTACCAGGAAATTCCTCATGATCAATTTGGTGTTGCTCTAGCTCCTTTATCAATAATTTATGTAGGATACTTGAAGTATAGGTTGGAATACTCGAAACAAGGGAAACGGTAATGACCAAGCCCAGAAACAAGCTACCAACGAGCCAACGATTGTTGAGCATTTTTCGTAAAATAAGTAACAACATAGCTTTCCCGATCCCCCTACTTTAAAATAACTTGATCTCCTTCTTCTAATCCCTTTAGTACCTCGATTTCTGTTGAAGTCACAATCCCTTTTTCAACATCGACTTCTCGCTTGGATTCGTCTGTTAATACTTGGACATACTCCCGACCAAAAGATGTACGTAACGCGCCTCTTGGAATAGTAAGCGCATTTTCTTTTTCCTGTAACACAACTACAATATTTGCAACATCCCCAGCTTCCACATTTTCAGGAATTTCATCAACTCGAACAAGAATACTTCGTTGATAAATATCATTTTTTTCAATCACTTCCATAGGAACATCACTTGGTGTTTGAACTACTTCACCTTGTAAATCCTGCCCGGATAAATCAATAGATACTGGCATTCCCACATTCACTTCCTTCAAGTCTTGTGGACTCGTAGCCGTGTAAATGATTTGAAGATTTTGTGGATCTGCAACCTGAATTAAATCTTCATATGCCTCTATGGTGTCACCAGCTTCTTTATCTGTTACAAACGTAACAAACCCATTTACAGGAGAAATAATTTTAGCATTCCTTTGTTCTTCCTTCATTTGGTTTAAACGAAGCTCTACGGATTGGATATCAAGCTTAGCAATTTCAATCGCGTATGAATCTGCTTCTTGTTCTTGAAGCTGTGCTAAATGCAATTTTGCTTTCTCTAAATCAATTTCTGCTTGACTAATGGAAAAAGATAAGTTACCTGTATCGATTTCAGCTAACACCTGACCTTGTTCAACCTGATCTCCAGCATTAACATGGATCGCTTCCAGTCTTCCACCAGATTCAGTAAAAAATAAATTTTCTTGATCAGAAGGAACCAGATTTCCTACCCCATCCACTTCCTTTACAATTGTTTTTATAGTCGCTTCCTCTGTTTCATATTCAATTTCAGTTGGTTCAACGAGCGGTGGAGCTAACGTTTCTTCCTCCTTTGGTAATAACGAGCATGCCGCTAAAGAAGATAGCGCCATACAAAGAAACACGATAAAACTTCCTTTAGTTAACACGAATCGTATTTTTTTCATCAACAATCTCCCCATCCTCCAAAGCATAAACATGATCAACCAGCTCCATTATCGCCGGATCATGTGTTGTCATGATAATCGTTGTTTGTTTTGTTTGCACAAGCTCTCGAAAAATCCTCATAATATGAAAGGCTGTTTTTGTATCTAATTCCCCAGTAGGTTCATCAGCTAAAATAAGCTTTGGTCGTGTTGCAATAGCACGTGCAATGGCACATCTTTGTTGTTCCCCACCAGATAATTCATAAGGACGATGCTTGGCGCGTTTCGTTAATTGAACCAAATCAATTGCATTACTGACACGTTTTTCCCATTCTGTTCTTTCTACCCCAGCAATTCTTAATCCCATTTCAATATTCTCTTCAACAGTCATTAACGGAACCAATCCAAAAGATTGAAACACAAATCCAATCTTATCTCTCCGAAGTTGAACACGATCCCTTTCGGAGAGGTTGCTAATGTTTAGGTCGTCCATGATAACGCTTCCATTTGTAGGCCTATCTAAAGCTCCTATTATATTTAATAATGTTGTTTTTCCTGAGCCAGATCTACCCTTTAATGTGACTAACTGGTGCTTTTGAACGGACAAATGAATACTTTTTAATGCTTTTACAGCCTGTTTTCCATGTCCATAAACTCTTTCTACATTTTCTGCTTGAACAATATTTTCCAATTAAAATCCCCCTTCCCCAAATCACCAACTATCCTTTTAAACCGATATAATGCCCATAACATCCCAACTTAATATTTCAGTTGAGTTGGGATTAACACGACGAAACTCATAAGTACATGACGCCAGGACATCTGTTAGATTGATAGTGGAGAAAAATCACCATTAGTTTCCATTTTTTTCATTACTATAAAGATACCGCTTTCAAGCAATATGGTCAATTTATTTGTCAGATAAAAGCAACGTGAATCAAATTCTTTCTACTATTTAGCAAAACGAAAACAAAACAAAAGTATGGAAAAAAGGCTTGAAGGGATTCCTTCAAGCCTTTTTTTAATAACGAAAATTTATACTGTTTGATGTTCTTCTTTTTTATCCTTTGACAGAAACCATCCACCAAGTGCAATTAAAATAAGAACAACATAGAACGTAATCTTCCATTCTGGTGATTTTGCAAACCCATAAGGTAAAATTCCTAGCTCCGGATGTGATAACGTATAAACGGTTAATTTTACACCAACCCAGCCAACAATTAGAAAAGCCGCTACTTCTAAACCAGGTCTTGAATGCAACAATTTAACAAAAACATTAGCTGCAAAACGCATGATTATTAAACCAATCAAACCACCCGCAAATATTACCATGAACTTTCCTCCGTCAAGGCCTCCAATTTGCGGAAGGTTTGTATTCGGAAGTGTAACCGCAAGTGCAACTGCTGCTAAAATGGAATCAACAGCAAAAGCAATATCAGCAAGCTCTACCTTAAATACTGTGCCCCAAAATCCTGCTTTCTTTTTTTCTTTTTCTTCCTTTTCTTTGTTTGTACCTTTATTCACAACAAATTTTCGAATCATATGATTAACAGCAATAAATAACAGATAAGCAGCACCGATTGCTTGCACCTGCCATACATCTACTAAAAACGAAATCACGAATAAAGAAGCGAATCGAAAAATAAATGCACCTGTTAGACCGTAGAATAATGCTTTCTTTCTTTGTTCTTCCGGAAGGTGCTTTACCATAATTGCTAATACTAATGCGTTATCGGCAGCTAAAAGTCCCTCAAGTGCAATTAATAGTAATAGTACCCATGTGTATTCGAATAATATTGAAAAGTCCAATTTATATAAATCCTCCCTAATTTCATGTCTTTTTTATCGTAAAAATCCGCATTTAAAACAAAAACCTAAAAAAGTATTCCTTGTTATCCTTTCCGTTTCAATTGAAACCATGTGAAAAATAGTGAAATCATCCTGTTAAACTGAAACATGATATCAATAAAATCAATTGATACCTATCAACCCATTGTCACTCCCCCCAATTATTCGAGTTGTTCAAAAAGGAAAATAAAAAAGCCTTTACCAATGATTGGTAAAGGCTTTTTAACATAAAAAGACCCTTACCCTTAGGTAAAGGTCTTGCTAACAACAAACATGTTGCCAACAAAGCCGAGAGTACTATACTCCGAAATGACGACTTTGTTGTAAAAGCTACTCCCCTTTAGGAGAACGATTCAACTATTTGATTTAATAATATATAAACTTGATGCATCTGTCAATCATTATTTTTATTAAGATTCATGCGAAATTAGTAATTAAAACCAATTAGCTAACGATAGCTTTATACTCTGTCGGAGTAAAACCTGTATATTTTTTAAAAACCTGACCAAAATAACGCGGGTTACTACCATAGCCTACTTCTTTAGCAACCTCCGTAATCGTTATTTCATCCGTGTATTCGATTATTTCAATTGCTTTTCTCATTCTCAGCTTTAATACATAATTAGAGAAATTTTCTCCAGTTTCTTTCTTAAAAACTTTTCCTAAGTAATCTGAATTCATATATAATACTTCCGTCGCGATTTTGGAAATAGATAGTGACTCTTCATGCAAATTAACTTTTGCATATTCTTTCATTTCACGAACTAAAGTATGTCTTGTTTGCTTTTTATTATCATAATGTTCCTCTGTAACATCAAGAAATACTTTGACTAAAAAAGATTCTATCTGATCAAGTGTATTAAAATCTTGAAAATAGGCAGCTTCTGATAACAGATCGTTCATGGCATCTTTTTTAGTATATCTAGCTAACGACATAAATAATCGAATACAATGAGTTCTTACCATATTCACATCATACTTCGTGTCTTTTACCTTATCGAAAAATTCGTCAAGATAGCGACGAACCTCCTCCATGTTTCCGCTTCTAACGTAAAAAAGTAACTCTTCATGATCAAACTGTAAATCTGATGCTTGATCCTCTTCCGAATAAAAGTCATCTGGAGTAATTATCTTCCCACTTCCGAGATAAAAAATCTTATTTAAATAGTGTAAGGTTTCGTTATAGAGCTTATGCAAATCCTCAATTCGTCCCAAACTACTTATAGCAGCTGTAAAAGATAACCTATTCGAAGCTTTACACTTTTCTTGAATCGTTTTCAATATTTCTATTTGCTTTAAATTCTTACTACTCTCAATTAAAATTACGATACGATCGGATAAGATTGTGGAAAGAACATGTATCTCCAACCCTGCCAACTCTTTGGTAATCCTATCTTTTAAGAAAAATAATTGCTGAAGTTGATTACTATCATCAAGCGTCACAACAATTAGTTGATACTTTTTAGTCCTAGGAGGGAGGTCGAACACTTGTTGATAATGATTCCATTCCAACATTCCATATTTATTGGTTGCCACAAACTCCCGTAATAATTGTTCTCTTGCTTTAGGAATGGTTTGCGATAAATTGTTATTCAGTTCCTCTAAAAAATGTTTCTTTTCTTTAAGTTCTGTTATTTCCTGAACAACGTTTTTTAAAGCATTCTGAATCTTTTTTTCATTACTAGGTTTTAATAAATAATGTTTCACACCATACTCCATTGCAGTTTGTGCAAATTCAAATTCATCATAACCTGAAAGTACAATAAATTTAACATCAGGAAAGAGATAATGAACATTTTCGATTAACTTAATCCCATTCATCCCAGGCATTTTTATATCCGTAATAACAATATCTGGAGGATTCCTTTTTATTAATTCAAATGCCATTTGCCCGTTTGTCGCTTTATATTTTAAACAAGTGCCACAACTTTCCCAATCCACGAGCTTTGCGATGGTTTCTAATAAATTAATTTCATCATCAACAAACATTACCTTATACATCTATCTCATCCCTTCACAAAAGGTAAGACGATTTTCACTTTAGTTCCCTTTCCTTTTTCGCTACTAACCTCAACTCCATATTCTTCACCAAACATTAATTGGATTCTTTCTTTTATATTATATAGGCCTATACCAGATCCTTTTGGTTTGATTTTCCCGTCATAAATATGATTAATTGTTTCATCATCCATACCTGGGCCATTATCCAAAACAACGATATGAAGCAATTCGTCTTTTAAAGCAATCCGAACAAAAATATTGCATTTTGATATCATTTCTTCAAGACCATGTTGAATGGAATTTTCCACAAGCGGCTGGATGGTGAGTTTAGGAATGCTGGACGTTTCAATATCTTGATCATAATCCAACCTAAAGGACAGCCGCTCCCCATACCGGTACTTCTGAATCGTGATATAATGTTCTATTATTTCTAATTCTTCTTTAATGGTAACAAGAGGAGCTTTTTTACTAATGATATTCCTTAACATGTTTCCTAATGCCTCTACCATTTCGGCTATCTTTTTTTGATTATTTAACTTAGCTAACCAATTGATCGAATCAAGTGTATTATATAGAAAATGCGGGTTTATTTGTGATTGAAGCGCCTTATACTCCGTCTCTTTAATCAGCAATTGTTTTGTATAGTTTTCTTTAATTAGATCATTAATTTTATCAAGCATGATATGAAAATTCTGCTGTAGATCTCCGATTTCATCTTTTAGATATGGTTCTTCCTTGTGATTGATCGGAGTAAAGTTCCCATTTTGAACCTGTTTCATCTTTTTCGTTAATTGCTCAATGGGTTTAGAAATAGCATATGCTGATTTACGACTTAAAAATATCGTTAAAGCCAACATCAAGATAAAATAACCTATCATTAATTTGGTAATTAACTGCTTTGTACTAACGACATCTTTAAATGGACGCATATTGTAATATGTAATATTTGAAAAATCAGACTTTTGTTGCGTTACGAAAAATTCTTCCCCTCCAACTGGATGAATCTCATATGACTGATTCATTCCCATGTTTAATAACCTATCAACCTCGTAAGGCATAAAATGCCCCGTGTATATAAAGTCATCATCCATTGTAATAATAAAATTATTGTTAGATAAATAGTTTAATGCTGAATCTATGAAGCTATCCATACGTATCGTGATAATTATGTAACCAAGATGTTCCAGTGTTAATCCTTTCTTTTGTTTAATTTCTCGTGCTGAAAGCAAATAATTTTGCTCTTCAGAATCTATCCAAACATTCCCTCCCTTTGCTTGTTTAATTCTTTCAACCTGCTTATTAATATTTATTCTTTGCCCAGAACCACGACCTACTTCAATAGATCGACCATTAGTGTCCACCATTAAAATAGAATAAATATAGGGTTCCTGATTAGAAAGCATTGTCATCCTCTCAATCAATTCAGCCTGTATCCGATAAACTTGAAAATTCAACGGACCTGTGCTTAAACCTTCTAAACTATTTTGAACAAAATCATCTGTAGCCATTTGGAATGAAAGATTTTCAATTCGCTGCAGTTCTTCATCAAGGACGTGAGAAGAAAGTTTTAAATTTTCTGCAGACTCATCGTAAATTTTCTCTTCATAAATAAAAGAAAGTAATTTAAAAATAAAAATCCCCATAATTCCAAAAATAAATAACAACAAAAAGGTTAAAGAAAATATTTTGTTCCGGATAACGGTGAATTGATTAAAGATATTTGTTGGGTGAAGCGCTTTCATTATTTGGATGAGGGAATCTTTCCTGTTTCTAATTACGCTTGTCGCTTTATTCAAACCTATCCCCCCAGCTAGTTCCCTGATTCTGTTGAGACATATCATGATTTATTAATTGTTATTATACCATAAATTGCTTGTTTAGATAGATTAAAAGATTACAGAATTCCTTAACTATAAAAAATGAATGAAAGCGCATCAAAATTAAACGAGGATCGAACTCCCATCGAGTGAAGGGTAACTGGAGGTGAAGAAGGAAGCATTTATAAAAAGGTTCCATCCTGTATAAGTGCAACTTGGCAACCACCTGCGCCAAAAAGCTTGGCGCTAGCCAAGTTTTCTAATAATATTGTTCCATAGATTTACGTTTTTTTCAAAGTACTTCACAGATATCTGACCTGCAACAGAAGCGAGAAATTGTTGAAACACAATCGCAAGGACGACTGGTAACACCGTTGCTGATGGAAAATAAGTCACGGCCAAGGCTGCGCCTACACCTGTATTTCTCATGCCACTATTATACATTAAACTAATGACATAATCCTTGTTCCAGTTGAACCCAATAGCAGTAAAAAAACCAATTAAGTACCCCATACACGCCAAGGATAACACGATTAAAAATGTGTAAATCAAATTTGCATCTATTCTTTCAAAATAGGGTGAAACAACTGCACTATTAATAAGGATAACAATCATCACACAAATTTTCGTAAACGGAGCCAACGTCTTCCCTAACCTTTTTGACTTTCCATCTGTCATACGGTTAACGGTCATTCCCAATACAGAAGGAATAGCGACCATCCACAAAAGTCCATTAAAAAGCCCTAAAATGTCAATCGATACCTTTGTACCAACAAACAAGTATAGGACGAAAGGAACGATAATTGGTGAAAGTAACGTATTGGTTAAAACAATAACAACTGATAATCCAACATTGCCACCGTAAATAGATACCCACATCAAAGTAACTACTCCAGTTGGAATAATGAAAGTGAGAACCACTCCTGTAATCGTATAGATATCTCCGTGCAAAAAAAGAATACCTACAACATAAGCGAGCGCAGGCATAACCACTTGTAAAATAATCATGCAACTAATAAGCGGAAGTGGTTTGGAAAATGCCATTTTGACATCAAGTAAATTAAATGCCAAACAACTTGAAAAACTAATAAAAGCAAAAATCCACGGTATCCAATTGGAAAAGCCACTTGCTCCTGATAAAACCGTTATACCTAAAGCAACTATTAAAGGAGTAAGAAGCGGCATCGCCTTTTCAAGTACAAGATTAACTTTTGGTAACAAATGTACCCCTCATTTCTAATGGTTTCCTATTAACACTATTATAGCTTGTTTTTTGCTCATACTTAAGATGTTTTTCAGCAATCTTTTGGAAAGATTGGTAGGCTAGCCACATATTTAGATGAGCACTAAGACTGAAACCCAAAATAAGGATAAATCCTTGAAAATAAGCGAAAAAATAATAGGTAGAAATAGTCGTAATTATCATTGCAATAAAATGAAGTGGATGTAAAAAGCCAAAGGCAATTGAATATTTCATATAACTAAGAAATTTCATTTCATAATGAACATATACTGGAAAAATGTAAGAAATTACGATAACAAATAAAATGCCAATCAACAGTAGAAAATAGTCCATCATACGATAAAATGTTCCTTCCAACTGACGAAAGAAAATGAAATCCATATACCAAACTGCAGCAAAAGCAATTAATGTTAAACCTAACAAATTTGCTTTAAGAAACTCTTTTTTATATATCCTCCAGAATGTTTTAAAAACAGGAATATCTTCCTCGCCCATCGCTGTTTTCCGAGCTATCGTATATAAAGCTACGGTACTAGGGGAAATTCCTAATAATACACCCCCAAGAAGTGTGCACAACATCCACATAACATTGAGATAAAAAAAATAGCAAACCCACTTGCATAAATTATTTATTCCTGTAAAAAGTCGATTTCCAATCATCTATTTCCCTCCTAACTTGGCTCAAGTGTTTTCTACCTTGCTAACTAATTCAAAGATATATAGAAAAAAGAAAGATACGGGTTCAAAAAGTACCAAATCACGATTAGCTCACCGTATCATTTGGGAACTTTTTGAACATCCACTCATTATCCCTTTAGACCACTCGTACTTATTCCTTCCACAATATAACGCTGGAAGATAAAAAAGATGATCATAATAGGAAGTAAACTTAATGTTGTCATCGCGAACATAGCCCCCCAGTTTGTTACAGCTTCTGGGTCAGAGAACATTTTCAAAGCTAATGAAACCGGATATTTATCAGGACTCTGCAAGTAAAGTAATGGGGCCATAAAGTCATCCCAACGCCAGTAAAAAGAAAAAATGGCTGCAGTCATCATTGCTGGTACTACTAACGGAGCAATAATTCGTGTGAAAATGGTGATTGTATTACATCCATCAATCCTTGCAGCTTGATCAAGCTCTGTTGGAATTGTACGGATAAACTGCATAATTAAAAAGATAAAAAACGGTACGCCAAAAAATGTTGGCAGGATAAGTGGAAGATACGTATCAATCCACCCAAACCAGTTAAACATAACATATTGTGGAATCATAATTATCTCAAATGGGAGCATCATGGTTAACATCATAACTACAAACCAAAACTTTTTAAAACGAAATTTTATCCGTGCAAAACCATAGGCAATTAATGCGGAAGATAAAATAGCCCCAATGGTTGATATGGTTACAATGATAAATGTGTTTTTATAGAAGGTACCAAAAGTAATACCTGCAAAACCCTTCCATCCATCTGAATAATTGGAAAAGTTCCATGTTTCAGGAAAAATTCTATGTGCATCAACGAAAACTTGTGAGCTTTCTTTAAAGGAGCTTCCAAGCATCCAAATTAATGGATAGAGCATTACAGCTGTTAAAGCAATTAAAGAAACATGTTGAATGACTTTATTACGAACTCTTTTTTTCCTCGTAATCATAGTAGACCCTCCTTTTCTTTAATTATCATCGTAATGAACCCAACGATCTGAGGATTTGAAAATTAATGCAGTAAACACTGCAATGATTAATAACATAAACCACGCTAATGCAGACGCATAACCCATATCAAAGAATTGAAAGGCATTCCTATACATATAAAGGATGTAAAGAAGAGTACTGTTCATCGGTCCACCTGCCGTAATAATAAAACTTGGAGTAAATGCCATGAATCCTTGTATCGTTTGCATAACCAAATTGAATAAAATTACCGGTGTTAACAATGGTAAAGTAATTTTAAAAAACTGTTGAATCTTGTGTGCGCCATCTACAGATGATGCTTCATAGTATGTTTTCGGGATATTTCTTAAACCGGCAAGAAATATTAACATCGAAGATCCGAACTGCCAAATATACAAGACAACTAATGTCCAAATAGCCGTATCCGGGTCACCTAACCAAGAATGCGTTGGTAATCCCATTGAAGCCAGTACTGAGTTCAATGCCCCATCATTTCCAAATAACTGTCTCCACATAATAGCTACACCAACACTCCCTCCAACAATGGAAGGAAGGTAAAGAAATGTTCGGTACAAGCCAGCTGCCTCTACAACCTTATTTAAAGCTAAAGCGATTAAAAGAGCAAAAACAAGTCTTAAAGGTACCCCAGCACCAGCGTACAAAAAGGTAACTTCTAATGCTTGCTTAAACATAGGATCACTCGTAAACATTTCCTGGTAGTTGCTGAGCCCTATCCAATCAGCCTCCCCTACTAAATTAAAATTAGTAAAAGATAGATATAGAGAGTATACGATAGGAAAAAGCGTAAGCATTACGGTACCTATGATAAATGGAGAGATAAACATATATCCCATGCCATTTTCAAATTCCCTACCTACTCTTTTTCTATTAAATTTTTTCGTCGGGGGCAGATTTTTATTTTTCTGCATTTGATTTTGTACTTCCGGTTCTCTAAGTCCCATCAACACCACCTCTTTCTTCGGTTTGTTGTTCAGATGTAGTTTCGAAATTTTCAGCCAGATAAAATAGAATAAAGATAGGGGGTCCTGATCACCATTCTTAGATCACAGGACCATTCCCCAAATCTATTATTTTGCTAATATTCTTTCTGCATTCATTCTAAACTGTTCTGCACCTTCTTCTGGTGTCAGTTCACCGTACATAACTAATTCATCTGTATCTTCTAGTGCTTTAAATACTTCACTTGCAGAAGGCGGGAAGTTTGTATCTGCTGGTGAACTATTTTCACTAACATAATTCACATAATCATAAACTTTTTGATCAATGTCACTTAAATTCGGTTCTAATGCTTCACGAACTTCAGGCTTAATCGGAACCCCACGATCTGAGCCAATGATTTCAAAGACTTCTACAGTGTTTGTGAAGAAGTTGATGAATTTCGCCGCTTCTTCTTTATGCTCTGAATTTTTACCGATTGACCATAGCATCGATGGTTTCAAGAACATACCACGGTCATTATTTTCTCCAGGAAGGACAACCATTTCAATTGGTGTTCCAGCTGCGTTTTCAAGAGCACCTACTTGGTTAGACCAGTTCGTTAAGTCGAGTGGTGTTTCCCCGCGAACGATTAATTCATCCTCTAAGCCTTTAATTAACTGAATAACATCATATCCTGGCATTACGCCATCGTCGATCAAACCTTTTGTCATACTTAAATAATCAACAAGCAATTGATCATCATCGTAACCAAGTCCAGTTCCATCTTCATTAAATAATGCATAGCCTTTTTCTCTTAAATAGTACTCAAACATATTACCAGGTTCATTTAAACGTGCTCCATATTTACCTGTTTCTTCGTGATACTCACGTGCAATACGCTCGTAGTCTTCCCATGTCCAATCATGAGTAGGTGCATCTATTCCTGCGTCTTCAAATGCCGCCGAATCATAAGTAGCTACAAGTGCGTTTGTTCCTGTTGGAATACCAACTAGTGTGCCACCCACTTTTCCTGCATCTACAATTGTGTCGGATACACCATCTAGATCAATCGTTCCATCTTCTACAAATGGTGAAAGGTCAGTAAGCAAATCCTGAGATGCATATAAGTTTACGTACTCTCCAAAGTTTTGTTGCATAATATCAGGAAGATTATTCCCTGCTGCCTGTGCTGCCATCTTTTCAAAGTAGCCATCAAAACCTGTAAATTCAGTTTGAATTTTTATGTGTGGATTTTGTTCTTCATAAAGAGCAATGATTTCATTTGTCATGTCGTGACGACTTTGTGACCCCCACCACGACATCCTTAATGTAATCTGTTCCTGGTCTGCATCATCTCCGCCCCCATCATCACTTCCACCGGTTTCTTCACTGCTTTGTTCATTTTCTCCTCCATTGCCTCCTGAAGCTTCTTCTTCATCGGAACCTCCACTACAAGCTGCAATGAGAAGAATCGTGATGACTGACAACATCAATAACAAATACTTTTTCATTTCTTTACCTCCCCTTTTATGTTGTAAGCGTTTACAGTTAGATTTTATAACACTCTTGTGTTTCTTTAAATAAAAACTACAGAGGTCCATGTATAATAAACCGACTACTTTTACAGCTGAAAAATAAACGAAGATATAACTAACTATCTAAAGGAACTAAACATCAATTATCTATTAATCTTATTAACTTTTTGTTTTTGTCATATTTGCAGTCCGATCCTGTAATTGATGAACAGTAACTTCTCCCCAGCTTAAATCTTCCACTCGATACTTTTCAATCAACTCTGGATCTAATTCAACTCCTAATCCTTTCACCCCTCTATCCGGAATTTCCAGATAGCCATTGTTGTATTGAATTTTATTTTTCACGACATCTCCAACATATAACTCAGGTCCAGTAGGATCAGAAGTATAATCTAAATTAACTAGTGTACTACCAAGATGAGCCATTGCTGCTGTTCCAATGGAAAGTTCCTGTGTTGTACCTAACAGACATGATTTTCCGGCTATTTCTGCTGCTGCAGCTGCTTTTCTTGCAGCCGTTAATCCGCCAATAAAGACTGGGGAAATGTTAAAAATATCTACTGCGTTTTGTTTAATCATTTCATATTGTTGTCTAAAACTCCAAACGTGCTCACTAATTGGTTCATCAACACGTACTCTAAACTCTTTTAATCCTTCAAAATCATTGGCTAGTGCTGGGCTTTCAATCAGTTCAAAATTATATTTGGATAAGCGTTTTACAGCACGCAGAGAGTCTTTCCAATCCATCAAGTGGCTAAAATCTAGTGATTTAATAGTAACTTTAGAGCCGAATTCTCTGTGCACACCATCTAAAAACGCTTCATCAGCATCAAGATTTTTTCCAACATATAACCGAAAAACATCAAACCCTTGTTGTAATCGCCTTCTTACCGTTTCTAAATTTTCTTCCACTTCTGACATGAAGCGGTGTCTAAATATTGGATAACATACCTTTATTTTTTCCCGAACCTGACCACCAATCAAATCAGCAACAGAGGTGTCTAAATATTTTGCATTCAAATCATGTAAGGCAGCGTCTATCCCATTTCGAATAAAACTACCTTTTTCGTAATAATACATCGCCTCAGGAAAGTTACCTAAAAGTTCTTTATTAATTAGTGATACATCAAATGAATTTTTACCTACCAAAATGGATTTTAATACGTTCGTTAAATCATGCACATCTGGTGCGTATCTCGGCAAGTGAGAAAAATCCGACATTTCACCAATTCCTACCAATCCTTCATCAGAAAACAACTCAACGATGACGTGTTTGTTAATAAAGCCAGTATGTCTTGGAACCCCAACTACAGTTAATTGAAGATCAACTATTTTCAAAGTCTATCCATCCTCTCAAAATTAATATTTATCCTTTAAATACAGTGCTAATCTAGCGCTTCTTCAAACACTTAGCTTTCAGTAGTTTGAAGTGTTATTCCCCAATCTTTTATCAGGTCTGTTACCGCTTGTTTATCAGCTTGACTTAACTCACCAACCGGCTCTCGTGTGACACCTGCATTAAGCCCCAGTAGATTCATTGCTTCTTTAACAACAACTACATTATTTCCACTATTATATTTGGCTCGTAACTCTTCAAACGGAAGAATTTCCCTCCAGATTTTCCATACATCTTCCATGTCACTACGTTGAAGTGCTTCCAGCAATTCAAACGACTTTTCTGGATAGACGTTAACTAGACCAGATGTAAATCCTTTCGCCCCTGCTTGATAAAAAAACGGCGCCCATTTCTCTGCAGTACCACAAATCATTGTTACATGATGATTAGGGTCCAGTGTTTGAGTGGTATATGTGAATCTAGGTAAATGATTGACTGCGTATTTAACTGCAACGAACTTTTCTAGAGGAGCTAACTCATGTAGTATGTCATCGCTTAAATGAGGATCTTTAAAGTAAATAATAGATGGTAGATCTACAGATTGAATAACTTTCCTAAAATATGCTGTTGCACCATTGTTTGTAATATAGGGATGGATCGGCATATGAATCATTACTCCATCTGCACCGACATCTTTGGCATAGCTTCCCATTTCGATCGCTGTATCGACAGCATATCCAATACCCGCAATAACAAGAGCCCTTCCATCTACATATTCTACTACTCTTCTAATTTCTTCTTTTGCTTCCGCTATTGTTAGTGAATAGAATTCACTTGTATTCCCACACGGAACGATGACTTTTAAGCCTTTCCTAATAAGAAATTCAACATTTTCCTTCACTCCATCCCAGTCAATTTCTTTTGAATACTTTTTGAATGGAGTAATAGTGATACCAGAGATGGTCTCCAACTGTTTACTAAAATTCTTATAATCCATCAATTTTCCTCCTTCACAATTATTTTGAGACCGTCCTCATCAAAGAAATTAATTCAGATTTCGCTTCAAAACCAATGCCTGGAACATCTGGAAGTCCTACATAACCTGATTCAACTGGAATATCGTCAGCAAATCCGCCAAACGGCTGGAACACACCAGGGTAGGATTCATTTCCACCTAAACCTAATCCTGCCGCAATATTCAATGACATTTGATGGCCGCCATGTGGAATACAACGACGGGGGGACCAACCATGTTCCTTTAACATATCTAAAATTCTTAAATACTCCACTAATCCATAGCTTAATGCACAATCAAATTGTAAATAATCTTTATCTGGCCTCATACCTCCATAACGAATTAAGTTGCGAGCATCTTGCATGGAAAATAAGTTTTCTCCAGTTGCCATAGAATGGGAATAATGCTTCGATAATTCAGCTTGCAGTTGATAATCAAGTGGATCACCAGCTTCCTCATACCAAAACAGGTGATAAGGTTCTAACCTTTCCGCATAACGGATGGCTGTATCAAGGTCAAAACGTCCATTAGCATCAACTGCTAGTGATTGTCCATATGGCACAACTTCCAATACTGCCTCAATCCTCCGCAAATCTTCATCTAAAGAACTGCCACCAATCTTCATTTTTACTACTGTATATCCCATGTCTAAATAGCGTCGCATTTCATCTTGCAGCTTGACCAAACTTTTCTCTGGTTGGTAATAACCTCCTGCAGCATAAACAAAGACTTTATCATCAATTTGGCCGTTTCGGTAACGGTCTGCCAATAATTGATACAAAGGTTTTTCTTCTATTTTGGCTACTGCATCCCATACCGCCATATCCATCGTTCCAACAGCAACCGATCGTTCTCCGTGACCACCTGGTTTTTCACCCTTCATTAACACATCCCAAATCCTGTGAGGGTCCAGGTTTGTTCCATCTTCGTTTATAATCTCCGATTCATCTGCTTCCACTAAGCGTGGAATAAATCGATCATGTAGAAGACCACTTGGCGCATACCTTCCATTCGAATTAAACCCATAACCAATAACTTGTTCTCCATTACGAATTACATCTGTAGTAATCGCAACAACAGAGGCAGTCATTTTACTAAAATCAATATAAGCATTACGAATACTTGATTGAATTGGTACTGCCTTCTCTTTAATACTTACGATTTTCAACAGGTTTCCTCCTCTCGCCATACGATTTAATCAAGCTTGAACTTGCTTTCCATGTTTGGAAAGCGTTTACTTTTGTATTTAATGTTAACCCATCGTGTTTTTTAAATAAATAAAATATTCCGTTCATTCATGTTAAAAAAACAGATATGAACGGAATATACTTAAGTGATAACGTTATGATTTGCGACGCATAGCTTTCTTTCTACTTATCAGCCTAGTGCATACCGCTAAACATAATCATTCTATATCACTTTGGATAAATTAATCTCAAAATGATATTTGTTTTATCTCTTTTTGAGATATATAATAAAAGTAAGCAAAGGGAAGAAATACCAAATTGCAGAGATACCCTTTAAGGGTACAAGGAGGATTTGATTAAATGAGCCAAGTCGAACGTGATTATAAGATGGAACACCTACTAGAGAAAAACAAATTTACTCAACAAGACATACTGAGTATGTCAGATGAACAGATTGAATATTATCACTGGCTCTACTTTGAAGAATCCGTTTATGATTTAATGTAAGTTAAAATTACCTCTCCAATGGCTCTTGCTACTGCCATGTTAGCAAGAGCCATTTTTTATAAGTTTTTTAAGGGTCTAACTTATATTCATTTATAAGTATTTCGGTGAAACGAGTATCTTTTCCGTAAATAAGCTAGATATTGCTGAGACATTCGTTCAAGGTCTTCCTCTGTTTCTAACTCATCCTCAAAAGTTGTAAACATTGGGATCGATTTCACTCGGATAAAATTACAGGTAGCAAAAAATGAAGCCATTACCTGTTCAATTGTGTGTCGATGTAATCCATCAAATCGATAATCCTCTCTAGTAAATCCTGAGCTTACAGCAATACCAAACTCTTTTCCTTGAAGTGCATGCTTACCCCGAAAAGCCCAGCCACGCTCTAAAACTAAATCAAACCACTTTTTCAGTAGTGGAGGATAACTATACCAGTAATTTGGAAATTGGAAAACTACTCGATCGTGTCCTTCTAGTAATTGTTGCTCTCGCTTTATGTCAATATTTTCATCGGGATAGGTGTCGTATAAATCATGGACCAAAATATTAGATTTACCAACAATAGCTTTTTTTAGCCGCTTGTTAATAGCAGATTCCTCCATTGTTGGATGAACAACAATAACTAAAATGCGCATACACCATAACTCCTCTTCTTATTATAGTAAACCTATTGTACCTAAAACGCTTTTCTTTCGCTAACCGATACGATTTTAATTTTTAGAGATAAAAATAAAAGAAGAGCAGATCTGTATTTAGATGAACTGCTCTTTATCACTAACTCCTTAATTTTTTAATTCTTTTATTACATACTTTGGTGTTTTCCCTGTTACACCATCAACTAAGTTCTGGGCTGCAACCATCGCCATATCAAACCTTGTTTTTTTCGTGGCAGAACCAATATGCGGAAGAGTGACTACATTATCCATTTTCAACAATTCATTATTTGGATCGGTGGGTTCCTGTTCAAATACATCGAGACCCGCACCAGCTATTTTCTTCTCCTTTAACGCTTGAATGAGAGCCTTTTCATTTACAACCGGACCACGGGAAGCATTAATGAAAAATGCATCTTTTTTCATCTTATTGAATTCTTTTTCACCAATTAAATGATAGGTTGTATCAGATAGCGGAGTCATCACGACGACAAAATCTGATTGTTCAAGTAGCGTTTCAAATTCTACATATGTAGCACCTAGTTTTTCCTCCAGTTCAGGGTTCGGTGTCCGTTTATAGTAAAGAACATCCATGCCAAACCCGAGGGACGCTCTCCTAGCAATTTTTTCACCAATTCTTCCCATTCCTATGATTCCCATTGTTGTACTATGTACATCCTTACCAAAGCCTTCTTCTCCAATTGATTTTTCCCATTTTCCTTCTTTCACAAAGCGATCAAGCTCCGGAATTCTTCGTGCAACAGAGAGAATAAGACTAAACACTAAGTCTGCAACCGTTTCGTCTAATACATAAGGCGTATGTGTTGCGAAAATATTATGGTTTTTCAAGGCCTCTATATCATAGTTATTATAACCAACTGAGATATCACTAACGATTTTTAATTGATTGGCTTGACTTAACAGTTCATCGTCTATTTTTATATGTGTCGTTAATAAGCCATCCACTTCGTCTATTTGCTCTAGTACTTCTGCGCGAGGCATTTTTCCTTCTTTTTCCCACGTAATACAATCACATGATTCCTGAATATAATCCAGTATTTCATTCGGTATTTGCTCTGTAATTAATACTTTTGGTTTCAAACTCTCCACTCCTCTTATTACTTGTTTAGTATACATTTCGCAATCGATCAGCATTTCCCTGCTTTTTGCAAAAAAATCCTAAGCCTAGTGGAGAATTTCATTAAATTAATTTCATTAAATTAATTAATCAAGATAAAAAAATAACCCAGAAAAGTTAATTGCTTTCTGGGTTTCTTTCGTATTGCCTGGCGACGTCCTACTCTCGCAGGGGCAAAGCCCCAACTACCATTGGCGCTGGAGAGCTTAACTACTGTGTTCGGCATGGGAACAGGTGTGAC
>NZ_JAFBDR010000031.1 GCF_016908325.1 Aquibacillus albus | reverse complement strand
AAAAGGCTTAGGATCATCAGCTCCAGTTCAATATAAAAGTAAATTGGCAGCATGACCCCAAACCTTATGTGTCTACTTGACAGGGGTAAGCTTACAGACCCCTTTGATTTCTTGGAAAAAATTAGTCAATATTAAACCATAAGGGATCGTTGTTGTCAACCTCGCCATTGTAGTTTATAAAGATCTCTTCTCCTACTTTTATATCTTTGTACGCCGAAAAAGTAAACGTGTGATTGCTAAAATTAATATCATATTCAGCATTTGGTTGATAGGAATGGTTAAATAATGCACCGTAACCCAAAACAACACAACTATGATTTTGGCCATATTCAAACACATAATCATCGAGGATTGTTTTTTCTATGAAATCGTGATCCCTATTCGGATAAGGGATAACTGGTGCTTCGTGAATCAGTTCTCCTTTTTTTATATCACGCGTAGCAAACACTCCTCTATTAAATGCTCCATCACTTATTTTCGATGTTTTAATTTCTATCATCATTATCACCTACTATTTCTCTGAAATTTGTGTCCTTTTACCTTAAGCACTTATAGTTTATAGAAATTCCTATTATTTATAAATACATGTACAATATAGTGTCCGCACTGTGTGGACAAATGTCTTTTTGAGGGGTCAGACCCCCCACAGGTTTTGATTGGTCTTAAAATATGCGTTGATAATCATTTGGATTGTGTCATTGGACATATTTAGGTGCGTGACTTGTGTGTTGTGAATGAGTTTTTGTGTATTGTGATCTTCAAATTCAATATTTGTAGCAAGGTAGACTTTAAACACATCAACCATTCGGTTAAGTTTTTCTTCTTCAGCACTTAATTTATAGTTCTCGAAGTTTTCTACAATAGAAAGGCGATCAAAACTTAACGCTTGTTTAAACATATTGATTAGCTCCCAGTTACTAGGAGGCTTAGGATTGGTAATATGATAAATTTTATTCTTCTCTGCATTTAGCAGTGCTAAACTTAATACTTCCGCTACATAATCGACTGGCACAAAATTCGAAGTACCTGCACGATTAGCAATAATACGATAAGTAGTATTTAAAGTCGTTTCTTTGCGCAAAATCTTTCGTTTAAAAACATCTAATGCCCTCATAAATCCATACAGTGTGAATTGGGAGTCCGCTTCTCCTGTATTAGAATCTCCAACAATGATGGAAGGTCTGAAAATAGACACTTCCATTTCATTTTTGTAAGAAAATACAAGGTGTTCAGATTTTACTTTGCTTTCTTCATAAGGATTGTTATAGGAAACAGCAGGTGAATAGAGTTGTTCCACACCTTTTGATCTTTGCCCCACCGTATAAGCTGTGCTGACATAATAAAATTTTTGTACGTCCATTACTCTTGCTAACTCTAGCGCATTTTTTGTTCCGTCGTAATTTATTGCAAATAACTCGTCCCTTAAGTGTTGGTCAAATTTTACTAAAGCTGCAGAATGGTAAAAGCAATCTACGTTCCCCTCAAGGTCTTTTATTTGCTCCGCCTGCAAGCCGCAGTTTGGACGTGTAATATCACCAATCAGCAAGTGAATTCTATTTTGTTCGGTGCTAGTAAAAGTGCTTTTTAATTCACTTGCTTTTTGTCTATTTCTCGCAAGAACAAATAAATGGTGGTTGGTATCCTTTAAAAGATTTTTCATTAGTTTTCCACCTAGAAACCCTGTGGATCCTGTTAAAAATATGTTCAATTTGCTCACCCCAAGCAATGTAGTGTAGTCATGATTGTAGAAGGAGTTTAAGAAATTTTCCTTACCGCCTTCTCTTGAAGTTTTAAAAATTCCAAGCTTATTTTATTAAATTGTTGAAACCCATCTAGGTTGCAAACGTGTCCACAATTTTCGATGATTCTCATATGAGCATCTTCATCCTGTTTAATATCTTTTTTTAGAGAATCTATAAATAGATGATCTTGATTGCCTGATACATAAAGCTTCGGGATACCTTTTGCTCTTGTTTGTACTTGTAAATAGCTTTCTTTTAGATCATTTATTGCATCAAACCAACCAATGAAATCTTCTCTTCGCATTTTCTTTGCTTCTTTAATAAAAATGCTCCTGGATTTCTTGTGGTTTGATTTTGGCATAATCATATATGCAAACAGATTGTAAATCCAAACATGTGGTGTAATAGATTTAATGAGCTTCCCAAGCGTGTACAATACGTTAGAGAAAAGGTTAAATCTAGTCATTGCTCCTGCTAGTGTTGCACTTTTAACTATTTTTGGTCTTTCTTTTAAGATGTAATGGATAATGACAGAGCCTAAAGAAATGCCAACAAAATGAGCATGCTTTATTTTTAAGTAATCCAATGTTTTGATAACTTCACCGGCAACAATGGAAAAAGAAAAACCAGTGTAATTACTAACACTCGGGGAATTACCGTGTCCAGGTAAGTGAAGCGTAATCACATTAAAATGTTGTTGATACTGTTTCATTTGTTTATAAAATATCGCCGAGCTCCCGCCTAAACCGTGGAGAAGGACTACATATCCTTTGGCGGCATCTTTACTGTGAATCTTGTATTCTAACACCTATTTCCCCCCCTAGTATATAAGCATCCTAAGAAGAGAAATTCCATTCTTTTCATGCAAATGCTTTGATTGCTAGATACGTATAAATGTTTATCTATTAATCATAACGTATTATGCAATGCATCAAACAGTGGAAAAAGTGACCATTTTGTGAATCTTATTGTGAAAGAGATAGCAGGAGATGATTGGTTAGTGAAAAAGGGAATTAATATTGAAAAAAATATTTTGTATAAATCCAAAAAGGAAACAACAGTAGAAATCTAGAAGTTTATATCTATTACATAAAATAGGAGGAATAAATGTTATGGAATATCGCACAATCGGAAAAACAGGTATTAACGTATCGAGCCTTTGTTTTGGAACGATGTCGTTCGGGGGAATAGCTGATGAAGCAACCTCAAAGGCAATGTTTGATCGTTGTAGAGAGGTTGGTATTAACTTCTTTGATTGCGCTAATGTTTATAATGGCGGACGGGCAGAAGAAATTCTAGGAAAATGTATGGCAGATAATCGAGATGAAATTGTATTAACGACGAAAGTTTTTGGTGCAATGGGTGATGACATTAATAACAGAGGATTATCTAGACGCCATATTATGATGGAAGTAGAGAACAGCCTGCGCAGATTGAATACCGATCGAATTGAATTTTATTTTGTTCATTCATTTGATCCAAATACCCCAATCGAGGAGACATTACGTGCTATGGATGATCTTCAACGTCAAGGGAAAATTTTATATCCAGCAGTTAGTAATTGGGCAGCCTGGCAAATTGCAAAAGCATTAGGAATATCAGCGAAAGAAAGCCTGGCTCGTTTTGAGTGTATTCAACCAATGTATAATCTTGTGAAGCGCCAGGCAGAGGTAGAGATCTTACCATTTGCATCCTCGGAAGATATCGGTGTTATCTCTTATAGTCCACTTGGTGGTGGTTTGCTCACTGGAAAATATAGAGGTGGCCAAAAGCCGCAGCAAGGTCGATTATTGGAACAGGATAACTATCGTAAACGTTATGGCCAAGATCAGTACTATGAAACTGCTGATCGCTTTACACAATATGCGGCTGATCATGGTGTACATCCAGCATCTCTTGCTGTTGCATGGGTGATGGAAAATCCAAGTGTCACTGCTCCGATTATCGGTGCACGTAACCTGGAGCAGCTAGAGCCTTCATTAGAAGCGCTGAATATTGAAATGACTCCAGAATGGCGCAATCAAATTTCCGAGTTATCTGTTGCGCCACCTCCAGCTACCGACCGTTCGGAAGAGGTGTAAGTTGATAGCGTGATGAAATAGAAGGAAAGAAAAAGGGGAATAGTCCTTTTTCTTTCCTTCTTTTGTTTAAAAAAAATCAATATAGCACATACAGATTGCGAAACTAAGCTCTACAATTATTTATGTAAGAAGACATTCCCCAATTTCAAAGTGTCCACCCAGCGAGGACAAATGTCCACAGAGGGGGTCAGACCCCTCTTCGAATTCACTTTATTGGATTTTTATGGCGTGTACTGTCTATGATAATGGGGTAGGGTTAATTAAATTGACGAAAGGAAGATGAAAGAAGTGACAACAATCGCTGGGCAACTTAGTGTAGAATATAATCTAACCAAGTCAGAAAAAAAGAAGATCATCTTCCTGATGTGTTCTGTTTTACTATTTTCTGTCATGAATGGGACGATGTTCATGATTGCAGTACCTGATATTGCAAAATCATTTTACCTGTTGCCGTCACAGGTAAGTTGGGTCGTAACAGGCTACATTATTCTTTATGCCATCGGTGCATTGATGTATGGGAAGCTAGCTGATATCTACCCTTTAAAAACACTATTGACGATTGGACTTAGCTTATTTGCAGCAGGTTCTATTTTGGGATTTTTATCACCAAACTTTTTGCTGGTGGTTTTTTCACGTATGATTCAAGCGACAGGGGCATCTTCTATTGTTGCATTGGCTTTTATTGTGCCATCCAGGTATTTTCCGAAAGAAAGAGGTAGGGTATTAGGAATTGTATCAAGTACGATGGCTTTTGCCTCTGGGGTTGGGCCAGTAATCGGTGGTTTTGTCGCTGGTGCACTGAATTGGCAATATTTATTTTTAATTTCCGCCTTCGTGTTAGTGACCATACCTTTTTTTCGAATCTGGATGCCTGAAGAGGAGAAAAAAGCAGGAAAAGTAGATGTTCTTGGTGCTGTGTTTATTGCGCTAGCGGTAGCTTGTCTAATTCTGTTTATTACCATCTTTAATTGGGGGTTCATCGTCATAAGCCTTGTGTTTTTTGGGTTGTTTGGATGGAGAATATTTAATAGTGACTATCCGTTTATAAATCCTGACTTGTTTCGCAATGCCCCATACCGAACAACGATTATTAGCGGTTTTTTGGCAATCATGGTGATGTTTGGCATGATGTTTATGATGCCTCTTTTGTTAGATGAGGTTAATGGGTTAAATACGCTATTTATCGGGCTTACGTTATTTCCAGGTGCGATGGCTGCTGCTTTAACTGGTAGATGGGCAGGGATTCTTACCGATAAGCGGGGTAGTCAGCAAGTTGTCTATCTTGCTTTTGCGCTTATGATGACTGGTTTCTTTTTGTTATCCACCTTTATTGGAAGTGCTGCATGGGTAATAAGCATTGTGATTATAGTAAGCTTTATTGCTTTTCCCTTTATCCAAACGGCCACTGCTAATTTGATCTCAACGGTTCTCCCTAAACATGAAATTGGGGTTGGAATGGGTATCTATAACTTATGTAATTTTATGGCTGGTGCCTTCGGTGGCGCCATAATAGGAAAAATATTAGATTATGAAAGTGATGTGAAACTGAATCCATTTGCGATTGGCCAAGATCAAGAGATTATTTATAGCAATGTATTCATCGGTTTTATCGCATTGACGTTTTTAAATGGTTGCTTTTTTTACTTTGCTTTTAAAAAAAGGAATGAAAATATCGATGAAAGATGAATGATAGGGACAAGGGGTGCCTTGTCCTTGTTTAGCCTTCAGTCAACATTATGTTTGCCTTTACTTATGAAAAGGGGGAGATTTTCCGAACCTTTTTTAGACCTTCATAGACCTTCAAACTGTTCGTTTTTGTGAATTTCCAGCTTTCTTCAAAATTACTCATTATTTCATTTTTTCTATATTTGTATAGCATCGTCGTTATTAGAAACATTTCGCTGATTAAGAATAGCCAAAACCCAAGCTTAATCCCGTTAAAAATCACTGCTTCATTCATTTGTAAAGCATGTAACACCCAACCAAAGGCTGCTAGAGAATAAACTAATAAATTAATCATACTAGCAACAATCATATTAACGGTAAGCTTGACATCTGTATTCTTCATCATATATGTTACATATTTATAGCTTGCAAAAAAAGCAGCTCCAAAAAACAAAATATAAGTTATGTATGATAACACCATATGCTTCGTTCCTCCTTGTTAATAATATAGTGTAGTTCAATCTTGCCCACTATTTTCCAATTCCAAAACACTTATTAACATTTTATGTTGGTTACTAGTAAAAAATTCCTTATAAGGGAAAGAGAACTATTCACACGAGCTGAAAATGGTTAGTTAATAAGGTTAGAAGTATTGCAAGAAATGAGGCATGAAGCTCCCGGGACATGGGGACAAATCCCACACCCAGGAGCTTACCCTTACCATATGAACGGGTTTGTATAGGTAATTTGATTGTATACGTTATTTAAATAGATAAGATATTGTCCACACGAAATCGAGCTTTCATTATGGTGTATGGCGATAAGTGGTATTTTATATGCAGGATAATTTCGGGACAGCATCGAAATTTTTGCCAAATGGCTAAAGGAAGGCCTTGTAACTAAATTCGTCAGATAAGCTGATTGATCACTTTCTGGCTTTCTCCTTTTGTTCAGTGCCTGAATGATTTGATCAGCGGTTCTTATTCCTAATCCATGTCCAAAATATGTTCCATCTCCGAGAACAACAGCATTTTCTCCTCTCCACCACGACCTTTCCGGATCAACGTCCGGATTGTTAAAATAGACAACATCTCCAGGAATAAAGTGATTCGTATTTAAGGTTTGTATTTTAAGGTCAGGGTCAAAATGCCAGCTGTATAAGTAAAGGTTTGCAAATAATTGGTTAAATAACTGTTCACCAATGCTATTTAAAACGGCATGGTAATAAATAATTACTTTTGCCGTGGCACATTCAAACCCATATAGTGAGCTATTCTTGTAAATATCTTGAATTGCTTCAGACGGTAACATACCAGGTTTCAGTTGGAATCCGCCATTTTTTGTTAATTCCCAGTATTCAGGATTACAATAAGATTTTGCAAATGGTGCAAACTGTGCGTGACCTTGATTCATTGCTCTTGCACTTACTAGGATGTTTTTACGCAACTTGAGTTCAAACAATAGTTCATCGATGGATTGATACGAATATACGATTGGATCGGCTTGTATCTGTTGTATGATTAATTTTTCTGTGCTATTAGACGGCCACTGGTCACTCAGTTGAAATGGCATTCCCGTAATTTGTATCATACTATCCCTCATTCTAATTTAGGTATTATGACTCAGTGTATTCGAGTGTAAGTTTTAATGTGTCTCAGAAGTGAATAAACTGAACAAGGAAAACATCCGTTATCGTACTCGTTTGTGAAATGCGATAACGGATATTTTTAGGGTGAAGAATAGAAAAACGAAGTGCTGAAAAATTTTCCCATTAACTTTCCCCGTTACACTGACAGGATGGTTTACCTGGAACTTCTCCACTTGTTGGGTATAGCCTTTTTTGGTTGCATTGGTTTTCAAGTGTTGTAGTTAAAAGTTGCTGTATAATTTTTGATTTTGGTGTTGCATTAGAGGGATTAGCTAGGTTAATTTCTTCTAATGGGTCTGTTGTTAAATTGTATAATTCATACTGATTTGGTACAGGGGTTGTTTTTGTTGTGGTTATACAAAGCGAGCATTGGTCATTATGTTTGTTATCAATTGGTTCGCCTTCTGTTTGTACCGTATCACTACTCCCAGGGTCGCTCCAAAACTGAGGGTTATCAAAGTAACGTGCAAATTTCCAAATTTCCTTCTCATTATTATTTCCTGTCTTTACTGTGGTAATTACTGCTTCGATGTGATTGGGCTGGGTTACCGATTCGTAAGGTTCGCCCGTTGCACTGGTTTGGTTTAATCCTCTTGTAATGTCGTCATCGGTCATAAAATAAAGGGGTTCATCAGCTCTGAAAAATTGATTGCTCCCTGTGATGAGTGGGCTCAAATTCCTTCCTACTAATGGATGAACTTCCGTATGGTCTTTTGAAAGCTTCTTTTGGATTATTTCTTCATTGATACCAGCTAATCCTAGTAGAGTTGGTAGGATATCAACATGACTTGTCAACATGTCGGTAGTTTCATATTGAGTGAAGAGCTTCGGACTATGGATGATCAATGGTACGTGAATAGATTCTTCATACATGTTATACCATTTTTGATAGAGACCACCATGTGCTCCGAGAAGTTCGCCATGGTCAGATGTAAATAATACGATTGTATTTTCATAGAAGCTTGAATGTTTAAGAGCATGAAAGACTTTGTTCATTTCGTCATCCACCTGTTTTTGCAAACTGTAATATAGTTGTCGATAATAATTGTTGTCAATGATTGGTTGGAGTGCTTTCGGATAAGTAATACGATAGCTTTCCTGAGCTAGTGGTTTAGTCGAGAGGGATTCTCGAACAGTCGGAGCTGGTGAAATAGGAGGAAGAGTAGAATCGACTTTAAAATTAAATGCTGGAGACAGAGCGGTTAGCACACCGTATAATGCAATATCATGTGGATTGACAAAAGAACACATAATAAACCAGGGGGATTCGTCTTGGTTTGATTGTTCATCTAAGGACTCAATTAGCTTTACGGTATCTTCTGCATACACCTCATCTCGGCCACTTGTACCAATTGCGGCTGATGACCCTGAATTCCGAGGGTTTGTTCCATGGGGTTCTGGTCCAATCCAGTCAGAGAAGCCAAAGGAGTTCAAGAGGTTTGCTTTTTGATAGATTGCTTCTTTTTCTTTACTAGGAACACCTGTAGCCGAATTATAACTAGGATAAGCATTGTGTGTACCCGGAACTAGAATATCTTCATCTGAAGCGTGCCACTTCCCTTTCCAAAAGGTTCGATATCCTGCTGTTCGAAAATAATCTCCCATCGTGGGAACTGAATTAGGATCAAGCCAAAAAACATCTGGATCAAAGGCTTCTTTGGCTACCCCAGTCGTTTGAGTAACTCCATGAAGGGAAGGATACTGCCCTGTATATAAAGTTGCTCGACTTGGAGAACAAGCCGTACTTCCTGCATAATGGTTTAAAAACTCCATGCCATTTTTACGTAATAGATTTTGTGTAATTAAATTTTCTTTTCGCCACTGCTTTAATTCTTTGGATTCATAGACGGACGGAAAACGTTCTTGATCAACCATTAAAATAAGAATATTTGGTTGTTCCTTATTATGTTGGTTAGTTCTTATATGTTTATTACTCACTATAGACATCCTTTCAAATAATCTAGCTGAATTAATACTATTATTATTCGTGAATTTTTGAAGTGTGTCATTTTTACTGAGTGAGTCGATTCTAATATAACAAGTATTACCTATAGTCTATGTTGATTCAAGAAAACAAAAACCCCCTTGACGTTCAAGGAGGTGTTAATGTTTGAATATTTGAATAAATCGTTTAAGTAAGATTTTATATTTTATTTTCACTGTTTCTTCATTCATTTAGCCTAGGTTAGATTCTTGTAAAGCCACTTCGTCCTATCTTCCAACAAACATTTTTACAGCAAGTGCTAAAAATGTAAATGAAAATAGACGGATATTTTTTGTTTTTCTAATGATTGTTCCCTCCTAATTGTTTTAATATTCTGATATAAGAATATCAGCTTATTCATAACATTTACACCTTTATGTAAGAAAACCTAACGTTGTTTTTCTATGCTTAATTATGAGTCGAAAATATACTAATATATTATCCTTTAACAGAGCCTGTGAATTAAATCTTTACTATTTTTGGGACAAGGAACCTGTCCCTCTGTCCCTTTATACACATTAGTGAATAATCATTCATTTTCTTAAATGAAAGCGATTGCTTGTTTGTGAGGTTGTTTTTCAAGATAGTTGGGATGAGTCGAACAAGTATGAAATTGTGAAAACGTTATGATTGTTGCCATGTTTGAAATCTTCTATTTGTCATCCATCCAAAAATATTTATTCCACTTTTGTAGAAAAAGAGTCAATTTTTTATTCATCTTCGCATACATTTAAGAGTCAATAATTTTTCGGGAAAGGAAAGTGGTTCATGTCGCCTTTTGTAATTAGTGATTACGAATATGATATTTATCGATTTCTTCAAGAAAACCATCTACTTAACTATCATAAGCTTAGTACTCATATTTATCCTGTAGCGAGTTGGTAAATCAAATTTGTATACCTAAACAGACAGACTACATGGAAGTTTTTAAAAGTGATGATGAAAGGTTTGGAGGATCGGATGTTGTAAATGCTTCTACTTTTGCGACAGAACGAACACCTTTCCATAACCAACACTATTCATTGGAAATGAATGTTCCGCTACTTGAAGTGGCGGTCTTAGAAGAAAAAATAGTCGAAAGAGGGGAAGAGGATGAGTCGTAAAGAGGTAGTAGCTATGCTTTTAGCTGGTGGGGAAGGAAAACGCTTGTCGAACCTAACAAAAAGCGTTGCTAAGCCTGCTGTTCCATTCGGGGGGAAATATCGAATTATAGATTTTACATTAAGTAATTGCGCGAATTCCGGAATAGATACGGTTGGAGTTTTGACGCAATATGAACCACTTCTTTTAAACAGTTATCTTGGGGTAGGGGCTCCGTGGGATTTAGACCGAAAGTGTGGCGGACTAAAAATATTACCTCCATATGTTCAGAAACAGCAAGGAGGACGCTGGTATAAAGGAACAGCCAATGCTATTTATGAAAATATATGCTTTATTGAACAGTATGAGCCTGACTATGTACTCGTTATTTCAGGAGATCACATATATAACATGGATTATAGCAAGATGCTGGAAGAACATGAGAAAAACAAAGCAGATGGAACGATATCAGTCATCCAGGTACCTTGTCAAGAAGCGAGCCGATTTGGAATTATGAATACAGATGATCATAACCGTATTATAGATTTTCAAGAAAAGCCAGAGCAACCAAAAAACAACCTTGCGTCAATGGGCGTATATGTTTTTAACTGGTCACTATTGAAGAGGTATTTAAAAGAAGATGAGAAAACAGCAACATCTAGTAATGATTTTGGTAAAGATATTATTCCAATGATGTTAAGAGAGAATTGTTCTCTATATGCCTATCAATTTGAAGGGTATTGGAAAGATGTTGGTACTGTCGAGAGTCTTTGGGAGGCAAACTTAGATTTATTAGACGATGATTCCGCTTTAAATCTGAAAAATTCAAATTGGCGACTCAAATCTGTTAACCCTAATATGCCACCTCAATATGTTGGAAAAGAGGCGAAGGTTAGTCGTTCCATGGTGAATGATGGTTGTATCATCAATGGAAGCATTGACCATTCCGTTTTATTTTACGGAGTAGAAGTTGATGTTGGAGCTTCTATAAAGGATTCCGTTATTATGCCACATGCAAAAATCGGTCGAAATGTTAAAATTGAGCGCTCCATAATCGGAGAAGGAGCGATCATTCCAGATGGTGTAACAATTGGTCAACATGATGGACCTATTGAATTAATTGATCAAACCTCCACATATAAAAACGATATCCCACTGTTTGTGAATGAAAGGAGATAGAGTAATTGAAAAATAATGTACTAGGTATTATTAATGTAACGCAAGAAAATCATGAATTACATGCATTAACCGCTCGCCGCTGTCATGCATCTCTCCCGTATGGAGGAAGATACCGGATTATCGATTTTATATTGTCTAGCATGGTTCATTCCAAAATAAGAAATATTGCTATTTTCACGCCTCCTAATTATCGTTCTCTCTTTGATCACCTTGGCTCGGGCAAGGATTGGGATCTAGAGTATAAACAGGAAGGGTTATTTATTTTTCCGAAAAATTCAACTTTTGACAATCGTGATGATTTTTCTGTCTTAAATCAACATATCGATTATTTAGAGAAAAGCAGACAAGAGTATGTCTTAATATCTTTTGGTAGTTTAGTAATGAACATTGATTTTCAACCGGTAATTAAACAACATATACAGTCTGGTGCCGATGTTACGGTTGTCTATAAAGAAAAGGAAGTCCATGATGTTTCCTTTACTGATATAACAATGGACGATTTTCAAAACATTACCAGCTTTAATGAAACAGACAGTCCTTATGGCTCTCTTGATATTTTTGTGATGAAAAAAGATAAATTTATTGAGTCCATTAAAACCAATGCGAATAAATATCGAAGTTTATTAGATGTGTTAAAAAATTGCGATTTAACATGTAATATTAAAGGTTATGAATATGATGGATACGTACAGAAGATTAATAGTATTCAAGATTACTACCGATATAATATGGAATTATTAGATCCTTATTTTCTAAATGAATGGCTACTTAAGCCAAATGAGATTTATACGAAATTGAAAGATGAGCCACCAGCCAAGTATTCCGCTTCCTCTGAAGTAAAAAATGCTATTATCGCTAATGGTTGTGTGGTCGAAGGGAACGTAGAAAATAGTATTCTTTTTCGCGGGGTCCACGTAAAAAAAGGTGCAACGGTAAAAAATAGTATCGTTATGCAAAAGTCCCAAATTGGTGAAAATGCAGAGTTAGATGGTGCCATCATTGATAAAGAGGTAGTGATTTTTCCTTATGAGCACATAGAAGGAACGCCAAATAATCCTAAAGTAGTAACGAAGCAAAAAATAGTTGGAGAGCAGATAATATGAACATTGTTTTTGTTGCGTCTGAAAGTACTCCATTTGTGAAGACAGGTGGTTTAGCAGATGTTATTGGCTCCTTACCACAAGCATTAAGGAAAGAGGGAAACGTGATTGACGTTTTCCTTCCAAAATATAAAGCGATACCCGAGGAATACAAACAGCGGATGGAGTCGGTGTACCGTGGTGAAATTTCATTAGGCTGGCGGAAGCAGTATTGTGGAGTCGATACCCTTCATCTGGATGGGATTAATTATTATTTTATCGATAATGAGTATTACTTTGGCCGGGATAACATTTATGGATATTCGGATGATCTTGATGAAGCAGAACGATTCACCTTTTTTTCAAAAGCTGTCCTAGAAATGATACCGAAAGTAATCGAAAAAGTCGACATAATACATGTACATGACTGGCAAACGGCAATGGTTCCTGTGTATATGGAGGCGCAGTATAAAAAGGAAGCTTTTTATGAAAATGTAAAAACAATGTTTACAATCCATAACTTAAAATACCAAGGGATTTTTTCCAGTCATTTGTTAGGGGATGTTGTTGAGCTCGGTCCTGAATATTTCCATCCAGAAGCCTTAGAATTTCATGGCTGCATCAATTTTATGAAAGGGGCCCTCGTGTACGCAGATATTATTACAACAGTTAGTGATGCGTATGCGAAAGAAATTCAATATCCGTTTTTTGGAGAAGGGTTGGATGGCTTGCTACGGAAAAGACATAACGATTTATATGGAGTGATTAATGGAATCGATACGGTAAGCTATGACCCTGCATCCGATGTCTCTCTTATCGAGCAATATCGTGATTGGAGCGGGAAATACGTAAATAAAAAAGTATTACAACAATTGGTAGGGTTACCAGAACGTCAGGTTCCAATGGTTGCAATGATCACAAGGTTAGTTGAACAGAAAGGATTAGACCTTGTCGTACGCGTACTTGATGAGTTACTTCAGGATGATATACAAGTTGTTATTTTAGGAACGGGTGAACCTAAATATGAACAACTTCTTTCTGAAATAGCTTCCAGATATTCTGAAAAGTTTTCTTTACAGTTGAAGTTTGATGAAGCAATGTCGAGACAAATATATGCCGGTGCTGATTTATTTTTAATGCCTTCGTTGTTTGAACCATGCGGCCTAAGTCAACTCATTTCGTTTAGGTATCAAACTGTTCCTATTGTTCGTGAAACAGGTGGTTTAAAGGATACCGTTCAACCGTTTAATGAGTATACAGGAGAAGGTAACGGCTTTAGCTTTATGAATTACAATGCACATGACATGCTGCATACGATTCGGAGAGCGATATCTTTTTACCAAGATCCACAGCAATGGGAGAAAATTGTTCGAAATGGAACTGTTCATGATTTTAGTTGGAAGCAGTCAGCCAAAAAATATCGTACACTTTATCATCAATTGTGTCTACGTGAAGAGGCGGTGACAACTTAGATGTTTGAAAATAAAGACACGTTTAAGGCAACCTTTTTAGATCGGTTAGTTTCCATGCACGGGAAAGAAGTTCAGGAGACGACCCCTTCTGATCAATATCAGACGCTTGGTTGTATGGTGAGGGAGTTTATCAGTTCATCTTGGGTTAACACGACAGATTTTTATGAAGAAAATGAAAGCAAACAGGTTTACTATTTATCCATGGAATTTTTACTTGGGAAACAATTGAAAAATAATTTATTAAGCCTTGGTGTTTATTCTATTTGTAAGGAAGGGCTTATGGAATTAGGGATTGATATGGAACAATTGGAAGGGAAAGAGCCTGATGCAGGGCTGGGAAACGGAGGGCTCGGCAGGCTCGCTGCTGATTTTATGGATTCGTTAGCTTCGTTAAATATGCCTGGGCATGGGTGTGGTATTCGCTACAAGTACGGGTTGTTTGAGCAAAAAATAATGGATGGGTACCAAATTGAAGTTCCTGATTACTGGCTAAAAGAAGGTAATGTTTGGGAAATTAGAAAATCCGACCAAGCCTTCGAAGTCCGTTTTGGGGGCGAAGTTCATATGCGTGAAGCTAATGGTGACTTGTTTTTCGAGCACATAAACTATGAGCCGGTTATAGCTGTCCCTTATGATATGCCAATGGTTGGATATCATAATGAGACCGTTAATACACTCCGATTATGGAGTGCAGAATCAATCATGAAAGATTTTGAATTGTCGGAGCTATCAAACCATAATTACCATAAGATTGTAGAATACAAACGGAGGACAGAAGAGATTTCAGAGTTTTTATATCCAGACGATTCTACCGAAGAAGGTAGAGTGCTACGGCTTAAACAGCAATATTTTCTAGTATCTGCAAGCTTACAAAGTATTGTTAGTCGGTATAAAAAAGTTCATCAAGATCTTAAGGAATTTTCAAATAAAATTGCCATTCATACGAATGATACACATCCTGTTCTTGCCATACCTGAGTTAATGCGAATATTGATGGATGAGGAAGGGTTTTCTTGGAAAGATGCTTGGGAGATTACATCGAATACGATTTCTTATACAAATCACACGATTCTTTCAGAGGCATTAGAGACTTGGCCAATTGAACTTTTTCGAACACTATTGCCGCGGATTTATATGATTGTTGAAGAGATAAACGAACGGTTTTGTCGAGATCTATGGAAAAAGTTTCCTAGTAACTGGGATAAAATTAGCGATTTAGCCATCATCGCGGACAATCAAATACGAATGGCACATCTTGCTGTCGTTGGAAGTCACTATGTCAATGGCGTATCCAAGTTGCATAGTAACATATTAAAAAATCAATTGATGAAAGACTTTGCATCGATTATGCCCAACAAATTTACCAATAAAACCAATGGTATATCTCATCGACGTTGGCTTCTTGTCGCGAATTCATGTTTAGCAGGGACAATAACAGAGGCAATTGGTTCTTCATGGATCAATAATCCGACTGCATTACAAAATCTGACTAACTTTAGTAATGATCGAGGATTTCAAGAAGATATCGCAAAGGTGAAAGCTTATAACAAACAAAATTTAGCAAATTGGATTTATAAGGATAGTGGCGTTGTTGTTGACCCATCTTCTATTTTTGATGTTCATATTAAACGAATGCATGCGTATAAAAGACAATTATTGAATGTTTTTCATATTATAGATCTATATCGACGGATAAAAGCAGATCCGAATCTTGTGATAACACCTAGGACATTCATTTTTGGAGGGAAGGCTGCTCCAAGTTATCATCTGGCAAAAGACATCGTCAAGTTAATTAATACCGTAGCTGATATCGTCAATCAAGATAAAACGATTCGAGATCAAATAAAAGTTGTTTTTATAAAGAATTATGGTGTTTCTGATGCTGAACGTATCATCCCTGCTACAGATGTTAGTGAGCAAATCTCAACTGCAAGCAAAGAAGCATCAGGTACAGGAAACATGAAATTTATGATGAATGGTGCCCTTACGATTGGAACTCATGATGGTGCAAATATAGAAATTGCAGAAGCGGCTGGTTTCGAAAATTTATTTCTGTTCGGATTAAAACCGGAAGAAGTATTGCGCTATTACGCGGAAGGGAATTATATCGTAAGAGAAGTATACAATCAAGATCCACGGTTGATATACATACTAGATCAATTTATTAATGGACCTCTTTCTAAAGAAAAAGCCGATTTCAAATCCATTTATTACAGCTTATTAAATCATGATGAATACTTTGTCCTTAAAGACTTCTCTTCTTATGTAGAAACTCAGAACAAAGTAGCGCATGCCTATGTTAACCAAGAGGAATGGCTAAAAAAATCAATCATAAACATAGCAAATTCAGGATATTTTTCCAGTGATCGAACCATTAAAGAATATGGAGAAGAAATTTGGAAAATCAAACCTATGCGGTGACTGTCACCGCCCGAATAATATTGTTTCACAGTAATGTTACACAGTGTTTGTTAATTTGTTATGGTCAACAATTATATGCTAGTGCTTATGGAAGTGACTTCATAAGTACTAGCATTTTTTTCGTTGTAGAAAAAGGTCGTGAAAAGAAGGAGTACAGAACATAATGTCGAATTAATCATAAAGTATGCTATTCTTATTACTGTATTTTTTCGTTACTTGGTTGGAGGGATAGGTTTTGCAGAAGTTTTCCTACTGGATAGGTCCTTTTATCGCAACAATGGTTCCGCTTTCTTTATTTATCTACTTGAAATTGGAACCTTCTATAGATTTGATTATTTCAGTCCCAAAGGAACATTTTATTATTGTTAGTATGGTGGCACTCCTGTCAACCGTCATATCTTTGGCGGTAGGAGTGTCTGGTACAAAACTACGTAATATTCATGTTACTTTTTTATCGTTAGCTTTTATATCGTTAACTGAAATATTTGCTTTGCATGGATTAGCAACACCTGGATTTATTATTGATGCTTCTAGTTTGCCTGGTGTTGCAGCACAGCTGAGTATTTTGTTTGCCGTTTTTTGGTTATGGCTATCGTCGTTGTCTTCCGATCATCCTGTCGTGTTATATATATCTTCCTTTCAGAAATGGTTAGTTCCGGTCTGGACTATTATTCTAGGGGTGTGTTGTGTACTGGCCATGCTATTTCCGCAGCTCGCAAATGTAATTCCTGTTAATCAAAATCCATTAAATTGGTTAATCACTGCCATGATTATTACTCTTAGTCTTCATGCTATTATTCGCTATATGTATTCCTACCGTTTCTCACGACTGCCGCTTCAATTGACGATTGTTTATAGCACGTGTTGGCTGATGGTTTCTCAAGTTATTATGATATTAGGAGAGATGTGGAGAATAAGCTGGTGGCTCTATCATTTCTTGTTGCTGTTCTCGGTGATTATGATGCTAATAGGATTGGTTCGACAGTATGCTTCCAAGTCTTCGGTTACGATGGCGGTAAAATCTCTTTTTCATTCGAATCCAGTTGAACGGATAGAAGCATGCATATCTCCAAGTATTAAAGCATTAGTAGTTGCTACAGAAGCTAGTGATGAATATACAGCTGGTCATAATTTCCGAGTGGCCTTGTTTGCGTTACAAATTGCAGAAGAAATGGGTGTAACACCTGATCAACTTCGCGCATTGGCTCAGGGAGGAGTAGTTCATGATGTTGGAAAATTACAGGTTCCTGATCATATTCTTAACAAGCCCGGCCAACTGACTGAAGAGGAAAGAGCGATGATTGAACTACATCCAGTAACGGGATATGAAATGTGCAAGAGGTTAGGTTTTATGAAAGAAGAACTGGATATCATCCGCTATCACCATGAGAGATGGGATGGCAGTGGATATCCAGATCGTTTAAAAGGAAAAGAAATCCCTTTTCTGGCAAGAATACTGGCTGTTGCAGATGTTTATGATGCGCTTACTTCAAACCGATCTTATCGAAAGGCATGGACTAATGAAGCAGCAATGAAGGTAATCCTAGAAGAAAAAGGCAGCCATTTTGACGCTGACTGTGTAGATGCATGGGTCCGAGTATGTCAACGTAATCCTGATACATATCAACATCTAGTGAAAAATTTTAATGAGGAAGAGAGCCATTCCGTGTCATAGTAAGTATTTAACATAACAACCTTGTCCCAAAATATTCGATGGTGGAGTTAAAATCTAAATGGGCTCAAATCATCATTTTGATTAAATGCAAGTGGTTTTAACTCCTCGATAACAGTTATGTGCTCCATATCCTTCACTTCATTAAAAATAGTTTCGGAAACAATGATTTCTTCTAAATTTAACGTATTTGGTATTCGCATAAACCGTACTTGGTTCGTTGATACGCCCCATGTACCTCTTAGTGCAGTTTTTAGCGCTTTTTTATCATTATCTAGCACAATTGGGATTTTAGCACGATCAAGAAAACTACTTGTAATAACATTTTCATTCATGGTAATGAAATCTATCTTTTGGAATAAGCGCTTTGTCGTTACGTCTGCTAATCCAATTCCCAGAGCGTTTCCGTGTGAAGCGTCACTTAAGTCTCCAGCAATGACATACTTTATTGTCGGTTTAAGGTTGGAATCATCTTCGCCAAGGATTCTAAGGCGACCGATAATATTTGTATCCATCCCTGTACCACTGTAGTCTTTACCAATTTCATCGACAAACAAAATATCTAACTCATCGACTGGTAATTTTGGCATCAGAGAACTAGACAATTTTAAAAGTTCTTTTTCTCGTTCCACAATGTTTTGTTTCGGAATCGTTTCAATAACAGCTGTTTGGTCATAAGCATTTTCTACAATTCCTACACCAAATAGTACATTGGCTTTTTCTAGTACAACCTTCCCCACCTCTGGCATCATATCACGGAGTCCATATACACCATGCGTGTGAATGGTTTGAGCCTGTTTATGGTTTCCGTGTCCAATTGCGGCCATTTTGACAATTCCACTTTCATGCGCACCGTGAAAATCTGTATGTAATTTAATTCTTCCTGCTATAATAACTCCATCAGCGGTTGTATGTGTTAGTTTATCTTGATAAACAGGAACTCCATCCTTTGTAGTACCGAGTTGAATAACGTCCATGGAAGAACGAATTTTCATCTCGCAAAATTCTTCGGTAATACCTAGAGAATGTAAAACATCAACTTGACCTTCCGCAGTCGCTCCGCCGTGACTTCCCATTGCTGGTACAATAAAAGGTTCAGCTCCTAGCTTTTTTACCTGAATCCCAATTTCCTTAAGAATCAGTGCGATGTTTGTAATACCTCGACTACCAGCGGTTATCGCTATTTTCATACTAGGCTTTATCGTTTTTCTTATTTCATCTTTTAAAAATTCCTTAGAAATCACACCTGAAATATCATCGATCTTTTCGGACGAAAACTTCTGATGAATCTTCGCTACTTTTATCGTTTCCACTTTTATAGCCCTCTTTTCCAATTAAGGTTAAATGAACAGAGTTTTGCGAATTTTCGTTCACCTTATATATAAGTATAACGCTTACGTATTCATTTTCCTAGGGTGCTCGTCACCACTCGAATAATATTGTTTCACGGTTGCGAATGTTAGGGTGTATGTATATTTTAATAGGATCCCTACTGAACAAGGCGTAGTAATGATGCTATAATAGGGGAAAAAGTTTTTAGGATGTGGTGATAATCGATAAAAAGACAAAGTATGTATGGTATGCAAGTTATGGTTCTAATTTAAATAGAGATCGTTTTTTATGTTACATAAGGGGTGGAAAACCTAAAGGGTCTGAAAAAGAGGAGATTGGGTGTAGCGATCAATCTCTTCCTGTAAACGAAGCAACTCATATTATGCATTACCCATTGTATTTTGCAAAGAATTCTGTTCGTTGGCAAAAACAAGGAGTAGCTTTTATAGGATTGAGTGAAGATGAAAAACATCATACTTATAGCAGAAAATATTTAATTACAGCAGAGCAATTTATGGATGTTGTAAAACAAGAAAATAACGGTGTTACATTAGATATAGATTTAGACGAAATCATGAAGCAAGGATTCAAAACCTTACGTGATTCATGGTACGGAACTATTTTATATTTGGGTAAAGAAGATGGATACCCTATTTTCACTTTTACTGCTGATTGGGATTTGGATGTTCCTTTCGTCAAACCTTCTAACGAATATTTAAGTATGATTATTAGCGGTTTGAAAACGACTTTAGGATTGGAGGATACAGCTATTGTAGATTATTTGAGTTTAAAACCAGGTGTTGCTGGTAATTACAGTAAAAATGATATTGATGAGTTAATTAATAGGTTATAGTTTTTCTGCGGTGCCTAGTTATCACAGAATATTGTCAGAATATGTCGAGTGTTGTGTAAGCTGGAAATTTTAAATCACTATTATATAATCATTAGCATCATTATCGAAAGGACTTGTTTTCATAGAAGATGAGCATTTTCAGCACAAAATCTATTATTAAAATTTCTTTTTCCTTCGTGGGAGTGAGGGTAGACTCGTGCTATAATAATGATGAACAAAGGGAGGTGTTTTTGATGAGCGAATCACGTTTGGATCGAATAGAAGCGCATATGGAGCAACTTATCTATATGGTGGCTGAGAATAATAAAATGATTCTTCAAAACAATAGTATTGTACAAAACATCAGCGACCGGATGGACTGCTTGGAACAAGCTGCTAAACAAGATAGACAGATAAATGAGGCCAGGCATAAGGAATTGTTAAAAGAAATAAGAAATAATAGTTATGAAACAGATTATCTTCGCAATGAGGTGTCAAAGCATGGCATGGAAATCCACAAATTGAAAGCTTCTCAATAATTCTTCTTAGGTAAAATAAAAAACCCTCAAATAAGGGTTTTTTAACAACAAATTTCTTCTTTTTTCATATCAACTAATTCAGCTTGATAGATTCCTGATTGAATCTTTGGCTGTAGTTCGCTTATATATTCTTGGATGTCTTGGCGTTGTTTGTCTTTTTCGCTTAGATTAAAATAAACAAATCCTTCTTCGTTATGAAGCACAGAAATATGTGTTTCCTCTCCAACTTTTGTTGTTGCTACTAGTCTACACGTTTTTCCTTTTGGCGGCATTTTAAATGCGATCTTAATCTCCTCCTGATGATTATTACTATGCACATCATGCAATGTACTGTAATAAATTCTAACAAAAGTGTTGACTTAAATAAAATGACATAATGCCTGTACAGTAGACGTATAGAGCGATTATTATTTAATGAAAGGAATTAATGCTACTGTTCTTATAAAAGGTTAAAAATGCTCCCTATTATTCGCTAGTACTAGAAAAATGGGATTAAGCAAGGGGGCTGGCACCTTCATTTAACTAAATTGCTTCTGAATGTTTCGAAGTGGCTAATACTTGACAAAGTATGAGCAATAACTTAATCTTTTCATTCACCTTATTTTAATATAAATGAACAAAAATATTTACAGTTAAAGGTGGGATATAATGAAAGTTCTCTCTCTGAATCTTAGATCACATGATAGGACTGAAGAATTGGTAGAATTAGATGGCTATGGTGTTACAGTTAATAAGCTGCAAGGTGAGACCATTTATGCTCCTGATCAAGTGGAGAGTGCAGCTTTCTATCTGGCGGATGGGTATGTGAAACTATTCAATCAAGACAAAGGAACAAAAAAAGTAATTGGTCCTGGGGCGTTTTTTGGAGATCGCTCTATCTTTTATTCAGAAGATATTTGTGCCACAGCCCTCACACCTATTCAGTATATTCGTATAGAGGAATCTAGTTTTAAAAAATTAATGTATCATAATACTAAACTAGCAATGAATATTATTACTAGTTTGTCAACGCATGTAATATATTTAAGTGAAAAACAAACTATACTTTCTAGAATTAAACAATTTTTCTATGGTGCCTATCACTGCCCAAAATGTGTCGTTTTGTGTCGAAATAAATAACGCCACCCCAGATGGGGGTGGCGTTATTTATTTTTCTTTTGAGTTAGATAAGAAGGCTTTCAACTCAAAAAGTCTATTATTCTATACTTCTGCATCCGGAACTACAAAGCCATTCCCTTTAGATTTTGAATTTTTAGCTTTTGAAGAGCTTGAAGAGCGAGTCTTGTTACATGAACGATTAAAACTTACATGTTCCTTATTCAAAGTAATCAATCCATTTCCTTCTACTTTTTTACTATTTTTTAGTGGAGTCGTGGCCTTTATCAGTTGGGCATAAATTTCGGGTTCTGTTAACGTTCTGTCAAATTCCTTTTCCATCTGCTCAATAATAATTGCGGCAGCTCCTGAAACATGTGGTGTTGCCATCGATGTTCCGGAAAGCTTTGCATACTTTCTGTTCAAATAAGTGGATACAACATCGACACCTGGTGCGACAAGGTCAATTTCATCATTTGTATTTGTAAATGCAGCCATATTCCCTTCATGGTCGACAGCGCCCACTTGGACTACTTCTTTATAATACCCCGGATACATGCGTTCGGATGTTCGTGCATTTCCATCTCCTTCATTTCCGGCAGCACAAACAACTAAGATATCGTTAGCAACTGCTTCTTGAATCGATTGATGAAGCTCTGGTAAATCAGTTGAAGTACCAAAAGACATCGACATGACCCGAACTCTTTCATTATTTCGTCCGCGCCATTGTGTAGCATATTCAATTGCATGAATAATACTATCAAAACTTCCCCCACCATTATTATCTAAAGCTTTTAAGATTAATAGCTTTGCTTTAGGGGCTACACCAGCAACGCCACGATTATTAAGTGTAGCTGCAATGGTCCCGGCAACATGTGTACCATGACCGTTACCATCATTGAAGTTTCGAATATTTCCTCGATTATCTGATGTGAAATTTCTTCCTCCAATTATTCGATTCCTTAAATCAGGATGATTCTTATCACAGCCTGTATCAATTACTGCAATAACGATATCTTGACCTTCAAACCCTTTTTCCCATAGTTTTGGTGCTTGAATCATTTCAACCCCAGCAGGAATTTCATCTGTTTTGTCAAACTCCTGTTGAATCTTATATGGGATTAAACGTGCTTGTTCCATCATTTTCCTCCTTTATTTCCATTTACTATAGTAGATGCAAAAAGGAGAAAAAGTGCACGGCAGAGGGATTAAAAGAAAAAGAGAGCGTACCTGGGGACTTCACTAATATAAAATTCAATTGTTTATAGGTCATTGAAATAAAAAAAACGCAAAGATTGTCGTCATCTTTGCGTTTTACGTCCGTAATTATTTTGTTGGCTTATTCTTAATTTAATACACCTTATCTCCATTAAAAATGGAATTTTTAACGATAACATAATCGACTGTTCGGATGGCGTCTAATTTATTTCCACCTGCATATGAAATGGAGGATTGAAGATCTTGCTCCATTTCTGTCAACGTGTCTTGTAGAGAACCTTTGTGCTCGACAATCATTTTTTTACCTTCTACATTTTTCTTTTCGCCTTTTTGAAATTCCGAAGCAGAACCAAAATATTCCTTATAAAGTTTTCCTTCTTCTTCAATGGTTTCTCCTGGAGATTCTTCATGTCCCGCAAAAAGGGAACCAATCATCACCATCGAAGCACCAAACCGAACTGATTTTGCAATGTCTCCATGGGTACGGATTCCTCCATCAGCAATAATAGGCTTACTTGCTGCCTTTGCGCACCAACGTAGTGCAGCTAACTGCCATCCACCCGTTCCAAATCCTGTTTTAACTTTTGTAATGCATACTTTTCCTGGACCAATCCCTACTTTTGTCGCATCTGCACCAGCGTGTTCTAATTCTCTTACTGCTTCTGGTGTTCCAACATTACCGGCAATCACAAAGCTTTCAGGTAAGTGTTTTTTGATATGTTTAATCATTTCGATTACCGCATTGGAATGTCCATGAGCAATATCAATCGTAATATATTCCGGTGTAAGCTGTTCATCTGCTAGTTGTTGAATAAAGCTGTATTCTTCCTCTTTAACGCCAACACTAATTGATGCGAATAACTCACGTGCTTGCATATCCTTAACAAAAGATAGTCGACTTTCTGGCTCAAAACGATGCATTATATAAAAGTAATCATTCTCTGCTAAATAAAGGGCAATCTTTTCATCTATGATTGTTTGCATGTTTGCAGGCACCACAGGTAACTTAAATTTACGTCCGCCAAATGTTACTGTTGTATCACATTCAGATCTGCTATTCACTACACATTTTGCAGGAATTAATTGAATATCTTCGTAATCAAACACATTTTCCATGTTGCACACTCCTAAACACGAATAATTTAGTTTAGTTAAATACAATTGTTCGTTCCTTTGGTAATGTACATTATTTTTACCTTCATGTCAAAGCTTTTGACAGTGATGTGAGATTTGTTGTTTATTTATGATGGTAATCTATTTTTATAAATCAAACCATATTCGATTTAATTTCCTTTGATCTATTTCCAATGGGGTTATCATTAACTTATCGTGAAATTCTTTCTATCAAGTTTTGCGATAAGAGGTCTATATAATGTACGAGGAGTGATTCATTTGAAACAGCATTTGGTATTTGTCTATGGAACATTGCGTCTTAACGAAAACAATCATCATTTTTTGAAACAAGCTGAACTAGTTGCTAAAAAGTGCTGGATTTATGGAAAGTTATACGATGTCGGGTGTGGTTATCCTGCTGTTACTACAGGTGATAATCAAACACGTGTTTATGGAGAATTGTACAAAGTGACTGATCAGGAGCTTGCTCAGCTCGATATTTTGGAGGACTATGAGGAAAATGGCAATAACAATGAATATGAGCGGATTGAGCAAACAGTGTTCACAGAAACAGGTACATTCTCTGCTTATGTTTATATTTATAGTAAAGAGCAAGTAAGCGGTTTGAGAGAAATTTCTAGTGGTGATTGGACATCGAATTAACTAGAACAAAATGGTAAAATATAGTTAAGTATATTACTAGTGCTGATTTTGGTAGGGGGAAATTTAGTGATTGAACAAAAAACGTATGAGGATAACCAACATAATATAGCAACAGAATTAAAGTGTCATAATATTAATGAATATATTTTTGCTCCGTTTGATACGTTTGTTTTTTTGGATAGTGATGAAATATTTTCTAATAAATATGAGAATCTCAGAGATCAACTCATTGAATATTTAACGAGTATTACCCCGAAATTCTTGCAATCAAAAGTGCAATGGATGATAGAAAAATCGGATCCATTGAAGGCGTCAAAGGGTGTTTTTAGTTTACCGGGTTCTGAGAATTCTTTTATTTCAGCAAAAATAACTGACTTTGAAGATTTTTATACTTTGCTGGAGTTGAACGAGATAGAGCATGTTTATTCAACGATAGTAAAACCGATAAACATTCAGATATATTTTAATGAATCAGGAGTAGGATCTTGTAGTTTAGATTTGTCCCTTACTAGTGAATCAGGGTTGTCGGTAAATATGTTAGACAAGATATCTGAGAGTTTAAATAATCTATACAAAGAATACTTAGAGGATATATGTTATGAGCTTACCATGCTTTATGTAGATGCAATAAAAAAAGTGAATGTTCCTCACTTTACCTTTAGTTTTATTCCAGATATTAAACAGGTGGAAAAAGCGAAGGCTTTTTTACCTTGGACGCATCGAATATACCACGTTGATGATGCCTCGCTTTTTGAATTAGAAAATCCAGGTGAACCCTTTAAAAGCCTTTTAACGCCAATCGCGAGTACAGATGTTAAGAATTTTGCCGTTTATCCAAATAGATACATTTACTTTGGTTGGGGGCACTCATTAATTCTATCAATGAATCAGGGAAATAAATCTCAGCCGGAGTTTGATGTGTACAATTACATAAGACTTGTACAAATTGCGCAAACGAACTGGCATTGCCTAGACAACATTTCTAAATTAATAGATTTGGCTCGTATTTCTTTTTATGCGGATACAAATAAGAAGAAAAGTAAAATTAAAATACTCACAAAAAACATCATTAAAGTAAGAAATTTTACGAAATGTATGGAAACGATATTAGATAGTTTTGATGGGATTAATATTACGTTCGATACAGAAAAAAGGAGATTATTAGATCAATTACATAAAAGATGGCTGCAGCAAGACCTGATTCAAAAGGTAAGAAACAAATTAACAGTAATTGAAGAATTTTTGGACTTTCTTTATGTAAGAAAGAAAGAACAACGGGATGGGTCATTAAATACCATATTGTCTGTAATCACTATTATTAGTATTGTGGAAGTGATTAAAGCTTTTATTGAGTTTTCAAATCCAGTATTTAATTTCGCTCCAGAATTTAATTTGCTTTCTTTTGTAATCGGATCGATGCTTTCTGTTGTTTGTATCCTATTCATTGCGTTTAGAGAATAAAAACGAACTAAAATAAAAGCACCAAAGAGGAGGAAAACGATGTATTCGGATGTGGACGTTATTGTATTAGAAGCAGATGGAGCAGTGGACGATAGTAATCATGGCTATGGGCATCATATAATGAACAATTTGCAAAAATTTGGATATAATACAGCACTGATTTCTTTAGCCGAAAATGTTGATCATCTCCATGAACTTCCAGAAAAACCTATCATTATATCAGGAGGAATGACTGAAGTAACTGCTGATATTGACTGGATTGTAAAAGCAAAGAATTTTATGAAAACAAAAATGAATGAAAACCGAAAGAAAAGGGATAAAACGAAAATTTTAGGTATATGCTTTGGTGCCCAGCTGATTGCAGAAAGCAATAAGGAAGGAAGCGTTACTTTCTTGAAGCCTCCTCAGATGGGGATAAGTGAGATTAATCTAGAGCAACCTGATCATTCTCTTTTTAAAGGGTTTGACTCAACGCTTCATGCTTTTTCCTTTCATTATAATCAGATTAAAACAGATAATGTAAATATTATATCTTCCCATCAAAAGGGCGATCGAGATTTTGTACAGGCTTTTGAAATTCCCGACGTTGGTTGTTATGGTGTTCAGTTTCATCCAGAAATTCAATTGTCAGCTTTTAATCATTTAATAGGTAAATACAAAAGTTTATTAGAGGAGGATTTAGGAGTAGAAATTAAGGAGATAATTGAAGGGTTACCCACTCCGGAGGTTGATAATACCAAGTTATTAAAAAATTTCATGGAGATGGTGGGATGAACCTCTTTTTACTAAGTTGTATATAAATTTATCAAGCAGTGATACTTACAATTAGGCTGCAGCTATAAGCTGCAGCCTAATTGTTTTAATCATTCTTAACCTCGAGACCCGTTAGATTGGACAAACTATCAACATCGGAAATCCTTAAATGGGATTTGGTACTTTGTTTAAACAAGTGGTACCAGTAGAGGGAGATTATTGTTGAATTTGAAAGAAGTACCGGACTATCCTGCCCGGTACTTCTAAGTACTTATTTAGTTAGAATAAATTTTTACCAAATCCGTCTGTGTCGGTAAGCTTTCACAAACAGTTCCATCACCATCACCATCTAATTCATGTGGATCTAGTTCCGGTCCACCTGCAGCCTCAAAGAATGCTTGAGCTTCTTGGTGTGTATCAAAATCGCTACAGTTTCGATCCTGACCGTTGGGATCATAAGGACCATCGTATTCTAAATCTGATACCTGTTGATTCGTATCCTCATTCGGGTCCTCAACGTCATCATTAAAGCCTTCTTCTGTAACATAATCGTCCAGGCTCCAAATGCCAATTTCTTCATTTTTTGCTTTTTCTTCAGCGGCTTCTAATTCATCTTGATACGTATATGGTGGCTCAAGAACATAAGCGTACCTTGCTAGTCCTTTTTCTAGTAAGAGTTTATTAAACATTTCTCCATCTACCCAGACGTATCCAAGCAGGCGATCGTAATTATCTGTTTCAGGGCCGTCATATTCGATTCTTACTTCTTTTCCCTCAGGTAGGGTGGATTTTGCATACTCGGAAGCTTTTGGGCCGTATGGTTGTTCAGGTAACGTTGGATGAACGGTTTCCGGTGTATCTACTAGTAATAACCGAACGGTTTCTATTTCCCCGTTTAGATCCACTTCGATTGTATCGCCATCAACAACCCGGTTAACTGTAGCGGCTACTTTTTCTGAATCTACCTCTATAAAACCAGCTGGGTTAATTGTTTTCGCTAAAAAAACGGAAAAGTGCTGTCTAGACAGTGTCTGATTCGGTTTAAAGGTATTATCTGGATAACCTTTTGTGATGTTGTTTGCTGCTAAGTCATAAATGGCTTCCTTTGCAAAATAGTCATCAGACACATCTGAAAAGGTGACATCTGGTTCACCAGATAGGTCATACGCCTGATCAATCGCATAAGCTATTTCTCCACGAGTCATCGGTTTGAATGCTGCGAAGTTGTTCTCGCCGCGTGGTTTAATTAGTTTAAGCTCAGCTGCTTTAGCAATGTAATCATAGCCATATGTATCAGGATCTACATCGTCATATCCTGGGTCTGGTGCGTCCAATGATTCAATCCCCAAGTCATTTATAATCATTTGGACGGCTTGAAGTCTTGCTACATCTTCTGTTGGTGCAAATGTTCCATCTGGTTTGCCTTTAATAATTCCTTTTTCCGTTAAATATGTAATGTGTTCGGCATATTGTGTGACATCCGGAAACGGTGATACTGCTACACTATTTGTTGGGACTACTGACAATGCTAGTATCAAAGAAATGAGTCCGGATACAAAATTTTTCCTCATAATTCCTCTCCCTTCCATATTATATTTTGGAAATACAACACTATCTTACAAAAAAATGGGAGAGGATGACCACACTTTCGACTTAAAAAGACATTTTTAAAGCATTATTTGGCGAAAAAAATAATTTTGTCTACGAAACATTAATTTTTTTTACCATCACACATCCGAATTCTCTGTTTCTTTCACAGTCATTCGGCTATACACGATACGAAGGCGAATCAGAAAACCAATCGCTGCACAGGTTAGACCTAGAGTTATACCGATCCAAAATCCAAAGGGTCCAAGCTCGGTAAATGCAGCTAACGAATAACCAGAAGGCATACCAACAATCCAGTATGAGATGAAAGCAATAATAAAAGGGAGCTTTACATCTTTATAACCTCGAAGCACCCCTTGTAAACTGGCTTGTGCCGCATCCGATAACTGATAAAAGATAGCGATTATAAAAAATTGACTAGCTAATAATACGACTTCCCGGTCTTGTGTATAGAGATAGGCAATGGATTCTCGGAAAAAATAGAGAAAAACTGCACCTACAGCTAAAAAGACAATCGCCCCTAATACACCAATATAACTATATTGTTTGGCAGCTTCTAATCTTTTCCCGCCAACCGAGTAGCCAACGACAATCGTCAAAGCCATAGAAATACTAAGTGGAATCATAAAAATAAGGGAAGTAAAGCTTAGCACAATTTGGTTGGCAGCAATTGTGACTGTTGTAAACATGATCCCAATTAATAAAGATACAATGGAAAAAATACTAGCCTCAAAGAAGATAGAAAGTCCGATTGGAATACCAATAGACAGCTGTTCTTTCCACGTCTTCCAGGATGGCTTCATCCATTGAACGAAAATACGATAACGTTTAACCACCTCTAAACGAAAAGTCATCCAGATGCTAATAAACAGAATAATCCAGAATGTGATGGCTGTGGCATACCCGGCACCTATTCCACCGAGGGCAGGTAATCCAAAATGGCCAAAAATAAAGCCATAATTTAATACGACATTAAAAGGCACAGCTGAAATCGTAATAAACATTGTTATTCGTGTATAGCCTTGTCCGTCAAAAAAGTTACGAAGAACATTCGATAAAAACAATGGAATAATTCCAATCGACAATCCTACTAAATAGTGAAAGGCTACATGATGTACAGCTGGATCTAACTCCATCAAGGTTAAAATTGGATCAAGTAAAAAAGCTCCACCGAGTATAATTAGAATTGCTAGTATTATGGATAAATAAATCGATTGGGTAATGGCATGGGGGATTTTATCCCGCTGCTCACTGCCAACTAGCTGCGCCACAATCGGTGTGACGGCTAATAAAACACCATTAATCCCAGTAAAAATCGGCATCCATAAATTTGCGCCAATCGCTACTCCTGCCAAGTCATTTGTACCAACCCGACCTGACATCATCGTGTCAACGAGGTTCATGGCGAATAAACCGATTTGAGTTACCATGATTGGCCATAGAATAGCGAGAAATAATGTTAGTTTCTTTTTGGGTGTGTCTGCATGATACATAGCTGTTCCTCCGTGTTTTTGCACTTTAAGAATTTAACTTTCATTACGAGCGTATAAACAAAGAATATTTTTACATGCGTTTTCGGTTTTTCTAAATGATTCATTTGATTATATAATTTTTTCTAAAAAATTGGCTTTCTTGTAACGATGAACGAAAAAACATATATAATAGACTTTGCAGCCTTATTGTAGGTATGGAGTAGATGACATGATCCATAGCTATTATTAGGAAAAACTGTCAGTTACGCAACATTGTTATTACATAGGAATTTTAATGGGGGAAAATACCAATTTGCATTTCTCTATTATACCATGTCTCTACATTAGTAGTGCATGCTAACATTTCGTGTCGGAAAAGAAAGTGAGGAAAACAACATGATGGTAAAAAGAATGCTAATGATGGTCGTAGGGAATTTTTTTATAGGGGTTGCCGTATCTCTATTTCGTTTGAGTAGTTTTGGAACCGATCCATATACGACTATGAATCTAGGAATCAGCGGTTTTATTAATATGCAATTTGGTATTTATCAATTAATTATAAACATCTTCCTGTTGGGATTTGTCTGGTTGTTTGGCAGGTCACATATTGGTTCAGGTACGGTAGTCAATATGGTTTGTATTGGATTTATCGCCGATTTTTTTGTCTATTTATATGGAAACATGATTGATGGTACGTTAACTTATTCTATGAGGATTTCTATTATGTTAATTGCGGTATTAATTGCTGGTATTGCAGTTGCTCTATACATTACTGCAGACTTAGGGGTGGCGCCGTATGACGCGATGGCATTAATTATTGCGAAGGTAACGAATGATAAAGTTCCGTTTGCATGGGCAAGAATCATGACAGATGTTACGTGCGTAGTAATTGGGTTTTCGTTTGGAGCTACTGTTGGTATTGGCACTGTGATTACGGCTTTTTTCACTGGACCTATCGTACAATTTTTTAAAGTACATGTAGCTGAACCTATGTTAAGGAGTAGGAGTATCACAGATCAGAAGGCTGCTATAAATGTTTCTAAAGGATAAATCACTGGAGAGGCAAGAAAAACATCTGCAAGGGTTGTCCCGAATTTTTGGACAACCCTATTTCATAACGTAAAAAAAGATACATTTAGTAAGAATCTCAACTGTAAGACGATTGACGTCATGAGTAAATTATGATTTGATCATAGTGCTCATTTTAGCTGGGCGAGAGGTATGCCTTTTTTTCTAATTTATTCAAAGCTGACGAACACCAATTCAAATGTTGTTCGTCACATGTATGTCACAAAAATACAACAGATTTTCAATAGTCCTGATATTCTTTTATCGATAACGGGTATGATTATACTGTAATCAATTATGGTTCTTTCTGTTTCTAAATGTAGCGGATAGGGAATAAGAAACGTAGAGAAGAATAATTTTATAAAAAGGTGCCTGTCATTTTTATACTTTTGTTGAAAGTATAAAAACTTCGACATTTGTTATAAGACGTAACGGATTTGGGGCTTATCTAATGTAAAGGAGGTTACCTATTGTATAAAAAACATGAGAAAATGTTGATTTGGATAACCTTTATTGTCGCATTTATCATGGGTTTATCTTTATTCGGACGCATCTTTTCAGGGTGAAAAGGAGTTTTATCAAATGGGAAATGAAGAAGCTGTCTTTTTTAGTCGTTTACTAACAGAATTGACGTTATCGTTTCATATTATCTATGCAACGATTGGCGTGGGAATTCCATTGATGATTTTTATTGCACAGTGGGTTGGAATAAAAAAACAGGATGAACACTACATATTATTAGCAAGACGCTGGACGAGGGGGTTCGTTATCACCGTTGCAGTAGGTGTTGTAACAGGAACAGCTATTGGTTTACAGCTGTCACTTCTATGGCCGAATTTTATGCAACTAGCTGGTAACGTGATTGCCTTGCCATTATTTATGGAAACATTTGCTTTTTTCTTTGAAGCGATCTTTTTAGGTATTTATTTATATACGTGGGATCGTTTTAAAGATCAGAGAAAACATATGCTGCTACTCATTCCAGTTGCGATTGGAGCCTCATTTTCTGCAGTATTTATAACAATGGTCAATGCATTCATGAATACACCACAGGGCTTTGATTTGGAAAATGGAGTACTAGTCAATGTAAAACCGTTAGTGGCTATGTTTAATCCAGCTATGCCAACAAAGGTTGCGCATGTGTTATCTACCGCCTACATGACTTCGGCTTTTATTCTGGCATCAGTTGGTGCCTTTCGTCTCTTGAAAGGGTCAAACCATGTTTACCATAAAAAGGCGTTATTTTTGACGATGAAAATCGGATTAATCTTTTCGATTGCTTCAGCGGTAATAGGTGATTTTTCAGGAAAATATTTAGCGGAATACCAACCAGAGAAATTAGCAGCCTATGAGTGGCATTTTGAAACCGAAGAAGGGGCTCCACTCATTTTATTTGGGGTATTAAAGGATAATCATGAAGTGAAATATGCGCTTGAAATTCCTTATGCTTTAAGTATCTTGGCGCATGGTGATCCCTATGCAGAGGTGATTGGGTTAGATCAATTTTCTGAAGATGTTATCCCGCCACTGTATATTCATTATTTGTTTGATTTAATGGTTACGATCGGGATGGTAGTGGCGATGGTTTCATTAGTCTATGTGGTAGGTACGTGGCTGAGACGTCGTTTTGTTAACGCAAATTGGTTCCTATGGATTGTGTTTACGACTGGACCACTTGCGATGCTTGCAATTGAAGCTGGTTGGTGGCTAACAGAAGTTGGACGTCAGCCGTGGGTGTTACGGGGAATGATGAGAACAGCTGATGCAGCAACGACAAGTAACCATGTTGACTCGATGCTACTATTGTTTACAGGACTATACCTTGTATTAGGGGTTGGTAGTGTGATTGTGCTGACTCGTATGTTCCGAAAAAATCCGGTCGAACAGGAGTTGGCTGATCGACATGGAGAAGGTAGGTGATTATTTATGACATATGAGGTTATTGGGATATCTGTATTATGGTTGTTTTTATTTGGCTATGTCATCGTAGCTTCGATTGATTTTGGTGCAGGATTTTTCAATGCATATAGTTTGTTGATAAACAAGCATCATATTATTAGCGGTATTATCCAAAGGTATTTGTCGCCTGTATGGGAGGTAACAAATGTCTTCTTAGTATTTTTCTTTGTAGGGGTTGTTGGATTTTTTCCAAGAACAGCCTTTTACTACGGTACGTCTTTATTAGTGCCGGCTAGTATTGCAATTGTGCTTCTGGCTATTCGAGGATCCTATTATGCCTTTACAACATATGGTGAGTTAAGACATAAGGGATGGACCTATTTATATGGTTTTTCGGGTTTGTTTATTCCTGCTTCGTTATCGATTGTCCTAACGATCTCGGAAGGTGGGTTTATTACGGAGGATGAAGCTGGGTTAGCATTAGATTATTGGGCATTGTTTACAAGTCCATTAACATGGAGTATCGTCGTTCTTAGCTTGACATCTGTACTCTATATTTCGGCAGCGTTTTTAACCTGGTATGCAAATAAGGCGAAAGACCATCAAGCAACAGAGTTATTGCGAAAGTATGCACTCGTTTGGGCCTTTCCGGCAATCATCACGGCAACAGGAATCATTGTCGAGTTACGTACCCATAACCCAGTTCATTTTAATCGCTTAGTTGACTTATGGTTCTTGTTCGGCATATCTTTTGTCTTATTTCTTGGTTCTGTTTACTTGATTTGGAAGCGAAAAAATTATGGCATTGCGTTTACATTGCTAACCGGGCAATTTTTAGTCGCCTTTTTTGCCTATGGTATTTCGCATTATCCATATTTGTTGTATCCGTATTTGACGATTTATGATAGCTTTACAAGCGAGGAAATGGCTGTTGCCTTAATCGTTGCTTTTATCGCGGGCCTAGGGCTATTACTACCATCGTTGTTTCTATTGCTCAAGCTGTTTTTGTTTAACAAGGACTATGTACAAGGAAACCGATAATTATGTGTAAAAAGGAGGAAAATATATGCATGTTTTTTTACACTTTTACGCACCATTTATTGTCCTGATTGGATCGATTATTTTAGCTTTCTGGCTAGCTCCAAAGGATGAAGTATTTCGGAAATAGAAAGTAAAGTCGCCAAACCATTGAAAAAGCTGGATTTGAGATTTTTAATTATGATGAATATCGGTAAGGGATTCTCCTTAATTTTTTACAAGGTAAAAATCATCCATTTTGGGTGATTTTTTTTTTTTTGAAAAAAATACAGTACGAAGCGTTTGATTAAATCTTCATAATAATCATAATTTTTTACACTTTGCAAAAAAAGTATGTTAGATTTCCTTACATTAATCGTGACGGAGATTTTCTGACATGTTTTAATAAGAAGCAAGGTTACAAAACGAATGGTAAATAAACTTTTTATCTATTTATGTTAATTAAAAAAATAAAAAAACGTAATAAAGGAAATAAAATGTTTATTCGCTATTTCGTTTCAAAAAATACATCTATGAAAAGGGGTTCTTTCATTATGAAAAAAGCAATGTTAGGTTTGTTAATGCTTGTCATGTTAGCTGCACTTGCAGCGTGTGGTTCATCTAATAATGCAACTGCAGAAACAGGTGACAATGGTGAGACAACAAGTTTTCCAGAAAAATCAATTAAACTAGTTATTCCATACCCACCTGGAGGCGGTACAGACGTATTATTCAGACTTGTTGCACAGTATGCAGAGGAAGAATTAGGACAAACCATTGTTCCAACGAATATGGCTGGTGCGACTGCAACAGTTGGATCAAGATCGGTAAAGGATGCAGATCCTGATGGTTACACAATATTAGGAACTCACCAAGTAGTAGCAACCGCTGAACATACAGGAGTAGTTGATTATGGTTTTTCTGCATTTGACCCGGTCAATTTAATTACTTCAACACCACATATTCCATCAGTAAGTAAAGCGTTTAGTGAAGAAAATGGTATCGAAAATATTAATGATTTAATTGAATATGTTGAGGAAGGAAATAAAGTAACATGGGCATACACGGTTGGATCAGAAGATCATTATACAATTGCTGCGTTGCTAGATGCTGCAGGCGTTGATCCAAGATCTCTAAATTATGTTAGTTACGATGGTACAGGTCCTCAATATGCTGCTATTTTAGCGAATCAAGTTGACGGTATGACAGGGGACTATGCTTCCGGTAAAGGTTACTTTGATGAAGGTACATTGGTTCCTTTAGGGATGGTTGACGAAGAAAGAAATCCATTTCTACCAGATGTTCCAACGATTATCGAACAAGGAACTGATTTTGCAGTAACAGTTGATCGGGGCATATTAGCACCAAAAGGAACACCAGAAGAAGTGAAAGAAATTATTAGTGATGCTTTTGAAAAAGCATTAGAAAATCCAGAGTTACAAGAAAAAATTGAAGAATTAGGAAGCTTTCCGCACTATATGGATACAGAAGATTACAAGACACATTTGGAAGAATTAGATTCCAAAATGAGTGAGCTAGCTCCTAAAATGGAATTTTAAACTGGAGGTTTCTTTCCATGGCAAATCGTGTTTTTTCAATAATTGTTTTAGCAATTTGTAGTTTATTCTTTATTGAATCTATGAAGTTCTCAGAAAAATCAGGGGTGCAAACTTTCGCCCCTTCTTTTTTTCCTAGGGTTATTTTAGTATTTATTGCGATTCTATCAGTCTTTATTGTTATCAAAAGTTTTAAACAAGTAGATAAGGAAAAATTAGGCCTATTGATAAAACACTATGTGAAAGAACATTATCAAGTGCTAGCGGTAATTGGAATCTTTTTTGTTTATATAGGCTTAATTTCTATCATCGGCTTTTTATGGAGCTCCATCCTATTTTTGTTTATCACGTTTAGCTTGCTTCGACCAATTAAACGAAAAGCATTGATAACAAATTTGACCGTAGCAATCGTTTTACCAATTGGAATTCAATTTGTCTTTCAGCAATTATTAAATATTTACTTACCATAATGGAGGTGAACGAATGGATATCTCAGTGATTCTTCAAGCTTTCCAAGGGGCATTACAGCCGTTAATGCTCTTGTTTATTTTTACAGGTGTATTTTTTGGTATTATTGCCGGATGTATTCCTGGATTTACATTTACAATGGCTATTATTCTTGCTTTTCCATTTACTTTTGGGATGGAGCCGGTTCAAGGCCTTGCTTTGATGATTGGTATTTATATTGGAGGGTTATCTGGTGGTCTAATTTCAGGTACACTTCTTGGAATTCCTGGTACACCATCTTCCGTCGTTACAACCTTTGATGGATATCCAATGACAAAAAAAGGTGAGTCAGCAAGAGCGCTTGGTATCGGTATTTTATCCTCTGTTTTTGGGACCTTTATAGGGGCAATTATCTTGTTTTTATTAGGACCTTTAGTTGCTAAGGTTAGTCTATTATTTGGTCCATGGGAGATCTTTTCATTAATTGTTTTTGCATTAACACTTGTTGCTGGATTAAGTGGAGCTTCACTCTCTAAGGGGTTATTAGCTGGTAGTCTAGGGTTATTGATTGGGACAATTGGTATTTCACCCTCCGGTCAAGTTCGCTTTGATTTCGGAATCGATCAATTAGCTTCAGGGTTTTCTCCAATTCCTGTATTAATCGGATTGTTTGCCTTATCAACTCTTTTTATTAATATTGAGGAAATCAAACAAAACATGACAAAGGATGGTCAAGACATTTCCATATTGAAACAAAAAGTAAAAATTCCTTATTTCCAAGTGATTAAAGATGTATACAAGGAAAAATGGAATGTGATTCGATCGTCTGTGATTGGTTGTTTTGTTGGGTGTCTTCCTGCCGCTGGAGCTGAATCAGCTAACTTTATTAGTTACGATCAAGCCAAAAAGTTTAGTAAAGAAAAGAATAAATATGGAGAGGGGCATCCTGGGGGGATTGTAGCTTCTGAAAGTAGTAACAATGCCGTTGCCGGTGGTGCATTTATTCCTACAATTACACTTGGTATTCCAGGAGATGTAGCACAGGCAGTCATGATCGGTGCATTAATCCTGCATGGGATAACTCCAGGCCCTGGCTTGTTTAATACACAACCCATTTTAGTAAATTCTATTTATGTTGCTATCTTTATTAGTGGTATTGCTGTATTAGTTTTACAAACACTACTCCTGCCTCTATTAACAAGAATCACCTTAATTCCAAAAACATTTTTAGTTCCTTCGATTCTGTTTCTTAGTACAGTAGGTGCTTTTGCATTAAATAATAGATTGTTTGATATTTGGATTGTTTTCTTCTTCGGTATCGTTGGATTTTTACTATATAAAATCAATGTACCGTTAAGTCCTGTTATTCTTGGATTAATCTTAGGACCAACGCTAGAGGCTGAAATGACAAGAGCATTTCAAATGAATTCTGAAATTAGTGTATTTTTCACGAGACCTATTTCCTTGTTGTTTTTAATTTTAGCTGTTATATCTTTCGTTGTAACGATTATTCAGGTTCGTAAGCAAAATAAGGATAAGGAACAATTGAATGTATAATATGGTAAAAATAATTAAAGAAATTCCTTTATTAAAGAAGAAGGAGTTCCGATTAGCGGAATGAGAATCCATCTTATTGATTTGGCGGATTCTCATTCCGCTATTTGCTCTAAAACTATCGTTTTGAGCATCGTTTAAAAACGATTAGAGGATGTTCGAAAAGTAACTAAATGAAAAGCGGCGAATCTCATCGTTGGTTTGTTTTTCCGCTCTTCATGTAATAAATACTTGATTTCACACGATGAGTCAAAAGATCGACACCGAACTTTAACACAGTTTTTAAGACTAGTAATGAAATGGATATCAAGTTCTACCCATTCTTTAAATAAATCATAATATTCGCATTAATTAGTGCACATTAATTGTTAAATGTGATACACTATATAACAAAATAAAAAAGTGAGGGGATTTAAAAAGGGAAGCAGGCTATATTAATTCTTATCAAATTTAGTGGAAGCTTATACCTTGTCTTCCTTGTTTTGTAATATGCTAAAGCCTATAATGACCACAAAAGGGCGAAGTAGACAGGGGGAAGTCATGATTGAATTTACAAATCGACAACTAGAAATTGTTGAGATTCTAAAAAAACATGAGCCAATTACAGCCGAACAAATTGCAGAATTGTTAGGTGTTAGCAAAGCAACGATACGTTCTGATTTAGCTGTGTTAGTGATGACGGGCTATCTGGATGCGAAACCAAAGGTCGGATATTTTTTAGGAGAATCAGCTAAAAAGAATACTGGCTTTGCCCACCGTTTGAGTCAATACACCGTGAAAGACATCCAAGGATTACCTGTCGTTGTGCAAAAAACGACAACCGTCCACGATGCTGTAGTAACTTTATTTCTTGAAAATGTTGGATCACTAATTGTTGTGGATGAAGATGGATATATGGAAGGCATTGTGTCAAGGAAGGATTTGCTCAAGGTTACTTTGGGAAATCCAAATGTATCGACAATCCCTGTTAATATGGTTATGTCTCGTCACCCCAATGTTGTAACAGTTAGCCCAGATGATTTAGTGATTGAGGCAGCAAGAAGAATCCTTCATTATGAAGTAGATGGATTACCAGTAGTTCAATCGAGTCAGAATGATGATCAAAAGCCATTAGTTGTTGGAAGAATTACAAAAACGAATCTAACAAAGCTTCTACTTGAGATTGGAACAGAAGTATAAAGGTTGTTCAAGAAGTCTCACAAATAATAAGCAAGCACCGTCTCGACTTTTTGAACTCTCAGTAAATGGAACAAGGGGGAGCAATGGAAATGCAAAAGCAGCCAATAATTTATGCATGTTCCGATGCAGTAGGGGAAACAGCAGAGGCAGTTGCAAAAGCAACAATCCGTCAATTTTCTACCAATGAAACGAGGATTAAACGGTTTGGCCATATTCAAACAGGTCAGGAAATTATCCATGTTTTACGACAAGCAGTGGAGACTGGTGGAATTGTAGCTTATACACTCGTCCAACCAGAGCTAAGAGAAATGATGAAGGAAGAAGCGATTCACATGGGTGTTCGAGCTGTTGATGTAATGGGACCGTTAATGCAGGCGTATATTGATACATTTAATGATTCACCTAAACAAGAACCAGGGTTACAACATGAACTCGATGATGAGTATTTTCGTCGGATAGAAGCGATTGAATTTGCGGTTAAATATGATGATGGTAAGGATGTTCGTGGATTATTACTTGCAGATGTTGTGTTGATTGGAGTATCACGAACCTCAAAGACACCACTTAGCATTTTTTTAGCGCACAAAGGTATAAAAGTGGCTAATTTTCCAATAGTACCTGAGGTAAAGCTACCATTGGAATTGTATTCTGCAACGAATAAGCTTGTTGTTGGCCTGACGATTGAACCAGATCATTTATTAAAAATAAGAACAGAGCGACTCAAAGTATTAGGATTACCGAATAAATCTGCTTATGCATCTATTGACAAAATTAATGAGGAAATTAAACGTGCGGATGCTATTATGAAACAGTTGAAATGTCCAGTTATTAATGTTTCAGACAAGTCAATAGAAGAAACAGCAGGTATTATTATCGAATATTTATCGTAGTTTTCTTGTACAGCACATCCTAGAAAGAATTTGCACTCGAAAATATCTGAATTTTCAATAATTTTTTAGGGGGAAATAATGTGGAGAGAAGTTTATCGATGGAAATTGTTCGAGTAACTGAGGCTGCTGCTTTAGCCTCTGCTCGTTGGATAGGAAGAGGCAAAAAGGAAGAAGCTGATGATGCTGCGACTACGGCAATGCGAGATGTTTTTGATACAGTACCAATGAATGGAACAGTTGTGATTGGAGAAGGGGAAATGGATGAAGCGCCGATGCTATATATAGGTGAACAGCTAGGAACTGGAAATGGTCCTAATGTAGATATTGCTGTCGATCCTTTAGAAGGGACATCTATTGTTGCGTCAGGCGGTTCGAATGCTTTAGCTGTTGTTGCAATTGCAGATAAAGGGAACTTGCTTCATGCTCCTGATATGTACATGAACAAAATTGCGGTTGGTCCAGAAGCGGTTGGATGTATTGATATTGATGCACCTATTATGGATAATTTACAGGCTGTAGCACGTGCGAAAAATAAAGATGTAAAGGATCTTGTTGTCACGATATTAAATCGGAAAAAACACATTCCAATTATTCAAAAGCTGAGAGATGCTGGTGTACGAATTAAGTTACTTGATAACGGTGATGTTGCAGGTGCCATTAACACAGCGTTTCGTCAAACGGGTGTTGATTTATTATTAGGTGAAGGAGGCGCACCTGAGGGTGTACTCGCAGCTGTAGCGTTGAAGTGTTTGGGTGGTGAAATTCAAGGTAAGCTCGTACCGAAGAATCAAGAAGAGCGCCAACGTTGTCTTCAAATGGGAATTGATGTAAACAAGGTGTTACGGATGGAAAATCTTGTGTCTGGGGATGATGCTATTTTTGCGGCGACAGGAGTAACAGATGGAGAATTGTTAAAAGGCGTTCATTTTGATGGAGAAATAGGGAAAACCCAGACAGTTGTTATGCGTGCGAAGTCAGGTACATTACGATTTATAGATGGAAATCATCGTTTGAATAAAAAGCCAAATTTAGGGATTGTCTTGAACATTAGATAATAGGCTACAGTGAATCTGTAGCCTATTATCTTTTGGACTATTGCTTTTTAGATTTTTCCTAGTAATTTCTTCACTGTTGGAATGTCTGCTGGTGCCCATTCGAGCTTTTCCAGGGCTGCTTTCGGGACCCATCTTAGCTCAGCATGTTCGCTTTTCATTGGTGTTCCGTTTGCGATTGTTGCCCAATAGGTGATTAAGTGAACACTTACTTTTTCATAGTCATAATCAACGGCCTTAATTTTTTCTCCAACTTGAATTTCGCACTGAAGCTCTTCTTTTATCTCACGGGCTAAAGCTTCTTCAGGCTGTTCGTTTGCTTCTATTTTTCCACCTGGAAATTCCCAATAGTTAGACATGGACATTTGCGGTCCGCGAAGTGCACAGAGGATTTCTTTCTTATTGTTAGTTAAGACTGCACCCACGACATTAATTTTCTTCTTCATTATGACTACTCCTCTACCGTTTTACTATAGTTTAGCAGATTCTATAATAAAGCTGTAATATGCTTTCATTTAAAAAGTCTAATGCGTATTATAAATGCAAATCAAAAAGAGAGTCTCTTCATTTAAACAAATCCTCAGCATGGGCAAAAGAAATCCACTTCGACGCCCGGCTAAACTTGTGTCGGGGGTGACCAAGTTTTAATCCCATTAGGATTAAAAATGCTGGACGATGTATAAGCTATTATTAAGAAGATATTCAAAAATAGAAGTTAAAAGGATAAAATAACATGATAAAAAACTATCCTAATTATGATGAAATACGTAATTTCCACCAACAACTTTATGAAATGAGATTGGAATATTGGATTGGTCATGATTTGTTTACTTTCCAATGGTGGTTGCTCTTATTCGTGTTTATTGTACCTTGGATTATATGGTGGAGGCTTGTTGATAAAAAGAGAATTAGACAAATCCTGTTATTCGGGACGTTGTTGATGATACTAGTCATGTTTATGGATGATTTTGGGGTAGAAACACACCTTTGGTCATATCCTTATCAATTGGTGAATGTAATGCCGAGATTAATTCCAATTGATCAAGGTATCCTTGCAGTAGCTCATATGCTTGTCTATCAGTATTTTTCTAAATGGAAGCAGTTTATTATCGCAAATATAGTTATGGCTGCAATCTTTACATTTGTATTTGAACCACTAACTGTTTGGTTAGGTATATATAAACTGGAAAATTGGCGCTATATTTATTCACTGCCTATCTATTTTTTAAAGTCTGTTTTAATAAAGGGCTTAGTGGACGAATTCATTATGAAAAAGGAAATAGGTTGATCACGGTAAATGGAAAGAGTTTTAGTAAGAGAGTTCGATGTAATGTTTCGCACGTTAAGAAATAATGAGTTTTAACTCTACGACGTTATTGGACTAAAAATATCTGTGGTACTACCTCTATTCCAAACTATTGACCGAATTTTTGGTGGAACAATTACAAGTATAAAAAAGAATCGTTATGATAGGAATGTAGATACACCGAATGGAAAGCGATTTCATTTAACTATTTTTTGTGAACAAAGGTCATATAAAGCGTTTGCATTTTGTGGTAATAGTATATTATTATTTTATAATAACTAAAAAATAACAAAAATAACAAAATAATCGCAGTTTTTTAGTTTGTTTGAGCGCTTAATAAAAAATGTGGGGGTGAAGAGTCTTCATAGAGAATTGCGTAATTGTGGTAGATTTAGATTATTCGCAATTATTTTAATAGGAAAAATAAACGTTCGTACATTTAAAAATACTTAACAAAACGACCATCCCAGGTTTAGACATAAGATGTTGCATGTATATGTTAAATGCGAGGGGGAGAATACATGAATGAACAATTAGGGAGAGCAAGCGAGCAGACAGAGCTGTTGACATTATCAAGGGATTGGAAATTTAGACAAAAGGGCGACCGTGAGTGGTTGCCAGCCAAAGTTCCTGGTTGTGTACATACGGATTTGTTAGCTAATCATAAAATAGATGATCCATTTGATGGGATTAATGAGCTGGAACTACAATGGATTGATAAACAAGATTGGGAGTATGAGATAACATTTGATTTACCAAAAAAAATGTTGGATTATTCCCATTTAGAGTTAGTGTTTGATGGCCTTGATACGTATGCATCGGTTTTCTTGAATGATGTACCAATCATTGAAGCGAATAATATGTTTCGGGTATGGAAGAAAGATGTGAATTCCCTGTTAAAACATGAAGAAAATAGGTTAAAGGTATATTTTCATTCTCCGGTAAATGAGGACATTGGTAAGTTGGAGGAGCATGGTTTTGGATTACCAGCTACGAATGACCATTCAGAGGATGGGGGTATAGGTGATAAAAAAATTAGTGTCTTTGCGAGAAAAGCCCCCTACCATTACGGATGGGACTGGGGACCGAGGTTTGTCACAAGTGGTATTTGGAAGGATGTAAAAATCAAAGGTTGGTCTGAGTGTCAAATCACAGACTTATATATTCAACACAAAAATATAACACAATCTTTAGCCGAACTAACGGCAAAGCTTGAGGTGGAATCTGATAATTCTTGGGAAGGGCAGCTGGTAATTTCGACAGACGGTATGCAACTAGAAAAAAATGTGCAATTGGTTCCAGGCAAGAATGAAGTTGAAGTTGATTTCGAAATGGAAAATCCGAAATTATGGTGGAGTCGTGGATTGGGTGACCAACATTTTTATGAATTTACCGCTACCGTAGTGAAACAAGGAATTGTAGTTGGGGAACGGATTACCAGAACCGGTTTAAGGTCTATAGAATTAGTAAGAAAAAATGACAGTTATGGATCAACTTTTTACTTGGAATTAAATGGAGTACCTGTTTTTGCTAAGGGTGCTAATCATATACCAAATGATAGCTTTGTAACAGAAGTAAGTTATGATCGGTATAATCATGAAATTCTTAGCGCGGTCGAGTCAAATATGAATATGCTCCGTGTTTGGGGTGGAGGTATTTACGAATATGATACATTTTATGATCTGTGCGATGAATACGGTATCATGGTATGGCAGGATTTTATGTTTGCTTGCAGCATGTACCCTGGAGATGCTTCCTTTTTACAAAATGTCAAAATAGAAGCCGAAGAAAATATTAAACGATTACGAAACCATCCTTCCGTTGTCTTGTGGTGTGGGAACAATGAAATTGATGGAGCTTGGTCTAATTACGTTGAAAGTGCTGGCTGGGGCTGGAAGCAGCACTATTCTAAAGAGCAGCGAGAACAGATTTGGCAAGCGTATGAAGCTGTTTTTCATCAAATCTTACCTGACGCTGTGGAAAAACTCGCACCGATGGAACCGTATTGGCCTTCATCTCCTATGAGCGATTGGACGAGAGATGAGGAACAACATGCAAGCTTAAAAACAGGCAAAGGAGACATACACTACTGGGAAGTCTGGCACGGAAAGGAGCCATTTGAGGCGTATCAATCCAATGTTGGGCGGTTTATGAGTGAGTACGGATTCCAATCTTTTCCGGAATTGAAAACGGTAAAAACTTATGCGAAAAAAGAAGATTTGGAGCTAGAGTCAGAAGTGATGCTTCATCATCAAAAGCATGATGAAGGGAATCAATTGATTAAAGTGTACATGGACAAATATTGTCCGACTCCAAAGGATTTTCCTTCCTTTTTATATATGAGTCAAGTATTACAGGGAGAAGGAATCAAGACAGCAATAGAAGCACATCGTCGACATATGCCCTATTGTATGGGGTCCTTGTATTGGCAAATGAATGATTGTTGGCCTGTCGCTTCATGGTCGAGTATGGACTACTACGGTAGGTGGAAAGCTTTACATTATTATGTTAAAAGAAGTTTTAAAGATGTTTTGTTGTCGATCGAAGAAAAGGAAAAGGAATTAAATTTGTATGTTGTATCCGATAAAAGGCAGTTGTTTGATGGAGAGCTGCAGGTTAAATTATTAAATTTTGAAGGACGAACTTTATTGGAACAGACTGTCTCTACAGAAGTGGAGGCAAATTCATCAAAGGTTGTTATGACCGTCAACAAGAAAGAATGGCTTAAAGGATTTGATCCTGATAAGGTTGTTATCGTTTCATTTTTAACAAAAGGAAAAGAAGTAATCGATATAAAAGAACACTATTTTGTACCTTCTAAACACCTGAAACTTACTAAACCAGAAATTAAGATATCAGAGGTCAAAGAAAGTGATGGAAGGTCATTCGTGCTATCTGCTGATGTATTAGCTAAACAAGTTAGACTTTCTTCAGAAACGGAAGGATTTTTTACCGATAACTATTTTGATCTTATACCAGGAATACCGAAACCGGTTCGATTTATCACAAGGGAAAGCAGTGAACATTCAATAACGAAATCGGAAAACGTAGACGTCTGTTCCATGTTTGATTTCATAGAAGAGAGTTAGCTTTATAGAAGTGCTTAACGAAATGTAGTATGAAAACGCATGGATTGCATTATTATCCATGCGTTTTTGTATGCCTATTTCTAGTTATCTTATTATTTTAATTCACATTAGAATCATTATTCGAATGATACGATGTATGGAATAAAGTCAGGTTGGCAAATTAAGAATAGACCGTCGAATGAAAACGGAAAATATAAATGTTGAAGGTGATATACATGGAAATCCTATTCAACCAAGTAGAAAATAATGTAGAAAAAGAATTTGAAAATGTGCAATCGTCCATCCTTATTCTTACCACCCAGCTTCAAATGGAAGATGTGAATTACCTCTCATTGATGACAGAGGGTAAGGATTTGTCGATGAAAATGGTGGTGCGTATTCCTAGTTCTAAAAATATCAATAGTGTTCCTGAAGTTGATGCGATTACCCAATTAGAGCAAACTGGGGTGGAAATTCGATTTCTTGAAGCTCTTCAAACCAATGCCTGTCTATTCGATGATGAAAAATTATATCTAGATTCTGGATATGAAGCTGAAGATCAAGAGCCTAAGAATATCGTTGTAAAGAAAGAGCTCTCTAGTGATGAGGTGAAGCAAATATACAAAAAATTCTGGGAGCCAGCAAACAATCTATCTGACTTTAAAAACTTAGAGGAAGATTTAAAAAAACTTAGAGAAAAATACAATAAATTAAAAGCGGAATGGAAGGAATCAAAGCTTGAGTTAACTTCTTCGTCTAAAAAGGATAAAAAAGACAAAGAATCGGAACAAAAAGAATTAGATAAAAATGAAGAAAGTGAAGAGGATGGATCCACTGAAGATGAGGATAAATCAATGAATGAAGATCGTGATAAGAAAGAAGAAAAACAACCTTCTGATCAAGCAAATAAACAGGAAGATAAAGAAGCAGAAGAGAAAAGTTCTGCTAAAAAGGAAGAAAAGAATTCGGATGAGAAGCAACTGACTATGGAAGAAGCAAAGCTCATTTTTGCTGACTTGAAACAAAAGGGTACGATTGAAGCCTATGAGAAGGTTGGTGAATCAGCGTTTAACATAGATGGTAAATATATCGTTGCTATTTTATCATCAAAAGTGGATAAAGACGTTGACGGTTTTAGATTTCAAATTACGAAAGATATCGCTGAACAATTAAGGTCGCGGGAAATAGATGGACTTGTGCTTGTGCTAGGTACCTCCACTAAATTCGTTTGCCTGCCAACTCCATTTGTATTAGATAAAATGATTAAAAAGTCTTATCGAAACGATGATGGGAACTGGTCATGTCTCATTCGAGAGGTTGTTGAAGAGCTTATGTTAAGTATGGATAGTAATCAACATAAACGAGATGTTCCGGTTGGACAATACAAGGACGAATTACACTTTCGGATTAAAGGGATAAAAATTTAATAGTGTTTACTTTCTTGCGTAAATTCTTGGGGACGATGGATTACTTCATAGCTAATGAAACAAAGGTAAATCCGATGTATTCACAACAATGATTTAGCGTGCATACAGTAATTGTGTAACCGGCAAGGAGGGATAGTGAAGTCGTAAACACGGTGGACTGAAATCCCGTTCCTTTTATAAGTTTGAATCCTTTTCCCTCCAATTTATTGTTATTGTAATTCAACACTGCGTGGAAGTAATAGTTGAACCATTTGTTTTTGTCGACAGGTGGTTCGTTCTTTTTCTTCTTTCTAAACAAGCCCAAGAATGATGGAGGAGTTGACTTTTTCATTAATAAGCAACATATTTTTTTAGCTTTGGTTCATCATAATTGGTGTAACTAAATGGGATTTTAACGTCAAAGGAGATATCACCATGAGTAAACATACTTGCACGAAGCAAGAAGAGGTTGTTAATGCAATCACGCATGGGATAGGAGCCATACTGAGTATTGTAGCCATTGCAGTCTTAATAAAAGAAGCGAATACTAACGCGAATTTTTGGCAGTTTCTTTCTGTTACTGTTTATGGTATTACGATGTTTATGATGTTTATGTCGTCTACGATTATGCATAGTTTACCAGAAGGAAAAACAAGAGATTTTTTTCATATGCTTGATCATAGCTCCATTTTTTTGTTTATTGCCGGAACTTATACACCGATTGCCTTATTTCTCATCGAAGGTTCATTTGGATGGATGATACTTACTTTTGTTTGGACCGTTGCGTGCTTAGGAATTATTTTTAAAATAATTTTTTTGAAAAGATACATGGTTCTAACTACACTTATTTATATATCCTTTGGTTGGTTTATTGTCTTCGCGTGGGAACCAATTACATCAGAAATGGCTTCACAAGGAATTTTACTTCTTGTATATGGAGGTCTTAGTTATTCAATTGGGACCGTATTCTTCTTGTGGAAATCGTTACCTTATAGTCATGCAATCTGGCATTTATTCGTACTTGTAGGGAGCGCATTGCATTTTTTGACTGTTTTAAATTATGTTATTCAAGTATAACTTGGAATTTATATTCAGACTTGGCCGTGACGCCAGGTTTTTCTTTTTGTTAGAATAAAACCGGCCCTATTTTTACTTCTGCGAAAACATTATTACGAAAGTTAATGATAAAAGAATATTATTTTTTGAAGAGAGGTGTTGACCAGGATGTATTTTGTATGTTAACATTTATTTGGTCGCGCCAAAAGCAGACGGCGATGAAGTCAAAGCAAATCAAAAAAGATTTAAAAATACCATTGACTTCTGCGAAGTTAAATGATATGATTGTTTATGTCGCTAACAAAAGAAAAACCGTGCAACAAAATAAATAGCAATAAGTTACTGACTTCCGCGAAAACGGATGAAGTAATATTAGTTGTCGCGTTAAAGAGCGACCTAATCATTTGATCTTTGAAAACTGAACAAAACAACCAGTATGTTAAATAGAAAGCGTAGGCGACTGGTCAATGGCGTACGGATAGATAAGCTTGCGTAA
>NZ_JAFBDR010000030.1 GCF_016908325.1 Aquibacillus albus | reverse complement strand
GGATCATCAGCTCCAGTTCAATATAAAAGTAAATTGGCAGCATGACCCCAAACCTTATGTGTCTACTTGACAGGGGTAAGCTTACTGACCCCTTTTGGGAAAAATTTGCAAAAAATAGACTGTCAACAAATGACAGCTCTGTGAGTTTTACTTTACATTGCAGGTAATGCTATTTCTTTTTCAGATGTTACTGTTAACTGGTGTAATGTAATTTCTGGTCTACTTCCAACTCGAATGTTTACTCCAGTTTGACCAAGTCCCTCATTGATATAGTATGGCTTACCATCTTGTAAATGAAGTCCTTTTGTTATATTCATTCTTGCAAGCTTTCCCATTTTTGCTAGGTGATAAGCTTTAGGGTAACAAATCTGACCACCATGGAAATGACCTGCTAGCAAATAATCAAAATGAAATTCTTTCATATCTAGTACAATATTTGGATCATGGGTTAATACTAAGTTTAAACCGTGATTTATATTTTTATATGATTTTTGTAAATCACTACGTTTTGTACTAAAATCATCTATTCCTATAATATTTACTGGTCTTCCATGAACATCAATAATAGCATTTTCATTCTGCATAACCGTGCAATTGTATTGTTGTAAAGTTTCTTTTAATAATTGTAAGTTTTCCCCACGCAAAACATAATCATGGTTACCTAGGACGGCATAAATACCATGCTTAGCCTTCAGCTTATTGAGAATTTCTAAATAAGGAATAAGTTTAGGGATTGTTCGTTTACGGTCGAGGAAATCTCCAGTTAGTGCAATTAAATCAATATCTTTATCTTTCAATTTATTGTAAAGCTGTTCAGGGGTGATCGAGATATTTTCAAGGTGTAGATCTGAAAGTTGAAGAATATTTAAAACAGGATCTTGAAGGCTTGCGTTATTTTGGCTAATTTGAATATTGTTAATCGCAATATCCTTCGTATTGTTATTAGCTTTTTTAATTAAAAAATAAATAGGAACGGATAAAAATAAGAGGTATAAAGTAAACACTTAATCTCACTCCTTCCATACACGATTATACCGCATAAACAGGAGGAATGGATCCGGTAATTTGTGGAATCAAATATTAAGAATGGTATGTTAGACAAATATTTTGAAAAAATCGACATTCATCTCGTCCTATAATAAGTTTTTCTTATTTACTCTGAATCTCAAAGTGAGGCCAGATGCTTTAATAACTCTTCCTCTATTACCGAAACCTGCAAGTATCATTCATTGCGTTAATACGTATTTACCTATTATCATTTAAAAACTTTTTAATTACTTGTTCATGTTCATTAAAAGCTTGTTTTCCTAAATTACTAAGCTTATTGATAAACTTTAATTCATCAAAGGGAACCTCCTCACCTAAGTCCTTGTTTATTCGAAGATAATTATCTCCTAGAAGTAAATTGCAATGATACGAGGTTGACTCTGATGACAGGTGAAGTGCTAAATCCAATAATTTCGGTGTTACTTTCATCGATGGAAAACGGAAAGGAAGCCACTGCTTTACCCCCCAATATTTATCTTTATCCATAGAAAAATCAATAGCTTGTATACCTGTACCGAGGGATAATATTTTTATATTATTCATTTCAGTTTTGAAGTGGTGTATCGCTTCTGTAACTCCGACTAATGAAGGATTATTTGCCCATAACCCACCATCAATGGATAGATACTTGTTATTAATATTGTTCGGAGGAAAGTAAATGGGTGCTGAACAAGAAGAAAGGACAGCATCCCACAGTTTTATGGATAAATCACTTTCCCCTGAATTTCCATAATTTGAACGATAAATATATGGCTTCCCATGTGTAACATCCACCGCCGGAATAAGGAGAGGTTTTTTAATGTCAGAAAGTGTGCATTCCCCAAATGCTTTTTGAAAAAAATGACGTAAATACCTATCACTGTATACACTTTTAAAAATTCCAACCTTTGCCTGACGTTTAAAAATTTTCTTTCCGTACTTTTTATAATAAGTCATCACGTCGTTCATCTGTTTTTCCAAAACAATTGATGCAGCAATAATCGCTCCTGTACTAGAACCAGCAACTACATCAAAATGCTCATTGACCGGGATTTCATATTCTTTTTCTAATGCTTGTAAAATAGCAATGGCAAAAACTCCTCTTATTCCACCACCATCAATACATAATATTTTCATATCATCACCTTATTATTTTTAGTATCAGATCATTTTGAGAAGTACATAGAAAGATACAGATTCGTCCTTATATCAAACGATGAAATTTTTCTTAAACTTTCACATTTTTAAAAGTACTAGTATCTTATAAATTCTCAAATGGATAACGCGGAAACTACAGGCAAATGATCTGAGGCCAGGAGGATGGAATCGAAGACATTGACATCCGGTATTTCGATTTTTTCACTGATAAAAACTTTACTTCCTCGATTTTTAGTTACCTTCCTTTAAAATTCTTAGAATCCAGTTCTTTAAATCCACCATTCGCTCATGCTTAGGTTCTAATTTAGTACCAGTAACAATCATTGGGAAATAAGTATCATCCTTATACAGTGATCCGTGACTAGCTCCACCAAGATGTGTTGGTGACCCTTCTCCAACAAATTCAAAGCCTGGTTTTGCATCCACGATAAGATACCTGCCTGAATGTGAATAAAAAGAGCTGTATAATCGAGCAAGAGCATCTGGAAAATCAGTATAAGTTATTTGATTATCTTCATTTATTGAAAGATTCAAAGCATTCGTATTCCCTTTCAGCTCCCAAGTTTGGCCATACTGATCAGTAAAATTGCCTTCTGGTTTAAATGAGAGAGTATCCTGCTCATTTCCTGATAAAACGATTACCCTTTCCCCATCTTTCCATGCGATAAAATTAATTCGTCCATCGTTGTTCAGCTTATTAGCTAGGTTCTTTATTTTGATTTGTTCATCTAAAAGATAAATAAAAGACATCCGTTCATTTAAACCAAGAACAATTTGGTCTGTTTCTTTGATAGGACCACTTATTTGATGTATTTGATAGTCACTTAGCAATTTTCTTAAATCAATGAGCGATGTATCTTTATCATTTCCAATTCTACTTTGACCACTGTCTCCCATTACGATCCATACATTTTCTTCTATCGCTTCCTCCCATGAATCATACGTATTAAGGATTTCCTGCAGTTGTTTATCTGCATCTTCAATCCCTTTCGTTTCGTCCACACCATTCTTATGTACCTTTTTATCATTATCCGCTAAATAAACGATTGAAAATGATGGAATTTTTTCTTGTTCTATCAAATATTTTAATTCTGCTGTTGCAAATTTGTCATTAAAACCAAAAGCTTGCCAAATATGAGTGTAGTTATTTTTAGGTTTGAGATTTGATAAAAGGCCATATGAAAAGTAATAAGGAGCTTTCACTGAATCTTCTTTATCTAAAAAGTTAAGCATGTTTAAAAGTCTTGGTACTTGTAATCGTTTATCATTGTTACCTCGATAAACTAGTGTATTGATGGACGCGGATTGCCCGTCTAACTCTTCATGGATTGTTTTTACTTGGCCACTAAGATGTTCGTGATTTAAATGAAATAAACTGTTGTTAAAAACTTGTTTCATCCCTAACTTCTGAATTTCTTTACGAGCACTACCATAACTGATGAAACGCTTATCTTTTTCATCATACCAAACCAGTGCGGGGACTTTATGTTTATCAGCATAAGTTCCAGTTAATAATGTACTATCAATTGTTACGGACATGGTTGGATAGCTACTTACCATCTCAGAATAATAACGGCCCTTGTTCATGAAAAACTCTAATGCCGGTACCTTTCCTTCTTTTATCGCAATTTGAAGCGGTTTATTCATAATCGAGTCGATGATAATCATAACAACCCGTCTAGATGAAGAAGTAGACAGCTGTCTCAATTGATTTATTTTATTGATAGGCTGAAAAAAATAGATATAAAGTAGAATTAATACCGTAATAATCAACAAAATAGAAATGGATAGTAGGAACACAGTCATTTTCACCTCCCATAATAGAACTTACTAATGAACTTATCATTATAAATACCATCGGATCCTCAGCTTTTGTTCTTACTACACAAATAAGAACAGTGAAAATGGTATACCAAGTAAATGAACACCCAATATTAATCTCCCCAATCCATTCCACTTAATTCACAAATTAACTAAAATTGTAAATAGAAATGGATTTGAAAAAAAGGGGTCTGACCCCTCTTGATTAAGGATGAATAAAAGCTCGCTTTTTTTCTCATCTTAAGTTTGAGGTGACCATATGTTAAATCGAGCGATTACAACTGCTTTAATAGGTATAGGTACGGCTCAATTTTTAAAAGTTCCACTCCATTACTCGGAAACAGGTAACTGGGATTGGAAAAATCTATTTAGCTCAGGTGGTATGCCAAGTTCTCATTCCTCTGCTGTCACGTCACTTACTACGTTTGTAGCGTTGAAAAAAGGTGTTCCTTCGATAGATTTTGGTGTCAGCAGCATCTTCAGTTTAATTGTCATGTATGATGCAATGGGTATCAGATGGCAAGCTGGAGAAACAGCTATAGCAGTGAACGATATGTATGAACAGTTAGAACAACTAGCCGACAACCACCCTGGGTTTTACTACAAAAAACGAGAAAAAGAATTAAAAGAGAAGCTTGGACACATGCCAATTGAAGTGGCTGGCGGTGCTGTATTAGGAATTACAATAGGTATGCTTAGTTATTTTATAGAAAGGATTAATAAATCCAACAATAATTAAACCAGTCAGGTCCCTTTGATGGATAGTTATTCCATGCAGGGTTCCTGACACTCCTTCATTTGAGCGGATTATTATACTTACCTTATGCTCCTACTCAAAAAAACACACGAAAACTCATTTTCCTAAGTTCCCGTGTGTTTTATCAATTCTCTATATTTGTCCACCCCTCGCGGACAAATGTCCACGAAGGGGGTCAGACCCCTTTAACTGATCCCTTTAATCTTGGTTATTTAGTTTTATTCCGATGAATTTCATTTCTGTCATGTCTTCGATTGCATATTTTACTCCTTCTTTTCCGATACCGCTTTGTTTAACACCGCCATATGGGTGGTTGTCTTGTCTATAGGTTGAGATTTCGTTAATCCATACGCCTCCCATTTCTAATTTATCAGCAACTCTTAATGCTCTATCGATATCTTTTGTAAAGACACCCGCCTGCAATCCATAAATCGAATTGTTGGAATAATGGATAACTTCATCCTCTGTGTCAAAAGGGATGACAGATACAATTGGTGCAAAAACTTCTTGTGCGATTATTTTCATATTCTCATCTACGTTTGTCATGATGGTAGGAGAAAGGATAGTTCCTTTTCTGTCTCCACCTGCCTCTACTTTTGCACCTTTCTCAACAGCATCGTCAATCCAAAGTTTTGCACGTTCAGCAGATTCTTCATTAATCATCGGTCCTATATCTGTCTCTTCGTTAAGGGGATCCCCAATTTTCAAAGCATTTGTTTGATTAATATAATCTTCGAGAAATTTATCGTAGATATTTCGTTGCACATAAATTCGTTGAGCTGAAATACAAACTTGTCCCGAAAAAGCAAATGCTCCTTTCACTAACTCTTTAACAGCATAGCCCAAATCTGCATCCTCAAATAAAATATTTGGTGAATTTGATCCAAGTTCTAATGTAACTTTCTTAAATCCAGCTGTTTCACGAATTTTTTTCCCAACATTTAAGCTACCAGTAAAAGAAATTTTATGAACTTTATCTTGTTTCACTAAAGGAGCACCAATTTCTTCTCCAGTACCTATGAGTAAATTAATTACGCCCTTTGGGAGCCCTGCTTCTTCCAGTAATTTGACAAACATGTAGGCAGAAACAGGTGTCTTTTCAGCTGGCTTAAAGACGATAGTATTCCCTGCTGCAAGCGCAGGTGCAATTTTATGCAATGAAAGGTTTAATGGAAAATTAAAAGGTGTAATAGCCCCAACTACTCCCAACGGAATTCTTTTGACAAGACCCATTCGATTTTCTCCACCGACAGCCGCATCCATTGGAATAACCTCACCAAAAATATTTTTAGCTAATTCCGAAGAAAATCGAAGTACCTGAATGGAGCGCTTTACTTCTCCTCGACTATATTTAATTGGTTTACCAGCTTCTTTACAAATAATGGTTGCGAAATCCTCTACCCTTTCTTCTAATAAATCAGCGGCTTTTCTTAAAATATCCGCCCGTTCATTCGCGGGCATGACTTTCATGGTAGAGTGATATATATCAAAGCTTGAATTCACAGCATCGTCAAGATCTTTTTTTGTTGCAAGTTTTAATTCTGCCACCGTCTCTTCATTGTATGGACTTACCACCTCCATAGAATTTCTGCTTTCTTCCTTCCGTTCTTCCCCATTTATAATGGAGCCAATTAACATCTTATCCAACCTCCATTTAACAAATAATATCTCCTAATTTCTCCGTTAATTTCATATTCTCCCTGTAATCAACAGGACAATCAATTAATACTGGCTTATTAAGGGAAATGGCACGATCCAATGTAGAGCTTAATTCTTCCGCGTTTTGTATTTTCATTGCCTCGAACCCATACGATCTCGCCAGTTGTTCAAAATCTGGATTTCCAAACCGAATGTGACTGGAACGATTAAATGCTTTTAGTTGATGCCATTCAATAAGTCCATATCCTTCATCTCTCCACAACAAAACAACGATAGGCAAGTTTAAACGTTTAGCAGTTTCCAACTCTGCACTAGTCATTTGAAAAGACCCATCACCACATACAGCAACAACATTCCGTTCTGGATAAACCATCTTGGCTGCAATTGCACCAGGGACGGCAACTCCCATAGATGCTAATCCATTAGAGATTAAACACGTATTGGGCTCATAAGCATGGTACATTCTAGCCATCCACATTTTATGTGCACCTACATCTGATATCACAATACTTTGTTCATCTAAAGCATCACGTAAATCAGCAATAATTTTTTGTGGCTTGACAGGAAAGCTATTGTCTTCTTTATAAGTAGCCAATTCATCCAATGCATTTTTGCGAACAGCTTGTACCCAGTCCAACTTTCTTTCCTTATTTGAAAGTGTTTCTTTTAGCTGCCTTACATTTTCTTTAATATCACCAACAACATTTAATTTGACAGGATAAGCCGCATCTGTTTCTGCTTCCTGTGTATCTACATGTAAAATTGGTGTAGCACCATTTGGATTCCAGTTTTTTGGTGGATATTCTGCCATATCAAAACCAATCGTTATAATTAGATCAGCTTCATTAAATCCACATGTTATATAATCATTTCCACCTATTCCTGCAGTAAGCAAACTATGCTCATCCTTCCAGGACAAAGCACCTTTCCCCATAAAGGAATGAACAACTGGGATGTTCGTCTTTTTAACAAGATCGCGAAGGTTTTGCGATGCGTTTCCTCTTGTGACTCCATTTCCTGCTAAAATTAACGGATGTTCTGCTTGATCAATTAATTCTGCTGCTTGCTTAATAACCGGCTCATCTGCCTCGGACATCGTATGTTCAACAATTTGTAATGGGTTTCCATTCACTTCCATACCAGCAATGTCTTCCGGTAAATCTATATGGGTTGCTCCAGGTTTATCTTGTGTAGCAACTTGATATGCTTTACGCACTACTTCGGGGACAATTTCACCTTTTTTTATTTGGGCATTCCACTTTGTTACCGGTTCATACATTGAAACTAAATCATAGTATTGATGAGAAACCTTATGTTGGCGATCAAGCCCTGCTTGTCCAGTTATGGCAATAAGCGGACAAAGATCCATATTGGCATTCGCCACACCAGTCAACAAGTTAGTTGCACCAGGTCCTAATGTCGCTAAACACACACCCGGCTTACCTGTTAACCTACCATAAGTACCGGCAATAAAGGCAGCACTAGTTTCATGCCTTGTTAAAATAAATTCAATGTTTGAATCGTGAAGAGCATCCATAATATCTATATTCTCTTCACCAGGAACACCAAAAATATATTCCACTCCTTCATGTTCCAAACATTTAATCAATAGCTCAGCAACTTTCATTGAATCACCCTTTAAAAATAATTTATATTAAATATAGTCTCTGCAAAAAACTTCATTTCATGAACTAATCAGTATATTAATTACAACTTTCTAATTGTAGGGGTCTGACCCCTCTTGTGGACATTTGTCCGCGTGAGAAGGACACTTACTTATTTGGGGTTTGTTACAGACAGGTAGGGAGATATGTTTTATAATTGTATTGGGTGATAAACCAGATATTAAATGAACTGAGAAATGATAAAATGTCTTGAGAGATGAAATGAAAAGTGGATGTATGGAAGCCACTGAAATAATAAAGCTGAAGTCAAAACACAAAAAATTCAAACTCAAAGGTGATATTCATGATACAAGTAATTGGTACTACAGATCTTTATTTTAATAGTGATGTTACATTCCTATCAGATATCAACTATTATCTAACAAAAAACTTTAAAAAATATAAAATTATTTCTCACCATACGAATGAAAAGAAGCATCAGATGAGGATTACATTTACGCTACATATGAAAGAAAAATATCAGTGTAAATCTCTTTTGGATTACAATAGCTACGCGTATGATGAGCTTAAAAAACGACTTCCTGCTAATGTTCACACTACCTATATGCAAACCATTGATATTAGACCTGGCGCATGAGTAAAAAACGATATTACCATCCCTTTAAGCTTTCAAGGAGTGCTTCATATGTCGGTTTTACTGGTTTGAGTTTTGGTTTTAACTGATTGGCTTCAGCAGTTTTCCACGTTTTTTCCCCCATACATACCATTGATAAGCTGTTTAACGCTTGACTATTAAATACATCAGTTTGTAAAAATTTCTCAACCGAAGCACTGCTTGGAAAAACAACAGTATCAACCCTTACTTCTTCCAGCATCCGCTCAAAAATTGGAATGCATTTTTTATCTACAACCTTTTTTGACGTGATGAACATGTCCCCCATTCCAAATTGATGCGTCAGCTGTTCTTTCTTTTGTACCAGTGAATCATCGCCTACAATCAGCAGTTTTCCTTCTTCAGGCATATCTTCCGCTTTATCTGCTAAAAACCCTCTATTTTCAATGGCATTGATTGATTTGATCGAACATCCAAAAAGACTAGCTCTTACGTTACGATTATCGATTTTTTCAGAACGAAGAATTGCAAAGAATTCATTAACACTTTCTGGGGAAGTGAAAACAATTTTTTCGTATGATTTAATCTGCTTTAGAATCGTACGATCAATGGGTGTATCCATCTTTTTCCATTTAGGAAACTCAATAACATCTGCCCCTTGTTCTGTTAACTTTTTTGCTAATTTACTTTCACCAATACTTGTGCGTGCTAACAAGATATGTCGCCCATGCAGTGGTTTTTTCTCAAACCATTTTAATTTTTCACGAAGCGAGATAACCTCTCCTACTAATATTATAGCTGGATTGCTAAATTGAACCTCTCTTGCTTGCTGCTCAATCGTCGCTAATGTACCTTGTAATGTTTTCTGGCGTGCGAATGTTCCCCATTGAATTAGAGCGACAGGTGTTTCCGGTGATCGGCCATTTTCGATTAAACTTTCACAAATAAAAGGCAAATTACCGACTCCCATATAAAAAGCGATCGTGTCAACTCCTTGAGCAAGGCCTTTCCAGTTAAGCTTTGGCTTTCCATTCGTTGATTTATCGTGAGCAGTGACAACTGCAAAAGATTCCCCAAACTCCCGGTGTGTCACAGGAATGCCTGCATAAAGAGGGGCTGCGATACCAGATGTAACACCCGGGACTATTTCGTAATCGATATTGTGTTCAGCAAGAGCATCTGCTTCTTCACCGACGCGTCCAAAAACACCAGGGTCTCCACCTTTTAAACGGACGACGATTTTACCGTCTAATGCCTTCTCGATTAAAAGTTCATTAATCGCTTCCTGCCTCAAGAGATGACGATTTGGAAGTTTTCCACAGTAAATGAGCTGGCAATTAGGAGAAGCCGAATCTAATAATTTCGGATTAGCGAGACGGTCGTACAGAATAACCTCCGACTTCTTGATAGCCTCCAATCCTTTCACTGTGATCAACTGACTATCGCCAGGACCCGCTCCAACTAAATAAACTTTACCATTGTTCATGATGCTGACACCCTTCCCAAACGTAATTTAAATCAGTCCTATACAGGCCTGGTACCAAAATTTAAATTTTAATACCCTCTATCGATATCTACTTGATTCTTAAAGTTTTCACTTGCTTCAACTTTTTCTAACGTTTCGAGAAAACATGCAACCGCTTCTGCAGGTGTCGTTTCCGCTGAAATATGAGGGGTGATAATCACATTGTCATGCTCCCAAAACGGTGAACTTTGCGGTAGTGGTTCTTCCTCAAACACATCTAATACAGCCGTATGGATTTTCTCATCATCCAGAGCATTCAGTAAATGATTGGTATTAACGGTTTTTCCACGCCCAACATTAATAAAGCCTGCACTATTTAGCTTAGTGAAAATTTTTTCATCCAGCATTCCGTTCGTATCAGACGTCAGCGGTAAGGTAGAAATTACCCAATTTGCATTTGATAAATAGGAGGTTAAATCCTTATTCTGTGCTATCACTTGATCAAAATAAGGCTTACCGCTACCACTTGCTGACACCCCTGTCACGGATACTCCAAGACTACTTAGCTTATTGGCGACAACTTGGCCAATTTCTCCGGTCCCAAATACAACAACACGCTGTTCAGATAATATTCCTGGTGTGACGGGATTCCATTCCTTCTTAGCTTGATACTGAATAAATTGGTTATGCTTTTGTAAATGACGCAAGATGTAGCTTAAACTATATTCAGCAATTTTTTGACCAAATGAAGCTATCGTTCTTGTTAACAAAACACCTGGATCCCAATTTCTTTCATCGAGAAATCGATCTACACCTGCGCCCGTAGAATGCACCCATTTCACCTTTGAAAAATCAAGACTGGCTTTCGGTTTGAATCCAACATAAGCATCCGCCCATTCTAGATCATCTTCTGTGACTTCATTTTCATCTTTATATCTGACATTTTTAGATATATCCTTTTCATCTAGTATTGATTGGATCTCTTCAATCAAATTACCGCTAATTAGTAAATTGTTAAGTTCCATATAATATGTATCTCCTTTTGATAAATTTCTCGATTACACGCTAGAAACCAGGAGCTTCCCAACACAAAGAGAAGCAACTATCTACCTTACTTTCCATTATAACTGAATGATTTGCAACTTACATACTACCGGAACTAACATCCGACAAATAACGACAAATTCCAGGTGATGACTAGGCACCAAAAACAGGTGATAGCAGAAGTTAATACACGTAAAATGACATAAGTTAGAAATCTACTCTACAAATCAATTTTTGTACGATTATTTGGGTTCTCATCAATTATTAGCAGAGTTGTTTATTGAGTGCTAAAAAAATATACTGGTCTTGCCATCAAGTAATGGTTAACTTTTAAAAAGGAGTGAATGAATATGTTAGATTTATATCCTTCTAGAGTAAAAGAAAATCCTTCTATTACGAAGAGGAAAGATCCAGTTATTCACAACTCCACATCACAAGATGGTCCTCTTAACAAAAATGACCTAGACTTCTATGAGGAAAATGGCTATTTGTTATTTCCTAACTTGTTTTCATCAGAAGAAGTCGAGGTTCTACAAAATGAACTGAAGCGGAACATGGATGAAAATAAAGCGTCCAACGAACCTCATATCGTTCGAGAAGCTAAAAGCGATCAAGTTCGTTCCGTTTTTGATGTGCACAATAATGATGAATTTTTTAATCGCTTGTCCTCCCATGAGCGTATTGTGAACATCGCACAACAGCTGCTAGGTAGTCAGGTTTACATAAACCAATCGCGAATTAACCTGAAACCTGGCTTTAAAGGGAATGGATTCTATTGGCATTCTGACTTTGAAACCTGGCATATGGAGGACGGTATGCCTAACATGCGTGCCGTAAGCTGCAGTATAATTTTAACGGATAATTATCACTACAACGGACCTCTATTACTCATTCCGGGGTCACATCATTATTATGTTCAATGTATTGGTGAAACACCAGAAAACCACTTTGAACAGTCTTTAAAAATGCAAAATATCGGAGTACCAGACAATGACAGTATTAACTGGCTACTAGAAAAAGGTGGAAGAATTGATAGTGCAACTGGTCCAGCAGGTTCTGTGTTATTTTTTGAAAGCAACACAATGCATGGATCAAATAGTAATATATCTCCACTACCACGAAGCAATGCGTTCTTTGTATTTAATAGTATCGAAAATAAACTCGTTGAGCCGTTTGCTAATATTGCACCTCGTCCAGAGTTTCTTGCTAACCGTACGAATATAAAACCGATTGAACCAAAATCCTTTGATTTAACCAAAAAGGCTTTTGCATTGTCATAAAAATATAAACGACGGGCCGACATCCTTATGATAAGGATGTCGGCCCGTTTTTGACATAGAAAAATGTTCATGTCCCACATAGATCCATTTTAAAATGGCATATTCACAAATGGTGTATAGTACTCTGGAATATTGCTTAATATTTCATTCGCTTCATCATCTGTCATTTCTCCAAAACGCAATACAGAATCCACAATTTTTGGAAATAAGTGAACATCACCAGCACTTGCAAAGGCAGATATTCCTTCATGTGATAAAACAAAGTGCACACATGCATCAATAATTTTTTGTTCATCAAATGGTTCATACCATGTTGCATACTTCTTTTTTTGATTTTCTTTCCACGGTCCTTTAGCAATTGCCTTTATCACACGTAACGCCACATCTTTTTTCGTTGTTTCCTTAACAAGTGCGTCAAAATCTTCTTTGTATTCAGGCATAGAGTATAAATAGTAATTAAAAGGAGTTAAAACTGCGTCAAAGTCATACCGATTTAAGGCTTCTAAGTGGGTTGCAGGTGCAAGATGACCATGCCCTGTAATGCCGATATGATCAACTAAACCTTCCTCTTTCGCTTCGACGACAGCTTCAAGTGCTCCACCTTTTCTCGTGCATTGATCTAAATCCTCCATATTACAAACAGCATGAAGCTGAATCAAATCCAATTTTTCTACTTGTAGGCGTTTTAACGATTGGAGTATTTCTTCCTTTGCTTCTTTTTTCGACCTTTGTCCTGTCTTTGTAGCCAAAAAGATATCGTCCTGTACTTTAGGCATCCAAGGTCCCATTCTTAATTCTGCATCACCATATCCTCTAGCGGTATCAAAGTGATTCACTCCATTTTTTAATGCATGAGAGATCGATTGATCAGCTTCCTCCTGGGTCACTGCTCCTAATGATGCTGCACCAAACATAACAACAGAACTCTCATAACCGATCCTACCTAAACGTCGCTTTAACATAGTATCGCCTTCCTTCCAGTTTAGTTTTTTTATATGTAAACTAATGATCGGGCTTATGCATTCATACTTCCGCTTTTATATCCCGCTAAATCCAACGTGATATACTTATAACCAAAGCTTCGTAATTTACTTGTTATTTCATCATTATGTGGAAGTACTAGCACCATCTCATGCGGTTCAACTTCTATGCGGGCGATGTCGCCATGTGTTCGTACTCTAATTTGGCGAAGGCCCAACCCTTTTAAATACCTTTCAGCCTTCTCCACCTTATTGAGCTTTTCTATGGTGATTCTCTCCCCGTACGCAATTCTGGAAGATAAACATGCAAAAGACGGTTTGTCCCAGGTTGATAAATTCATTTGCTTTGATAATTCACGTATTTCCTCTTTAAATAAATTCGCTTCCTGTAATGGCCCTCTGACGCCTTGTTCCTTTGCTGCACGTGTGCCCGGACGATGTTCACTCATGTCATCTGCGATTAGCCCATAAACGACATTTTTAAATCCCTTTTGATCAAGAATCGGTTTAATTTCCTCAAAAAGCCCTTGTTTACAAAAGTAACAACGATTTTTATTATTTTCTGCATAGCCTGGGATATTAAGTTCAGATGTTTCAATTACTTGATGAGGTGCCCCCATTATTTTAGCTAAACGCTTCGCTTCCTCTAGTTCAGTGGAAGGATAGGTTTCTGAATCAGCGGTTACTGCCAGTACATTTTCAGGTCCTAAAACATTCAGTGCTACTTGAAGCAAAAAAGTGCTATCAACCCCACCAGAAAACGCAACAACTACACTCTCTAATTCTCTTAAAATAGCTTCCAAGTCATTCAATTTATTTTTTATCATGCCAAATCCCCCCTTTTCCAATAAGGTATCAGTTAAAGTAAGCGATTTCTTATGCTAGTATATCATAGTTACACAATTCCTCTCCCTGATATGCATTAAAAAGTCTCCGTTGACGTATCAGCTAATTACGAACGGAACTCTAAATCATTGTAAACAAAACCTTCCGCTCTATGTTTTTCTATTTATTCAACGGTTTATATGTACCCTTTTTAAAAGATGCATTCATTTAATCATAATGGGAATATTAAATTCTCGAAGGAGTGTGTTATATGATTGAACGACTAATTATTAAATTCGGTATAGTATTTGGTGTTTTAGCATTCCCAACTTTATTTCGAAAACCATCAGCAAAAATTTGGATACCATTGTACTTGTGCAACTGTATTGTGAATTATCTCTTCGATATGGCTTTAGTTAAAACAAAGAAGGTAATGTATCCAATTCGATTCTTGCCTAAGATTTTCAAAATAAATGTTGTGTACGATTTTCTAGTATGCCCTTTTTTATCTGTGTGGTATTGTCAATCCACTTACAATTCAAAACTTTCCGGACTCATTATTAAATTACTTGTTTTTGGAATACCGCAAGCTATCTATGAAGTTTTTCTAGAACGAAAAACCGATGCTCTAAAATTCAAAGGAAACTGGAGATGGTTTCACTCTTTTTTTCTTGTATTTGTCGTTAAAATTATATCGAGATGCACTTTTAGAAGGTTAAAATTTTTCTTTCGATAACCCTTCAAAAAAAAGCATAAATTATTATTCCAAGTAGATCAAGGGAAGTTGAGTGCGTTACAATACATATTCGGCCAATACACTTTTGACATTAACCTCCGATGTATATCCTTTATAAGAATACTTCTTCCCCTAAAATTTCCGGAAGCTGTAACAGCTCAAACACATTAGCTACATTTTCTGTAACATTGATTATCGATACCTTTTTTTCTTTTTTTTGCAGAGACTGAACTAACTCTAGCAATAACCCGATTCCGGAAGAATCAACAAAAAGTACCTTTTCAAAGTTAATTTTAATTTGCTCATATTCTTGTAACATAGGGATTAACTCCTCTTTAACCACCTCTGTTCCATCGATATCTAAATCACCTTCTAAATGAACTTCAATATCTTTTTCCTTTTCAATGGTTGAATATTTAAACATTATCCTTCCTCCAAATCAACTTTAATTAAATATCATTCGTCCTTCACTATCTAAATGCGCATCAACATGATATTTCGTTTGTTGAAATACATAGGTGATATGACCAATTTTTATGACAGTCCCCTCCATCGCTTTATTCATCTTAATTTTTTGGTCACTAGGAACGGCAATAAAAGTTTTTGTACCACTATTAGAACCAACTTCATTAATATCTACACCTAGTCTTCCGTACAATTCACCTCCACGCACAATGCCTGAGATTTTCAAAAGACCTCCAGCGTGAATTTTTGTATTGACAGAACCTTTTCCAATAATAATGATGTTTCCGCTACTATACAAACTGCTATTTAATGTATTAGAAATAGTTATAAACGCTTCTGGCTCTACAGGTGTTTTACTGAACTCATGTAGTTCTTTCATTTTTTCGGAAAGTTTAACAATCATTTCTAATGAGATTACTTGATTAGATAACGCTAAGAATATCCGACTTAAAGAAGCAGATACGTGTAACCAACATTCATCTTCCAAATAGTTTTTTCCCTTATTTGTAACTTTTACATAACTTCTAACATACTGGCGAAAACCATTAAACTTTTTTTCAAGTAAGATATTAATTAATGGTTGTAAACCAGTGCGAGAGAAGTCAGTGGATTTAAAGGCTGGCGCTACCATTAATTGCTTAATTAGCATAATCATTTTCTCTACCTGAGCATGAATAATTCCTAATAAATGACCAATTTCTACTATTAACATATTATTTTTACCAGCAGACAACTCCGAACTAATGACACTCCCATATGTTACAATAGATTTTGAAGTAATTAGATTTGAATGATTAATGGATTTAAATGCTACAATATCTCCACCAGCCTCAACAACCATGTTTTCCTCAACTTCGCCTCTTATTTCAACATCTCCATTAAATCTAATATTGCCAGAAGACAGATTTACATTACCTTGGTGAACTAATTTAGGAATAACAGACACTTTACACAGCTGTCCTCTCTTCTCAACAAAAGGACGTCCTGACTCTGTAGCAACCACCTTATCCTTGACCACCATCGCACCCTTTTCAGCCTTCATGATAATAGGATGCGTTCGTTTTGCAGGAAGTGGCTCATTCATTACAGTTATTCCCGGTTGTCCTGGAGTAGGTGAATGGATGGTAGCTATGATTGCCCCCTGGTCAACTGTCGGGATTGTTTTTATTTCTCTAAAATCTACTTTTCCTGATTCATCCTCGAATAACCCATTTTGGGGGTCAACATCAATATTCAGCTCAACCCAACCATCAATCCCAGGTTTTGCTTGTTTTCCTGTTGCAATTTCATATGTATTGTTTTCTTTCGCCTCAAGCGCTTTTAAAATCTCATTCTGATTAAACCCGTAAGTTACTCGTAGCTCTTTCATTTTATTTATTACATCTTCATAGGTCAGAGTGTTGATAGCTTCATAGTATTCATCGGCTACTAATTCAATTTGCTGATTTGGCTCCACATCACGAATCTCGCGGGTTAAACGGTAGCCTGGTTCGACTTCAAGCATGACCTTTAGTTTAAGCTCATCGATGGTAACCTGCCAATTCGTTTCTTTTTTTTGTTCTTCTTCCCATTTTATTTCTAACAGATCAGCTTCGGAAACAACCGTTTTTTTATTCGTCACTATCTGATTATTTTTAATTAGTTGGACATTCTCACTAATTTTCACAAGTGGAAACTGAGTAGCTGATTCTTTCACGAAAATTTTTCCGTTTTTGACCCATGCTTTGCCTTCCAGCTCTTCTAATTGATTTGTTTTCAACTGTTTATCTTCATGTAGCTCGTGATGAACAAAAGGTACTTGATCTTGATCAAGTGATGATGCTTCTATTAATTTATCCATCGTTGCATAGAGATCGTCGTCTGAATGATCTGATTTTGTATAGGAATCAAACCTCTCTTGCCTAAACAATTTTACAATAGCAGTTTTTCTGCCAATTCCCATAACTCCCTTTGTTTCCTGTTGAAGAATTTCAATGTTAACATCACTTTCATTAACTTTCATTAATTTTAATCCCATTTCAACAGCCTCTTTTACACTTTTCCCCTTAGAAATAATGCTTTGCATGTCAGGCCCTCCTATCCATTTGAATGGGGAATTATACCTAGTTACATTGGAATTCGTTTTATCGTGATTTTAACAAGACCATCGTTATATCATCTCTTTGGGGGACACCCTCTGTAAAAATATTAAGTGACTGAACAATAGACTCTTTAATATCCTTTACATTACTTTGATAACTTTTAAGGAGAACATCACATAATCGTTCCATACGATACATTTCTCCATCTTTATTTTGAGCTTCTACGATACCATCTGTGTAAAATAAAACAAAACCTCTATCATCTAATTCCAAAGATTCTTCTGAATACTCTTGATCTGGCAAGCCACCAATCATAACACCTTTTGTTTTTGGGAATTCTGCTATATCCTCTTCCGAAGTCACGGTTAACGGAATGTTATGTCCGGCATTTGCATACGTCAGTGTGTTGTTCTTAGGATCCCAATCAGCACAGAAGACTGTTACAAAGGAACCAAGCGTGCGTAGGTCATTGTACATGGCATTATTCATTGCTGTTAAAGTTTCACCTGGACCGTGGGTGCTTTCTGCAGCACTTCGAAATGCACCACGAGTCAAAATCATTAGCATTGCCGCAGGGATTCCTTTCCCCATCACGTCACCAATTACAATTCTTAATTTTCCATCAGGAAGAACATAAAAATCATAGTAATCTCCACCAATTACACGAGCTGGGATAGAAACCCCTAGAACTTCACCGTTCTCCAAGTAGGGCTGTTTCCCGTTCAACAATTTCATCTGAATATTGCGAGCCAGTTTTATTTCTCGTTCCAAGGTTTTATTTATCTCTCTTGGCTGTTCATTAATAAACTCGCGCGAGCACAAATTAATCACTCTCCTCTTGAAGTGCCTCCATAATTTGAAAAACTCCAATGGTTTCAAATAAATCCTTTATTTCGTCAATAATCCCACAGAGTTCCACTTCAAATTGTTTAGTGTTTGCCTCATGTACCAAGTTGATAATTGCACCTATTCCCGTAGAATCAATAAACTCTAGGTCAGTGAAATCAACAATTACCTTTTCAATCCCTTCTTCAATGGAACGGACTTTTTCAACAAAGGGCTCCATGGTGGAATAATCCAATACACCATCTACGTATAGGGTGCATATGTTATTGCTTCGTTCTTTTTTCACTTCCATATCATTACCCCCAGTCACGGATACTTTCAATCGGCCCATTATTAATTCTGACAATGTAAAAAAGCTATTCTATTAAAATCAAATAGAATAGCCAAACATGACAAAAAAACTGTTTTGGTAGCCAGGCGATCATAGTTATTCCTATAAGCTATAGTAAACCTTAGACCCTAGGGCTTTGCGTCCCATCCTTTCAGATGGTTTGCCTTTATCTAAACGTATTAAATTGTGGAAATGATGCTATGGTTAGTATTTTAGATGAAATTGATCTCAAAATAAATAAAAGAGGAAAATTTCTAGAACTTATTTATTATCCTTGTTTAGTGATTTCCTTCTCCTATTGCTCAACTTACAGTATTATTTTTATCTAAAACTTTTTCTTCATTTTGTTCTAATTTTTTCTCCAGAATTATAGTTGTGCCTTGAGAACTTGTATTTAATATGACACGTTCCATAAATTTTAACAAAATATTAAAGCCTTGTCCTAGTGATTTTCTAGATGAATAGCCTACTAATAAAGTCGTTTTAGGTAAATCTTCTAGTTTTATACCATCCCCTGTATCTTTTACATGAATTTTAAGTAAATTACCTTCTTTGTAAAGCTTCAAGCAGCCATCATTCGCATGTTTCAAAACATTAGTAGTTACTTCTGATAAGCAAAGTAGGATGGAGAAAGCTTCCTTTTTTGGAATATTTTCTTTTTCCAAAACCGATTGAACTTCCATTCTGGACTGTGTTACATCATGTAGTTCTTTAATTTTATGTTCAATTAGTAATTCTCCAGAAATGTCACTGACATTATCTGAGTCTTCTATTAGTAATTTTCCTTGAGTTGCTGAATAAATAACATCACGGTACAATTTTCGAACACGTTTTTCTTGATCCTTCTCGTATTCTAATATATGCGTAACATCAAACAGCATAATATGTACCCCATCATCAACAGGTATACAATAAACATCAAAAATCTTTCCTGATTCCGTATCTTCAATAAAATCACGTACTTTATTCCGAGTTTTATTCGATTGTTCTATTAGCTGAAGAACAAGGGGTTGTGCTGGAATTTTAATCGGTTGATTTAAATGATCATAAAATTGCCCATTCGTGTATTTTCCATTAATATTATCACCAAATTCTCTCAAAAGAATGGACTCTTCAAATTTTTTCTTCGTTTGTTCAATTACTACTTTTTCTAAAAGAGTATCTTGTAGATTGTCATTATTGACAAAGTGTTCGTCAACAGAAAAAGCAGAGTAAGATACGAATAAATCAACTAATGTAGGATCTAATATAGTACCTGCTTTCTTTTCAAAGGTTTTCTTTTTATCTAAAATCTTATTATCGGATAAGATATGATCATATTGATTAGCTAAGGAAATAATTCTTGCCCCTAGAGGGATATCATCACCCTTTTTGCCTAATGGGTATCCACTACCGTCCCAATGCTCATGGTGATACAAAATAAAGTTTGAGGTTTTCGTTAAACCATGAATTTCTTGAACCATTTGTGCCCCGATTTCTACATGCCTTTGATTTTCCGATTCCTCTTCTAAAGTCCGAGTTGATTTCTTTTTAAAAAGACTTTCACTTAAATAATCCTTCCCTATATCATGTAAAAGCGCAGCATAATGTATATTATCAACTTCTTCTTGAGAAAGTTTCAGTCGTTCTGCTAATTCTCTTGCGATCTGACCAACTCGGTTGGCATGACCTTCTTTGACAGCATTCATTTTCATTTCTTTTAAAAACGTGATTTTTTCCAATGTTGCTAAGTAGGTCTTTCTTAACTTAATAAATAAGCCAAAAGAATATCTCAATACTAATAAAGTGATAGCAATAAATAGACTCGTTATAAAAAATGTCGTTAAGTTAACTAATGGATACAAGTAATACAAAAACACACCAATTATCGCATTAGAAATATATCCAAAAAAACTATCTTCAATAGTAGCAATAAACACTTCAGTAAAACGTCTTTTTTGTAAAACGGATAATATAACAGATAACATGGCCGTATTTAGAATTTGATAACTAGCCATTATCATTAAAATTCGAGGTATATCATAAAAGGTAAAAATGCCGATTTGGCCACCAATAAGCAAAAGGATTAATCCACTTACCCATGTACACAGCATATATTGTGATAAGTTATATAAACTCTTTATCCAATTTCTGTTAAAAAATGGGGTGCTAATTAAAAAAGCGATAAATTCGACTAATATAGCCTCATGAATACCAATATATATAAGCGTAGTAGCAGTAAATGCTAATGTTCCAGAAAAAAAAGTACCATTAGGTAATTCGATTAGAAATCGATCCAATAATCCAGCGATAATACCAATTACTACAATAAAAAGAATGGAAGTACTATCAATCTGAAAAATGGAAAACGGAAGCAAAGACATACCACCAACAATTACTGCATATAAATATATTCTTAGATTGCTAGGCATCCCAAACCCTTCCCTTGTAAGTAATTGGGGCACCGTAAAGTTTAAATAAACTCTATGGATGCCATGGATGCTTTGCAACCGCGGAAATTACTAATGCTGCTAAAGTACACCAGAAAAGAATTTTTGTTTTCAAAATGTCCACCACCCTTCTTCGGAAACCGGCTACCTTTGGGAATATTACCCTTTAGGCCCTTGGCTTTGCGTCCCTAACTTTCGTTAGATTTGCCATTTCGAAAAGGTCTTCAATTAATAAAAAAATAATATATATAAACTTTACGTTGCCCCTGATATTAGGTTCTACTGCTAATAGTAGAAATTTCCCGACATAACAATGCTGTGGAAAATGATTAGTTAGATAATTGCTGATTTCTCGTCATCCCTTGGTAAATGAACCAACAAATACCTATTGTCATAATGATGTCTCCTATACTTACAACGATAGACATTAAAACAAAAGGAAAATGTAGTGGAATCACATCAGCTAAGAACGGCAAAAGTGTTTGGTCTCCAACTAGTTCGTGTTTTTTATAGCCAGACGATAAAACTTGAATATCTCCACTCATACCTACTGTTTCTAATGCTTTAGCCGACACAGGCATTCTTCCGCCATTGATGATAATTACAATAGCGTTTAACGATAAACCTAACAAAAATAATTTAAATCCTTCTAAATGACGATTTAAATACGATGCAAAAATTAATAAAAGATAAGTTAAAATAATCATATATGTAAATGTTTGATCTATAATCGGAAAATAGTCACCCGCGTAAACAGCAAATAACTGTAATAATAAACAAAAGATAATTAAGGAGGAGACTTTAAAATTTGTTTCAGATAAACGATTAACAGAACCTTTTTTGAATAATGCAATTAAAAATGCAATTCCTAAATATTCGTATACCATAATGTCTCTCCCTCAACTAGAACAATTTTACTAGAAATGCTTTAGTCAATAATAGAATAAATTGAATTTTTTGTCAATATATTTCGAAAAACGGCATTTCAAATCACTAAATTCCATATTTTTACTTTAAACAAGGGACTTTATATCTATCTCATTAAAAAAACAGGCATATTCGCCTGTTTTTTTAACTATAGTGGAACAAACTCCGTTTACTTTCAATCATCACATATTTCATAAATACAATTTGTCCAACATACTCCTTTTACAATTACATCAAATACCTTCATAAAAATTATTATCCGGAATACTTATAGAAGTAAGGAGGTGTTTTCATGGACGGTTATAAAAAAACATGGATTGCCGTGATTATTTTAACTGTTCTTATCCTGATAGCTATTGGTATGCAGATTCTTATACTAGATCACAAATAAGCGTCCAAATCCCCGATGACAACAATTTTTTAAATAAAGCAAGATTACATGATTATATGCTTACACTGTTTTAAAACGGATTTGTTGCCCGCTGTAATGACTGTTTAATGAAAATCCGTGGGTGAAGCTTCAGTTGTGCTACCATATAGCTTTTACCACGAACACTTATTTTCCGTTACCTCTTTTGGGCTTAGAACATTCAATAATAGGGTATTTACCCCTCCATTGCTTCTACGATTTTTTCTGCTGTACTTCTGCTTGATTGAGGATTTTGACCTGTCACTAAATTCCCATCTCTTACAGAGTGATCTGTCCATTTTTCTCCAGATTGAAAATCCGCACCCTTTTCACGCAATTTTGTTTCTAGAAGGAAAGGCATATGTTGATCCAGCTGCATTTCTTTTTCTTCTTCGTCAGTAAAGGCAGAAACTTTCTTACCCTTAACTAAAGGAGTTCCATCCTTGTAAGTAACATTGACTAAACCAGCCGGACCATGGCAGACAGATCCAATAACCTTATCATTTTCTGCAAATTGTTGTAATACGTATTGAAGTGTTTCGTTTTCTGGAAAGTCAAACATCGTTCCATGGCCACCAGGCAGAAATACTATATCAAAACCATTGGCATCCTCTTTTGATAATTTTGCTGTGTTTTTTAATTCTGCCTCCGCTTCTTTCCACTCAGGTTTCTCTTCAATGCTATTCGGATCCAATGCTACCTCACCGCCAGCAATGCTCGTCACTTTGACATCATATCCCTTTTCTTTAAAAACCAAATAAGGAACTGCAAATTCTTCTAACCAAAGACCTGTTTTATGATCATCTGTAATGGTTGTGTGATTCGTTACTACCATCAGTACTTTTTTTGTCATGATTATTTTCCTCCTTTACTTTACATACAAAATTTATTATTAACGATAATTTTAATAAACATTACAATCTTTTCTTCTACTTCGGAAAACTAACTTGATACTGCTTCGGAATAGCAGTTTCTTTTTTTAGCTTTGCAGCTGCTTCCAATGCCCAATAAGGATTTCTCAGCATCCCTCTTCCAACTGCGACAAGACCTGCATCCTCGTTACCAATCACGGCGTTTGCCAATTCTGGTTCATCTAATCTTCCGACAGCAATTACTGGAACATTTAGTGCATGCTTAATTTCTCTTGCTAATGGTACTTGATATGCAACGTGAGTCCCTGGTTTTCCATGTGCTGCAATCGGCCCTTCTCCCCCCGCACTAATATGGAACATATCGACACCTGCAGCCTGATAAACGTTTGAAAATTCTATACTTTCTTCAATACCATAACCACCCTCAACATACTCTTTCGCAGATATACGCATAATTAATGGCATGTCCTCTGGCATTTCACCCTTTGCCGCTTCAACAACTTCCTTGCCAAACTTTGTTAAATCCTTGCCATACTCATCAGTTCTTTTATTAGTGTAGGCAGACTGAAATTCATGAATTAAGTATCCATGTGCCCCATGAAGTTCAATGGCATCTACTCCGGCTTTAACAGCAAGTTGTACAGCACGACGGAACTTTTCTACCATTTCTTTCACTTCATCTGTTGAGAGTTCCCTAGGTGTTTTGGAATTTTCATCAAAAGGGATTGCCGATGGAGCAACAGGCTCATCCGCATCTTCAGCTTTTCGTCCCGCATGTGCAATTTGAATGCCAACTTTCGCTCCATGTTGATGACAGGCTTCAACAATTCTTGCTATGGCAGGTATTTGATCATCAGACCATAGCCCTAAATCATAATCAGAAATCCGACCATCAGGCTCAACATCTGTCATTTCAATAATAATGAAACTCGCTCCCCCAATCGCCCTGCTTACATAGTGTACAAAGTGCCAATCTGTAGCAATTCCATCTTTGTTTGTCACGGAATATTGACACATCGGAGGCATCACAACACGGTTTTTTAGTTCTAAGCCTTTTATCTTGTATGGGGTAAATAAATGTTCCATTAAAACATCTCCTATCTTTTTATTAGCAATTAACATTCTTTCGTAAAATGAACCCTTCTTTTCTTTGCTTGAACTTTTGAAGTGAGGTTTTACAGACGGTTACTCAACGTGACAAATAATAGAATGTTATGTACGGGAAAAAGAATGTACAATTTTTTGCTTTTTATTCAATGCATGCACATGCATACAATAGTAAAAATACGAAATATCGTCAAACATTTAAGCTTCGACCGAATTTTGAATATAAAAACTCCCTTAGTCAAAAGCATCATGGGAGCTGTTTACATATTTTTTTGATTTTGAAGAAGTAAATCCTCTAGCTTATTTTGAAAATCCGTTTGGTGTAATTCACTTGCTAGGGTTTTTTGAAATGTAATTAATGCACCTTCAAATTTGTTTTTGCCAATTTCAGTTATTGATGTATAAATATTTCTACGATCATGCGGACAGCTTTCTCTTTTTAGTGCCCCACAGCCTTTTGCTTCAAATCTAGCAACAAGCCTTGACATAGCACTTTGGCTTAATCCAACCATATTTTGTAATTGTTGTAACTTCAACTTTTTTTCGGGAGCTTTATTTAAAAATAGAAGTACATAAAATTCTTTTAACGATAATTGATGTTCCCGTTGCATAGCTGCTTCTAGCTCATTCGAAATTGTTGTGTAGGTACTCGTTAAAGTAAGCCAAGAAGATATAAGATTGCTATTACCATTTTGCTCCATTTTAGTCACCACCTGTAATGGCCGATTGATTCGAATTCGTGTTTATAATTTTAACATATGAAATAATAACATACTTACCTAATTCTCATATCAGCTATATAGAAGTATCTACACGTCTTATCAGCTTATTCCTTTATACCACCAACGATATAATGGAATCACTGTAATGATAAAGCCCAAATAAAACTACCTTATTGTCACGGTGTTTTCGCATAAAAAAGGGAGGGGCTTAACCCTCCACTACTAACTTCTCTTGTTCTGATGGACTCTTTTTTTCTTTTGTTAAAGTAAAGAAAGCGATAGAACCGATAAAAGAAGTAGTAAATAATGCTGCTCCCATCGGTACTGCTGTTGTCTCATCAATCCCAACAAGGGGAGCAATGATTGATCCAACAATTAATGGAAGCATGCCTAACACAGCACTTGCGCTACCTGCTCGATGACCTTGGTGTTTCATCGCGAGTGTAAAGGTACTTGTTAGGATTATCCCTATTGTAAACATATGAATGAATATCGGTATCACCAGCATTGCTAGCGGTCCTTCAATTATTGTCATGATCAACAGTAAAGAGTTCGCACTTAAAGAAATAATAACACCAGTGCGAAGTAAGATTCTTTCATGAATAATACCACTTAAGCGACCTACAAGAAAACTTCCTGAAATAATAGCTAAACCATTAATACCAAATAATATACTAAATACTTGAGGGGATACATGATAGATGTCCTGGTACACGAATGGAGTTCCTGCTACATACGCAAAAGTTCCCCCCTGAACAAAGCCAACTACGATGGCATATCCAATAAAAGAACGATCCTTTAATAAACTTCCCATCGTCCGAACTGAGTTTCCAATCGAACTCGGTATTCGTTTTTCTTCCGGTAAAGTTTCCTTTAATCTGAAAGCAACTGTTAAAACAATAGCGAGTCCGAACAAACATAAAAAGAGAAAAATCGTATGCCACGTTGCAAACGGCAAAAGTAAGATTGATCCACCAGCTATTGGTGCAATCATTGGTGCCGTTGCATTTATCACCATTAAAAAGGCAAAAAATTTCGTAAGCTCGCTTCCACTAAAAACATCACGAACAACAGCACGGGACAAGACAATTCCTGCTGAAGCAGTCAAACCTTGCAAAAACCTCGCTCCAACTAATACCGTAATATTTGGTGCAAGTGCACAGAGAAGCGATGCTAACGAGAATAAGGTGATGAACAACAAGATGGGCTTTCTTCTACCCTTCGCATCACTAATCGGTCCAACAATCATTTGCCCAATCGCAAGCCCAATCAAAAACGCGGTTAAACTAAGCTGTACAAGTGAAGCACGAGTTTCTAAATCATTTGCTATTTCTGGGAAACTCGGTAAATACATATCAATATTGAAAGGCCCTAACATACAAAGCATACCAAGTAATAAGGCCAATCCTACTCTCTGTTTTCCTGTTGGATTATGCAGCATGGAGTCACGTTTCTCTTGGTGAATAACCAACACCTCCCCTAACCTTATATATTATAAATGATTATATTCAGTAAGTAAAAAGAGGCGGCCCCAAAAGCAAAGGGACAGCCTCTTTTAATCTTGTGACCGCTCTTTCGATTCTTCCCCATTTTTTCCTTCATAGCGTAATCCCCAGCTAGTAAGTGCAGCAATTAGCATCACAATAGCTAAGAACCACCCTTGAAAAACAAATGGAAATACGGCCAATGGCTCTACTACTGGCAACCATTCATACTGATCCTTCATCAGTTTAATGGTAGACCAGCCTAATAATACCGGTGCTCCCCACGGAAATATATAACCAAGGGCTGACGTAACCGCATCGAGCATATTCGCCCTGCGATAACGATGAATACGGTATTTTTCCCCTAATTCTCTCACGAACGGGGCTGCTGCAATTTCTGCTGCTGTATTAATCGTAATTGCGCTGTTCAACAGAGCAACGATTCCCCATATAGCAAGCTCAGCGCGACGTATTGAGGACTGAATCCATTTTACCAAGCCTTTTGTGATAACTTCCATTGTTCCACCTAGACGTAGTAAATGAGCGGCGGCAACAATAAGTAGAATAAGAATCGCCATATTCATGTACCCAGACACTCCATTGATTAGAGCCCCTTCCACAATAGCGTCAGAATCTGGATTAAATCGGATAATATCACTGAACTCCCCTAAATTCAACATAACAATGAGTGGGATGGCTGTAACTATTCCCCACGTCAATGATGTAATCAAATGGTGCCCTGTCAACGCTAGAACAAGGACAATCACAAATGGAACTAACATAATCAACCCAAATGGATTTGTCGATTTGATCATTTCTGATATTGCAGTTTCAGTCGTCTGTGCAGTTCCTCCGCCACCAAAGATGGCGAACAAAATAGTAGCCGGGACTGCTGCAACAATCGAATACTTAAAACGTGAACGGACAACACCGGGTACATCTGCATCTTGGGTAGTGGCAGACACAATCGTTGTATCGGATACAGGCGCTAAGTTATCTCCAAAGACTGCCCCAGCCAATATTGCAGCAAAAAGCATAACTGGCTCTGCTCCAACTGCAATTCCCGCTGGATACATTAACGTACAAAAAGCGACTGTAGTACCGTACCCTGTTCCAACAGCTGTTGAAAACGTTGCTGCTAGAAGAAAGGTAAGTGCAACAAATAGCCCACCGGTTAGTCCTGTTATGGCTCCAATCCAAACAAGTCCCTCAACAAGTCCTCCGACCTGCAACACCTGGGCAAACATTCCTGCATAAAACCAGGCCACCATCGCAATAACACCAATTGGTTGAGCTAAACCGTCAAATAGTCCTTGGGCATAATCTTCCCACTTACTTTTACAAAAAAAGAGACCCAGAGCTAAACCAATTACGGCACCCATCACCAATCCAATTTCAGATGACATTTGAAGAACACTTGTTGTAATAGCCCAGATAACAAAAAATAGCAGCGGAATCACTGCCCCAAATGCACCTACTCGAAATTCTAATTTTTGTACACGTCTATCTCCTGTAGCACGTGCTAACTCCTCACTTTTATTCGACATTTTGTACCTCCTGCTGTTAACTTTCGTTTATACTTCATCCAACCTCACATATAAACTCTCCGTTAATAAAAAAATACCATAAGTCCATTTTATCAAAAAAAAGGACATGAATAGAAATGCAACTTATGTAAAGTAAATGTTATCACTATTCACTACGTGATGTGAATAATGATAACTACCACAGCTTTCACAACTGTGGTAGTGTCAAAATTATATGCTTTCATATCTTTTTGAAAAAGACAGGTACCATACTAAGACAAGTGTCTTTTTTGGGGTTTCTGACTAAGTATGATTTAAAATTCACTTCAAGGCTATTTAAATTAGGATAGTTACACCCACTAATTTAAATTCACATCTAAATCATGTACCACAATAGGTTTGATAAGGACGAGCTGATGCCGGAGGTGGTGAGCAGTAGTCCTCCTGCTCAGGAGAGTGAGCATATGGGTTGGAAAGAACATCAAGAAGCCGCTCCATCACACGATAATCCCCTTCTTCCACGGCAGCTTCAAGTGCCTCTTCTACTCGGTGGTTACGAGGGATAACTGCAGGATTGCTGTTCCGCATCAATTCATGTGAAGCAGCGTCAGATTCCTGCTGCCTATCTATTCTCGCCTGCCACTTTTCCTTCCACTTCGAAAACTCTGGCGTCCCAAACAGGACAAAATCCTCCGGTGCATGAAAAGTTAAAGCGCGGAAGGTGTTGGTATAATCTGCACGATATTTCTTCATCATCCGCAGAAGTTCTTCAATAAGGGATTCATCCTCTTTTTCTTCATTAAAAAGCCCTAATTTCGCTCTCATTCCTGCAAGCCAATTAGACTGATACAGGTCCATATAGGTTGAAATCTCATTTTGAGCAAGTTCAACAGCCTGATCCTGATCTTCATCCAGAAGTGGTAATAGCGACTCAGCAAAACGCACAAGATTCCATCCTCCTATAGGTGGTTGGTTTTTATAGGCATAGCGCCCTTGTACGTCAATAGAACTGAATACCGTTTCCGGATCGTACGTATCCATGAAGGCACAAGGACCATAATCTATTGTTTCACCACTAATTGTCATATTATCGGTGTTCATCACACCGTGAATAAAACCAACTAACTGCCATTTAGCAATTAGCGCAGCCTGACGCTTAATCACTTTTCGAAGCAGGCTAAGATATCGATCCTTATCCTCTGCTACGTCTGGAAAATGACGATTTAACGCATAGTCTGCTAGAAAACGGAGATCTTCTAATGTCCCCCATCTTGCAGCGTATTGAAAGGTACCAACACGTAGATGACTGGCAGCTATACGTGTTAAAATTGCACCAGGAAGTTTGGTTTCACGGATGATGTCCTCCCCGGTCGTCACCACTGCTAAACTTCGAGTGGTAGGAATTCCCAAGGCATGCATTGCTTCACTTATGATGTATTCTCGTAACATCGGCCCAAGTCCTGCTCTTCCATCACCACCACGAGAGTATGGCGTTCTGCCTGAACCCTTCAACTGAATATCAAACCGATCATTTTTAGGAGTAATCTGTTCACCTAGCAGGATTGCCCGGCCATCCCCGAGCATAGTAAAATGTCCGAATTGATGTCCTGCATAAGCTTGCGCAAGCGGGGAAGAACCTACAGGAATCTGATTTCCACCAAAAACTTGTTCCCCACCTTCACTTTTTAAATCATAGACATCCAACCCTAGAGAGTCTGCTAATTCTTCATTGAAAATAACCAATTTTGGTGAGCTGACAGGGGTGGGATCGACATTCGAGAAAAATGTCTCCGGTAGACGAGCATAACTGTTGTCTAAATTCCATCCTGTTTCTAGCTTCTCTTGATTTGCCATTGTTTCCCTCCTTTTCTTTTTACCTATTTTTTATTGGATAAAAATTGTGCAGTTCTGGGTATAGTGTAACAAAAATTGCTCCCTTTTTAGACTCTGCTTCTGTCAATTTATTATCCAAACAATTTAAGGAGTCAGCCCCCCTACTGTGAGGGGTCTGACCCCTTCTGTGGACATTTGTCCGTGTGTGGAGGACACTGGAATGATTTATCCTTGGTCTATTTTTTCTTTTATCTTCATGAACCAGTCTTCTTCTGTGGTTTCTGATCCGAGGGTGGATTGGGTGTCGCTGTATAATCCATGGAAGTCTGAGCCTCCTGTTTTTATTAGTTGATATTCATTCGCTATTTCCAGTGCCCGTACTCTATTCTCATGATTGTGAAGTGGATGATTAATTTCAATGCCCTTTAGGCCCGCTTCTACCAACTCAGAAACAGCAGAGAAATTGTCAAATTGACCAGGATGGGCTAAGACAGGAATTCCACCAGCCGCTTTAATGACACGTATAGCGTCAAACACATCGATATATGTGATTGGAACATAAGCAATGCCAGGCTCATGCCCTGGCCCTCCTCTAGAAAACAATTTCTTATACAATGCACCGAAAATTTCGTTCGTATAACCTTTTTCGAGTAAGGCATGCATTATATGCTGCTTATATACACCTGTTCCCCCCTCACAGTGAAGTGAAACCTCTTCCCATGATATCGAATAACCTGCTTCAATCAATTTCCTAACCATTTCATAAGATGCTTGATGTCGTTTCTCAATAAGTGGCTGACATAATTGGTAAATGGCGTCATGACCTGGTGTCACATATAGGCCTAAAATGTGGGCGCGTCGATTTCGTTTAAAGTCGTATGCAGATATTTCAATTCCAGGGATAATTTCTACACCTTGTTCTTTACCAATTTCAATCGCCAGTTGTAAACCAATCGTTGTATCATGATCCGTAATTGCAAGATGTGTAACCCCTTGTTGTTTTGCTTGTAAAATTACTTCTTCTGTCGAAAATGAATTATCAGAGATTTTGGTATGGCAGTGCAAATCTATTTTCATTTGATCAACTCCGTTACATAACTAACTCCATGCTGCTCAAAGCCTAACGATTCGTAAAAAGCATGGGCTTCTGTTCGCTTACCATTACTGGATAACATCAGCTTATAACAATCATTTTGCCCAGCAATTCTAAGTGCTTCCTCCATCATTTTCTTCCCGATTCCCAGTCGTTGAAAGCTTGGATGAACCACCACATTCTCTAATACCGCAAATTTCAATCCACCATGAGCAAAATTATCAACGATTAGTAAAGTGAACGTTCCTACCATCATATCTTCATGGGGTACCGTAAATACTTTATAAAATGGGTATTCTGCTAAACGTTCAAACATCAATTCAGCATCCCTAAAAGAGATGACATCCTCCTTGTCTAACTCCTTTAAAAGCATCACATAATCCCTAAGTTCACTTTGTTTTAACTCCTGAATTTCCATAACATTCTCCTTTACCATTACGTTAAATACTAACCTTTTTTTCCAGCATGCCCTCAGACAAATTGTAATGGTGGTCAATAACTGTTTCCATAAAGTCTAAATCATGAAAAATTCCAATCATCGTTGTTCCAGCTTCCTTGAGCTGTAAAATCATTTCTTTTACGGATTGTTTCGAATGATTATCCAAAGATGCAGTCGGCTCGTCTAACAATAGTAATTTAGGACGCTTCACCATCGCTTGAGCAAGATTCAAACGTAGTTTTTCTCCTCCACTAAACGTTCTTGGAAAAGAATCCCACAAGGACTCCGGTAGATGGAAATGCGTCAATATTTCTTTCGCTCTTTCCTTTGCGGGTTCAGCTTCCTCCCCCATTTCCATAATGGCATCCACAACAATTTCAAGTGCTGTAACTCGAGGCATGACGTTAAGAAATTGAGAAACATAACCAATTTCATTTTTCCGTATAGCAATCATTTGCCGCTCAGTAGCTGTAACTAAGTCAATTGTGCCGAATTGAGATGAGCTATAATAGATTTTCCCTCCTGAAGGGGTATACGTTCGATAAATACTCTTTAACACCGTAGATTTTCCAGCACCACTTTTACCGGTAACCCCGATAAACTCCCCCTTCTTTAAAGAAAAGTTAATACCATTACAGCCTACAATATGTTGTTCATTAAAGTGATGCATGTGAAAAACCTTCTGTAAATCTTCAACAACGAGTAGCTCTTTCATCGGTTTTCCTCCTCTATCCTCTAACTATCTTCGTATTTTTTTACAAATGTCTCAATATCCGTTAAATCAGCAAAACGCGCTTCTAATGTTGACCGATCCCAATTCCACCAAGCAATCTGTAGCAGCTTTTCCACGATATGCTGTGAAAAACGCATCCGAATTGGTTTGGCTGGTACACCAACAGCAATCGTGTACGGGGCTACATCTTTTGTAACGACTGCACCTGCCCCAATTACCGCACCGGTTCCGACTGATACACCTGGCATAACAACCGCTCCATGGCCAATCCAAACATCATGACCAATTGTCACCTGATGCTCTTTTCTCCAATCAAAAAATTCAGTATCATCCGTTTCCGCAAATCCATACCACCTTCTTCTATACGTAGCATGGTGTTGGGTCACTCGCCACATCGGATGATTGCCTGGGTTGATTCGTACATGAGAAGCAATCGAACAAAATTTTCCAATATCCGCGTAAATAATTTGGGCATCACCAGCCGTATAACTGTAAGCCCCAAAATTCGTTTGATAAATAAAGGAGTTTGATCCAATATCGGTCCATTCCCCGAGACAACAATCCTTCACTATGGCTGTTTCATGAATAGTTGGTTCTTCGCTTAGTTTTTTGTCTTCCATCATCCGACCTCAGACTCCTGAAATGCTTGCACGGGTTGCTGGTAATTCATTTCACAAACAACATTCCCATTTACCAAAACCACTTCAATAACTGGACGTCGATCGTCTTCACTAATCAGTAATAGGTCTGCTTTTTTACCAATTTCAATCGAGCCTACTTCATCATCAAGATTTAATGCTTTGGCTGGATTTAATGTAACTAGATTGATTGCTTGAGAGATTGGCATGTTTTGATGATATAACTTAAAGACAGCATGGAGTAAAGAAGACGGATAATAGTCGGAACAGAAAATATCGACAACGTCGTGGTTAACTGCTTCCATCGCTGATAAATTGTTACTATGTGACTTTCCAAGCAATGCATTCGGTGCACCCATCACAACAAATAAGCCCATCTCTTTTGCTTGTTTTGCAACGTCTAATTCAATTGGAAATTCACTAATGCTCGTGTTCCACTCTTTCACAACAGCAAGTTTTTCGACTGTATCATCATCATGCGATGCTATTGGGATACGACGCTCGTGTGCCAAATCCGCTAAAGCCTGTAATACATGGGGCTCTAGTTTTTTTTGCTTAACACTATCATTCATCAGTTGCTCTGCTTCTTCTTCTGTATGATGGCGATGCTCCATTAAAAATTTCTTATGAAGCTCCAAATCTCTAAACTGTCCTTGGCCTGGTGTATGATCCATGAATGATAATTGGTCTATTTTATTATCCTTTATCAGCTTTTGTACTTTTTCAACCGCAGCAACGTTTGTGATCTCGTATCTCAGGTGTGTCTTATGTCGAATTAAATGTTGCCCGAGCGCCAATCGTTTAATATCATCAATGACATCTAAAACTGTATCTGTACATCGAATCCATTTACTTGCATGGTCTTCCAGCAATGAAAGCGAGTGATAGATCGTTGTAATACCTTCCCCAACCAGCTTCTTTTCTAATTCATAGAAGGATACTTCAACTGGAAAATTACTACCTGGTCTTGGCTCTAATTCCAATTCTATCGCATCACTGTGCGAATCAATGAATCCTGGTGTCACCCATTTTCCTGACGCATTAATATCCTGTTCACGAATTTCCATCGGGGCTTCACGAGCTATATCAACTATCCTACCTTGATCAATCCGAATCGTTCCGTTTTCAATAACTTCTGTCGGTGTCACTATATTTGCATTGTAAATGGTTATTTGTTTATTCATAATCCACCTCTGTTTTTAAAATTGGCTCTTCATATTCTTTATTTTTTTACTACGCAGTTGACACATAATGCGCAACAAAAGATGATTTATCATAAATCTAATGAAAAAAAGAGTGCATAACCGACGCTGTGGAAAAACACTCGCTTTCCGTGGGCAACGCCTCAGCCTCCTCGGAAGAAAACCGCTTCCTGCGGTGTCTTCACCTGTTGCTTTTCCCACAGGAGTCTCGCATTTTTCCACAGCTTGGATTTGTTTTTTAATAAGTGAGAACTATCCAATTGCTGTAACGAAGCTTTGATACCATTTCTTTTAATTAAAATTAGTTATTTTATGAAACTTCCACGATCAAGCGGTGGAAGCACATGTAGAGTAATCGAAAAGATAAACCAATTTCTTATGTGAGATGTAATGGTGTCGGTGCTTGCCTGAGGAGAAGACATCCACGTAATGTGAATTCCAGTACTTACACATATGATTAATCGAAGAATCGCTTTTAGCGTAGGCAGAATACGCAGACTCCTTCGGGAACAGCACGTGTCCGAAGACCCCGCAAGAAGCGTTCTTTGCTTCTGAGGAGGCTGAGGCCGTGCCCGCGGAAAGCGAAGTATTCTGCCGAAGCGATATCCCAGCACTATTTTAATTTCACTGTACTGCGTATTAATCGTATACTGCACATTATAGGGTTTGTGAAATTTAAGGTTATGAAATCACAATAATGAATGAACTAACTGCTGAGTATATGCATGCCCGGGGTCTTCCAAAATTTGATCAGTTAGTCCCTGCTCGACGACACGCCCATACCTCATCACCATCGTCCGATCTGCCAACATCCGAATAACACCTAAATCATGCGAAACTACAATCATACCAACACCAAATTCTCGTTGAATTTTCCGAATCAAATCCAATACTCTCGCTTGTACAGACAAATCTAATCCTGTTGTTACTTCATCTAATAACAACACCGGTGGGTTATTCGCCAAAGCTTTAGAAATTTGAACCCGTTGCTGCATCCCACCACTGAAATTCTCAGGTAATTCATCCATACGCGAGATAGGAATTTCTACATGATTCAAAAGCTCTGAAGCACGGTCTCGTATATTTCCAACGTGATAGGTTCCAGCAGCAATTAATTTCTCAGCAATATTCCCGCCACTCGAAAAGGACATTTTCAAACCCATCCAAGGATTTTGATACACCATCCCCATTAAATAATTGCGGATATACCGCTTTTGCTGTGCTGATACCGAGAATATATCTGCTTCTCCACCCTTATAATCAGAAATAGTAGCTGTTCCAGATGCAATTTCTTCATCAAAGTATAAGCTTTTTACTAATGAACTTTTTCCTGAGCCGCTTTCACCAACAATTCCAATAATTTCTCCTTTATATAAATCCATTCCAACATCAATACATGCCCAGACACTTCCACAATGAGAGCATCTATTTGAATTTACAGGTAACATTTCTGGAGTTTCACAATGTTTGCAGCCTTGGCCATAGCGCTTATTCAGGTTTCTTACTGATAACATCGGCTGCTCTTCCATGTACGTAGCTGACGTTACAACCATTACAATGCCTCCCTTTCTCGTTGCCTCGTATTGCAATAACCCGTGTCAGAGCATTGATAAATCTTTTCTCCTGTTTTCGCGTCATAAATTTCATCTAAAAAAGAATCTGTACATCCACATAAATGACAGGTGAAGTGTTCAAAATTTTCCACTTCAAACGAATAATCTAGAAACTCCAATGGCTCTACATCTGTATAAGGAGGAATGGCATATATTTTCTTTTCTCTTCCAGCTCCGAATAAGTACAATCCCTCGGCCTGGTGAAGCTTTGGCACATCATAACGAGGAATCGGACTCGGATTAATAATGTATCGATGGTGAACCATGCTTGGATAGTCAGCGCCAATCGTAATTTTTTTCCATTTTACAATATCTTCATATAATCGTAGCCAAATACTGCTGTAATCCATTTCCGCATGAAGCCTTTTCGTAACCTTTTCTTTTGCCTCTGTTCGTCTCAAAGGCTCTGGTAAAGGGACTTGTAATACGAGAATCTGATCGTCTCTAAGCGGAATTTCAGGAACACGATGCCTTGTTTGGATGACAGTTGCATGTTCGGAATCATCTGTTGTCGTCACATTCGAACAGCTTTCCACTAGTCTTTTAATACTAACCGCATTGACGCTGTCATCGTGCCCTTGATCAATCACCTTCAAACTATCCTCATCCCCAATGAGCGATAAGGTTAGCTGCAGACCACCTGTCCCCCATCCTCTTCCAATTGGCATTTCTCTAGATGCAAAAGGAACCTGGTAGCCAGGAATTGCAACAGCTTTTAGTGTGGATCTTCGAATTTCTTTTTTAGACCCTTCATCTAAAAAAGCATAGTTATACTCACGTTCTAGTTGGATACTCATTAGAATCGATCCTTTCCTTGTCATATATAATTCGGTTTATCCTTTAGATCCTGTCTCCACTTTTGATTCCTTTTGTGCCTGACGTATGCGATCTAGCATCGACTGGAACGTAATATAATGAGGAAGCTTTAAATGAGAAACAAACCCCTGAGCCTCAACACTATCTATGTGTAGTAGCACAAACTCTTCATCCTGAGTTGGTGATTGACCTTGTGTTTCCAGGCTTCGTTCTAAAATGGCCATTGCTATTGCTTTTACCTCGTTTTGACCAAACGTTAAACCATAACCAAGCATAAATTCTACGTCACCTTGGTTATTTTGAGTAAAAGAGTTAACGGTTTCTACTTCTGTAAGCTTTAGTTCGCCAATATAAATTGAATCCTCTTCCTCATCAGCAAACGGATAAGGAATATGCACTTCCGAATAACCTACACGAAGTTCACCGATGGTTGGGTGTACTGCTCCATATCCACGCATACTACTGTATGCCAATGCTGTCATTGCCCCTGTTTCACCTCTTGACAACAACTGTAAGCGAGCAGATCTTGGTGCAGGGAATGCCAATTTTTCACGTGTTATATCAAATGGTTCTACCTCGTCTATTTTTCGGTTGGCAACCAAGCCTTGTTCTCTTAATAAATCCATTACTTTTGGAAAGCTAGGAGTATCCATCTCCGTATCAAGCTCCAGTGCAAAGTCCTCCAAAAACTGTTCCACTGCTCCACTTTCGTTACGTAAATCAAAATTTAACAGTCGATGAGTATAATCATAAGTCGGGCCAAGTACTTGACCACCTGGTATATCTTTAAAGGAAGAAGATATCCTTCGAATGCCCCTCATTTCACCAGGGTCAGTTATCATAGAATAATGGTTTCTTGGCAATGTAGAACGATAAGCACGTAACAAAAATGCTGCCTCGTGCACGTCTCCTTCCGTTTGTTTTAATGCAAGAGCAGCATACTCTGGAGCATAAAGTCCTCCTTCTCCCATCACACGGTCGACTAACAGCCTCATTTGACTTTCTATTTCTTTCACCTCTATTGCTCGCTCTGCATCTTTCAACCGATAGGAATGAACGAGTTTATTCGCATTTTCAATGGCTGTTCTACCACCAGTAACTGCTACATATCCCATTTATTCTTCCTTCCTTTCTATCACCGTAGTGCGGGGGATTGCCATTATCTCTCCAGCTGTGGTCGTTAGGATAAAATCAACGCCAATAGGATATTCGCTATTGATGATTTGTCGTTGCTTTATCCATGCTATCGGTAAGCCTTTGACATAACACGTTGTTACACCGTTTATTCCTGGTCCACTTAAATGAAAAGCTTGCCTTTTGTTTTGATCAATTGAGAGTTCATCGACATGAAGAATGATGGTCGCACTTTGATGTGGATCCTCTAAGGTCCCTTTTTTTACTAGACTCATTAATTGATATATTTTGTCCTCACCTAAATTCTGATTGATAAAAAGGTAATCGGTATTTTCTATGGATGCCTGTTCACTAAATGTCTTCCATTTTAAATAGTTATGGACGCGATTGCTCTGATCTGAAATAAGATGATAGGACACCTCTCGATCAACTAAGGTAAGCGCAATGGCAAGTAGTGTTGACAACCCGTCCGGAAAGTCATTTAGTTTGCGCGTAACTGATTGAATGGACTGAATTTTTCCTGGTCTTGCCATACAATCTAATAGTTTTCGATAAATATATTGTGTATCATGCGTCGTATCAAATACGTTATAATCAGCTTTTATCATTGTAATCCTCCATCGTATCAAAATGAACTTTTGTCCGATTTGCAGAAATTAATTCCTCTTGTTGACGGTTTTGGATGTTTATCTCTTCCTGTAAAAGATCAGGAATCCAGTCTTCTATCATTGGCAATTTACAGTTAAAAGCAGCATCTACTACAGCAATTTGATAAGCACGTTCTGCTTCTTCTCCCATAATGACACCCATACCAAACACGCCATCAATGGAAACCGTACATTCGGTTACTAGTGCTTCTCCCATATAAAATGGGTTCATTGATATGGAGTCTTTCGCTTTTACCATCACTAATCCAGGTGCTGGCTGTTTTTCAACCTGGACCGAGACAGTAGCTTCTACTTGAATAGCCAATGATGTTAGTAATGCAGGATTTCCCTCGACCAATATTTTCGTTAATCTCGCTTTTTTCATAATTTCTCCTTTCTACTATTATGAATTTAAAATTCAACAACATATTGCTGCATATCTCCTCTGATTCGCGAAATGCTGTACTCTATAGGTGTACCATTGGGATGATTCATAATGCTTTCCATTTGGATAATCGGAATGCTTTCAGGTATTTCTAACAGAGCGGCATCCTTTAACAATGGTAGAATTGCTTGAAACATAGATTTAGAGCGAATTGGACGTAAGTGATAATGATCTAGCAAAATTCGATATAGGGAATCAAAATCTTGTAAGTATCGATTGAAATATGGAAATTCATCCATTGGTAAACTCGTTGTAGTTACAGATATGGCTTGATCATTGATATATCTCACAATTTCAAGCCGATAGATTTTTTCTGAAGCCGTTAACTGTAACTGCTCTTGTTCTCTTTCCGTTGGATAGTTTTTTTTCCAATCAATAAGCTTTCCTTTGTGTTGTACCCCTTGACTGTCCATGTTTTCGGAAAACCTTGTTCGAGATGAAAGGACATATGGAATGGTTTTAGGAATCTCATTCACGTAGCAACCCTTTCCTTGCACCGGTGTAACCCAGCCTAGGTTGGTAATGCGCCCAATTGCCTGTCTAGCAACATGACGAGCGACATTAAATTGTCCACAAAGCATATGCTCGGATGGAATCTTTTCCCCCACTGCATACGTACCATTTCGGATCATTTGAATTAAATACTCAGCAATTTCCAAATGATTCACTTCTTGCTTATCGATACTATTCATTTTCACCTCTCCCTCCTAAAACCTATTACAATTTCAATCTAACTTATTAACAAGTAACGATGGTTAAATCAGTGTTAAGAAACCGTTAATTAATGTAAAGTTCATAGTAGTGCGTGTTCAAAAAGTCGGTAAATTAGAAGCAAGCAGATCAAGGCGGCGAAGCTTCTGAGGACCGGACTTGCACAGGATGTGCTGACTTCTACGTTGTGCACAGGACGTGCACGTTCTTAGTAGAAGCTCCCCTGATGCTTTCCCTACATGAGAACCGGAAGAACGAGCCAACGAAGAGATGCGCCGCTTATCATTTGGTGATTTTTTGAACATCCTCTAGTGTTGATGCGTCTGTTAAACGAAAAAAAAATCGTATGTAGAACTTCCACATACGATTTTTTTAGATTACTGTTCAAACTGTTTTCAAATGTCGCTTAATCCGAATCGCCACAACCTCAAGAAGAATAGCAAATATCAGGATGTAGAAGGTTATCGTTCCAACCTCTCTTAAGTCAAGATAGAAGGTACTAGCCATGAACATGTCATATCCAATTCCTCCAGCCCCAGCTGCTGCTCCCATTGCGACCGCTACACCAAAATTTATTTCAAACCTTAAAAATGACCACGATACTAGATAGGTAATGGTAGAAGGAATTACCGCTTGCCAAACAATTTGCCACCAATTAGCCCCACTTGCTCTAAGTGCTTCAATCACACCTTCATCTAATTCTTCAAAAGATTCTGAATAGGCTTTAATTAGATAGCCTACCGAGTGAAACGTCATACCGATTACCGCTGCAACACTTCCAAGTCCTGCTGATACAGCAAAAATTAATACCCATAGGACAGTTGGGACCGCCCTTATGAACGCAACGAAACTCTTGATCATGTTAGAGACTCTTACTGTTGATAAATTTTGAGCAGCAAAAAGCCCTAAAAACAAAGAAATAATTGCCCCTATCAACGTAGTAAGTAATGCTAAACCAATCGTAATAAATACTTGATGTAATCCTTCAAGAAAATTAAAATGACTAAAATGAGCCTCCGTAAACATCACACGAAAATTAGCAATACTAGCTGCTATTCCTTCTATTAAACCGACATCCTTATAATCGAAAGTCAAAAAACCATAAATAGACAGTAACACTAAGGATAGCAAGGTCAACCTAATTACTATTGTTACCTTGTTTAATGGCTTCACTTTGATCGGTTTGTCCCTATTCACTAATTCGCTACTAGTTTTTGTTGTGACTGTATTTTCCACACTCATTACAATATCACCCTTCTAATGTAATTTGACAGGCTTTCTAGTAGTAAAATAGCAATCACTATAGTAACGACTACTAAGCTCGCACTATTGTAGTCTAGTGATTTGTAGTAAAGGTCAAATGAAAATCCAATCCCTGTACCGGTTAAAATGCCAACTAGCGTAGCACTTCTTATATTGGTTTCGATCATGAACAAAAGCCAGCTTAACATTTGCGGTGCACTTGATGGTATAACTGAATGAATAACAATCGAACTATAGCTAGCACCGGTTGCCCGCAATGCTTCTACTGAGTTATTACTTACCTCATCAATGGTTTCAATAAATGCTCGAGTTAAAAAACCAAAGGATACAAAGAATAATGCAAAATATCCAGTTAAAGCACTCTGTCCAAACGAGAACAGCAAAATCATGGACCAAACAGCAACATCAATATTCCGGAAAAGCGTTGCAATAAATCTACTAATAGTAGCAAAGAATGTATTTATTTTAGTCGTATTCGAACCAAAAATAGCAAAAATCAAAGCGAATATACCTGCAATCGTTGCGGACGCAATCGAAATAAGTAAGGTCTCTATTAATTTCTCCATAATGTTAGGTAATTTTTCTAAAGAGCTTTGTGTAGGGTAAAAGTTTGAAATCCCCCATCTAAACGCTTCCGGTACTGAAGTAAATCCGTCCATAACATTGTATTCAGTAATAATAATGGCACCATAAGTAATCGCAAGAAAGAAACAGAAAAGTAGAATGGAGTTCAGTCTTTTTTTAAGAAAAAATTTATCCTGCATAATCCGTATCCTCACCAAGGTCCATAATTAAGTCTCCTGCTTCTGAACCATAAATGTGATGAATTTCTTCCTTTGTTATATGCCTAGGAGAACCGTCATACACCACACTACCCTTACTAACTCCTATAATCCGATCACTATACTTAAGCGCCACATCAACTTGGTGGAGGTTAATTAACACCGTTATCCCCATTGATTTTGAAATATCTTTTAAATAATCCATAATTACTTTAGAAGCATTTGGATCTAAGGATGCGATTGGCTCATCACAGAGAAGCATCTTTGGATTTTGAATAAGTGCTCTTGCAATCCCAACACGTTGCTTTTGACCACCACTTAATTGATCACTTCTTTTATACACTTGATCTTCCAAACCAAGAATATTTAATAGTTTTAGTGCCTGCTCTTTTTCTTCACGACTGTATATTCCTAACGCTCCAGTTATCGCAGACTTATAACCTAATCGTCCATGCAAAATATTTTCAATCACAGAAAGCCTATCTACCAAATTATAGTGCTGGAAAATAATACCAATTTTTGTTCGAAGATTTCTTAATTCTTTTCTTTTTAATCCCAATGCATTTACCCCATCAAAAACTATTTCTCCGTTACTCGCATCAATCATTCGATTAATACAGCGAAGGAGAGTTGACTTTCCCGCGCCAGATGGACCGATAACGGAAACAAACTCCCCTTCTCTCACAGAGAAGTTAACGTCTGATAAGGCTATGGTATTATTACCGTACTGTTTAGATACATCATGTAGTTCTAATAACATAGTCATTATCGCAACTCCTCTCCCTGTTGCATGTATTATTTAGATAATTCTCTAATTGGATCAAACCAAGAATCGTCAACTTCTAAGAATCGTTCATCTGCAGACTTTTCAAACAATCCGCCTTTCTCCGCATCTTCTGGAACAAAAATTTCTTCATTGTTCGCAACCTCATCCGATGTCATTACTTCTAGAATAGCCTCCTGATCCTCTTCACTAAGTGTTTCTGTGTTCATTGTAAATGGTGCGTTTAATACAGGTGTTACAGAAATAACAACAAATTCTTCTCCTGGTACAGTATTAAAAGGCTCAGCAGCATCATCTTTTACTCGATAAACAGCACCTGGTCTATTCTCTGTTCCATCCACTAATTCTACATAGTTATTGACACAAACATCGCAAAACGCAGCAACATCAGCTTTATCAGTTAGTAAGTTAACAGCCGACCCTTGGTGTGAGCCTCCATAAAGCACTTCACTAAAGAAAGCTCCACCTTCTAACAAATCTTCTTGCGTTAAATCCTTAAATTCGTCCATTTCACCAAAGTAGGAAACAATCCCAGCTGAAGGAACTTTAAAACCAGATGTTGAGCTGTTTGATACGAAAGAGAACTTTTTATCTACTATATTATCGATTGAGAAGCCTTCCCCATCTTTATAATTTGTTTCATTGCCTTTTTTTACATTTAGCCAGCTGTGATAAACAGCGTCATCCAATGTTCCAGATGAACCACTTGCTACGACAACTGGAAGGACTTTTTCATTTTTGGCATGCGCTTGTACATAACCTTGTGCACCCATAAACGCTAAATCTGCATTTCCATTTGCTAAAGATTCAATAGCAACAATGTAGTCTGTAGTAGTTTGATGTTCTACCTTTTTCCCAGTTGCATCTTCGATTACTTTTCCAATCGCTTCCCGGGCATCTTTTAAATCTGCACCTGATTCATTTGGATACCATGCCATCGTTAACGTATCATCACCAGTATTTGCTGAACCCTCTGAAGAACAAGCCGTAACTATCAAAAGCATTAAAATCGTCAAGCTAAATAATGCAGCTTTTTTCATGATAAATATCCTCCCCATTTAATAGATGAAATTTTTAATTCGGTAATTTACTATGTAAGAAAATCTGTTTGGTGTTATATCTTAGTAAATCTCCCTCCTTTTTCAAGCCACTTTCAGAATCTGTTTGTTTGTCTTTCCTGTTACCTACTATAAGCTCCTAAAATTAATTACATATAAACTATCTGTAAAAAAGAGGTAAACCCATGTAAAAAATATGTAAGTTTTGTAAAAGGGAGGGACAGAGGGAGGGACAGAGGGACAGGTTCCTTGTCCCATTTTGAAAATGATGTAAAATAAAAAAAGCTCCAACCCCCTTCTTAATAAAGGAATTGAAGCTTCTTATATGGTACTAGGTGCTATCTGTAGGGACAAGGAACCTGTCCCTCTGTCCCTCATATGGATTTTAATGCTTCTTTAATTGGCGTATCTCCGCCTACTAATTGAAATTCTTTGCCGATTGTTGTCTTATCCTCTAAACAGCCAAGTATAACGCTTGCGACATCCTCTCGAGAAATCTGTCCTCTCTCGACTTCGGTAGCTGCCTCTACTTTTCCAGTTCCTTTGTCATTCGTAAGTCCTCCTGGATGGACAATCGTGTAGTCCAAGTTCGTTGACCTTAACCATGCATCTGCATAATGCTTTGCTGCAACATATGGAGCAAAGGATGAAGAAGCTTCCAGTATTGCTTCACGGCGAGTATCAAAGGAACTAACCATTACAAATCGTTTTACACCAGCTTGCTTTGCTGCTTCGATCGTTTTTACGGCACCATCTAAATCAACCATGATTGTTTTATCTTTTCCTGTATGTGGACCTGAACCAGCAGTAAATACGATGGCATCTACTCCCTCAGCCGCTTTTGCGATATCATCGATTCCCTGTTCCAAATCCACCACTACTGTTTCCGCACCTAAATCTTCAAAATAGGATGCCTGCTCTTGTTTACGAATCACCGCTTTCGCTTCAAGTTTTTCACTATCCTTAATAAATGTAACAAGGTGTTTTCCAATTTGACCATTTGCACCAACAACAAGAACTTTCAACTTTTTCACCCTTTCTAAATTTTAAACATGACTACCTGGAATTTGGACATTCAACCATATATTGTATTATATATTCATCCTAAACCGTACAAACATTTATGTCCACAGAAGAGGTCTGAATAAAAGCACCTCTGCTAACTTTAGTAACCCAATGCCCAATAACACCATATATATATTATAACTAATCACTTTTAATGGAAGGGGCATCCTATGAACAACTACAATATTGGCAATGGAACACCTATTAACACGAATGTGTATTTTGATAAAAATCGCCTATATTTTAATAAATGGGAAATGTATAAATTGTTAGCCCCGTATGATTTTCCATTTCATATACCTTATACAAATTATTTTTCACAACTGACGTTAAACGAATTCACGTACAGAAAGAAATCTTTTTATATAAAGCCAGTCGATACGTGGTCTGGTATTAGGATTACGCTTGTTAATCCCGTTAATAGCGGCTTTGTTCTGAAATATCCTAATGGGTCTGGTGAGTTCTTCCCCAATCATGAAATGTTAACGCAATACTTAACGCAGCAATATACAAATACGCATGCGATTATTCAAGATCACGCGCCAATCCTGACATTCGATAACCGAGCTTTTGACATTCGCGTCCACGTGCAAAGAGATGAAAATGGTAATTGGTTGCATGCTGGAGATTTAATTCGTATTGGCGGTAATGAATCAATTGTTTCCAACTTATTTTCTAATGGCGGCGGTGTTGTAGAAACAGATTTCGTTTTAAAAAAATTATTTCCATCTTTTCATGCCAACATGATCAAAGAAAATTTAGCAACATCTGCTTTAGGAATTGCTCATCTGCTCGATTATTATTATGCCTTTATCGATATTGGAGTAGATTTTGGTATTGACTTAGAAGGTGAATTGTGGTTGTTGGAAGTAAATACAAACGATCGAAATGGCCAACCGGCTTACAAACTATTTAAAAAATTACCGAACAAGAGCATCTATAAGCAAATGGTTGCAAGAGACAAACGCAGAAAGAAAATCTGGAAGAAGAAAAAAATTTTCTAAGTTAACCCCGGATTTTTTGAAATCCTCTAATAGTACTCAAATTTACCCTAAGAAAAAATATCGCTACCAATAATAGATAGCGATATTTTACATACTTAGGAGACAGGCCATTAGTAGAGAATGAAGCTCCTACTGATGGCAGTTTCCGTTTATTTTGCTAATTGATAAATTTGGTACACATCGTCCTGATAGAGTTTAACAAAGTTACCACGCGGACCATTTTCTGTTGCCTTTTTAGCCATTTCTTCAAAATGTTCATCGCCTATTTCAGCATCCTTTAGTGTGACCGGCATTCCTATCGAACGGAAGAATTGTTCTGTTTTCTCAATACCGGCTAAAGCTGTTGCTTCTAGATTATTCAAGTCAATTTCGACATCCCATACACGATTCGCAAATTGAGCAAATAGATTAATATCATGCTTGTAAACATACTTCATCCACGCTGGGAAAATAATTGCTAAGCCAGCTCCATGCGTAATATCATAAATACCACTGAGTTCATGCTCAATATCATGACTTCCCCAATCACCGATTCTGCCAGTATTCAATAAATCATTATGTGCAATCGTTCCTGACCACATAATCTCTGCTCTCGCATCATAATTCTCCGGTTCTTCTATCACTGTATGAGCATTATTAATAATCGTTCTCAAGGTAGCTTCACATAAACGATCGGTTAATTCTACATGCTTCTCGTTTGTGAAATACCTTTCCAGTATGTGTGCCATCATATCGGTAACACCAGCAGCAGTTTGGTAGGCTGGTAATGTATATGTAAGGACCGGATTCAATATGGCAAACTGTGGTCTCAATTTAATATGGCCAAATGCTCGCTTATACCATCCATCCTCATTTGTGACAACTGTTCCTGCACTGGATTCACTTCCTGCAGCTGGAATTGTCAGCACGACACCAAGCGGTAAACAGTCTTCAACTGCCGCTTTTCCTGTGAAAAAGTCCCACACATCACCGTCATATTTTGCTCCGGCAGCAATGGCTTTAGCTGAATCAATTACACTACCACCACCGACAGCAAGAATAAAGTCAATATTATTTTCTTTACATAGGTTCACACCTTCTCGAACAAGACTAACTCTTGGATTTGGCATTACTCCACCTAATTCGTGTACGTCTACTCCTTGTTCTTTTAGAGAATCTACAACCTTGTCATATAAGCCACTTTCTTTTATGCTTCCGCCTCCATAATGTAAAAGAAGCTTTTTCCCATAAACGACAGACTCTTCACCTACTACATGCTCCTTATCCTTACCGAATATAATCTTCGTCTTATTATCAAAAACAAAATCCTGCATGTTATCCCCTCCTTTCTCTATTTTACTATTTTTATAAAAGCAAATCCAAAGAAAACGGTTTCTGGGACATAGGGACAGGTTCCTTGTCCCAACCGCATTAGCGCACTCGATCAATAACACTTTTCGATATACCTGTTATTCTTGAAATTTGCCGAATGGTTACACCGTTCAATTTCTTTAGTTCCAAAATAATAGCATCTCTTGTTTGCTTGTCCATCTGTTGTAATGTAGAACTGTTAACTCCTAAATTAACTAAATAGTTTTTAACTTCGCTATCAGACATTCTTACTTTGATGGAATCATCTAAACATTGATCTTCGTTTACCATTTGCATATAATCCGTAAATAATTGGGTGGCTTTAGTTCTATCTGTGGAAAACAAATGAAGCGCTAATTCAACATCTACTAGATTGGCATTATTATAATATTCACCTATACTAGTCCATTCACATGTAAATACATCGTTTGACAATCCAGCTTTGAGGGGATTTTGGTGGATATATCGTAGTACGGTCAAAAAGTAACGGCTAGTCTCTACATTCTCACTTTTAAACCTATCCTGAAATAAATGTCCGCTGCGTTCGTATTTGTAGTTGTACCAATAAACATAACTTGCACTTATCCGCTGAATAACTTTAGATACGGTCTCCTCCGTCTCTCTTAACAATAAATGAATGTGATTATCCATCAAACAATAACCGTATATCTGGATTTTACTGCTATCTTTAAACCTTTTTATCGTTTCTAGAAACCTCTTCTTATCTAGCTCATCTTCAAAAATTGTTTGTCTGTTTATTCCACGTAACATAATGTGATAGATTCCATTGCGGCTTTTCCTTCTTGGGCTTCTTGGCATAAATTCAATCACCTCTATTTAGTTTTAAGTATTTGTTTTTCCGTACACTCAGGTTCTGTATAAAAGGAAATGTTTGAAATTAGATTTTAAGGGGTAGATAATTCGTTAAAAACCAATTAGTATTGGAGAAAAAAAGTCTTGCTTCCCATAAAAGTGCGTGTTCCACAAGTCGACGAATTAGAAACATGAAGGTCGGGGCGGCGTAGTTTTATGGACCAAAGGTAGGCTGTTTACTGCATGAGGATTGGAAAACAAACCAACGATCAAATTCACCGTTTATCATTTAGCGACTTTTTGAACTGCCTCTAAAAGGAATAAAAGAGGACTTTCCGAGAGTCAGTGGTATAAGTGGTTTTATTTTCATATAAATATTTCAACACACACATAAATATTTCAACACACAAAGGGAAAATCCTTCTACTTATCCTATTTTTATAGGGAACTGGGACAAGGAACCTGTCCGAGATCACTGAAAAAGTCACCTTTTTTTAGCTAACTTTTAACTCTTCATCCGAATCGGAGCTAAAGTTATTCGATTTTGAAAAAATTAATAATAA
>NZ_JAFBDR010000029.1 GCF_016908325.1 Aquibacillus albus | reverse complement strand
TCACACCTGTTCCCATGCCGAACACAGTAGTTAAGCTCTCCAGCGCCAATGGTAGTTGGGGCTTTGCCCCTGCGAGAGTAGGACGTCGCCAGGCTAAACTTCTCATATATCAGCAAGAATGTTTGTTGACTTTGTGAAGCATCATAAGATTGTTTACAGATAGCCGATAAGAAGATACTTTATTATTTAATAGAGAAGTACAAGCTTTTGAACTAACAATCTCAACGTTCCACAGTAGCTCAGTGGTAGAGCAATCGGCTGTTAACCGATCGGTCGTAGGTTCGAATCCTACCTGTGGAGCCATTTGCTTCCATAGCTCAGCGGTAGAGCACTTCCATGGTAAGGAAGGGGTCGCCGGTTCAAGTCCGGCTGGAAGCTCTGCTAATATTTTGGCCCGTTGGTCAAGTGGTTAAGACACCGCCCTTTCACGGCGGTAACACGGGTTCGAATCCCGTACGGGTCACCAAGTTTATTCACATAGTTGAAAATAACTTATCTTATTAGAGGAGGATTAGCTCAGCTGGGAGAGCACTTGCCTTACAAGCAAGGGGTCGCAGGTTCGAGCCCTGCATCCTCCACCATTTTGCCGGTCTAGCTCAATTGGTAGAGCACGATCGAATTTACTACAGTGAATAATCAACAGCGTGCCATTCGAGAAACTACTTGGTTAAGCTTACTGAGAATGGAACGACGATAACAAAAGTAAGGAAACCTTTTTTAATAAAAGTTAAATTAAGCCGGTCTAGCTCAATTGGTAGAGCAACTGACTTGTAATCAGTAGGTTGGGGGTTCAAGTCCTCTGGCCGGCACCAGTTATTTTTAACGATGATTCTCGGAGGGATAGCGAAGTTGGCCAAACGCGGCGGACTGTAAATCCGCTCCCATCGGGTTCGTAGGTTCGAGTCCTACTCCCTCCACCATTTACTATTATAATTTTGATCAAAGTGCATATATTAAATAAGCACTATTTTTATTGGGCTATAGCCAAGCGGTAAGGCAACGGTTTTTGGTACCGTCATGCGCTGGTTCGAATCCAGCTAGCCCAGCCATTTTTTATATATATTAGGAGCCATTAGCTCAGTTGGTAGAGCAACGAGCGATGCTTCCATGAATAATCGACGAGTAACCTCGAAGCATTAATCATCATCGAATAAGCTAGAAGATGCAGAGGTCATTCCGATAAAAAAAGCTATAGAACAATAAGGAAATATATATTAGGAGCCATTAGCTCAGTTGGTAGAGCAACGAGCGATGCTTCCATGAATAATCGACGAGTAACCTCGAAGCATCAATCATCATCGAATAAGCTAGAAGATGCAGAGGTCATTCCGATAAAAAAAGCTATAGAACAATAAGGAAATATATATTAGGAGCCATTAGCTCAGTTGGTAGAGCATCTGACTTTTAATCAGAGGGTCGGAGGTTCGAATCCTCCATGGCTCATCAAAGAAGTTATGGTGAAGGATTCTCACCTACGGTTCCCCTTGTTTTGATTTAAAACATGGTGGAAACAAGGACTAGCCTGCGGCGTCGGAATCCTCCATTGCTCATCTTAATTTAGTCGTTCTTTTTTCATGGGGCCTTAGCTCAGCTGGGAGAGCGCCTGCTTTGCACGCAGGAGGTCAGCGGTTCGATCCCGCTAGGCTCCACCATACATATTTATGCCAAGGATTGGGTCTTCACTAAAAGTGGGGGGTCAGTCCTTTTTTAAGTTAAGGGTTATAAAGGAAATATGTTTTAGTTCATGAATATAAAGCGAAATCACCAACCACAAAAATAAAAAACAAACAGCTATGACAGCTGTTTGTTGAATTTTTTCTTGTTAATCATATTGTTCTAAGTAGGGTTAAGTTCATTTACTCTATCAAATTCATTAAGTAGAAAATCAAGCTCAGCGCTTGCGGCGATCACTGCATCTGAGGTTAGGTCATTCATACTTGATAATTCAATCATCTCTGCACGACACCTCTCAATTCTTTTTAAAAGATACAGTTTTTTATCCATGTCGACCTCCCAAGCTGATATAATGTCTTTGTAGAAATTTACCCATAATGACAAAAGAATAAACATCTGTTCGTAAAAATGAAAATTATAAAAATAATGAAACCTCAAGGAACTGTCACTCGTATGAGTAGTGACCGCAGTAATAGCGGAGGTAATAACTAATGGAAACTAAAATAAAAGAAAAAATCAAACTAGTTAAAAAAGGAGATCAATCTGCTTTTGAAGAGATAGTCGCCTTTCACCAAAGTAAAGTTTATCAAATCTGTTATCGATTGATTGGGAATACACATGAGGCTGAGGACCTTGCACAAGAGGCTTTTATTCGTGCGTATGTAAATATCCATTCCTATGATGATAATCGTAAATTTTCTACTTGGCTATATCGAATCGCAACAAACCTGACGATTGATCGAATTCGTAAAAAAAAGCCAGATTATTACTTGGATGCTGAGGTACAAGGAACAGATGGCTTAAATATGTATTCACAGCTTCCTGCTGATCAAGTACAACCTGAAGAAGAAGTTGAAAGCTTAGAAATACAGACGTATATTCAAAATGAAATTATGGCATTACCAACTAAATATAGAAGTGTTATAGCCTTGCGATTTGTAGATGAACTATCACTAGCAGAAATTAGTGATATTTTAAATATTCCGATAGGTACAGTGAAAACAAGAATTCACAGGGGACGAGAAGCACTTCGAAAAAGGCTTCGCCACGTATAAAGGAGTGTGCTACCAATGACCTGTAAGAAAGAATTTATACAGTTAATGCATCATTATTTAGATGGAGACTTAAATAAAGAGGAAGAGCAACAATTACGTACACATTTACAATCCTGTAAGGAGTGTCAAAATCATTTTCAAGAATTGAAACGAACAATAACGTTATTAGAAAGTAATAGCCATTTACAGCCATCACCAAATTTTACGAATAAAGTGATAAATAGTTTACCTAAAGAGAAGAAGCGTATCAGCTATTTACGTTGGTTTAAAGCACATCCTGCCATAACAGCTGCTGCCATTTTCTTCATCTTAATGTTTACTAGTGTTTTTTCAGCTTGGAATCAAGATGGACACCTTTCTGTTTCTAAAGAACAGAATTTAATCATAGAAAATGACACGGTAATTGTACCAGAAGGTGTTGTTGTTGAAGGTGATCTTGTTGTAAAAAATGGTAATCTTAAAATTGAAGGTGCCGTCAATGGAGATGTTGTCATCATAAACGGAGAGCATTTAATGGCGTCAGCAGGAGAAGTTACTGGGGAATTGGAGCAGGTCAACCAAATCTTTGAGTGGTTTTGGTATTCCCTTAAAGACATCACAAAAGATATCTTCGCTTTCACGAGTAAATAGTATTTTAACATGTGAGGTAGTCGGTACTACTTGGTCTTCCCTATAACTCATGAAAATTATCTAAAATCAGCCTTTGTTGTTAAAGATGTGACAACAAAGGTTGTTTGATGTTTTAATAAAAGTGAGTACTTTATAGAGGGATTTATTGTTGTAAATGTATGATGTAAATCTGCTTTCTATGCATAGGTTGGCGTATTATTTAATATGTAAAAAGTATGCTATAATAGATGAAGTCATTACAAAGAGATAGGAAGAGAAAACCAATGGATAGAAGGATGTGTCACCATGCTTGATGGGGGTTTCAATCTATTAAATCTTATGCGAATTGGTGTCGATATTGCCCTTGTCTGGTATGTATTATATAAGTTAATTATGTTGATTAGGGGAACTAAAGCAATCCAACTCCTAAAAGGAATATTTGTCGTTTTAGGAATATGGTTCTTAAGTATCGTTTTTGATTTAAGAACCGTACAATGGATTATGTCACAGGCAATTATGTGGGGGTTTCTCGGAATCATCATCTTATTTCAACCAGAACTAAGGAGAGCATTGGAACAATTAGGTAGAGGAAGCTTTTTTTCAAGAAATAGCCATTCTGAAGAGGAAAGCTTAAATCGCACCATTGACGCGATTGTTAAATCTTGTACTTACATGGCTAAACGGAGAATAGGTGCTCTCATAACCATTGAAAGAGAAACAGCAATGGGGGATTATATTGAAACTGGAATATCTATTCACGGCAAACTGACAAATGAATTATTAACAAATATTTTTATTCCGAATACACCACTTCATGATGGTGCGGTCATTATAAGGAATGAAGAAATTGTAGCAGCAGCCTGTTACTTACCACTTTCAGAAAGTCCTTTTATTTCCAAAGAACTAGGAACGAGACACCGTGCAGCGATGGGGATAGGTGAAGTTACGGACGCATTAACCATTGTTGTATCTGAAGAAACAGGTCAAATTTCCTGTTCAAAAAATGGGGAGCTACATAGGGATTTAGATCAAGATAAATTAGTCGAGCTACTACAAAAAGAGTTAGAAAATAAATTAAAAGCCCCTACGTCAAAAAGCTGGAGTTGGAGGGGGAAGAAAAATGGATGAATGGTTAAAAAATCCTTGGGTAATTCGTGCTTTGTCTCTCGTTTTAGCTTTGTTATTATTCTCTGCTGTTAGTCTGGATGATGATAATTATCAATCGGATGCAGCACTAGATTTTCTAAGTAGCTCTGAAGAAGCGCAAAGAATTGAAGACGTTCCTTTGAATATAAAAATTAATGAAGATAAATACGTCGTTAGTGGAGTTCCTAAAACTGTAACCGTGACATTAGAAGGGCCAAATAGTGTTGTTACTTCAACTGCAACCCAACAATCCTTTGATATGTTTTTAGACTTGGAAGACCTTGAATCAGGCACCTATACGGTTCCAGTTCAATATACAGGTATATCTGACAGCTTATCTGTTTATATTGAACCTAAGGAAGTAGAAGTAACGATAGAAGAAAGAGCAACAGAAGTGTTTGATGTGACCGTTGATTATATAAATGAAAATCTAATAGAACCTGGTTTTGAAATTGGCGATGCTCAAGTGAACCCTGGACAAGTGACGATTACAAGTTCAAGAAGTGTCGTCGAAAAAATTGCTATCGTGAAAGCCTTTGTTGATGTTCGTGGAGTGGACATGCCTATAGAAGAACAAGAGTCACCAGTGAAAGTCTATGATGCACAAGGAAATGAACTAAATGTTCGGGTAGAACCTGTCATAGTTGATGTTTCTGTTAGTATAAGTAATCCGAGTAAAAACCTTCCAATTGAAGTGGTGACTACTGGAGAGACACAGGAAGGTATATCAATTCGATCTCTTGCCGTTGAACCTGAAGAAGTTAGGGTTTTTGCGTCGGAAGAGGTACTGACAAACCTAGACTCAATCTCAACGAAAGCCATTGATTTATCAACGATATCTCAAGGAGAATCTCGGGAAGTAGAATTGGATATCCCGACTAATTTAAGGTTGATTGACCGGGAGAGCGTTACGGTTATCATTGAAGTAGACCGTACAACAGAGCGAACGTTTGAAGACGTTCCGATCGAACCTCGAAATATCAATGATGGGTTGGAAGTAACGTTTATTAATCCGGTAAATGGAGTAGCAGATGTAATAGTTACTGGACCTGAGCGTATTATCGATGACCTGCCTGAAACTGATATACAACCTTTTATTGATATCGATGAACGTCAAGAAGGACAGTATGATCTAACGATTCAAATAGAAGAATTAGATGATATTACAGCAGTACCGGAATTAGCTCGAGCTACGGTGCAAATAGATTAACAGAAAAAAGGACGTATAACAGAGAAAAAACATCTCAGAACGTTTAAATTGATGCTATTAGTTTTAAAAGGAAGTAAAGGAGAGGTGCATCATGGGAAAATATTTCGGAACGGATGGAGTCAGAGGGATAGCAAATAAGGAGTTAACACCTGAATTAGCATTTAAATTAGGCCGATTTGGCGGTTTTGTATTAACAAGAGAAACTTCCAAACCGAAAGTATTAATTGGACGTGATACTCGGATATCAGGTAATATGTTGGAAAATGCGTTAGCCGCTGGTCTCTTGTCTATTGGTGCGGAAGTTATGCGCCTTGGTGTGATCTCTACTCCAGGAGTTGCTTTTTTAACCAAAGCAATGAGTGCAGAAGCAGGAGTTATGATATCAGCATCCCACAATCCGGTTGAAGATAATGGAATTAAATTCTTTGGTCCTGATGGCTTTAAATTAAATGATCAGCAAGAAAAAGAAATTGAAGAATTAATTGATCAAAATGAAGATACTTTGCCAAGACCTGTAGGGGGAGATATAGGTCAAATCAATGATTATTTCGAGGGTGGACAAAAGTATATTCAATATTTAAAACAGTCGATTGACTTGGATTTTGAAGGGTTACATATCGCATTAGACTGTGCCAATGGATCAACATCGTCCTTAGCGCCACATCTATTTGCAGATTTAGAGGCAGATATCTCTACGATTGGTTCATCTCCTGATGGGTTAAATATCAACGATGGAGTTGGATCTACCCATCCAGAAACGTTACAAGCGTTTGTGTTAGAGAAAGAGGCAGATGTCGGCCTGGCATTTGATGGTGATGGTGATCGCCTCATTGCAATTGATGAAAAAGGAAAGATTGTAGACGGAGACCAAATTATGTACATATGTGCTAAGTATCTAAATGATAAAGGATTACTTCGACATTCGACCGTTGTTTCCACAGTAATGAGTAATATTGGTTTTTATAAAGCTTTAGAAGCAGAGGGCATGAAAAGTGATAAAACGGCTGTTGGAGACCGATATGTAATGGAAGAAATGCGTAGAGGTGGGTACAGTTTAGGCGGAGAGCAGTCTGGTCACATTATATTTTTAGACTATAATACAACCGGTGATGGTATGCTCACAGCGTTACAGTTAGTGAATGTGATGAAAGAAACTGGGAAACCTCTGTCCGAGTTAGCAGGACAAATGGAAAAATTCCCGCAAGTTTTGAAAAATATTAAAGTAATTGATAAACACGAAGCACTAGTCAATTCGAGAATTCAAGCAGTAATAGAAAAAGTAGAAAAAGAAATGGGCGATGATGGTCGAGTATTAGTACGTCCATCGGGAACAGAACCATTGGTACGTGTAATGGTAGAAGCTCCTACTGAAGAAGACTGTCATCGTTATGTGGATGAAGTTGTTCAAGTAATTGACACGTTATTAGGGATGAAAGAGAAGTAAAACAAAAGTGCGAACAGCATTCTATGCTGTTCGCACTTTTTTTAAATAGGCCTCTCCTATATTACACATCACATTCCATGACACAAGTGCATAAAGTAAAACATGAGAATGTAAAAATAAAACTATTGCGTGTTTTTTCTTTCTCAAGTAGAATGAAATCAGTTCCCGCCTTTGTAATGGTGTGGATATTTCATTCAAATATCAGAAGGAGGACCGATGTTTAAGTTAATAAAAGCGCCTGAACTATTTCCCGGGACGAATGGGAGGTAGTTGACGAGGAGGAGGTTTATCGAGCAAGTTCGGCGGATGCCTCCCGGTTGTACATCTCAACCGTTACGTTTTTATTTGAAAACAAAGAGGTGACTCTTTGTACAAGAATAAAAACAGGATGTAACAACAACGCGAGAAAGGGGCAAATAAACGCCCCAAGAACTACAAACGTGTAATACACGAAATAGTACCTGAAGTTGTTTGTTTGCCCCTTAATTTTAAGGAGGAAACAAAGCTATGTGTGGAATTGTCGGATATATTGGAAGTAATGATACAAAGGAAGTTTTACTGAACGGATTAGAGAAACTAGAATATAGAGGCTATGATTCAGCAGGGATTGCTACGTTAAATGATGATGGATTGAATTTATTTAAAGTAAAAGGTCGTATTGCATCCCTTCGCGAAAAAGTAGATAACAATGTTCATGCAACAATGGGAATTGGCCATACCCGCTGGGCAACACATGGAGAACCGAGTGAAGAAAATGCCCATCCGCATCAAAGCGCGTCTGGTCGATTCACCCTTGTTCATAACGGGGTTATTGAAAACTATTACGAAGTACGCGATGAATATTTAGCAGGTGTTTCTTTAGCAAGTGAAACAGATACGGAAATAATCGTCCAGTTAATCGAAGTATTAAATAAAGAATACAATGATGTACTTCAAGCATTTCGTAAAGCAATTGCGCTTTTGAAAGGTTCATATGCAATTGCACTAATTGACGCAGAGGATCCAGATACAATCTATGTAGCAAAAAATAAAAGTCCATTGCTTGTTGGCTTAGGTGATAACTTTAATGTTGTTGCTAGCGATGCAATGGCTACGTTAAAAGTTACCGATCGTTATTTGGAACTTCATGATAAAGAAATCGTCATTGTAAAACGTGAAAATGTTGAGATTCAACAGTTGGATGGGAAGGCGATTGAGCGTGAACCTTTCACTGCTGAGATTGATGCAATGGACATTGAAAAAGGTACGTATCCACACTTCATGCTGAAGGAAATTGATGAACAGCCATTTGTTATGCGAAAAATTATTCAAGAGTATCAGGATGAACAAGATAACATTAAATTAGATTCGAATATTCGTCAGGCAATGATGGATACCGATCGTGTATATATTATTGCAGCAGGAACGAGTTACCATGCAGGACTTGTAGGGAAGCAGTTTATCGAGAAGATTGCAAATGTGCCAGTAGAAGTGCACATTGCCAGTGAGTTTTCTTATAATATGCCTTTACTATCTGAAAAGCCATTATTTGTGTTTATTTCACAAAGTGGTGAAACAGCAGATAGCCGTTCCGTATTAGTGCGAATTAAAGAATTAGGACACCCTGCACTAACCATTACAAACGTGCCGGGATCCACCCTTTCTCGTGAAGCAAACTATACGTTACACTTACATGCAGGACCAGAGATTGCTGTTGCTTCCACAAAAGCATATACAGCACAAATTGCTGTCTTAGCTATTTTGGCAGTAGATACGGCGAAAGCAAAAGGATTGGACTTAGAATTTGATCCACTGAAAGAACTGGGTATTGCAGCAAGTGTCATGGAATCTTTAACCGACCAAAAAGAAGCATTTGAAAAGATAGCAAAAGAATATTTCTCGGAAACGCGTAATGCATTCTTTATTGGACGTGGAATGGACTATTTCGTTGTTCAGGAAGCGGCATTAAAGCTTAAAGAAATCTCTTATATTCAAGCGGAAGGTTTCGCTGGTGGAGAGTTAAAGCATGGTACTATTGCTTTAATAGAGGATGGAACGCCTGTAGTTGCTCTTTCCACCCAAGAAAATGTGAACTATTCCATCCGCGGAAATGTGCAAGAGGTAGCCGCTCGTGGAGCTAACACATGTATCATTAGCTTGGAAGGCTTAGAACAAGAGAGTGATACATTTGTATTGCCGCATGTTCATGACTTGCTAACACCGCTAGTAAGTGTCGTGCCAATGCAGTTGCTTGCTTATTATGCGGCATTGCACCGCGACTGTGATGTTGATAAGCCACGTAACTTAGCGAAGAGTGTGACAGTGGAGTAATAGTTAAGAACGACAATCTGTTGTTCAGTTGTGGTCAATAATTAATTTTGTCACACAAAATAATTAACTTTGTCGTCAAATATAATTAAATATTGTCATTAAAAATCAAAGTCCTCGTGTGGTAAATGTTGCTGTGCGGGGACTTTTTAAACAATGAAGCAAATTTTTAACTAACCTATTATTAAAACGTATTATGACAAAGTTAAATATAATATGGAATTAAAAATATAATTAACTTTGTCGTAATCTGTTGTTATTTTTCAAAACAATGGTGTATCAGGATGTACAATAATTTGGATCATTGAAGACTGGTTAGAAAACTTTTTCGAATGATAAATTATCCCTAAAATTACCCCACTAAAAACAGGGCTGATTAAAAATTGCCAGAACAGTCCATAAAACATACCAACAAATAGTCCCGTGAAGAACCCTAAATTGTTTGCTAATTTAGGAGGTTTAGGCTCTCCTCTGCTTTCAAGCTCACTATTTATTACTTTGGCTCTGTCATAAGCATGCCAGATGTTAAAAACATATACCGAAGGATAGAACAAACCCCAACCCCAATCTATAACTTCCGCTGATTTATGTAACTCTCCATTGAAGGAATAATATATAGACCAATTTATTTAGACATGATATTGACTACAATTTCCCAAGCCACCAAGGAAAAGCCTATTATATAATCCCGAACATAAAGTTGACCGAATCCAGGCAACAGAGCAGACCACATAGCTGCTGCTAATGGAGATTTATAAATATAAACTTTATAATTCTGTTGGTTATTTTGACTACCTTGGTTCATTCACACATACCCTTTGTTATAAATTCAGCTAAATATCTCCGTAAGTGCATTATAATTACCCCAACCAAATTTAAATAAAAAGAATGTACTTACGCTAATAATATTTGAATAGAAGTTCAAGTTGTTGTTGATATTAACACTGATAAAATTATATGGAGGTTTTAGAAATGGGTGTATTATCAGCATCACCAACTAACATGGACAACTGTATTGAAGCATGTGTAAAGTGTGCAAGAGCCTGTGAAGAATGTACAACTGCGTGTTTACAAGAACAAGATGTGCAAGCAAGAGTTCATTGTATTCAAACGTTAAATGATTGTGCAGAAATTTGTTTACAAGCAATTGCTTATATGGCAAGAAATAGCGCGTTTGCACAACAACACTGTCAACTATGTGCGACAATTTGTGAAGCATGTGCGACTGAATGTGAAAAGTTCCAAGATGCGCATTGCCAAGAGTGTGCTAAAATTTGTCGCGAGTGTGCTGAAACTTGCCGAAATATGGCTTCTTAATTTATTTAATCCTAAAGCTCTTCAATAATGAAGGGCTTTTTTTATTGGGTCTTATCTCATCAATAACTTTTTAATAGCTTTATTATAATAAAGACGGATGATGTATATAGAATAAAAATACACTTTTGCTAAAAACTATTCCTATCATTGATAAATAAGGAAGTGATTATTTTGGAATATATCTATTCAGTTATCCCATCACTGGTTGCAATTATTATTGCGATATGGACTAAACAGGTTATTCCTTCTCTGTTAATCGGACTATGGGTAGGGAGTCTTTTATTAACCCAATCATTACTTTCATCCGTAGGGCAGACAGTAGATTATATCGTGGGTGTTTTAACTGATACGGGAAATATAAATGTGCTTCTTTTTTTATATATGTTTAGTGGTTTGGTAGCCCTTATTCAAATATCTGGGGGAATACAAGCATTCGGAAGCAGGATGAAAAAATATATTACAAGTTCAAAAAGAATGTTTATGGTTCTTTGGGGATTACTACCTATTACCTTTATTGATTGTGGCTTTCGTGTAGTAGCAACTGGTGCTATTGTGAAATCTCTATCCCAAAAATATAATGTTTCGAAAGAAAGATTGGCATATATGTTGAACAATTCAGCTAGTCCAGTTATTATTCTCATACCTGTAGCAACAACATTTGTTGGCTATGTATTAGGAGTTGTGGGAAAAGGAATGCAAGCTTCTGGAGTTGAAGGGTCTGCATTAGCCTTATTTATTCAATCATTACCGTATCAGTTTTTTAGCTTTACTGCGATTGCAATCGCCATTTTTTCTATTATGCCTAGATTTAACTTTAATGTGATGAAAGAGCTAATAAATGTTAACAGTACACCAAATAAACTTGCTCGTCATACTGAGTTTGCTGAGGAGTTTCATCATCATGAAAAAGGAGAGTCCATGAAAGACCAAACAGGAAATGCTGTAAAAGATAGTATGGAACATAACCATGATATGGATGAAAAGCCGATTTTGAAACCAAGGTTGATAAACTTAATTGTTCCTTTAATTGTGTTATTACCATTAAGTTTTTTCTTAATGTGGAATAGTGAAGAACCTTCGCACTCTATGTTAATTGCCTTATTTATTACAACCATTATCACTACTTTATTATATAGGGTACAAGGAATTAAGTTAGACAAGCTTGTAGAACGATTTATTAAAGGTGGGAACCAGTTAATCGTTACAATTGCAATCTTAGCAGTAGCTTGGCCAATTTCTGATGTATCCCAAGACCTTGGGCTTGGTCAGTTAATTGAAACTACTTTAGCTGGAAATTTGAGTCCGATTTTTGTGCCTGTATTACTTTTCATTGTGACAAGCGCTGTTTCCTATTTTATCGGTTCATCTTGGGGAAGTTGGGCACTTATGATGCCGATTGCATTTACATTAGCTGTTTCAACTGGTAGTGCTTTACCAATTGCTTTAGCTGCTGTATTATCTGGAGGTACTTTCGGAGATGTTACTTCCCCAGTATCAGGTATGACTGCTATGGCAGCAGGGATTGCAGAAGCAGACCATATGAAATATGTAAAAGCAATGTCACCATATAACTTAACAGCAGGAGCAATAGCAGCGTTACTTTTCTTAGTTGTTCCTTTTATTTTGTAACCAAAAATATTTATTTTCAAAATCTTGTACTGTAATATTAAAAAAATTTCGAGGGCGATTGTTCTTATATCCCTCTTAAAAGATGGATATAAGAACAATCGCATCTGTACTCAGTTATCTATTCAACCTTTACATTAATTTCATCAATTGCATGATATTCGTAAACCTTTCTATTCCAGAAAGGTTGGGTTGGTTGAGTTCTATCATATGAATCTGTCGCTTTTGTCATAATCTTATATTCACCTTTCTCTAGTACAGTACACTGATAAGACCATGATTGCCATCCATAATCAGCATTTTTTAGTGGGCTCTAACTTTGCATATAACCAAGTAATCCCGCCATCTACACTTATTTCTAACTTTGTAATAAAGCCTTTACCTGTCCAAGTTATCCCTTTTATCAAATGCGTACCAGTATTTAAAATCTCCTTATCTAAGGGCTTTTGGATAGTCGAGTTAACATTTATTGTAGTAACAGGGAAGGCATTTTTATTATTTTCTTTATTTGGATAATACACATAATCGATTGTCTGAAAGGGTCCTTTAAAATTAGAATCAATAACACTAATCTGCTTTATCAATTTAACGGATGCCATTGCATACCATTGTGGAACAATTAATCTAAGTGGATAACCATGTTTAAACGGAATTGTCTGGTTATTGTATTCATATGACAATTATGGTATCGGGGTGGAGAGCCTTCTCTAAAGGCAAACTTCTAGCGTAGGTGAAAACTTTATTTTGATCTATTCTTTCTCCAAAATCATGTCCTTCTACGACGATTTCTTTTGCCCCTTGTCTGATTCCACAAAGTTCCAGCAGAAGCCGTAGTGGTACACCCTTCCAATAGCCTTGGCTAATAGCCCCCTCCCTTTTCCCATTGTTCTCCAAAACTTTAGGTTCGAAAAGACTACGTTTATTCCCTGAACATTCAAGGACAACTTGTATTGTTTTAGAAGGTAATTGGAGAATGTCCTGCATGGAAAGCAGTATCGGTGTTGATACCATCCCATTAATCGGGAGCCAATAGTTTGAGGGAGTGAGAGTTGGCTAAGAAAAGTGGTTCCGCCTATAGAATAAGTTATTTTTTACAATCTCATTCTCTATAAATTGAATCGGTGTTTCCTGATTTTCGGGATGTAAACTACGTGTAGTCAAAAATAGCTTTATAAAAGGAAATTGAGGATTCAATATAAATGCCTCCTAATAAAATTGATAATAATAGTTATGTTTTAAAAGAATAGTCATTCATTCTTTAAAGATTAATTTTTATGAAGGAATGTACCTAAAGTTCGAACAGATGCTTATGATGAAGAATAATAACTAACACTAGAAAGTCATATGCTGCGTAGTGCAAAGATACTGTTAGAAAAAATTCCTATTTAATGAGATGGTACGAGTAAAGTGATCGTCTTTTCATACGGGAGTGATACTGTGGAGAAACGCTTCATTTTACTTAGCAGAAGAAACAATGTTGACAAGCTATGGGATTACCTTAAGTGCATTCTTGGGCACACAAGCAAAAAGACGGTAAGAATGTATGAAAGGTAAGGTTTCTATGGAGTGGGATATCAAACTTGCTAGTATTGTTGCTAGGGACGATTTGCGATTCTCTAAGAGATAAATTTTCAAACTAAGGTGGACTTGATTCAGGGCTCCCTGTCTCAAAGCGACTTATGGAATTTGAAATTAAATCTGAACTAGGAAAGGGGACTGAAGTTAATGTTATAAGTGGAGAGATTATACCCTTCGTCTAAGATGTTATTTCTTGGTGGTGAAGGGATTATAATGTTTTCCCAAATAAACAATTTTATACAAGGATGTTCAACTTATGATGAAAAAATTACTTAAAAAAACGGTGTTCTTGCAGCGCAATACAAAGATACTGGTACTTGACTCAACAAGACGTATTATATGCAGTTTTGTCTGCTAATAGAAATATGTATGGTGATATATATATGAAAAATAATCATATGGATTTACCAATAGATAAAGAATAAATTGTCTAACTGTCAGTTATGGTTAAAAGTATAATAGGGTGGATAAACACACCTATTATACTTTTTAAAAAAGAGTAATTTTTTGAAAAATTAAACTCTAGCGAGTCCTCTTTCAAATGCAGTAAGATGATTAAAAGAGGCATTACGTAATTGTTGAAAGACTGTTCTAATGTCAACAGGTAACTCAAACGATAAAAACTTATCATACATAGCAATGTTGTCTATTTCTCCTTGAACACCAGCTGCATAAGATGTCTTAATGCTTTCTGGTGTAGTTATAAAATTCTGAGATATATCTTCTGGTAATATAACTTGATACCGTTCAAATAAAGGTAACAATGCACTTATATGTCTTTTTTCTGCTTGTTTTATTCTAGAGAAGGTTGGAATGTCACCAAAGGTTCCAAGGATATTATCATATCTTGCTTGTGCCAAGTATTCATCCTGAAGAGCATAAGTTAGCATTTGAGGGAATGTCAATGTTGTCGTACTTAAAGCTCCTTTAGCCCCGTAATTCTCAACTTGACGAATAACCCCCATACTATCTGTTAATTTTGAAATAAAAAACATAAACCAAACAGCATGATTTTGTTCGTCTGCTGCTGCACATCGAAACCTATCTTTAATAAAAGGATCATTTGTTTTATCGGCTATATCTAAATAAAAATCGACTGCTTCTTGTTCATCCTTAAAGGCAAATTCAATTCCTGCTTTATAGTTTTCGGGACATTCCTCAATAATTTTATAAGTAGGTTGTTGTCCTGTTAAATGTTTATAAATGCTACTAAACTCTTGGAAATGTCGTTTTTCATCTTGTTGGATCTCAAGTATTCTTTCCTTTAAATCATTTGTAGGTGCCATGTTGGCTAAGTGCTCATAACAAGCAATTGCACTATACTCTGCATTAATCGCTTTCTGAATATCATTTATAAGTTGAGTTTCATTGGGCATACGATAATAAGCATTATTCTGTGTACCATAATGATAAGAATGGTGATTGAAATACATGATTGTTCTCCCCCTATTTCACTCTCAACGTATCTTATGCTTTGTGTAGGGGCGCTGTGCACGGTGTATTCTGTTTCAAAGATGACAATATTCTGATAAATTTTTCTGACTTTCTTAACAACAAGTAAAAGATTATTACTAATAAGTGATTTAAATAAGGGATTTAAATAAGTGAATTCTATGTACATTACCTATATAGGTGCATACGATAATTTTATAAAACTTGTGAAGGGATTGAGAAAAATGTACTATGTTCCTCATACGTATCCTTGGCAATATCAGTATCCTTATTATGCGAATGCACCAATGTATCATCATGGAAGACAGCCAGTTTACTGGGGATTTCCTAATGGAGTAGAGCACGCAAACAGATTTAATGGTTTTCGATCTTCCAATGGTGATGCTCCTATTTCTTTAACAGACTACGGACCGAATCCATTTGTGGTAAATATCAATGCAGCAACGAAGCAAAACAATACTTTTCGTACTGCTTTGTGGACTGGAGAACATTTACAAGTTACTTTAATGAGTATCGATGTTGGGGACGATATTGGTTTGGAGATGCATCCTAATGTTGATCAATTCTTACGTATCGAACAAGGTCAGGGAATTGTTCGAATGGGTAAAGATAAAAATAATTTAAGCTTTAAAAGAAATGTCTATGATGATTCAGCAATCATGATACCTGCTGGAACGTGGCATAACCTGACCAATACCGGTACTGTGCCACTCAAACTTTATTCGATCTATGCTCCACCTAACCATCCATTTGGTACGGTTCATGTTACCAAAGCAGATGCAATGGCTGCGGAAGAAGATCATGACAATGGAATTACAGATGTTTTTGGTAAGACACCGGATGAATGGATACAGCACACCGAATATTTAGTAAATGAAGGATTGGAGGACGTTAAAAAAGGAATAAATGCTACACATATTCTTCAAGAATTTATTCTAATGGGAGTTCTTGTAGGTAAAGGCTACTCTCCTGAAAAAGCATATGAAACTGTTGAAGCGTGGGAATGCACAGGTGAATCCAAACTTCTTCAGCAAAGTAAAAATATGTAGGGATAAAGTATTGGTATGATAATGAGGGGGTGTCAGTTGACAACTCCCTTATTTTGTAAATTGACTTCTTTCTTAGTATTGTTAAATTCTCTTATTCACCTACATACGTGTTAATAACCATACGGTTTATGACTGCATTTCTTGTTAAATGAACTTCTTTCATCAGCGAACCAATCTTCAGGTTCAGGATTTACTATGTTTAAATTGTCTACATAATCATGTGAAACTAAAGCAGAATAAATGATGAAAAATGGCAATTCGAAAAAATGGATGGTAGGTTTAATCACAATACTGACTTGGAGCTTGATTATTTTGTGGATTTTCATAAAAGTTTTCAGTTATTCTAACGGGCGCTATGTAGATTAAAAATGAAGTAAAAAACATTAGTATCATTGTTGCGTAGTACAACGATACTATGCAATAGAAAATTAATATTAACAATCATGCGCGAATCTTTAATTGAGATTGCACCTTCAGCTATAATAGGGCCTGATTGTGGATAATGACTTATTTTTGAAAACAAAATCATAGTGTTGAACTGTACTAAAGATAGAGTCGGAGATTACTGAAATAAGTTCGATTGAGTAGGCTTATTTTTTATTTTATTGGAGCGTATTTGATAAGGTTGTATAATTAGAGTAAAGGAGTGGAAATTATGTTGCTATATTAGATTGAGCAAAATGCTGAAAAAATTTATCACACAAAAACAAGAGAATATTTTAATGAAGTTCTTCAATCATATGTAAACGGTAGTTATCGTTCAGCTATTGTAATGCTATATTCAGTTGTTATGAGTGATTTAATATATAAATTAAAGGATCTTAAAGAGCTTTATGATGATGAAACGGATAAGTCAATATTAGAAAATATAGAAGAAGAGCAATATAAAAATCCTTCCAACCCTGGAAGTTGGGAAGGTGTTTTAATCGAGGAAGTTAAAACAAGGACTCTCTTATTAGAACCAATTGATAAAATAAGCATTGATTCATTGAGGCAGCATAGACATTTATCAGCTCACCCAATCTTAACCCAACAGGACTTACTTTCAACTCCAAACCAAAAAACTGTTAGAGCTCTTATCAGGAATATGCTTGAAGGTTTACTTGTAAAAAAACCAGTTTTGTCAAAGAAAGTAATGAATACAATAGTTGAGGACTTAAGCGAGCATAAAAATTTCTTTACGAGTGACTCTTCACTGGCGGTTGTCATTTATACCCTTAAAAAGAGTAAGGAAGAATTACTTTATCCTTTGCATTATTGGTATAAAAAGGGTGAAATAGGGCGTTACCATTAAGGTTAAATACAATTTGAAAATAATAAATCTTTAAATTGTACGGTTATTGAGTATTTCCTGAAGCTAAATACTTATATCAGCTAAGAAATTCTACCCCAATTTTTGGGGGATGATTTGGAATAGTATCCCTTTGACATTTACTCATAAACCATTATAATCCATAGTATGCGTATAGGAATAATTGCATGTTTAAGGAATGAGGTGAGTAAACGTGGGATTAATTAATTGGTTATTTACTGAGAAATGTCCGGAATGTAATGAACATCTGACTACTGTTAAATCAGAAACTATAGTTGCTCTTGTCATAAAATCTTGCCCAGTATGTACCTATAAAAAAGAATTTCACCCTACACTTGAAACATATATAGAAAGTAAATAAAAAGAGAATTTTCCTAACGATATAGGTGAATTCTCTTTTTGTGTTAAATATCGATACTCATAAGGAAAAATTATAGTGATTTGAGATACCACTAAATTGCAAAATTAAGATAGAATAGGACGAAAATCAATATTTGACATATAGACGTAAAGATACTTCGTTTAACAAGATCCCCCTAGCCTGATTCAGGGGACTTGTTTTCGTGTTGTAGCAGTTATCATTTATAGAAAATGTGTCTATTATTATTAAAGTTGTTAAGATTTATAGATCCAACCATTAGTGAATGAAAATAAGACAGAGGCAAACAATATTTACTAAAACCTAGTAAGGAGGACTATTTATGAAAACTGTATCTCCAGAGCCTTTTACTTTTGAAGGAGGAGACCGTGCTGTACTCTTGTTACATGGCTTTACCGGTAATACGGCAGATGTCCGTATGCTTGGACGATTCCTGGAAAGTAATGGATATACCGTTCATGCACCTCTGTATAAAGGGCATGGTTCTACTGCTCCTGAAAACTTGATTCAATCCACTAATCAGGATTGGTGGGAATCAGTTATGGAAGGATATAACCTTATAAAAAACAAAGGTTATAAAAAAATCGCAGTTGCTGGTCTGTCATTAGGAGGACTCTTCTCCCTTAAATTAGCAGCAAACTATCCGGTCGTTGGTATTTTGCCCATGTGTGCGCCGTTAGGGTTTGCTCATAAAACTACGCTCAGAAATATGATTTTATCCTATGCATTGGAACAAAAAATGGGGGAAGGAAAGTCTGATGACATTATTGAAAAGGAAATGGAAGTCCTTAAAAGTCACCAATCAATAAATGCAATTAATGGTCTGAATGAATTAATTAAAGAAGTTAAAGAAAGTCTTCCATCCATTCAAACACCAACATTTGTTATTCAAGGTCGTCAGGATCAAATAATAGATATGAATAGTCCAACTATGATTCTAAATCAAATTTATTCAAAATTAAAAAAGCTTAAATGGTATGAAAAATCAGGGCACCTCATTACGATTGGAGATGAAAGAAACAAGCTTGAGGAAGATGTACTAGAATGTTTGGATACGCTTAGTTGGGGTGAAGATGATGAGATTGGAGACATTTCTACAGATAAAGTTAAGCAAATTTGGTGGTAAGTACAAGAAGGCTTTGGGTGTTATCATTTTGGGCCTTCTTTATTCGTAATGTCTAATTGTTCAAATTGCAAAGTTCATGATTCAGTTTTATAAAACGTTTCTACATACCGTTAAGGGTATAAAAAATGTTATAATCAGGCGGCAGGTTAAAAGGAGGAGTTTAATGAGTAAAAATTAATCCCTCGATTTCTTGTTCCTATAGTTTTACTAGTATTACGAAGAGGTAGATAGTAAGGAATGATTGTAATAGAAACAATTAAATATTTAACTCTTAAATAATTTACAAATTTCACTGTTGACAAAATACCTAGTAGGGTATATTATAGGTTTTGTCAGACAGACACCGCAGTTCATTTGAAAATGATTTTTTATAAGAGGGTTGACACCCACTTTTTATTTTATTATTATAAATACCGGTAGGGGTAACGGTATTAAAATACAGAAAACATTATAGGGGGATTAACATGTCAGAAAAGAAAAAAACAACCATTGTTCTATTCAGTGGTGATTACGATAAAGCGATGGCAGCATATATTATTGCAAATGGTGCAGCTGCCTATGATCATGAAGTTACTATCTTTCATACGTTTTGGGGCTTAAATGCTCTAAGAAAAGATGAAAATATTGAAGTGAAAAAAGGTTTTATGGAAAAAATGTTTGGAAAAATGATGCCAAGAGGCGCAGACAAAATGGGGCTATCGAAAATGAACTTTGCTGGTGTTGGTCCTAAGATGATAAAAGATGTAATGAAAAAGCATAATGCAATGCCATTGCCAGATTTAGTTGAAATGGCCAAGGAACAGGATGTAAAACTAGTAGCATGCACAATGACAATGGATTTATTAGGACTTCAAAAAGAAGAACTATTAGATGGTATTGATTATGCAGGGGTTGCAGCTTATCTTGGTGACGCTGAAGATGGAAATGTAAACTTGTTTATATAATAATGATGGATTTTTTCCTTCATTAGTTGGAGGACGATAGAATGGAATATTTAAATTATGTTATTTATGCGTTAGTTTTGTTCTTTATTGTTAAACGATTTATTCCCGTTAAAGGGATTAAAAACATCTCAACGACAGAACTCAAAACAGAACTAAAAGATAAAAGTAAGCAATTTGTTGATGTGCGAACACCAGCAGAATTTAAAGGGAATAATATTAAAGGTTTTAAAAATATTCCACTTCATACACTAGGGAAAAAAGCAATAAATGAACTTTTAATGGATAAAGAGGTAGTTGTAATTTGTCAAAGTGGGATGAGAAGTCAAAAAGCATCAAAAACTCTAAAAAAATTAGGATTCACCCAGGTAACAAACGTTAAAGGTGGCATGAATGCCTGGAGATAGTTTGAATGAATGGTATTCAGTGTGAGGGAGAGCGTACTTAACACACTGATACACATTCATCATTAAAGAAGCCATGAAAATTTAAATAAGAAAGGAGATTGTTATTATGAAAGAAATTTCAACTATAGAACTTCAAAATTTAGTAGAAGAAAATAAAGACTTAAATATTATTGATGTGCGTGAAGTTGACGAAGTAGCACAAGGGAAAATAACAGGAGCACTAAACATTCCACTAGGTTTATTAGAATTTCGAATGCATGAGTTAGATAAATCAAAGGAATATATTATGGTTTGTCGTTCTGGTGGTAGAAGTGGTCGTGCCGCACAATTTTTAGAAAGCCAAGGATTTAACGTAATTAACATGACTGGCGGAATGCTAGCGTGGGAAGGTGAAACAGTATAAATTTTTTTAAATAAAAATATACCTGTATAGGTATAAGGGGTTATGGTATGAAAAAATTGAAAGTAAATGTTGTGTTGGATGCTAAAGGTCTAGCTTGCCCTATGCCAATTGTTAAAACGAAAAAGGCAATAAAGGACTTAGAAGCAGGGCAAGTGATTGAAGTGCAAGCAACGGATAAAGGATCAAAAGCTGATATTGAGGCTTGGGCTAACAGTTCTGGACACCAATATTTAGGCACATTTGAGGAAGGCGATACTCTAAAACACTATTTAAGAAAAGCGTCTGAAGAAGAAACGGTTGAGAAGAAACATCCTAATACTGCTTCAAATGAAGAACTAGAATCAAAATTAATTCAAGATATTGTTGTTCTTGATGTAAGAGAGCCAGCAGAATATGCCTTTAATCACATTCCAAGTGCAGTTTCAATCCCGTTAGGGGAATTGGAAGACCGTATGAACGAATTAAATAAAAACGATGAAATCTATGTCGTATGTCGAACGGGAAGTAGAAGTGATTTAGCCGCACAGAAATTGGCGGAAAATGGTTTTGAAAAAGTTATTAATGTTATACCAGGTATGAGCCAATGGACTGGAAAAACAACAAAAATAGAAAATTAAGGAGGTAAAACAACACAATGTCCGTATTGTGTGATGTTAAAAAATTTCTTAACTGATAACAATATTGCTTTTAAAGAAGTGAATGTCGAGAAGGATACAACAGCCATGCAACGTGTTGTTCAAACAACCGGAAAAATGGGTGTACCTCAATCAGAAGTGAATGGCACATGGGTTTTAGGTTTTGACCCAAATAGTATTATGAATGCTTTAAAGAATTAAGTATATTTTTTTACAACAATTAATACAGATGGGGGTAATTTAGAGATGACTGTAAACATGATGTCAGCACATGAAGTGACACAAAAGGTTTTTAATAAAGAAGAGCTATTTATTTTAGATGTTCGTAATGAAGATGCATTTGCTGATTGGAAAATTGAAGGGGAAAACTTTGAATACTTGAACATTCCTTATTTTGATTTATTAGATGGAGTAGAAGAAATTCTAGAAAAGATTCCTTCAAATAAAGAAATTCTAGTTGTTTGTGCCAAAGAAGGATCATCTGTAATGGTAGCAGAAATGCTTTCAGAAGCAGGCTTAACTGTTTCTTATCTACAAGGTGGTATGAAAGCTTGGAGTGAACACTTGGAACCTGTTAAAGTTGGAGATTTAAAAGATGGTGGAGAAATTTATCAATTTGTTCGTATTGGTAAAGGTTGCCTTTCTTACATGGTTATTTCAAATGGGGAAGCCGCAATTATTGATGCAACCCGTATGACAGATATTTTCGTTGATTTCGCGACAAGTAAGGAAGTGAAAATTACAAACGTGTTTGATACGCACCTTCACGCAGATCACATCTCAGGAGGAAGAAAAATTGCTGAACAAACAGGTGCAACATATTGGTTGCCTCCGAAAGATGCACAAGAAGTAACCTTCGAATATGCAGCATTAGAAGGTGGAAATGTTGTAACGGTTGGGAATACTCCAATTGATATTCATGCCCTATATTCACCAGGACACACAATCGGTTCCACATCATTTGTGGTAGATGAAAAATTCTTATTGTCAGGTGATATCTTATTCATAGATTCAATCGGAAGACCTGACCTAGCAGGTAAAGCTGAAGACTGGGTTGGTGACTTAAGAGAAAGTCTATATTCTCGTTACAGAGATTTATCAGAGGAACTTATCGTTTTACCTGCACACTTTATGATTATCGATGAATTAAATGAGGATGGAAGTGTTGCAGAAAAATTAGGTGTACTTTTTGCTAAAAACCACGGACTAAATATTGAAGATGAATCCGAATTTAGAAGACTAGTAACGGAAAATTTACCGCCACAACCGAACGCTTACCAAGAAATCCGTGAAACAAATATGGGTGAAATTACACCAGAAGAAGAAAAACAAAGAGAAATGGAAATTGGACCAAACCGTTGTGCGGTACGTTAATAGTTAATTAGACAATACTGAAATAAAAATCATTTAGGAGGAATAGAGATTGGACGTAACAAAAGTATTAGATGCAAAAGGGTTAGCATGCCCAATGCCAATCGTAAGAACAAAGAAGGCAATGAACGAATTAGAATCTGGTCAAATCTTGGAAGTACACGCAACAGATAAAGGTGCAAAAAGTGACTTAGCTGCGTGGGCAAAATCAGGAGGCCATGAACTATTAAAAGATACAGAAGAAAATGATGTATTAAAGTTTTGGATTAAGAAAGGTTAAGTAGGATAAGGGAACCATGTACATGGTTCCCTTTTTTAAGGAGGAAGAAGAATGGATTTTATGTTCATTATAACTGTGTTTCTAATTGGATTTATAGGATCTTATATTTCAGGAATGCTAGGCATAGGCGGGTCGATTATTAAATATCCAATGCTTTTGTACATTCCACCATTATTCGGTGTAGCAGCATTTACAGCTCATGAAGTATCAGGGATAAGTGCTATCCAAGTATTGTTTGCAACCATTGGAGGTGTATGGGCATACCGAAAAGGTGGCTATTTAAATAAAACGCTTATTACTTATATGGGTATTAGTATCCTTATAGGTAGTTTTATTGGTGGATACGGCTCTAAATTATTATCTGAGGGTGGAATAAATCTAACCTATGGGATATTAGCTTTAATCGCTGCTGTGATGATGTTTGTTCCTAAAAAAGGTATTGATGATATACCATTAGATCAAGTTACATTTAACAAGTGGTTGGCTGCCTCACTTGCATTAATTGTAGGTATCGGAGCAGGTATTGTTGGGGCAGCAGGTGCGTTTTTATTGGTTCCGATTATGCTTGTAGTTCTTAAGATTCCAACACGTATGACAATTGCTTCATCATTAGCGATTACTTTTATCTCATCCATCGGTGCAACAGTAGGAAAAATCACGACAGGACAAGTTGAATACTTCCCAGCAGCAATTATGATTATCGCTAGTTTAATTGCTTCGCCACTAGGTGCAAATGCTGGTAAGAAAGTAAATACGAAGATGTTACAAGTAACTTTGGCATTATTGATAGCGGGTACCGCGATTAAGATATGGATGGATATATTTTAAGATGGGAAAAATACTTCAGATGAAAGGAGGCAACCTTGATGGTAAAGATTACGGCAACAGCCCTTTCAAAAATTCAAGACAAAATAAAACCACATTTAGAAGAGGAGATTCAACCTTTTGTTCGTTTGACTATGGGCATTGGTTGAGGTGGCCCTCAGCTGCTCATGGCTCTGGAAGAGTCAGCTTCAGAAAATGATTCAATAACAGAAGAAAACGGAATTAAGTTTTTAATAAGTGAGAAAGACTCTGTTTACTTCAACAATGCCAAAATTGATTATATAAACACATTGTTTGGTGGAGGGCAATTTCAGGTACTTCGTGTATAACAAGTGGAAACGGTAAGTTAGGAGATCTCAACTTGTCATTTCTACTTGTTGGCTATGTCTTATCATGTGTAAGGTATGTTTAATAAACATAATTGATATCATACTAATAGTGAAAAATTGATAAAGAAGAGATGACTATTTTATGAGCAAAGAAAAAAATCAAAATGAACCAACAAAAGATTCACAATATATTCAACAACATATGGCGAATGAACGAACATTGTTAGCTTGGATTAGAACAGCCATTGCTATTATCGGTGTGGGATTTCTTGTTACCAATTTGCATTTCACAATGAAGTCTAGCATAACTCTCCTCGGTGACTTTTTAGCAAATACCATTGGAATGGCTTCGGTAGTATTAGGGATAGCTACAATCGTTATGGCAATGGTTTCTTTTATGAGAAAAATTAATGCAATTAATAATCAATCCTTCTATGCGCCTAAATTTACGATTATCTTACTTGGATTATTTGTCATAATTATTGCAGTGGTATTTGGTATTTACTTTACCATTCTTTTATTACCTTAAAGAAGTGAAGAATAGTTGTTTGTTGTAAGCTCGGGTATTTTTAGATACAAGGGACTACCAAGCCTCTTGTAAAGATAAAAGGGGAAATGCTTATTGCTTACCACTTCCCTATTTGAAACGACATTATGTTGATTTACCAGTAGATGATATAATTGTAATTGCTACAGATCAAATTGAAAGTAACTTGAATATAAGGTTTTTAAGAAAAAAAAACTTTCGAATAGTTGGCTATTACTTACCTAATAAAATAAGAATGGAGGAGTACCTCTATGGAGTACAATGCTCAAATGAAAAATAGAGTAAAAAGAATTGAAGGACAAGTCAGAGGTTTATTACGAATGATGGAAGAGCAAAAAGATTGTAGGGATGTAGTTACACAAATGTCTGCTGTAAGAAGTGCTCTTGACCGTACAGCAGCTTTAATTGTTAGTACAAACCTTGAACAATGTATCCGTGATGAAAAACAAGCTGGTGAAAGCTCAGAAGATTTAATAAAAGAAGCGGTAAATTTACTTGTGAAGAGTAGATAAATTGACTTTCTATATATTACTTTTTACCATAAAAGAGGTTGACCTAATTTCAATTAGTTCACCTTTTTAAAAATAAAAAATAATACCTATAGCGGTATATTTTTTTAATTTTAAAAATACCTATAGATGTATGAGTATTTTGGTTGATAAATTAAAGACAATAGGGAAAAATATCACCGAGCTATAGGAAGGAGCTAATAGCTATGAAAGAAATAACAGCAAAGGATTTGTCAAAAAAAGTAAAATCAGGAGCAAAGTTAAGTATTATTGATGTTCGTGAAGATGAAGAAGTTGCACAAGGTAAAATTCCTGGTGCTAAGCATATACCTTTAGGTGAACTTCCTGATCGATTAAATGAAATTGATAAAAATAAACATCATTATATGGTGTGTCGCTCTAGAGGTAGAAGTGGTAAAGCGTGCGCTTTCTTAAAAAATGAAGGGTATGACGTGACGAATATGGAAGGCGGCATGTTGAGCTGGGAAGATGAAGTAGAGAAATAAGGAGGAATACTGGTGAGCATTACAGCAAATGAAGTGTTAGATGCAAAAGTTTCTATTCTTGATGTTCGTGAACCAGCTGAATATGCCTTTGGTCATATCCCTGGTGCTGTGAATATACCCCTGGGCGAACTGGAAGAACGCTTTGAAGAGCTAAACAAAGATCAAGATATACACGTTATCTGTCGAACAGGAAATAGAAGTGATTTAGCTGCACAAAAGCTTACAGAAAAAGGTTTTAAGAGTGTGAAAAATGTAGTACCAGGCATGACAAATTGGGAAGGCCCAACGGAGGGCAATCAATAAATATTAGGAGGAATTTTGAAAATGGCAAACACAAAGGTAGCAATATAGCGTCTAATGGGTCTCTTTTTGACGCATATAAAGTATTTAATATCGCAAGTGCTGCAGCTGCATCAGATGCGAAAGTTGGTATTTTCTTCACATTTGAAGGATTAAATTTAATTCATAAGGAAGGACACAAAAATTTACCACTTCCAGAAGGGAAAGAACATTTCCAAGAAGGATTTAAAAAAGCCAATGTACCATCTATTGAAGAATTAGTTGGTATTGCTCAAGAAATGGATGTTAAATTAATTGCTTGTCAAATGACAATGGATGTAATGAGTTTGGAAAAGGATGCATTCGTTGAAGGCATTGAAGTTGGTGGGGCAGCTTCATTTATTGAGTTTGCTAAAAATGCTAATATGTCCCTTACCTTTTAATTAGCACCACGAATGTGTCAACAGCAATATCGACGTTTCATTTTTAAGGAGGTTAAGCATGACATCATCGATAACAACCAAAGAGTTAGCGCAAAAAGTTGTTAATCATGAAAAGACACTGATCTTAGATGTTCGAAATACAGATGAATTTGATAATTGGAAAATTGAAGGTGGAAATGTAGAAGTCATCAATGAACCATATTTTAATTTACTGGATGGCATTGATCCTGTTTCTGGAAAGTTAGATAAAGGTCAAGAAGTGATTGTTGTATGTGCTAAGGGTGGTTCATCACAAATGGTTGCCGAATTACTAGAAGAGGAAGGCGGATTTACTAAGGTCTTGAATCTAGAAGGTGGCATGAAAGCCTGGAGTGAACATTTAGAGCCAGTAAAAATTGGTGATTTAAAAGATGGCGGAGGTTTATATCAATTTGTTCGCTTAGGCAAAGGATGCTTATCCTATATGGTGGAATCTGATGGTGAAGCAGCTATTATTGATACGAACCGCATGATTGATATTTACGAATCATTTGCCAAAGAAAAAGGGATACAAATTAAACATTTGATTGATACCCACTTACACGCTGATCACATTTCTGGTGGCCGTGCTTTAGCGGAAAAAGTAGGGGGAACATATCATTTACCACCGAAAGACGCAACAGAAGTGACCTATGATTATACGGCATTAGAGGAAGGAAATGACATCGTTGTGGGGAACACAAAGGTAAAAGTACAACCCATTTATTCTCCAGGACATACAATCGGAAGCACATCATTAATCATTGATGATCAATACCTTTTAACGGGTGACATTCTATTTGTTAAATCAATCGGCCGACCAGACTTAGTTGGTAAAGCGGAAGATTGGGTTGGAGATCTTCGCAACAGCCTTTACAAACGATACAAAGAATTGTCCGAAGATTTAATTGTCTTACCTGCACACTACTCCTTTGCAGAAGAACTTGGTAAAGGTGGAAGTGTTTCTGCACGATTGGGCGATCTTTATCAACGCAATGAAGGGTTGCAAGTAGACGATGAAGATGTCTTTAGAAAAATGGTGACAGAAAATCTGCCACCACAACCAAATGCATATCAAGAAATCCGTGAAACAAACATGGGAAAAATTACACCTGAAGATGAAAAACAAAGAGAAATGGAAACTGGACCGAATCGCTGTGCGGTTCACGGTTAAAGAGGAGGAAAAATAATGGAATCGACAAAAGTATTAGATGCAAAAGGTTTAGCATGCCCAATGCCGATTGTTAGAACAAAGAAAGCAATTAATGAACTAGCGGATGGTGACATATTAGAAGTACATGCAACAGATAAAGGTGCAAAAAGTGATTTAACTGCATGGGCAAAGTCTGGTGGGCATGAACTTCTGCAAGATATAGAAGAAGGAGACGTTTTGAAGTTTTGGATTAAAAAAGGTTAGAAGGTGGCCCTATGAGGCCCCGTCTTTAAAGAATGGAGGAGAAATAATGTCTGGTAAAAAATTTAATCCCAATAAAGCACATAAACTCATCAGTGAAGAGAGAAAAGCATTATTACCACCAGAAAAAATGATTGAATACTTAGATATTGGCTCTAGTGATATTGTTGCTGATCTAGGTGCGGGAAACGGCTATTTTACAATTCCAATTGCCAAAAGCACCAATGATACTGTGTATGCTGTTGATATTGAGCCTAAGATGCTTGATATGTTTAAAGAAAATGCAGCCAAAGAAAATATAGATAATATTCACTATGTTGAAAGTGACTTGGTAAAAATTAAGTTAGATGATGAGTCCGTAAATAAAGCTATTGTGTCTATGGTTATTCATGAAGTTTCAAGTATTGATGATACACTTAATGAAATAAAACGGATTTTAAAACCAGGTGGACAAATTCTTCTTATTGAATGGAAGGCAATTGAAACGGAATCAGGGCCACCGTTGCACGAAAGAATTCCAGCTACAGATATGCTAGAGACTATTAAGAGTGCGAACTTTGATGCTGAGCTCATTGATTTAAATCCACAACACTATGCAGTAAAAGCCAGGATTAAATAAGATAGGGATTGCGGGGAAAAGATAATGAAGAAATTATGGGGGATGTTATGACCGTCTCAAAAACTTATGTTCCTGGCAGGAGCAGGATTTATCATCTATTCAGTCCTATCCAAATTTATATAAAGAAACTATTTTATAGGAGGAATCATTTATTATGTTTGATTATACGGTTGAAACAAACAAAGCGATGGAAGAAGCAGTACAGTCATTAGAGGAAAGCTTAAAGCAGGAGCAATTTGGGATACTTTGGCAATTTGATATTAAGTCTAAGTTACAGGAAAAGGGTTTAGACTTCAATCAACCGTATTTAGTGCTAGAAGTATGTAACCCAAAAGAAGCACAACGAGTGTTAACTCAGAATCAAATGGTTGGTTATTTTCTACCTTGTAAAATCGTTGTTTATGAAGATGGTGGCAAAGTCAAAATCGGTTTACCTAGACCAACTGCTTTAATTGAAATGGTCAATGATGAAACGATTAAGGAATTTGCTGCAGATATTGAAAATAGATTGATAGCATGTATTGATCAAAGTATCTAATTGTCGTAAATACAGGATTTGAATGGTAAAGGTAATGCATTGCCTTTGCCTTTTTTTATTTTCTTTCATAAAACTTTAACATTTCTCTCTTATTATGTTAAAGAAGGAGGTAAGGAGTTCATGCCATCAGCTTGGTTAATTGGACCTCTAGTTATTAAAAGTGAATTAGTCGTACTTATTGGTAGCTTTTTGCTAGGGATTGTCTTTTTTCGTTTTATAAGCCCTAATTCAAAACTTGAAACAAAAAAACGGATAGATGGATTGGTGAATCTGTTCATTGTTATCCAATATTCCCACAAAGTTTCAGTAAGATCCGGAATATATCACTAGCTAATATAAGTGCATTTTTAATTGGTATGTTAAATTACGGTGTAATTGCCATTTTTCCTCTCTTTTCCCTTGTCATTTTTGGAGATAGTTCAAAAAGTGCGCAGTTTTTATTACCCTTGATGATAGGATTAAGCATTGGAATTACTAGAAACGTAGGAGGCGCGGTAGGAATTCCTATCTTAACAAGTATTATTAGCATATCAAACGGAAGATTGGATGGAACATTTCAATATGGTGTTCTTTTCTCGATTCTTTGCGTAATAGGTTTAGTAGGGTTGTTCATTGGAGGAAAATTCGAAGGTGATGCAGTTAAAACAAGAAATAATTAGCTGAGAAATACAACATTTATATTTGGTGAATTAAGGGCGATTTCTAATATGTGTCGTCCTTTTTCACCTAAAGACGAAATGAAGAAGAGAAGTTTTAATACATAGTGTTCAGTGACATTTAGTTGGTAACCACTTTTTTGAATAAAAATATCTAAAAAGTAAAAAAGAACTCCTCCCTTATCAAGGGAGGAGTTCTTTCAAATTCTATTACAAAACTACCCTAATCTTCTTCGGTATTAAGTTCAACAACAATGACTGTACAAATAAGAAGAACAATAATTAACGAAAAAGTTACAGAAAACAACATTTCACTCAACTCCTACCACATTTTAAATCCTTTAGAACCTGGTGGTGCATGTTGAATCAAGTCCATTAATGGAATAGTATAAGCTATTGCAATTAAAGCAAAAGAAATACCGATCCAAAGCCACCAATTTTCCAAAAATTTAGGCGTATCTTTATTGTCACTCATAGCAATCGGGAACTCTACTCTATCTCCCAGACTATCGGCTTTTGGTAAAAGAAATAAGGAGTAGATAACAATAAAGATTAATAGCATTGCAGAAAAAAATAAAATAGTTCCACCAATTGCCATCGTTATATGATTCGAGATAAGTCCATTGAACCACTCCATTGCAGTCGGATGATTATTATAGGCTGAGTATGCTGTTCTCCTTGGTGCCCCAAGTAAACCTAAAATGTGTTGCGCGGTAGACATTAACACCATACCGATAGACCAAGTTATAATCTGAATAAAAGCTAGCTTTTGAATTGTTTTTGTTAACTTCCTTCCAGTTAAATAAGGAATTAGCCAGAATGTGATTCCCATAAAAGTCATCGTAACAGGAGTTCCAACAGTGATATGAAAATGACCTACAACCCATAAAGTATTATGAATTAACTCATTTAATTGAAAACTAGCATTAATGATTCCGCCTGCTCCCCCTGGAATAAAGAAAAACATTGCTATAAAGATGGATGTAAACCTGACATCTTTCCATGGTAACTTAAAGAACCAACCAAATAATCCTCTGCCTCCTTTTCTTCGCCCCGACCTTTCAAATGTTCCAAACAAGGAAAATGCAGTCATTAAGGAAGGAATAATAACCATAAATGTTAGTGATGTCTGCAAAAATTTCCAAAAACTAGAGATACCTGGGTCAACAAGCTGGTGGTGAAAACCAACCGGGATCGAAAATAGAATAAATAGAATAAAAGCTAATCTTGCTAAAGAGTCACTGAAAACCTCTACACCGACTAACTTTGGGATAACCAAATACCATGCCATATAAGCTGGCAAAAGCCAAAAATAAACCAAGGGATGGCCAAAATACCAGAAAAGAGAACGACTCAGTTCAACGTTAATTGTATCAACCCAGCCAAAAGCCCAAGGAATAAATTGAAATAGGACTGTAGCTACAACTCCGAGACATGCAATCTTCCAAAGAATGATTGTCGAAATAGTCATAAAAGCGAACAAAGGACTAAGCTGCTTTCGATTGCTTTTTTTCCAACTGACATAGTGTCCAACAAGGGCAAAGCCGCTCAACCATGTTCCGACAATAAAGAGTGCCAACCCAACGTAGTACCACCCATTTGCTTGTAAGGGAGCATAAAATGTGTATAAAACAGATGCTTCACCGATAATAATCATAAAAGTTGCTATAACCGTACCAATAGTTGTCACCAAAAATCCAAGCCATAAGACCAAGCGAGCTTTTGGTCCAAAATCTCCTAGTGTTTTACTCATTCCAGTAATGAAAAAAGCAAAGATAAAATAAGTAGTAAACACAAGAGCGAGCAAAACGCCATGTGCAGTTAAAACTTGATAATAATCCAGCCATTTAGGGAGTTCTAATCCATCATTTCGGATAAACACTTGTAACAGTCCAAGGAATGTTCCAATTAAAAAAGCAAGATAGGCTATTAAAATATGATAAATTGCTAGTTTACGATCCTGTTTACAAATCATCGCTTTCATTATTCAACCACCTTTATTTCAGCTTGCATGTAATGATGTCCTGTACCGCAATATTCGTTACAGAGAATTAAAAAATCTCCAGTTTTTTTGAAAGTATAACTTTTTTCACTAATCTGCCCTGGCACAACCATCATATTCACATTCGTGTTTATAATAGAAAAGCTATGAGTAACATCTTTACTGGTCACTCTAAAAATTATTTCCTTCCCTACTGGAACTTCAATGTTATTTGGAGAATAACCAAAAGCCTCAGCAATAATGGCGACTTCATAGGTGTTTTCATCTAATCTCTTAACTCCAGGTTGATCAAATGGAGGTGTTTCCTCTACTTTCTCTGGATCTATTGTATCTAGACCTCCTGTAGGGTGATGATTAAAACCAAAAGCACTAACGCCAACAATACTTAGAAATAAAACTAAAGAAAAGATACCAAACCCTAACCAAATTTTTTCATATCTATGAAAATGCATATCTATCACCTTCTTCCTATTATCTCGTTAAATAAAAAGCATATGCGCCAAACCACATAAGCATAATTAAAAACCCTAATGCAAAAACACTAACCAATGTCCCTTTTAGATTTCCCTCTCCTTGCTTCTTTTTTTGCATAAAATATCACCCTCTCAAGAAATCTACTTCGAAATTTATCGTTCATTTTGATCACACAATCACTTTACACCCTTCATTATATAAAAGAGGATTTGCATTGATTATCAGGGGAATTCCTCATTTATATAAAAAAAAACCCTTAATTATTGAAAAGGTAACTGCGCGGTCTCTCCTTTCTTGCTTCTAATTCTTAGTTATGGATTCCGCTATTAATGCGTGTTCAAAAAGCAAAGAAGGGTTTAAAATAGTAAGCCGAAGTGTGTAATAACAGAGGGACAGTAAACTTGTCCCTCTGTCTCACTTTTTAAGTATTTCTAGCCTTATCCATGCTATAATAAAGCAACATAGATTGTTTGGTTGATTAAAGGAGGAAAAATCCTTGCCTGAAGACCTTTTCCAAGAGCTTATTCAAGAAACGGATGAAGAAACAGCTATCTTACAACGAAATAACCAGGTAAAAAAAGACATATACACCGATAAAACGGACTTTATTATTGAAAGTGAAAAATTTTTAAGTAAAGAAAAAATGATTATGGTGAGAAAGCATACAAGGTTCGTGGACTTTCCTAAACATAAGCATGATTATATTGAAATTAATTACGTATATAATGGAAGGCTAGAACAAAAAGTTGGGGATGAAGATATTGTACTAAAAAAGGGCGAATTATTACTGTTAAATCAATATATAGAACATGAAATAAAAGCCTGTCAACGGGAAGATATCATTATTAATTTTATTATCCAACCACAATTTTTTGATTACATTTTTAGCTATTTAACAGCTGACAATATAGAAAATAATATTGGTGATTTTTTAATCAATAGTTTATTCAATCATACGCAAAGTGGCCAATTTTTGTATTTTGCTGTTTCTGAGGTTAAATCAATTCAAGAGTTAATTCATAAAATTATTAAGGAAATTATGAAACCTTCTTTGCTATCCGAATCAACGATTAAATTATACATGGGGTTGTTGATGATTGAGCTTATTAAACACTCGGATAAAATTGAAAAGCAGAACGAGAGTTTTATGCAATACCAATTAATTATGGAATCCCTGAAATATATTGAAGAACATTATAAAGAAGCTTCCTTATATGAATTAGCGGATAAGTTAAACCAACCACATTATCGGTTAAGCAAAGATATTAAAAAAGTAACGAATAAAACGTTTAAGGAGTTATTGCAGGAAAAGCGGCTTCAAGAAGCAAAAGAGTTATTAAAAAATACGGATATTCCCATTTCGACTGTCGTAGAACAAGTCGGGTACGACAACATTAGTTACTTTTACCGAATCTTTAAAAATAAATATGGACAGACTCCAAGGAAGTTTAGAGAAAAGCTTATGAATCATTCGTAAGCTTTTTTTCTTCAAGCAAATGATCAAGGTTCCAATGGACAGGTAGTTCAACTTCAATTAGCAAATAAGGACAATAAAAAAGTAAATCAAGATATTTTTGAATGGGAATTTTTCTATTATCATAACAGGTAGTGAAACGCTTTCAAATAAGGGGTGATATCATGGGCAAATGCAGTTTAGCTGTCGATATTGGTGCTTCAAGTGGAAGGTTGATTGCTGGTCGGATTGTAAATAATAAGCTCAAACTAGACGAAGTGTATCGTTTCGAAAATAATTTAATAGAAAAAGACGGACACTTTTGTTGGGATGTTGATGCATTGTTCTCAGAAATTAAAAAAGGTATTCACGAATGTCGCAACAAAGGGCTACAACCAACAAGTATCGGGATCGATACATGGGCAGTTGATTTCGTGTTATTAGGTGAAAACGACGAGCGATTGACAGATGCGGTTGCGTATCGTGATTCCCGAACGGATGGAATGATGGAGGAAGTCTTTGAAATTATTAGTAAAGAAAGGCTTTATTTAGAAACTGGAATTCAATTTCAAAAATTTAACACGATTTATCAATTATTTTCTATTAAAAAAAGCAATCCTGAGATATTAGATAAAGCGCAGTCCTTTCTGATGATTCCTGATTATTTTAACTATTTGCTAACAGGACAAAAAGTGAATGAATATACAAATGCGACTTCAACCCAGCTCGTTAATGCTTTTACAAAGAAATGGGATGTCGGTTTATTGGATCAATTAGGCATAAATAAAGAAATGTTCCACGACATGAAAGCTCCAACATCAGAAGTAGGTCCATTGAAAAAAGAGTTAGCAGATGAATTTGGTTTTGATATGAAAGTGTTATTACCAGCTACACATGATACTGGATCTGCGGTGATTTCTGTTCCGGAAGTAAATGATACGATTTATATCAGTTCAGGAACATGGTCGTTAATTGGGGTGGAAAATCATTTTCCGATCTGTGTGACAAAAGCACTAGATTATAACTTCACGAATGAAGGCGGGATGGATTATCGTTATCGATTCCTGAAAAACATTATGGGACTGTGGATGATTCAAGAGGTAAAGCGGAATTATGATGACAAATACAGCTTTTCGGACTTCGTTGATTTAGCGAACAAGGCTACCACCTTTCAAGCAACAGTAAATGTTGATGACAATCGATTTTTAAAGCCTGACAGTATGATTGAACAAATTCAAAAATATTGTTCGGAGACTAATCAACCGATTCCGAACATACCGGGAGAAGTTGCGAAATGTGTGTTTGATAGTTTAGCAGTTAGTTATCAAACAGCAATCGCCCAAATTGAAGAAATCTATGAGAAAGAATTTCAAACGATTAATGTCATTGGTGGTGGCTGTCAAAACGAGATGCTGAATCAGCTTATTGCAGATACAACGAATAAAGAAGTTCTTGCTGGTCCTGTTGAGGCCACAGCTATCGGAAATATCGTTGCTCAGTTAATTGCTTTGGGAGAGCTGAAGGATATTAACGAGGCTCGAAGGATGATTAAACAATCATTCGACGTTAAGAAATATATGACTCAAAAGGTGTAAGAGGAGGAATAAATATGTCTACAAAAGAAAATTTTGAAAGAGCAAAGAAAGATTACGAAAAATGGGGTATAGATGTAGATCAAGTGTTTGAACAATTGAAAAATGTACCAATTTCAATTCATTGTTGGCAAGGGGATGACATTGGTGGATTTGAAACGAATCAGCAGGAATTATCTGGTGGAATCGACGTAACAGGTAATTACCCTGGGAAAGCGACTACACCGGAAGAGTTGCGAAGTGATTTAGAAAAGGCACTTTCTCTTATTCCTGGTAAACACCGAGTGAATTTACATGCTATTTATGGAGAAACAGATGGAAAAGTAGTGGAACGTGATGAATTAGAGCCAAAGCATTTTGAAAATTGGGTAAACTGGGCAAAAGAAAATGGTTTAGGCTTAGATTTTAATCCAACATTATTCTCCCATCCGAAAGCAGAAGATGGATTAACGTTAGCACATCCGGATAAAGAAATTAGAGACTATTGGATTAGACATTGTATCGCAAGTCGTAAAATTGGGGAGTATTTTGGAAAAGAGTTAGGAAAACCTGCTCTAACAAATATTTGGATTCCAGATGGATATAAAGATATTCCGAGTGATCGTCTGACACCGAGAAAGCGATTGAAAGAATCTTTAGATGAAATTTTTGCAACTGAAATTGATGAAAAATATAATGTGGACGCAGTTGAAAGTAAATTGTTTGGTATTGGTTCGGAAGCGTATGTAGTTGGATCCCATGAGTTTTATATGGGGTACGCTCTGAAGAATAATAAGCTATGTTTATTAGATACAGGCCATTATCATCCAACGGAAGTTGTTTCGAATAAACTATCGGCGATGATGTTATACAGTGATAAAGTTGCATTACATGTATCTAGGCCGGTTCGCTGGGACAGTGATCATGTTGTTATTTTTGATGACGAGCTACGCGAAATTGGCTTAGAAATTGTTCGAAATGATGCGTTGGATAAAGTAATGATTGGTCTAGACTTTTTTGATGCAAGTATTAACCGGGTGGCAGCTTGGACAATTGGTACACGAAATATGATTAAATCACTATTATATGCCATGCTTCTTCCAAATGAGCATTTGAAGCAGCTGCAGGAAGAAGGCAACTTCACGGATAGATTGGCATTAATGGAAGAGTTTAAAACATATCCGTTTGGTGCTATTTGGGATTATTATTGTGAGAAAATGGGAGTTCCCGCAAAAGAAACTTGGTTAGAAGAAGTAAAAGCATATGAAAAAGATGTATTATCAAAAAGATAAATGATTAAAGAAAGCCTGAAGTAGGATTCCTTCTTCAGGCTTTTTTACTTTTAATCGTGCTTAATGGCAAAAGTGAGAAACTTTCTGAAAAACAGTTCGTATGAAATTTTTCAAAGACCCCCTAAAAATGTCTATTTCTTAACGAAAGAGTATATTGAAAAACATAGGACAGTGAGAAATGGCCATTTCCACCTAATGCAAAGTGATAGGGAGGATCCTTAAAAACCTCCAACAAAAGTCAAATGATATAAAGGGAGGATTTATAAATGAACGACAAATGGCGTAAGATTCTAGTATCTAGCATACTTACAACAGGATTCACTTTTAGTTATGGAGTTAGTGGGGTGTTTGCTGATGATCATGAAGATGATTCGGTTGAACTGGAGGAATCAACAGATCTAGAGGTAGTGGTAACCGATGAGGATAATGAAACTGCTGTTGATACTGAAGATGATGTAGATGTTGAGGCTGAGGAGGCAGATGAAGAGACAGAAGGAGAAGATACCACTGTTGTCGACTTAGAAGGGGACGTTGAAAGTGACACGGAGGCATCAGTCGATTCGCCCAAACTGCTTCCTGGTGATTTTTTCTACTTTGTAACTTCACTCGCTGAAAAAATACAGCTTGCTTTGACTTTTGATGATACGGAAAAAGCGAAAAAGTTGGCTGAATTCGCCGAAAAACGGATCGCTGAAGTGCGCGCATTATTAGCGGAAGGCGACATAGAAGCAGCGCAAGAAACAATGAAAAAAGCACTTGAACAACAAGAAGAAGCATTAGAATTAGCCTCAAAAGATGAAGATAATCAGGATAGTGAAGGATCAGACGAAGACACATCATCTAGTGAGGAATCATCCTCTAATGAAGGATCAGATGAGGAATCATCCTCTAGTGAAGATGAAGGAAGTGAAGAGGAGAACAATGCCGAATCTGATGAAGAAGAAAGTGAAAGTGATGAGTCTGCTGAGGGTGAAGACGAGGTAACAGCGGATACTGAAATAGATGCGGAAATCTCGGAGGAGCTTGAATTAGAAGCGGATCTGGAAGCTCGTTTCTTCCAAAACATCATTGCACTGTCTGCTGCATTCGAAAAGGTTGGAAACGATACGGCAAGAGATGCTTTAATGAAAAACATTGAAAAGAGCTTCGGAAAGCTTGAGAAAAAGTTTGAGCAACAAACAACAAACTCTGCAAATGTAGAAGTAAAAGAATCAGAAGAGGATACAACGGAAGATGCCGAAGAACAGGAAGAGTCTGAATCAGTTGAAGCTGAAGCTGAAGTAGAAGGTAAATCGGAAGCTGATGTTGACGTGAGTGAGGAAGTTGAATCAAATAAAAGTGAGAAAAAGCAAGGCAATAAAGGAAACAACGGCAATGGTAATGGTAAAGGAAAGGGACATGGTGCAGAAGTTAAAGGAAAAGCAGATGTTAACATTGAAGTTAAATCCAAACAAGGTGAAGAGAAGCGAGGAAATCAGGGAACCGGCAGTGACAAAGCAAATGGGAAAGATAATCAGGTCAAAGGCAAGGGAAAAGTAGATGTTAATGTAGAAGGTAATAAAGGTGTTGGTGTATCGATATCCATTGGTGCGGAAAAGAAGGCTGAAAAAGGCAAAGGGAATCAGAATTAAATAAATAAAAAGCGTCTTAAATACAAATGGAATACAACAATTTTCAAAATGAGGAAACGGTCACTGATTTAACAGTGACCGTTTTTTTAAACATAAGAAAGTAACTCCAAAAACCAAACACAAAACAAACACAAACAAAAGTTAAAATAAACTATTCAAAAATAAACAAAAGTGTGTTATTCTCTTTTTAAGAGGTAAACAAAAGGGGAGGAACATATTCATGGTTCAAAACAAATGGGATAATAATGCAAATGTTGAAAGTGGCTTAGGTGAATTAGTCTATCGCTCTAATCTATTAGGGTCAGACCGTTCTGTTGCAAACTGGGGCGGAGGAAATACATCGACCAAAACAATAGAAACAGACTTCCGTGGTGAAGAAATAGAAGTCATGTGGGTAAAGGGTAGTGGTTCAGATCTTGCAACAATGGGAGCAAAAAATTTCACTGGATTAAAGATGGATGATATTCGACCATTAATGGAAAAAGATGATATGTCTGATGAGGATATGGTTAATTATTTGGCTCACTGCATGATTGATGCTAAGCATCCCCGCTCTTCGATTGAAACATTACTACACGCATTTCTACCATTTAAACACGTGGATCATACACATCCAGATGCAATCATTAGTATTGCTTGTGCAGATAATGGACAGGAAATTGCTGAAGAAATTTATGGTGATCGTTTTGTGTGGGTTCCATACATTCGTCCTGGATTCAAGCTTTCAAAAATGATTGCTGAAGGTGTACAAAATAATCCTAATGCAGAATTAGTCATTATGGAAAAGCATGGTCTTGTTACATGGGGAGAAACTTCTGAAGAGAGTTATCATAAAACGATTTCTATTATCCAAGAGGCTGAAGATTACCTGGAAGCAAAAGCTAACGGACAGACGCTTTTCGGTGGACAGAAACATGAGTCTTTATCTGCCGAAGAAAGAAAAGAAATTCTTGCAAAAGTTTTACCAGTTGTTCGTGGGCAAGTCAGCGATAACAAAAAAATGCTTGTAACCTATGATGACAGCGAAGATATTTTAACGTTTGTTAATAGCAACAATGCAAAAGAACTATCACAGGTAGGTGCTGCATGTCCAGATCACTTGGTACATACGAAGCGGGTGCCATTATTTGTAGAGTGGGATCCGAGCAGCAAAGATGTTGATAGCTTAGTAGAGAGTGTGAAAGCTGGTATAGCTGCTTTCCAAGAAGCGTACACTGCTTACTTTAACCGTAATAAGTCTGAAGGGGACAACATGGTTGAATCAGCTCCACGTGTCGTGCTTATTCCTGGTATTGGGATGATTAACACAGGGAAGAACTGGACGGCTGCAAACGTAAGTGAGTCATTATATCATCGAGCGGTTTCTGTTATGAGAGGATCTACTATTCTAGGAAACTTTGTATCTCTAAATGAGGAAGAATCCTTTGCGATAGAATATTGGCCGTTAGAGCTGTATAAGTTAAGCCTTGCTCCACCTGAAGCAGAGTTCTCTCGTCAAGTTGCATTTGTAACTGGAGGAGCAGGCGGAATTGGAAGTGCTACAACGTATCGTCTCGTTTCTGAAGGAGCACACGTTGTGATAGCCGATATTAACTTAGAAGGTGCACAAGATGTTGCGAAAGAAATCAATGAACGATTTGGTGAAAACCGTGTAACAGCACTGAAAATGGACGTTACAAAGGAAGAGGAAGTCGTAGCGGCACTTCAGGAGTCTGTCTTAACATACGGTGGATTAGATATTATTGTTAACAATGCGGGATTAGCTAGTTCAAGTCCTTTTGAGGAAACAACACTTGATAAATGGAATTTAAACATCAATGTGTTAGTTACGGGTTACTTCCTTGTTGCTAGAGAAGCCTTTAAGTTACTGAAGGATCAAGCAATTGGTGGAAACATGGTATTCGTTGGTTCGAAAAACTCCATCTATGCTGGTAAAAATGCTGCCGCATATAGCACGGCTAAAGCGGCTGAAGTTCATCTGGCTCGTACAGTTGCTGCTGATGGTGGACAATATGGTATTCGTGTCAACTCTGTCCTTCCGGATGCTGTTATCCGTGGGTCGAAGATTTGGGATTCAGAATGGAAGGAAGAGAGAGCTTCTTCTTATGGAATTGGTACGGAAGAATTAGAAGAGCATTATCGTAAGCGAACCATCTTAAATGTGAATATTTTACCGCAGGACATTGCAGAATCGATTGCATTCCTAGCATCTTCAAAAGCTGCAAAAACGACTGGATGTATGGTGACGGTTGACGGTGGAGTTGCAGCTGCGTTTACAAGATAATATTGTTCAAATCATGGATAGGAAGTAAGTTGCTAAACTTCCTATCCGGTATTAAAATTAAACTTACATTCAGCTTTTGACATGTGTTCACAAAACGTGGTGTTTTAGCAGAATGGCAGAAAATTTTGATATGACATTTATTTTAATAAACACTAACTTTTGAAAAACCGCTGAACAATGAAAGTAGGGGACGTAGTGCTTGTTGCTGAGAGACAACAAAAAATTGTAGAACTGGTAAAGGAACGAAAAAGTATTCGAGTTACGGAATTGAGTAATATTTTTTCCGTTACAGAAGAGACAATTCGTAGAGATTTAGAAAAGCTCGAGAAGGAAGGAAAATTATCCCGAAGTCATGGAGGGGCTGTTAGTGTAGAGCCAAGTGACTCAGTAGAGCTTCCTTATTCAGAAAGAGAAATAACAAACGTGAAAGAAAAGAATGAAATAGCTCTCGAAGCAGTCAAGCAAGTAGTTGAAGGAGATCGGGTAATTTTGGATGCCAGTACGACTGCTTGGTATATGGCTAAAGCTTTACCTAATATGCCAATGACGGTATTAACGAATTCGATCAAAGTGGCGATGGAGCTAAGTGGTAAAAAGGAAATCACTGTCATTTCAACAGGTGGAACGCTCTTACCTGAATCATTGTCCTACGTAGGTCCTCTAGCCGAATCATCATTAGAGGCATACCACGTCAATAAGGCATTCATCTCTTGTAAAGGACTTCATCTGGACCGTGGCATTAGTGAGTCAGACGAACAGCAAGCGCGGGTGAAGAAAAAAATGATAGATATTGCAGATGTGGTTTATATAATGATTGATCATAGCAAATTTGGTGTTCAAGCATTTTCTCGACTTAACAGTTTAGAGGTTATCGATCATATTATTACAGATAGTAAAACCAAGCCAGATACGATACAGCAACTGGAGGATCGTTTACTGAGCTTAATTACAGTGAATCAATAGTTTCCCGTACTGGATTTATGGAACTAAGTAAAAGCGCAACTAGGCAATCGCCTGCGCCTAAAGGCTTGGCGCTAGCCAAGTTTTCTTTATTAAAAGTAAAGAATCCGCTTACTAAATCACGTATGTAAATGGGACTGTAAAAAGGGGCTTATGTAAGGGAGGGGGTTTAAAATGAAAGTATCCTTATTTATTACTTGTCTTGGGGATGTGTTTTATGTTAACGCGGGAAAAGCAACAGTAGAATTACTTGAACGCTTTGGATGTGAAGTGGATTTTCCTGAAACGCAAACATGCTGTGGTCAGCCTGCCTATAATAGTGGCTATCATAAAAAAACAAAAGCTGCTGCCAAAAATATGATTCATACTTTTGCGCATTCTGAGTATGTAGTCAGTCCATCTGGTTCTTGTGCTTATATGTTTCACGAATATGAATCCTTGTTTGAGGGTGAACCAGTCTGGCAGGAAAAGGCAAAAAAATTAAAAGAAAAGACATATGAGTTAACACAATTCTTAACTGAAGTTTTAAAGGTAGACAATACTGGTTCTGAATTTCACGCAAAAGCAACGTACCATACTTCTTGCCATATGACACGGTTGTTAGGTGTGAAAGAAGCTCCTCTAAAACTATTAAGTAATGTAAAAGGGTTAGAGATGGTAGAGTTACCTAATCGAGAAAGTTGTTGTGGGTTTGGGGGTACGTTTTCCGTTAAAATGCCAACTATATCGGAACAAATGGTTGATGAAAAAGTGGAACATATTGAGGAGACGGAAACCGAGGTGCTCATTGGTGCAGACGGAGGCTGTTTGATGAATATTGGTGGAAGAATTAATCGAAAAAATAAGCCGATAAAAGTGATGCATATTGCAGAAATTTTAAATAGTCGGGGTGAAGTCTAATGCCAATGCACATCGGTGAAAAAGAATTTACAAAACGAGTGGACAAAGGTCTTGAAGATGATTTTATGCGAGGTGCTGTCCGTTCTGCACAGGGGAGATTACAAACGAACCGCGCAAATGCGGCAGATGAATTAGGAGATTGGGAAGAGTGGCGTAGTTTAGGACAAGAAATACGGCAACATACGATGGAAAATCTAGACTTTTATTTACAGCAGCTAAGCGACAAAATTGCAGAGCTAGGTGGTCACGTTTATTTTGCTGAAACGGCAGATGATGCCAATAACTATGTAAGTGAAGTAATCGCTAACAAGAATGCTAAGAAAATAGCAAAATCAAAGTCTATGGTTACAGAAGAAATTGCACTAAACGATATTTTGGAAGAGAACGGGTGTGAAGTGGTCGAGACGGATTTAGGGGAGTACATTCTTCAAATCGATGACCATGATCCACCATCTCACATCGTTGCCCCGGCCTTACACAAAAACAAAGAGCAAATTCGTGATGTTTTTAAAGAGAAATTAGGATATACGAAAACAGAAAAACCAGAGGAGCTAACTTTATTTGCACGAGAAAAATTAAGAAAAGAATTTTTGGAAGCAGATGTTGGTATCACTGGGTGTAATTTTGCAATTGCCGAGTCAGGCTCTTTTGCTCTCGTAACAAATGAAGGGAATGCTAGAATGGTTTCCACCCTTCCGAAAACGCAAATTACGGTCATGGGGATGGAACGAATTGTCCCTACGTGGGAAGAACTTGACGTTTTAGTTAGTTTATTGACAAGGGCTGCTGTAGGACAAAAGCTAACGAGCTACGTAACTGCCTTGACGGGGCCAAAAATAGAAGGAGAAGTGGATGGCCCCGAAGAATTTCATTTAGTGATAGTTGATAATGGCCGTTCTAAAATATTAGGGACAGAGTTTCAGGAAGCGCTTCACTGCATTCGTTGTGCTGCCTGTATTAATGTATGCCCGGTATATCGTCATGTTGGTGGCCACGCATACGGCTCGATTTATCCTGGACCGATTGGCGCGGTATTGACACCGTTGTTGGGCGGCTATGATGACTATAAAGAGTTACCATATGCGTCAACGTTGTGTGGTGCGTGTACGGAGGTATGCCCCGTTAAAATTCCATTACATGAACAACTCGTCAAACACCGGAGAAATATTGTCGAGGAAGAGGAAAAATCAGACCTTGCTGAAAGACTTGCTATGCAAGGGTTTAGTATTGTAGCCGGATCTGGAAATTTATATAAACTAGCTACGAGAATGGCGCCACTTCTAGTAACTCCGTTTGTCAAAGACGGATCGATATCAAAAGGACCAGGTCCGGTAAAGCCTTGGACGGATATACGTGAATTTCCAGTACCGCAAAAACAACGATTTAGAGATTGGTTTAAAAATAGAGAGAAAGGAGGAAGTGAGCGTGCCAAAAGGGGAAATTAAAAATAGAGATAAATTTTTGAATAACATTGCAACCAATCTTGGACGTGAAAGAAGAACGTTGGGCGTTGCACGTCCAAGGTGGAAAAATCAAGTACAATGGAACGTGCTTTCAAACCATACAGAGGACCAATTGGTTGATGTGTTAGAGAAACAATGTAAATCGATTCATACGGATTTAGTACGAACGGACCAAGAAAACTTGGCTCAGACTTTGCTAGGTGTTATACAGGGGTATGGTGGTAAATCCGTTATGACTTGGGATGACCCGCGTTTCACAACTTATCATTTGATCAATCCATTTGAAAGTTGGAAAGAAAGTCAGAATATAGCGGTTCATCAGTGGGATGTAGAAAATGGAGAAGAAAGTATCCGGATAGCTGAACAAGCAGATGTAGGTATTACTTTTAGTGATATTACCTTAGCTGAATCGGGTACGGTTGTTCTTTTCAGTGATAAGGGCAAAGGACGTTCTGTCAGCTTACTTCCTGCTACGTATATTGCAATTGTTCCCAAGAGTACACTCGTTCCAAGGATGTCTCAAGCTACTCGGGAAATTCATCAGCGGGTAGAAGCTGGTGAGCGTGTAGCTTCTTGCGTTAATTTTATTACAGGCCCTAGTAATAGTGCAGATATTGAAATGAATTTAGTCGTCGGTGTCCATGGTCCAATAAAAGCTACATACATTGTAGTGGAGGACAGATAGCAAAGTGGGACAAAGGGACAGTAAACCTGTCCCTTTGTCCCCAAATTACCCTAATAGTCCTAGCATCTTCAATCCATGTAAGATGCCATCTTCCTCTACTGATTTGGTTTCATATTTAGCAGCTTTTTTTGCCAAATCATGACCATTCCCCATTGCTACACTATTTTCGATTTGGGAAAGCATCTCTAAATCATTTAATGAGTCACCAAAAGCTACTTGAAACTGTTTTGCAATCCCAAGCTTTTCAATTATCTTTTCAATTCCGTTAGCTTTTGATCCACCTGCTGGGAGGATATCGGTGGATAACGGATGCCACCGAACAAAGTCAAACTGTTTATACTTATCTTGATAATGAGTTTCTTCTCCTTCTTTACAAAATAATAAAGACTGATAAAGTTCCCTTCCCTCACTATAACTCGGATCATGTGTAGGGAACTGCTTAATTTTAAGCGTGCTGATGCTTTCCTTTATATATTCATGTTCAGGAACATTTGCCTTCATATCCTCATGGTCCATAAAAACGACGGGATGATCATTTGAAACAGCTAGTTCCGTTAGAGATTCCAAAGCATCTTTGTTTAATGGATTCGTATAAATAACCTCGCCATTTAAAACAACATATTGCCCGTTATAACTCACAAAGGTATCAATCTTCAATTCTTCACGCAGGTCTTCAAACATAAATGGGGCACGACCTGTTGCAATTGCCACTTCATGTCCTAATTCTTTTAAAGAAAATATGGCATCTTTGGCGCTTTTGGGTAACAGCTTGTCTTCGTTTAAAAGTGTCCCATCTATATCGAAAAAAATAATATGTCTATTCATCGTTATTCTATCCCTTCGTTTTTAATTAACTCCCCAATATAAACTATGTTATTTTTTAATTGTCACCGTCTAGCATAGGTCCAGGTCTTGAAATATCTTCCTCTTGTTTCTGAAAATAAAGAGATCTACTTGGAAATGCAATGGATACTCCCTCGTCCTCTAAAATCTCCATAATGGAAAAGTTTATTTCTTCCTTTATTTTTAAATATTCTGCCCATACCGTTGTATTCGTAAAGAAATATAAGAATATATCTAAACTACTGTCATTATACCGATCAAAGTGAACAAATATTGTTTCAGGATGGACATCTGGATGATTTGTTAACAGCTCTTCCACTTTCTTCACTGTACTTTCCAATTTAGACTTCGGAGTATCATAGGTTACACCTAAATGGAAGGTGATTCTTCGTTTCCCCATTTCGCTCCAGTTTATTATATTTTCATTTGCTAATGTTGCATTCGGTACAGTTACAAGTGCTTGATCAAAGGTTCGAATCTTTGTACTTCGAAAATTAATATCCTCTACAATACCTTCTACACTAGGTGTCTTAATCCAATTACCAATCGAAAATGGCTTTTCTGTGATAATAATAATACCGCCAAATAAGTTTCCGATCGCATCTTTTGCAGCTAAAGCAAAAGCAAGTCCACCTAGCCCAAGACCAGCTACAAAACCGTTAACATCATAATCAAATTCCTGAGCAATAATACTGAAGCTTATTGCGATGATTACAAACCGTATTGTTTTTGATAAAAATGGAATCAGGATTGGATCAATTTTAATGTTTGTTCGTTCATTTATGTTTGTAAATAGAAGCGAGGAACTAGATGAAAGGTTATATAACCCCCAGGCAATCATCGCAATAATACCAGATCTTATACATTGTCTAAAGACTTCGTTAGATTGTTCTAGATATGGAAAATAACCAACAGCTACATAAATTCCAATGATTAAAAATATCCATCTGATTGGATGTTCAAATGCAAGGCAAACATTAGAAAAGAAATCAGTTGGTGTTTTTTTACTAATTTTTAAAATTAAGTGAAATACGTATTTAGCAAAAATCTTACGGAATATCAAAAATACAAGAAAAACTCCAATTGAAATTCCTATATCTATCAGTGTTTCGTACGATATGGGTATCCAGTCAAACATTTTGTCTATCTCCTTTTTGTATCCATTCATTTTCTTATCATAACATATAGCTTTAAGTGCTGTGGTCAGCTTTCCATTAGTTCCTTTTTGTTTCTAATAATAGGTTTAACAAATTTTAAAAATGGTAATCAATTAATATAGTAGAGTCAGAAAGGAGCAATAGATATGAATAGAAAAACATTGGTTTCAATCATTAGTTTAGTAGTACTTTTATCATTTCAAGCAAAAATAGTAGCGGCAGAATCCGGTTTATCGATGGATGGTATGACAACAGAGGCTGGAGCGGAAAACACGTTAACAATCACGATACCAATCAATAACGCAATCGATTCCTTAACTAATTTACAAGTAAATGTTCCTGGCGAGTTTAACCTCGATACCGCGGGAGAAGTAAATGCCTACATAGTTAGCGGTTCAGGAGAAAAGGAGAAAGTGAACGTAACAGCGATCGTTAAAGAGGGAACGGTAACATTTGATACGATTTCTTTAGCTGAGTTTGCCTTAGCAGAGGAAAGTACGCTTGAAATAGAGATTCCAGAGGTTCAAAATCCTTCAACAGCTGGAGAGTTCACATTTTCCGTTAGCTATCAAAATCTAGCTTCAGAATTAGTGATGGAAGACGAAGTTACTTTTGCTATTCAACATGAACAGGAGCAGGAATCCGACATAGAAACCCTGCAAGTTGATTCCCAGTTAAATATGAATGTAGGTGAGAAGTTACAGTTGAAGGTCTTAGGGGTGAAAGAAGACGGTACAACAGTCGATGTTACGGACAGGGTCGATTTTGCACTTAGTTCGGAGGCGTTATTAACAATCAATGCTGATGGGGAACTGTCAGCGCTAGCAAAAGGTGAAGCTGCGATTACCGTTTCATTAAATGATGTACAGGAACAAATTACCGTTCAGATCACATCCTCATCACCAGAAGAAAATGAGGAGGAACAACAAGAAGGTAACCATTCCAATCAACAACAAACAGAGACAACTGGTGAAAGTGATAAGGAAGAAGAACTCGTAACACCGGGTGTGCCCGATACTGGTGATGGGTCCTCGCAATCATCCAATATAGTAGACTACCTATATTATATTCTAGCATTGACCTTAGCCGGTTTTTTAGGTTTTCGTTTCATGAGAAATTAAGGATAGGATAAAGTGATGAGATACAAAAAAGTAGTTTTTTTGGTCATAGTCTTAATAATTGGTTTAACATTTTTAGCTAGTGATCTATCAGGAACCAAACATACTGTTTCGAACCACCAATCAAAACAAAGCAATCTTTTATCAGATCGCTCTATTACATCTTCTAATCAAACGGATATAGCTAGAGTTAACATTTTAGAGGGAGGTCAGTATCCTATTTCGATGATTATGAATGAGCAAGAAATTCCAATAGAACCTGTTAAAACGGATCAAAATGGTAAGATGAGTGTTATGGATGATCCTGGTGTATTGTCTTGGTATGATACTCGAGGCTTTGATGTAAAAAATATCATCATATCTGGACATCGTGATTGGAAGGGTGAATTAGGTGTTTTTTATGGAATGGAAAATTGGGAGGAGCAAAAAAAATTCACATTGGTGATGAAAAACGGAGAACAGCGAACATTCTCGCTTTCCAGTGTAAGGGAATATAAAAAAGATGAGGTCCCTGAGTCAGTTATGAAATTGCAAAGTGGAGAAAATAGAGTAACACTTATTACATGTGTTGGCGATTTTGTCGAAGAGGATGGTGGCTATCAATCGAGAGTGGTAGCTATTTTAAAGGAAATAGAATAGTCAAAGCTTTCTACGAGGGAAAAGAAAAAGGTGTCTATCACACTTTTTTGTGTGACTGGACACCTTTTCTATACTCCTCGTTTATTCCCCCAAACAAGTGCATGTACCTGAGGGAGAACGCGGACGCGATTAAGTTTAGATGATGCAACTACTTTATCAATCAACCATTCATACTTAGATAAAAGAGAACTCGCAAGGTTAGTTGGGCTGCTTTCTTCTAAATCGTCATTACCAACCTGTAGAAAAAATGGAACCTCCGGATAACGCTGATGGACTTTTTCTGCATAATGTAAATCTTCCTCATTGAAGATAACTATTTTTAAACTAGTGTTTTTTAGACGGTTATTTTCTTTCAATTTTGTAATAATATCATCTAGTATTTCCCAGTTTGTTTTCATCGTTGAGCTCGGTGGTTTGGGAGAGACCGTTAAATCATCAATGGAGAGAAACCAATCCTGCCAACGACTACCTTGCGTTTCAAGAGCTACTTCTATATCCAATTCGTGTAGCGTTTTAATTAGTTCACCAAGCTTGCCTAATAATGCTGGATTTCCTCCTGAGATAGTCACGTGATCAAATTGATCCCCGCCGATTTCTTTCAGGCGTGTGGCGATTTGATCAGCAGTTAACAATTCTATATCGTCCTTTGCACTGCCGTCCCAAGTGAATGCAGAATCACACCAGGAACAACTGTAGTCACAACCGGCAGTTCTAACAAACATCGTTTTTCGACCAACGACCATTCCTTCCCCTTGAATAGTTGGACCGAATATTTCAAGTACCGGGAATTTACTCATTCGTCATCCACTCCCGTCTTGCTTCCGCGTAGCTTGTTGGTGTTTCATAAAGCTTCACGAATTCTACTCGGCAATGATTTGGGTAATTAGACAGTGCATCTTCCATTTTTTCATAAATCCAAACGACCATATTTTCTGCTGTTGTATTCATTTTTGGCAGTGTATCGTTCAAATAACGGTGATCAAGATGAATTTCAATTTTTTCCTTCCATATTTGCTTCATATCACCAAAGTCTATCACGATTCCAATATCATCTACATAGCCACTAATTCCGAAAATGACTTTGTAGGTGTGGCCATGAAGGTTTTTGCATTTTCCTTCATAGCAATGAAGATGGTGTGCTGCATCAAATGTAAATTCTTTACTTACTAAGACACGTTGTTTATGATACTTCAGTTCATGGCGTTTTATATCTTCGTCAATTTTCTGTAAGTTTTCTACGATGGTAAAGCCGTACATTAGGAGTTCACCTCTTCACGCTGCTTGAGATAAATATCAAGTCCGTTTTGCCGTAGCTTACATGATGGACATTCTCTACAACCATCACCACGAACACCGTGATAACAAGTAAGGGTTTGTTCTCGAATGTACTCAAAAGCATGAAGCTGATCAGCAAGCTCCCATGTTTCCGCTTTGTCGAGCCACATTAAAGGAGTGTGAATAACGAACTGATCATCCATCGATAAATTAAGTGTTACATTAAGTGATTTAATAAAGACATCACGGCAGTCTGGATAACCGCTAAAGTCTGTTTCGCATACGCCTGTAACAATATGCTTAGCACCAATTTGTTTTGCTAAAATGGTAGCAAAAGAAAGAAACATTAGATTTCGTCCAGGGACAAATGTCGAAGGTAATTCACCGTTTTCTCCATCTTTTACCTCTATATCATCACGTGTTAGTGCGTTCGGTGCCAATTGACTTAATATGGACATATCCAGTACATGGTGCTTTACATTTAAATCTTCGGCAATTTCCTTCGCAACTTTAATTTCTTCATTATGACGTTGATTATAATCGAAGGTCACAACTTCTACTTCATCATATTTTTCTAAGGCCCAGAATAGACAGGTAGTACTATCCTGACCACCGCTAAATACAACAACTGCTTTTTCCATAAAAAAATTCTCCTTTCGTATAGAAAGAGAGAATCCTATCCACCCAAAAACAAAAGAACTATACCTAAGGGCACAGTTCATCCTTAGTTTTTTATAGAGGGTGTCGCTAGAACCTCTCCTGCACCGTGCAGATTTATTATTCGTCTGTTTGCTATTATAGCAGAAAAATGAGAAAGATTGTGATGGAAAATCAAGGATTGATGTTTATTTATTTACAATCTATGTTTAGCTAGTTGAAACAAGAACTACAATTTCATCCGTATCTATGCTTTTTGTATCATTCGTAAAAACTAATTTCGTTTCTAATCGGTAGGAAACATCCTCTGACGTTGGCGGTAGTTCTTTTGGTAACTTGTAGGTAAAAGGAATTTCCGTTTGGTCATCAGAATCTATCGTATCTGACATTAAAACAGTCTTTACAGGCTGAATAACTTCTGGTTTTTCCCCGTGATATTCCCGAACAAAATCACATTCTAATCTTTTTAATTTTTGTTTCACCCATCCACCTTCCATATAAAATACTCCAGAAATTTTATCCCCTGGTTTTACTTGATTTGTATCTAAGATAAGATCAACCTTAGGTGAACCAATTTTTAATAAGCTCATTAATTTTGCAATCAATGGAAAGACCCTCCTGCTACAGTCTTGTTTAAACTGCTTGTGAAATAAGTTATGCATGTAATAAATTTTCGACAAAATTCGGGTGGTGTCAGCGTATAATGGTAAATAAGTCAACCACCATTTTTAAGTAAAAAAGACCGACCTTAACTAAAACTCTTAAAATCGCTTTTTAAAAAGT
>NZ_JAFBDR010000028.1 GCF_016908325.1 Aquibacillus albus | reverse complement strand
ACCTTACGGTTGGGGGAAAATACAACTCGCTTGTGAACAAATATGTACATTCTAAAGTGATCAAAAATGTACATTTTCTAATTGACATTTATAATCGTTAACATGGACGGTGAAAAATAGTTCCAAACCTCGATATTTACCGATATGAAGCATAGTTCCATTAGGCGGTACTATACACAGACCCCCATTAGAGGGCACTAGAAATATAAGAATACCGAAATATAACATATAAAGATTACCGCCCAAGTTCTAAAGAACTTAGACGGTTGTCGTTAAAGCATCTATTAAAGATAATCGCATATAGGGTATAGAGGGGATGCGATATAATAAAGAACGATAGAGTAAAGATATGTTTAATAAGCCGCGACGAAATAGACGGCGTAGCTTACTTATTAACGGCTAAGGTTTTTCAATGGAGAGAATGTGTTGTGTTGCCGTTTTATGTGAACGTTAGTCATTTTAATATATCTACGAACCATCGACATATCCGTATGTCCGAGTATGTCTTGCAAACTGAAAGGGTCTCCTCCGTTCATGATATAAAATAATGCTCCTGTATGGCGGAAAATATGCGGAGACACACGTTTATTTATTCCTGCCGCTTCTTTATATTCGACTAGGTTCTTGCGAAACGTGTTAGCATTAATTGGTCTGCCGTCATAGGTAAGGAATAACGTTTCAGCCTCGAAATCCTCCGTTTCTTCCATGTATTCTGAAAGTAGCCGAATCGACTTGTTAGATAAGGGAACCACTCGATAACGTTTCATTTTGGTCTCATGCGGTTCTAGCTGGATGTGTCCTGTTTTTAAATCAACGTTTTTACGTCGAATCTTAATAAGTTCCGATATTCTCACCATTGTATCGAGTAATGTTAGTATCATGACTTTATTACGAAATCCCATGTACCGTGTCTCGTCAATTTGCTCCAATAGTACATTAATTTCCTCGGGTGTAAAAGCCTCGATTTTTATTTCACCCGTTTTAACAGGCTTGAAAAATTCGTGTATTTGCTCGTTAATCCATCCATGTTCAAAACAATGCCGTAAAAATGCCCTTATTGTTCTTATTCGGACGTTAGTCGTAACAGGCGAAAGGTTTTTTGTATGGAGCATATAGCCAATATACTCTCGAAATACATCGGTGGTTATCTCTTTTTGCGTTAAGTCTCCGCCTAAAAAGTCGAGTAAATAACCGAAATGCCTATCGTAGTCGTCAATAGTCGTTTGAGTTAACGCCTCGGTTCGTTTGTCAATCATAAACCGCTGAAACATATCCTTTAATGTTTGGCGTTTAATGACGTTATTCGTTTCAGTTTTCGGTGTTCTTGCAGTTTTACGAATACCTTTCCGTTCTAATTTACGCATAAAAAATAACCTCCTATAAAGTGTAAGAGGTTAGCATAAAGTTCCATTTGGTACCACTAGGTTTTATCGAATAGGTCCCCCGAGAACCACTCAAAAATGATGACGAAACCCTGTGGGACTTTTGCGTGAAATCATCGAAAAAATCATCGTATAAATCAACGGCAAAATCTCGAAAATCACCGTCAAATCAACGTTGGTTTTGGCGGGACTGTGTGGGAATCGAACCCACCGGAGACGGCACGCGCCTCCCTCAGGGTTTTGAAGACCCAGGGGGACACCAGTCACCCATCCAACCCCATGTTACATTTTCTTTCAAGCCTTTTCTAGTTTATAACGAACAATGCCATAATCGCAAGTGTGATGGCCTGGTAAAAAAAGTTATATTTTAATCCAATTGTACTCACATGATTTAATGGATTATCCATCATACTAATTTTGAAACCAAATGAAAAGAGGTGGATGAAAATGGGACGAGATGAACATCGTCATCGTAAAAACAAAACAAAGCTTCCACAAACTCCAGCTAACCAGAAAGATGCAACAGGCGTCGATATGGATATGTCAAAGGATCCACAAGTTGAATTTGGTGTCAATGAAGAACGTGAAGATCGAGAATAAGGGGCATTATAGAAGAGGCTGTCCGATAAGGGTTTGACTCCCTCATTATACTACAACAATTCGTGTTTATGATTAAAATATCACATGATGTTGTAGTTGAGGGGTCTGACCCTTTTCTTTTGTAGTTCACCTTGCTTGATATTCTTAGCAAACACCGATTAAAGTGTAAGTAAGTAGGTTTGTGAGAAAGCAGGGATCATAAATATGGATGCACGATATTATACAATTGGAATGGCTGGTCATATTGATCATGGGAAAACGACGCTAACAAAGGCGCTAACAAATGTAGAGACTGATCGATTAAAAGAGGAGAAGGAGCGCAGCATATCGATTGAATTGGGATATGCTCCTTTACATACAAAAGAAGGTGTACATGTCTCGATTGTTGATGTTCCAGGACACGAGCGTTTTATTCGGCAAATGATTGCTGGTGTAGCAGGAATTGATCTCGTCGTACTGGTTATTGCTGCAGATGAAGGGGTTATGCCGCAAACAAAGGAACACCTCGAAATTCTTCAATTTTTAGGAATTGATCAATGCATCGTCGCAATTACAAAGGTAGATCAGGTCGAAGAGGAACTTCTTGACCTTGTTGCACAAGATATTTACGAGACGTTAGAAGATACGACATTTGTAGATGCACCAATGGTATTTGTAGATAGTTTATCTGGAAAAGGTGTAGACAAGTTAAAGGATCTATTATTTGAAAACCTTAAAAATGTCGGATTTCGGGATCGTTACGGTTCGTTTCGTCTCCCAATTGATCAAGTTTTTACAGTACAAGGATTGGGGACAATCGTTCGTGGCACCATTTATGAAGGAATGGTGCAGAAAAGCGATACCTTACAAGTGTTACCTGCACAGAAACGTGTGAAAGCAAGAAACATTCAAGTCCATCATCAAGACGTCGAACATGCTTCAGCAGGTCAGCGTACAGCAATTAATATCAGTGGTATCGATCGAGACGAAGTTAAGCGTGGCGATGTATTAGTTGCTTCTGATCACTTTATTGTTACCAATACAATCGATGTCTCTATCCGATTTGTAGAGGAAATGCGTTATCCGCTGAAACAGCGAGCACCAGTCAATGTTCACGTTGGTACTTCAGAGGTGATGGGTACGATTGTGTTTTTTGATCGGAATGAAATAAAGAACGAACAGGAAGAAGTTCTTTGTCAGATTCGTTTGCAAGAGGCGATTGTTGTCCGAAGAGGAGATCGCTTTATTTTAAGGCGCCCTTCACCAGTAGAGACAATCGGTGGAGGTTGGGTCATAGATCCAAATGGAGAAAAATATCGTTTTGGCCAACAAACGATTCAAATGCTACAACAGAAAAAAGAAGGTACACCAGAAGACTTAGTCGTTGATGCTTTGACAGAAAAGCCTTTAGATATGAACCAATTGATTCAAGTGACTTCCCTTGATCAGGTACAGGTGGAAACGATTTTGCACGAAGATAACCGAATCATTTCTTTACCGAATGGCTCGTTTAGTTTAAGGACTCAATTAGAAAAAATAAAAGATCAGCTTGTCCATGATCTACAGGCATATCATGAAAAGCATCCAATGCGAAAAGGCATGAATAAAGCAGAATTAGTCCAAACGATAAGCGAGAAATTTCCAAAAGAAGTAATCGACAATGCTGTTAAATTTTTGTTGGAAAATCAACAATTAAAACAAGAAGGGCAATTTCTTGCACTGCAGACGTTTGAAGCCCATTTTCCGAAAGCATGGGCAAAACGAATGGAATCCATCGTAGAAGCAATTAAGCAAGACGGACTGACCGTGAATAAATGGGAGGATTATGTTTCCGATTCGGCCCTTTCACAAGAGCAAGGGAATGAATTAAAAACATTTCTGATTCAGACAAAGCAGTTGTACCGTCTGACAGATGAATTACTGATTCATCGTGAACCGGTCGAAAAAGCGGTAAGTGATTTAAAGCAGAAAACCGATCAGTCGTTTGATTTGAAGCAAGCGAAGGATCAATGGAATGTATCTCGTAAATACTTAATTCCGTTACTAGAGCTATTAGATGAATTAGGCTATACGAAAAGGATGGATAGTCAACGCCAATGGGTCTGATTTAGTGTATATGTTTTTCCTTTTTTAACATTTTTTAATACAATGATAGTAGAAGTGCGTGTTCAAAAATTCATCAAACGTACAAGAAGGTAAAGCCGGATGACATTTTGAGGATCGGAAAACAAACGAACGAAGTGATTCGCCTTTTAATTTGGTGATTTTTTGAGCAAACTATAGAATGGAAAGAGAGGGGTATTACTACATGAGTTACAAAGTCTCGATTGAATTCTGTATGCAGTGAAATTACGCACCTAAAGCCGCAAGTTTTGCGGAACAGTTATTTACACATTTTCGTTCTGACATTCAGACACTGGAGCTTATACCAAGCTCTGGAGGCGCATTTGAAATTACCGTTAACGGTGAAAAGCTTTATTCAAAGCTAGATACTGGCGAATATCCTGTCGCTAATGAAATAATTTCTCAAATGGAAGCCAAATAGAAAGCAGGATGACAAAACGCTTAGGTAATTAACCTAAGCGTTTTTCTAACAGTTAATTATTAAATGGTACGGAGGATAAATAATGAAGCAATTATTAAGAGAGCTACCACCAGTCCATGAGTTGCAAAAGAGTGATAAATTTCAAAAACTAGTTGATACGTTTGATCTTTCCGAAAAATATGTGACAAAGATTATCCAAGAGGTGCTTTCAAGTATCCGTAGTCAACTCTTAAATGGAAACAATCCGTTGAAGCATGATCAAAGTCAATCGATCGTAGAAAGTATTTGGTTGCGCGTGGAAAATGAACTTCATTCTTTTCAGAAAGAGAGAATTACTAGAGTAATTAATGGTACCGGTACGGTTCTACATACAAATCTCGGTCGTTCTAGACTGAGTAAGGATGCGATAGAGCATGTGAAAGTGGTGGCAGAGAGCTACTCGAACCTTGAATACAATATATCAATGGGAAAACGTGGTTCGCGTCATGACATTATAGAAGATTTATTAAAGGAAGTAACAGGGGCAGAGGCTGCAATGGTTGTCAATAATAATGCAGCAGCGGTTTTTCTTATTTTACGTGCATTAGCAAAGGAGAAAGAGGTTATTGTTTCGCGTGGTCAATTAGTAGAAATTGGAGGTTCGTTTCGAGTTTCAGCGATTATGGAAGAAAGTGGTGCGAATTTAGTAGAAGTAGGGACGACAAACAAAACCCATTTATATGATTATGAGCAAGCGATAACGGAAGAAACAGGAATGATTTTAAAAGTACATACGAGTAATTTTAAGACAATTGGTTTTACAAAATCCGTTTCAACAGATGAACTTGTTCATTTATCAAACCAGCATGAACAACTCGTTTTTTACGAAGATTTGGGTAGTGGTTCCTTGTATGATTTTCAACAGAGTGGAATTGGTGATGAACCAGTTGTGAAACAAGTTATTGAATCCGGCGTGGATCTCGTTTCATTTAGCGGTGACAAGCTTTTAGGCGGACCACAAGCAGGTATTATCGTTGGAAAGGAATCATTGATAAAGGTCCTTAAAAAGCATCAGCTTGCAAGAGTGTTACGCGTCGATAAAATGACGTTAGCAGGATTAGAGACGACACTACGTGCTTATATCAATGAGCAGGCAGCTGAAAAATTGCCAACAGTGAGAGATATCATCAAACCAATTGAACAAATAAGGGAATTAGTAGAATACTTTATCGCTAAATTACAAACAGTCACTTCCGTTTACACTTGTGAGATTTTGGAGGATACGTCACAAGTCGGTGGTGGAACAATGCCAGGGGTAGAGGTTTCAACTTTCGTTGTAGCGATCAAGCATCAACAATCTTCCGCCCAGGAACTAGCAAATCAATTAAGAAAAGGCTCAACACCAGTGATTACAAGAGTAAAAGAAAATAACGTCCTAATTGACTTCCGCACAATCACAAAGGAAGAAACGGACGATCTAGTACAAGCATTTACGAGCATAGGGGTCTGACCCCGCTCGTGGACATTTGTCCGCGTGGGGTGGACAGGGGGGGAATAGTGGAAATTTCGACTTATTTGTGCTATTCTTCAAATGTAACCTCGAATGCTTCTGGTATATAAAGTGCTTCGTAATTCGTTAAGTTATTTTCATTAATAAATGCGAACATTTCCTCTTCTGTGTAAAACCATTCATAACTACTGGCGTTGTAAGTTAATAAGTAAACTGGTTCGTCCATTTTAAACTCAAACCTCCATTATATTGATTTTCTCTTTTACATTTAGACTAGTTTTCATCAGTATATTATTGGTAGAATAATAATAGAACGAGGTCTTATAAATACTTATTCGTTTATAGAATTGCCTTATAGACATGCACTTATAGAAGGTTTATGGGGATGGTAGACTTCATGTTCAATTCACTGTATTAGCACAAGAGGTGTGAAATATGTCATATATCGTAGAATCACTCAAACTTCCAATTGATAATTTATTAGGTGTCTTCATTTATGGAGTTTTATTAATGCTTGTTACTGGTTTATCCACATACTTTGCTCTCCGGTATATCCCATTTGAACTTTCCGATATAGTTAAACAACTGATTATTGGATGTGTTGTATTTATCACATTACTTATTTGGATCTTTAATTTGGTGTAAAGAAAACTTGGCTAGTGCCAAGCCTTTAGGCGCAGGCGATCGCCTAGTTGCACTTATGCTTAGTTCTTAAAAATTTTACTACGTCGATTTACTTCAGCGCTAAAATTTTATACTTTCCTAACGTGTAAAGAAAGAAGGAAGAGCACCTTTATAGTGCTCTTCAATCCAAGCTATTCTTCACTATGCTCATATTCATCGTAGGATAGCCTTGTAACCTTTGTATACTCTCCTTGTTCAATTTCTGACTGCGTTGCCTTCTCGCCAAAGTCTTCATCTGGGTCGACATTTGGCGCAACCTTTTTTTCTTGTGGATTATGTTTTTTCATCCTTTTATCCCTCCAATCGTTTTTAGTTTCCCTAGAGCTCTTTAAAATAATTCAAAAGGAACAAGTGTTCTAATCATGGCATTCGTGCTATACTAAATGGCAGTATCTAAACGAATGCTAAATGCTGTACGGAATAGGAGTAATTTGTATGAAATTAATTTTAGCTGAAAAGCCTTCTGTAGCAAAAAATATTGCAGATGCTTTAAAAATAAAGACAAAAAGAGATGGTTTTTTTGAAGGAAATGGTTATCTAGTCACATGGGCATTTGGCCATTTGCTCGAATTATATGATGCAAAGGACTACAACTCGAAAATGGCGAGGTGGAGAATGGATTATTTTCCATTCATTCCAGGTGAATTTCAATATAAAGTGAAAAGCAATCCGCGAAAGAAGGGGCAAATAGATGCGGGTGCTGCCAAACAATTAAGAACAATAAAAACATTAGCAACAAGAAGTGACGTAGATATGATTATTTCTGCATGTGATTACGATCGAGAAGGTCAATTAATTGGGGATAGTATTATCGAAAATATTCAAACGAATAAATTGGTTTATCGACTATTGCTGAATGAGTGGACTGCGGAGGAAATTTTACGAGGAATGAATCAAATAAAGCCGAATTCCGTATTCAAGCCGTTACATGATGCTGGAAAAACGAGACAATGGACAGATTGGATCATTGGCATAAATTTAACGTCTGTAGCAACCCTAAAGTTTCAGAAGGGTAAAGGAAAAGTACTGAATATTGGTCGAGTATTACTTCCAACGTTAAAAATTATTTACGACCGCGATAAAGAAATAGAACAGTTTGTCCCAGAAGATTACTTTAAACTAGTAGCTAATTTTCAGACGGCAGACAAGCACTCCTATCAGGGGATTTATACAATAAATGGAAAAGAAAGGTTTTCCGATAAAGACAAGCTAATCCAATTGGAACAAGCATTACAAACTCATTCAGCAACAATTATAAGTAAGGAAGTGGACCGCAAAAAAGAGTTTCCGCCGTTTTTATTTAATTTATCAAATCTACAAGGATATATTACGAACAAATATCAAGGCTGGACATCCGACAAAGTGCTAAAAGTGGCACAGACGCTTTATGAGAAAAAGTTAATCACATATCCTAGAACTTCAAGTACGGCACTAGATGAAAGCCTTGTCGGAAAGGCTGCGAAAGTCTTAGAAGGTATCACTGCTGATTTGCCATATAGGAATGAAGTAAAGTTTATTAAATCAAAAAGAGTTTTCAATAATGCAAAGGTCGAAAGTCACAGTGCTATTATCCCGACTTACATAAAGCCTAAACAATTATCAGCAGACCAACTTATCGTCTATCAGGCGATAAAAAACCGTTTTATTATGCAGTTTATGCCAGTAGCCATTTATGAAGAAACGAAACTTATTACGCAGTTGTCTGATAAATTTATAACAGGTGAATTTGTTACAAAAGGGAAAGTGCAACTTGTGGAGGGATGGAAGAAGGTTGAAGGCATTCAATCAAAGGATACATTATTACCGAACGTGCAATTAAAGGAAAAGGTGGATTTGTTAGATCTTGATGTTACGGATCATGTAACGAAACCACCAAAACATCATACCGAAAAAACATTATTACGCGTGATGGAGACGTGCGGTAAAAGCTATGCAGCAGAGGATAGCGAAGATGAGCAACAGGTATTAACAGGTTTTAGTATTGGTACACCTGCAACAAGAGCAGAAACGATTAAGAAGTTAAAACAAGTTGGCTATATCACAAATAAAAAGAAACATCTCATTTGTACAGAACTAGGAAAAAAATTAGTAGAAACGTTTCCGGTTCAGGAGTTATTTGACTTAGAGTTTACAGGAAAGTTGGAACAGTCACTCGCTGATATTGAGAAAAATAAACGTAATATGGAGGATTTTTTACCGTTTATCTATTCTTTTACGAATCAGGCTGTGACAAAAATTAAGGAAGAGAAGGATGTTGCACTTCAAGAAGGAAAAGTAACTCGTGTAACAAACGATATCATTGGAAATTGTCCGTTGTGTGGACACATAGTTATTGAGGGACGGAAAGGATTTGGTTGTAGTAATTGGAAACAAGGCTGTAGTTTTGTTGTGTGGAAGCATGATAAATTTCTAAGTGCGATGAAGAAAAAAGTAACAAAGACAATGGTAACATCTCTATTAAAAAATCGAGTTGTCTATGTCAAAGGGCTGACAAGTAAAAATGGAAAAAAGTTTAATGCCTATTTACGTTATGAAAAAAATGATAATAATCGCTATTTTAGCTGGAGGATGGATTTTAAAAAGTAGAATATTTTAATAAGTCATCGAGTTAAACATGAAATATTTTCCAATAAAAGCGGTATTTTTTCACTAGTCATTATGTTAAAATGAATAAAAAGAACTATACTGGATAATGGCAAATTCATCCGAAAGGTGAAGACGCAAAGCTACGGGTCTACTGCTAACTTTAGCTATGACGGCCGAGTTGCCCAAATGAAGGATTACTTCATTTTGCGTAAACTACCCTTTCTAGTGAGGGTAGTTTTTATTTGACATCAAATAGCGCAAAGAAAGTACCAAACAGTTAGAAAACAAGCCTTCTATTAAAATGATATGGAGGAAAATCAGATGAATAACAAAAGGAATACACTAGCCGTCCTTTGTGTATTATTCTTTTTAATAGCTTTTTCCTATACGTATTTGTTTCTAGTTAAAGATACAAATGGTTTTCTATTTTACTTGGGAGAATTCATCTATTCATTAGCACCGCTCTTTGCGGCTTTTTGGTTATTCGGAGCATATCAGCGAAGTCCGGTAGCAGAGCGCTTATTTTGGCTTCTCCTTTCTATAGGCTATTTATTTGCGTTTACAGGGCTAATGGTAAGGGACATTTTTGAATTATGGTTACATATGGAAGTACATTTCCCTGGATTACCAGACTTGTTTTATTTACTTCATTATGTTTTGTTTTCCATTGCCTTTATTTATAAATTAGTTAAGGAAAAGGAAAACGCAGCTTTCTTTCAAAACTTAATGGACATGATTATTATCATGACGGTAGCTATTACCCTGTTTGGATATTTTATTATCCAGCCAATAATGCAAGAATTGAATGCCTCTAATTTATATCAATTTGTATCGATAAGCTACCCTGTTGGGGATTTGTTTCTTTTATTGCTCACGATTACGATTTATTATGATTCTCCAACTATTCTTAAGCGAAACGGCTTGTCGTTTTTAGTGCTCGGATTATTTTTACAAGTTACAGCAGATGCTTTTTATCTATATTTACAAACAGCGGATGGTTATTCCTCTTGGAGTGTGGTTGATCCAATTTATTTTCTCTCCTATTTGCTCGTTGGTTATGCTGGCTATCAGCGGTCAAAATTTAAACTGAAACCAATTATAAAATCGGATAGGAAGAAAGAAGATCTAAGTCTGTTTCAAATCGTTCTACCTTATCTCTATATTGTTGGGTTATTAGTTATTTTGTTATTTCATCGAGAGGATACCATTGTCATTGGGGCAAGCATTTCTATTTTCTTTATCCTCTTCAGGCAAGTAATGGTCATGATAGGAAGCAGGAAATTGCTTGATAAATTTAAGCAGCAAGCGGAAGAATTGCAAACTACTTCTCAAATCTATCAGTCTATTTTTAAATACCATACGGATACTGTGTTTTCTTTAGACTTAGATGGGAATTTTTTGCTAGTTAACCCGAAGTGTGTGGAGTTTGCCAAACGATCTGAGCAAGAGCTTTTGCAGATGTCAATTTTTTCTATTTTGCCAAAAACGGTAGTAAACCAAGTGAAGAGACATTTTTTGAAGGCGAGAGAAGGGAATCCTCAAACCAATCGAATAACTTATAATGAAACGCCTTCTGAAGTAAAATACTTGGAGATTACCTATATTCCTATTTTCATTGATGACAAAGTTACTGGTGTTTTTTGTATTGCAAAGGACATAACAGAAAACAAGAAGAATGAAGAAAAAATTAACTATTTAGCCTATCATGATCCATTAACAGGCTTAGTAAACCGAAGATATTTTGATCAGCTATTAGAGGAGGCCGTTGTAGAGGCCAAAGCAAAAAAGCAAATGCTTGCCGTACTATTTCTTGATTTAGATCATTTTAAGATTATCAATGATACGTTAGGACATAACGTAGGTGATCTTTTACTTCAAGCGGTTGGCAAACGTCTAAAGGAAGCATTAAACAAGAATCAGGTTGTTGGTCGGCATGGTGGCGATGAGTTTACTTTTCTATTAAAAGGTGTAAAGGATAAAGATGATACTATTGATCAAGCAGAACAAGTTTTTCAATTATTAAATCATCCATTTTACATCAACAAGCATAAAATTTCATTAACTCCAAGTATAGGTATTTCTATTTATCCTGATGATGCTCATCATCCAGAGCAATTAATGAAAAACGCTGATCTGGCAATGTATCGAGTTAAATACCATGGGAAAAATCATTACAGAGTATTTACTGCATTAAGTGAAGGGAAATCGATTCGAAAACTAACGATCGAAAAGGATATCCATACGGTCATACGAGAGAACCAATTAGAAATTTTTTATCAACCCCAAGTGGAAAGTAATAGTGGTCGAATTATTGGCATGGAGGCATTAGTTCGATGGAATCACCCTACGCTAGGAATTATTTCACCATCTGAATTTATTCCATTAGCAGAAGCTACAGATATCATTTTCGCTGTAAATGAATGGGTTTTAGAGGAGGCGTGTAAACAGCAAAAGGAATGGATGGAACAAGGTTTGCACTTAAAGTTATCGGTAAATATTTCCCCACAGCAATTTTATCATCAATCTGATTTGACGAAAAAAGTGAAAGATATAGTTAACACGTATAAGATTGATCCAACAAAGCTAGTTATTGAAATAACAGAATTGATTGCTATTCATAATATGGATATAGCGATGGAAAAGCTGCTTGAATTAAAGTCACTTGGTATTCAAATAGCATTAGACGATTTTGGAACTGGATACTCATCTTTATCCTATTTAACGAGATTACCGATTGATGAAATAAAAATAGCAAAAGAGTTTATTGATACACTAGATGAAGGTACTGAAAATCAAGCAATATTACATTCCTTGGTGAAATTAGCCAATGATTTAAACCTTCGTGTAGTGATCGAAGGAGTGGAGACTGAAGAACAATATAAAAAACTTCATCTTTTAAGCTGTCATATCGTACAGGGATATTATTTTAGTAAGCCACTGCCCGCTAAACAAGTCAATCAATTATTAATAGAATGGACTACCATGTATTAAAAAACAATTTGCTCATTTTAAGCAAGTTGTTTTTTTGTTTTAAAAATACAACCTAGCAGGCAGCCCTATTTTTGGATTTTATTTAATGGCTGTTTTCGTGTGCTTTGTTCCTAATGTTACCGCATTTGAATAACCTTGACTCGCTGCCGAACCGCTCGTAATGGCTTTGAAACACACTAGTCCTTTTGTCCTATTTTCACGTTGTGTAATGCTGTTATTTTATCAAAATATTGAATCCGCTTACACCATAACAATAAAAGATTTCATGTAAGATAATCACACATCGAATAAAGCGATTTCATTATAAAAATTGTCGTTTTTCGTTTGTGAAGTTTTCTTACAAGACATTTGAATCTAATAAGAGCTTATGAGTACAATGATAACAACATTAATTTTCAGAAAATTAGAATCACTTGGAGGGTTAATCCACATGCCAAAACAAAAGATAGTTTTAATAGGAAACGGGATGGCAGGTATACGAGCAATTGAAGAAATTTTAAAACGAAAGCCAGATGCATTTGATATTACTGTGTTTGGTACTGAGCCATATCCAAACTATAACCGGATACAATTATCAAAGGTATTGCAAGGGGATACAGATGTTCAGGATATTACGCTAAATGAATGGCAGTGGTATGAAGATAATAATATTCGTTTGTACCCTGGAGAAACCGTTATAGAAATTGATAAGAAAAATCAATTTGTCTTAACTGATAAAGATCGTAAGGAGCCTTATGACAAATTAATTATTGCAACTGGCTCTAATCCATTCATGCTTCCTTTACCTGGAGCTGATAAAGAAGGGGTTACAGCATTTCGCGATATAAAAGATTGTGAAATGATGATGGATTATTCCAAAAAGTATAAAAAAGCAGCAGTAATTGGTGGAGGATTACTAGGGTTAGAAGCGGCAAGAGGCTTGTTAAACCTAGGTATGGAAGTAGATGTTATTCATATTGCTGATTACTTGATGGAACGTCAACTGGATCGGGATGCAGGTAACCTACTGAAGCAGGAATTAGAAAAGCAAGGGATGAACTTTTTACTAGAAAAGCAAACAGTAGAGATTACTGGTCGAAACCATGTTACAGGTCTACGTTTTAAAGACGGTAGTAAAATTAAAGCAGATTTGGTTGTTATGGCAGTCGGAATTAAACCAAATGTTGCTTTAGCGAAGGAACATGAAATACCGGTAAATCGAGGAATTGTTGTCAATGATCATATGGAAACAGAAGTTCCAAATATTTATGCGGTAGGAGAATGTGCAGAGCACCGTCAAATGGTTTATGGGCTAGTTGCTCCATTGTATGAGCAGGGTCAAGCATTGGCAAAGCACATTTGTGATCAAGCAGACGAAGGTTATAAAGGTTCTGTACTATCTACACAATTAAAAGTATCTGGAGTAGATGTTTTCTCAACAGGAAAAATCCTTGATGATGAATCTACAAAAGCCATTAAAATGTATGATGATTGGCGAGGCATCTACCAAAAGGTGCTAGTAGAAGAAGGTAAGATTACAGGTGCCGTTTTATTTGGAGATACTAAAGACGGAAACAAACTACTTAGTCTTATTAAAAAAGGTGCAGATGTTGAGGAATACCTGGAATCCGGTCAAACGGAAGAGTCTGGCGTTGATCTAGTAGCATCAATGAGCGATGATGAGTTAATTTGTGGATGTAATGGTGTATCGAAAGGGGCTATTGTTGAAGCAATTAACAATCAAGGTCTAACAACCGTAGAGCAAGTAAAAGGGTGTACGAATGCATCACGTTCATGTGGTACATGTAAATCATTAGTATCAGATTTACTAGAATGTACACTTGGTGATGAATACAGTGCAGATCAAAAAGAGACCATTTGTAGCTGTACTACCCTATCAAGAGATGAGGTAATAGAAGAAATCAAAGAAAAAGGACTTACACATGTTCGAGAAGTAATGAATGTGTTGGGATGGAAAACGGAAGAGGGTTGTTCCAAATGTAAACCAGCAATTAATTACTATCTTGGAATGATTAATCCTTCAGAATATGAGGATGAGCGTGAATCACGCTTTGTGAATGAAAGATTACATGCAAACATTCAAAACAATGGTACTTACTCCGTTGTACCTAGAATGTACGGTGGAGTTACCAATTCAAATGATCTAAGGAAAATTGCCGATGTTGCTGATAAATATGAAGTCGGCATGATTAAAGTAACTGGCGGGCAACGGATCGACTTACTTGGTGTTAAAAAGGAAGACCTTCCAAATATTTGGGCAGATTTAGATATGCCTTCAGGTCATGCGTATGCAAAGTCTGTTCGAACGGTAAAAACATGTGTGGGAGAGAATTTCTGTCGATTTGGAACACAAGATTCCATTGGAATGGGAATTGATATTGAGAAGAAGTTTGAAGGCTTATATACTCCTCACAAAGTTAAAATGGGTGTATCCGCATGTCCAAGAAACTGTGCGGAAGGTGGTATTAAAGATGTCGGCGTGTTAGGACTTGATGGTGCTTGGGAAGTTCATGTAGGTGGTAACGGCGGAACAGATTTACGTCAAGCTGAGCTCCTATTTAAGGTCAAAACACAAGAAGAAGTGCTTGAAATGGTAGGTGCTTTTCTACAATACTATCGTGAATCTGCTAACTATTTGGAAAGAACCTCTGCATGGGTAGAGCGAGTTGGAATAGAGCATGTTCGAGAAGTACTATCAGACAAAGAAACGCGTGACGAATTAAACGAACGTATGGATGAGGCGTTAGCTGCTGTTCAAGAACCATGGAGTGAAGCAGTTAAAAATGAGACATTGTTAAAAGAGCTTTATGAGAAGGTGAATGTTCCAACAGGATCTAACTAATAAAGGATGTTCACTTACTATAGTGGGGAGGAATTATACAAATGGAAAAAATGGTACAACGAGTCCCAATTGGAAAGCTTTCTGAATTCCCGGAAAGATTAGGGAAAACAGTTAATGTAGGTTCAAAAGAAATCGCGGTGTTTAAGCTTGGTAGTGGTAAGATACATGCGATTGAAAACAGTTGTCCACACAAAGGTGGCGTACTTGCAGAAGGGATGGTAAGTGGTGAGCATGTTTTTTGCCCAATGCATGATTGGAAAATTAGTGTAATTGATGGGAATGTTCAAGAACCGGATGAGGGTTGTGTGCAGACCTTCAAAGTTGAGATTGAGAACGATCAAGTATATGTTTTGGTATAAGATTGTTTGAACATTAAATAGTAGAGAGAGCGAAAATATGTACATCCAGAAATGACTGAATCAATCTGAAACTTAAAAATTTTACAGTCACCTGACCTGGTTATCTGGTGAAATGTTCTTTTCAAGCCATTTCTTTTGCCCGTTACTAGGTTAGGTGTTCTTTTTTAATCATGATAAATGAGAAATTAGTTGGTCAGATATCTATAAAACTATTTCGAGGACAGGCCTAAGGAGGGCACACATGGGAAAAGTATTTTTAGTTGGTGCAGGTCCTGGTGATCCAGATTTAATCACAGTTAAAGCATTGAAATGTATCAAGCAGGCAGATGTCATTCTTTATGATCGGTTAGTCAATAAAGACTTGCTAAAAGAAGCAAAGCCAGGGGCGGATTTGATTTTTTGTGGGAAACTCCCGAATTTTCATATGATGAAGCAAGAAACAATCAACTATATGCTAATCAAATTTGCAAAACAAGGGAAAGTTGTAACAAGGCTTAAAGGTGGAGATCCTTTCGTATATGGTCGTGGAGCGGAAGAAGCAGAAGCATTGGCTGAAAATGGGCTGGAATATGAGGTGGTTCCAGGTATTACTGCCGGGATTGCTGCACCAGCATATGCAGATATACCTTTAACACATCGTGAACTAGGCAGCTCTTTTGCAGTTATAACTGGTCACTGTAAAAAAGGGATGCCAAAGGATATTAAATGGGATAGCTTAGCGAATGCAGTTGATACGTTAGCGATTTATATGGGGATTGGTAATCTTCCATTTATTTGTGATCAATTAATATCGCACGGTAAAAGCAAACATACCCCAGTAGGGATTATTCAACAAGGTACTACGGAGGACCAACGAACTGTAGTAGGCACTCTTGAAACAATTGTTTCTGTCGCTGAAGAAGCAGAAATCAAAAATCCCGCTATGATTGTTGTCGGTGAGGTTGTTCGTTTCAGAGAAAAAATGCTACAATTACAATCAATAAATAATCAGCAACAGATTGAAGCTGTATTAAAAGAAGCTTATTGATTTGGAGTGATGGTATGCAAGCTGTTCTATATATTTGTCATGGTAGTCGTGTGGAGAAAGCTGCAAATCAAGCCATTGAGTTTGTTGAGAAAACAATGAAGCTTGTAGATGTCCCTATACAAGAATACTGCTTTCTTGAACTTGCAAAACCTACCATTGATGAAGGGATACAACGTTGTATTGAACAGGGTGCGAAAAAAATAGCAGTTGTTCCTGTTCTATTATTAACAGCTGCACATGCAAAAAAGGATATTCCAAATGTATTAAAACAAGCATCTAAACATTATAAGAATGTGGAATTCAGCTATGGCAAGCCAATTGGAGTTCAAGAAAAAATGGTTGATGTTTTGGTTGAGAGGATCAAAGAAAAAACATCCATTTCACAAGATCTTCATGTACTATTAGTTGGTAGAGGAAGCAGTGATCCAGATGCGAAAATCGATACACAAAAAATAGCGGATACTCTAAAAAATAAATCACGGGTATCCTCTGTTCGTATTTGTTTCCTAGCAGCTGCCCGTCCTACGTATGAGGAAGCACTAATAGAGGCGGTTGAAACCGGTGCTAATCGCATTGTAGTTCTACCTTATTTATTGTTTACTGGTATTCTAATGAAGGAGATAGAACAAACAGCACAGCAACTCCGTCTCTCGCCAGAACAGGAAGTAATTGTTTGCGATTATTTAGGAAGTCATCGTAATGTATGTGAACAATTAAAAGCTAGAGTAATTGAAGCGATCAGAGAGGGAGAGAAGTATGCAACAATGGCTTAAAGAAGTAGCAAGGGGAAAACGAGGATCAAAGGATTTGGATTATGAGACAACGAGAGAAGTTGCGCAAACGATCGTTGATGGGAATGCAACAGATGCCCAAATTGCAGCATATTTAGTTGCTCAACGTATAAAAGCCGAATCACCAGATGAGTTACTTGCCTTTATTCATGTTTTTCAAGAGCATTCTGAAAAGCTACAGGTTTCACCTGCGATTACTGATAAGATGATTGATTTTGCAGGTCCTTATAACGGTAGAAATTCTTTTGTTGCTACGATTCCCGCATCCATTTTATTAGCGAGCTATGGTATCCCTGCGTTTCTTCATAGTAGTGACTCACTTCCACCAAAATATGGAACATCTATTAAGGATATATTGTTTGAATTAGGCGTTTCTGTGGAGGAAGAGAGTAGTTCGATAGTGAAACGTCTAGAAGAATGTAATTTAGGCTTTTCTTGGACAGAAAAATTCTGCTCCATATTACAAGAAATGCGGCCAATTCGTGAGCAAATCCATGTGCGAACGTTATTAAATACAGCTGAAAAATTATTGAATATTTCTCAGGCAAAGTCGATTATGATGGGGGCTTTTCATCGAACAGCAATTAATAAGATTTATCCAATTTTTAAAGGCCTTTCTTATGATCGAGTGTATATTGTTCAAGGTCTAGAAGGCTCGGAGGATTTACCGGTTCATCGAAATAGTTTCGTGTATCAATTGACAGACGATTCACTAGATTCATTTATTGTAAAGCCGGAAGAATATGGAGTATTAGATAAAAATTTTGATAAAAACAAAAAACTGAGTGCAAAAGAACAGTGTGATATCATTCTCTCTATTTTAAACGGTGAAAAATTGGAAGCCTATAACTATTATTATCAGCAAGTTTTATTCAATACTGGTATTCGTTATTATTTATTTGGAGCGGCTTCGACGATTAAAGAAGGGATTGAAATAACAAGGGAACAATTGAATAAAGGTGTCGGTTTCCAACAATTAGAGAAATGGAGAAATAGTCAGTCACTAATTAAAAACAGCAAATAGTGCGTGTTCAAAAAGTTTTACCGGACTTTTTTGAACAACCTTTAAATGAAGAAAAAAGCTTCCTTACGAATTTGACGTAATCGGAAGCTTTTCCTTTTTTAATCCCTCTTTTTTAGCTTTTGCTGTAAGGATAAAATATATTTTGTTTGTTGCGCTGCATTCATGAAATCATTCGTTACGACTTCCGTTAGTAAGGTTTGTTTCTCTTCTCGGTCTAACTTAGCGTTTTTTATCATCGTTCGAACTTCAAATAAAAAGTCTAAATAATTTTCATAGGATTCATCATATGTTTTCTCAAGTTTTTGCTTGATTTTTTTTGCTAATATGGGACTAGCACCACTAGTGGATATGGCAATGGAAAGCTTTCCCCGTTGTAAATAAATCGGGAATTGCACATTTCCTGCTTCAGCATCACTAGCTGCGTTAATCAATGCATAATCAGGTGCTTCTGCAACAATTTGTTGATTGACTTCCTCCTTATTTGTGGCGGCTATGATTAGGAATGCCTCTTTCAAATCTTGACTAGAAACGTTCTTTTTTAGCCATTTAATTTGTCCATGATCTACTAACGTTTGTAGCTTCGGTGTTATGTTTGGACTAATTAGGGTAATCTTCGGTTTTGCTGAGATGATATTGTTTATTTTTCTTTCCGCAATTATTCCTCCACCAACTACCACCACTCTCTTTCCCTGTAAATCTATCATTGTCGGAATTAATCCCATTTTTTTGTACTCCTCATCCGTGTTTTGTTGATTACTATCATTTTACTTGAGGTGATGGGTTGGAACAAAACATATGATTATTAAATCAAAGACGTGTAAAAATGGTCACTCTACATCTTGAACACCAAGATGATTTAATAAATTTTTCAATTCTTCTGAGGCTCGATCTATTATTTTAAAATATTCTTCGGGGCTACAATTTTCGTTTAGGACTTTATATCTTTCTATGATATCGTTTAATGTTTTACGTTCTTCTTCTGTGGCATTAAGATAATAAGGGGCTAAAGCAGCACAAATTACAGTAAATGCTCCGTGTTCTTTTTCTATATGTTGAGCAGAAATAACTCCTCCCATACCGCCTTTCTTTTTTATGTTTAAAGCCCGCCTTGCAACAATTTCCAGCTTTATAGCAATTTGTTCGCTGAACAATGAAATCAGCTCCTTTATGGATTATATAATTTTAATAGTAACGAAGTAAGTTACTATTCTTTAAATTTAATTAAAATAGAGGATTTTAGGGAATTTATGTCAAATGGATATATAGGGTTATTAGTTAAATAACGGATCCCTTCTATGATAACAAATATGAAAGCGGAATCATACAAAAAGGAGAATTAAAAATGGAAATAGTAGACATCCAACTGTTAGCTGAAAAAGTAAAAAAGAATATTAACCAAGTGATTATTGGAAAGGAAAGAATTATTGATCAATTGCTTGTAGCTTTGATTTCCTCTGGGCATGTTTTACTAGAGGACGTTCCTGGAACTGGAAAAACACTGCTGGCAAAATCTTTAGCAAAATCCTTGTCCTGCACATTTAACCGAGTACAGTTTACACCAGATTTACTTCCAAGTGATATTACGGGCGTTAATTTTTACAATCAACATAAAGGTGTGTTTCAATTTCGACCTGGTCCAATTTTTGCGAATGTTTTGTTAGGGGATGAAATAAATCGAGCAACTCCGAGAACGCAATCGAGTTTGCTGGAAAGTATGGAAGAAAAACAAGTAACAATAGATGGAGAGACGAGATATTTGGAGCAGCCGTTTATGGTTATTGCTACACAAAATCCAGTGGAAAGTCAAGGTACCTTTCCATTACCAGAGGCCCAACTTGATCGATTTTTATTAAAGGTCAGTTTAGGTTATCCATCGAAAGAGGAGAGTATGGAAATCTTAAAAAGGTTTAAAGAGAATAATCCTTTACATTCGATTGAAGCAGTAATAAGTTTAGAAGATTTAATTGTTGCACAACGACTTTTTTCAAAAGTACATGTAAGTGAAGATTTACTGGCCTATATGGTTGATATCGTTGAAAAAACACGGATGCATCCTAATGTATTGTTAGGTGTTAGCCCGCGTGGTAGTCAAGCTTTACTAAAGGCAGTACAAGCATATGCTGCAATCCAAGGCAGGGAATTTGTCATTCCGGATGATGTCAAGGAAATGGCTGTACCAGTTTTAGCTCACCGGATTCAGTTAAAGCAACGAATCGGTACGAAAGATCAATCGGAAAATATCCTTCATCAAATTATTGATGATGTTGATGTTCCTACAGAAGAATTTGCAAAGGAATTGAACAGGTAATGAGTATTGGGTGGATCATAGTTGTTACAATGGTTTTTATTGTGTTACAGAGTCACCTCTATCGAAAGTGGGGGTTTCATAAAATAAAATATACCCGTTCCTTTAACCAAGATTCAGCGTTTGAAGGGGAAGAAATAGAGATGGTTGACGAACTGGTGAACAATAAAGTATTGCCGCTCCCCTGGTTACGAATCGAATCAAAAATAAACGCCAATTTAAAGTTGCGAGATCAGTCGAATCAAGTATCAGAAATGGAAAGTGAAGTATTTCACCGTACCTTGTTTACACTTATGCCGTTTCAAAAAATTACAAGAAGGCATTACGTTACATGTCTTCAAAGAGGGTACTATTCGTTACAAACCGTATCGTTGTCGACAGGCGATCCGTTTGGTTTTTCAGAAAAGTTTCAATCTGTTCAGGCTTCTGCTGCCGTTTCCGTTTATCCAAAAATAGTTCCAATAAATGAGATACCTCTTCCATCGCATAGCTGGTTAGGTGACATTACTGTGAGAAGGTGGATTATTGAGGATCCATTTGTTTATGCTGGTGTACGTGAATATAACGATAGTGACCCACTAAATCATGTGAACTGGAAGGCAACTGCACGGACCGGAAATCTTCAAGTAAACAAAAAGGATTTTACTGCAGACCATCATTTAATGATTTATATCAATTTTGATCAAACAGAGGATATTTGGATGCCGATTGAAGATGAATCGTTAATAGAAAAAGGGATCTCTTATGCTGCTTCTATTGCAGATTATGCATTGGCTAATGGAGTTAGTACTGGTTTTGGCTGTAATGGTTATTTTGTCGCGCCGTTTAACAACCCAACGGATAATGTCCAACCTTCCATTCGGGTGGAACCGAAAAATGGCCAACAGCAACTAACGTATTTGTTAGATACAATGGCAAAAATAACAATGGACCGCAGTAGAAATTTTAATTATTTTTTATTAGAAGACATGGAAAACCAAGTAACAAATAGAGATATCCTAATCATTACATCGATGTTAACGGAACAAACACAACAGTATATTGACAAATTAGAAGCGTTAGGAAACGCGGTTGAAATTTTGTGGTTAGAGAAGGATGCAGATCAAGAAACTGAACAAACGATAGCAGGTGATATTGGTGCGTAAACATGTGCATCTGTTAAAAACAACACAAGGATTGCTGGAGTTGCTTGTTTATTTTCCTGTATTATTATTTATTGGGGCTTTCGTTCTTCCAGATTCAAGCTTGTGGAAATGGTTAAGTAGCTTTGTTTTCGTATTTTGTACTGGATTATTGTTTAGGACCGTTGTGTCGAATAAAAAAGTAGGGCTCTATTTACTATTCTCTATTGCTGTAGCAGCAGTTCAAGCACTATCCTTATCTATTAACCTTTATTTTACTATAGTGACCTTTCTTATTGGTTCTATTATTACGTACAGAGGAACGTTATATGCTTTTCGAGATCGAATAGATCTATTCCCAAGCTCGTATTTGTGGGTTGTTGGACTGCCAATCTATGTGGCTAGCCATATCATATTTCGTTATGTGGATTCCCTTACTTCCTATTTAAGTTTGATTAATTGGTTCGGACTTTGTTTGTTAGTATTTACTTTATTTGTTTCGAATAGTGAACATTTAAATGCTGCAACACTATCAAAGCAGGCCAAGCCAACACTATCTAATAGCTTGAAACGACAAAATCAATTTTATATTGTGGCAACGATTTTATTTGTTGTTTTTATAACTAATTTACATGTTATTCAATCGGTCGTATATCAAACGGTTGTACAAACAATTCGAGGGATTATTTGGTTATTAACCCTAGGTGGGGGAGAAGAGTCGACTCCTGAACAACAAGGGTCGAATGGTCAGCCAAGTTTGCCAGCAGCTGAACAAAGTGATCCTTCAGCTCTTGCTGTTTGGTTAGAACGTATCATGTATGTCTTTGTTATCCTTTTATTAATCGGTGCGATTTTATGGTTGTTCGTTTTCTTATTTAAACGGTCACGTCAATTGCTTGCAAAAGGTTATCGGTGGTTACGACTTGTGCTAAACCAAGTGTTGGGAGAAAAGGACCAAGTTACAACACATCAATCCTATACAGATGACAAGGAAAGTTTAATGGACTGGAAGCAGTTTCGAGAAAAGCAAAAGGATCGTGCAAAAGAATGGGTGAGCCAACTGTTTCCTAAGAGCCCAAAGTGGAATAGGATGACTACTGAACAAAAAGTTCGTTATATTTATAAGAAGCTGGTTAAAATACAAGGAAAGCATGGAATTACGGTTAGTTCTCATTTAACAGTTCGTGAAACATTGGAAGTATTCGAAAAAGCAATTCCAGAACGTAAAACGGAGCTTGAACAGTTGAAAAATGCTTATGAACAAGTACGTTACTCTCACCAAGAAGGGCAGGGTGTACAAGTGGAAAGTTTTATCTCGTTAATTGAAAACAAAGGAAAGGGTTAGATAGAAATGCTGCATGAATTTGTAGTTCACTTGCCACTAGATAAAGTAGATGTAGCTATGGAGCAATTAAATATAGCTGGGTTTCATCAATTTTCCTATGAGCCATCCATACGAGTTTTTAAAACAGCGAACGGATATTCTTATGAAGAGCTCCAAACCGATTGTGCTGTTATTAGCATCTATATGGAAGAATCTTTGACGAATAAATCGATTGAGGCGTATTTTGAAAAAATCAGGCAAGTGTTAAATGTTTCTCAGAAAGATATCCAGCATAATCAATTGGATGATAACACATGGGATCAAACGATTTTTGAGGATATCGATTTAGGAAATGGATGGGTGCTTTGTTACTCTGGGAAAGAGAGCGATTTTCCCAATAAAAATATTTTAAAGTTTGAACCACAAGTCTCTTTTGGGACAGGCTTGCACGAAACGACACAAGACTGTCTTCGTCTCCTTTTAAATAATAGTTATGAAGGGAAAACCGTTCTGGATTTAGGGACAGGTTCTGGTTTACTGAGTATTGGAGCCTCCTTGAAGGGAGCTAAGAAGGTTGTTGCCGTTGATCTTGAGCCAGTAGAAAGGGAAATTCAACATAACGCGGAGTTGAACAATCTGGATACGGCTATTGAAATTGAACAAGCAGATCTAATCGCAGGTGACTTCCAAATAACTAGTATGTTTGATTGGATTTTCATCAATATTGGTGCTGATGAGACGATCAAGATCATTGAAAAACATCGACTTCTCGAGAAAAGTAATCATTTTTTAATTTCTGGTGTCGTTGAATGGAATGTCGATAAGGTAATTCATACTTTTACAAATGAAGGTTTTTCCATACAAGATCAGCTTCAGACAAATGAATGGGTGACGTTATTATTTAGTCGTTAAGAATAAGGTTGTTAAAGGATTGATTCCATTGACAAGAAAAATGAAACGTACTATACTTATCTCGAATTCGAGATAAGTATAGTAGTATAGATGGAAAATCTTAAGGTAATCTATGAATAGAACATGCTGCGTTTAACGTGAGGAGGGTAATCATGAAGCATATATTTAATCAAGGTACAGACCAAACCAAACCAACATTGCTATTGTTACATGGTACTGGGGGGACTGAGCAAGATTTGCTACCGTTAGCCAACTTAATTGATGCAACAGCTTCTGTCTTAAGTGTACGTGGTAACGTATCTGAAAACGGAATGCCTCGCTTTTTCCGTCGATTGGCTGAAGGGGTATTCGATGAGGAAGATCTAGTTAATCGTACGAAAGAATTACATGAATTTTTAGATGATGCCTCTAAACAATATGATTTTGATCGTGATAACATCGTAGCAATTGGGTATTCCAATGGGGCAAATATAGCAGGTAGTTTGCTGTTTCACTATGAAAAGTCACTAAAGGCTGCTATTCTCCACCACCCGATGGTTCCGAGAAGAGGAATGGAATTACCTGATTTAGATGGTACACCAGTATTTATTTCTGCAGGACATAATGACCCACTATGTACTGAGCAGGAAACAATTGACTTAGAGTCTATATTGACGAATAAAGGAGCCGAAGTAGAGGTTCATTGGGAAAACAATGGACATCAATTAACAAGAACAGAAGTGGAAGCTGCTAAGGAATGGTATGATAAAGTTTTTTAAAAAGGTAAGTTTTCCTATGTAATGAAAAAGGAAGGGGGGTGCAGGTCCCTTCCTTTTGTACCGTCCTTGGAGGAGTTTTCACCATGAGCAAGCAGTAGGTGCCTTTCGTTAAATTTTTAACAAAATCACTTAATAACCACCACCGTAGAAAGAGGTTCCTACGATGATTAATAGGATAAATAGAACGACGATCAAAACAAAGCTGTTTCCGCCGACATAACCTCCACTCAAATCTTTCACCCCCTTTCGTTCCTTTATGCTATGGCTAAAATAGAAAAAGGAAAAGGCTATTGTTATTATTTGGACAAAATTCAATGAATGTCTCAGACAGTCTATCACAATACCAACTGAATCAAACTATCAAAGGGTGACATTCATCCAAACTATCTTCTCCTTCTCACATATGCTGAATGTAGAAGGAGGGAGAAAAATTGAATCAAGATTTTCTTAAAAATATAGAAAAGAAGACTGGTGTAGATATGAGAAAGGTAATGCAACTTGCTAATTCACTGAATGGTAAAGATCTTCAAGATGAAAAAACCGTTAGAAATTTAGTAAAGCAAGTAAGCAGTCTCGCTGGAAAAAGGGTAAATAAACAAACAGAGGATAAAATAGTCGAAATGATCATCAATAAAAAAGTAAATGAATCTACTGTAAAGAAAATGATGAAATAATAGGGTGCTTTGAAAAAAGGTGTAGAAAAATTTTTCTACACCTTTTTTTGTTCCGTTTGCTTCCTAAGGAAATAAGCGAATGAAAAAATTTGCATTTTCCTCTTCCAAAAGTAAACAAAAACGAATATACTATAACTGTATTACATATATTAGTACAGTTAATACACGTAGTACACTTGATACAGTTTCATTGAGGGGGGTTGTAATGTTCGATTTAGATTTGAGAAGTAGGAAGCCAATCTATGAGCAGCTTGTTGATAAATTTAAAGAACTAATTATCAATGATGTTCTTCAACAAGATGAAAAGCTGCCATCGGTTAGGACTTTAGCGCAACAACTAACCATCAATCCAAATACGATACAAAAAGCTTATAGAGAATTGGAAGCTCAAGGCTTTATATACTCGATAAAAGGAAAAGGAAGTTTTGTCCATCCTGTTACAAAATTGGATAGTTCGGAGGAGCTGGAAAAAATGAAAGAGGAGCTAAAGAAATTAATTGCAGAAGCAATATTTTTAGGGATGTCAACAAAAGACCTTTATTCCATTATTGAAGAAGCAGAAGACGGTGTTAAAGGGGGAGAAAAGGATGATTAGCTTCTCAAATGTGACAAAAACATTTGATGCTGGAAAGGTATCAGAGCATGTACTTCATGATGTAACCTTTGAAATTCGACGTGGATCAATCTATGGATTACTTGGATCCAACGGCGCTGGCAAAACAACACTTTTGAAAATCTTAGCAGGTATTTTGAAACAGGACAGTGGTACGGTATCGATTGATGAACAACCAATCTTTGAAAATCCAGTGCTGAAAAGTAGAGTAGTTTTTATACCGGACGTGGTATTTTTCTTTTCACAATATACCGTTTTACAAATGGCTAAATTTTATCAAGATGTATATCCAAATTGGAATCAAGAGAGGTTTAAAGCGTTACAAACGCTGCTCGGTTTAGATGTGAATAAAAAAGTTCAACGATTTTCCAAAGGAATGCAGCGACAAGTAGCTTTCTGGTTATCCCTATGTGCGATGCCAGATGTTCTTATCCTTGATGAGCCATTTGATGGTTTAGATCCTGTGATACGAAATAAAGTAAAAAATTTAATTATACAGGATGTGGCAGAACGAGACATGACCGTGATTGTATCGTCCCATAATCTACGTGAAGTCGAAGATATTTGCGATTATGTAGGAATTTTGCATAGAGGATCGTTCATTCTTGAAAAAGATTTAGATGACTTAAAATCAGATGTACACAAAGTTCAAGTTGCTTTTAAAAATGAGGTGCCTGAAGCATTGTTTGCAAGCTTAAATCTTTTGCATCAAGAGCAACGAGGAAGTGTAGTATTATGTATCGTCAAGGGAAAAGAGTCAGAAATTGAACAAGTAATAAAACAATATAACCCAGTTATCTATGATGTATTACCGCTTACATTAGAAGAAATATTTATCTATGAAATGGGAGGTGTAGGTTATGCAGTTGAAAACATCCTCGTATAAAAAAGAATTGATGAAACAAGATTTGCGGAATGTTGGTTGGATTGGCGTTATTTATTTTGTTGCTTTAATTTTTGCGGTGCCACTAGAAATTATGATGCGTGTCACAAATGATAATCGGTCATATTATCCAGATAGTGAAACATTATTTTCTTTTCATTTAGAAATTCAAGTATTAGCGATATTTATTGTACCAGTAATACTTTCCATTTTCTTGTTTCGTTATATGCAAGTAAAAAGTGCAACAGACTTTGTGCATAGCCTCCCATTAAAACGGGAAAGAATGTTTCATCACCATTTGATAACTGGTGTGGCAATGCTTATTATTCCCCAGTTACTTATAGCAGTTATTCTATTATTTATGAATGCAGCCATTGATCTGGAGGACTACTTTGTCCCAGCTGATTTAGGATATTGGCTTGGAGTTACTACAGTTGTTACATTAACTATTTTTTTGACGGGTATTCTCGTTGGAATGGTAACTGGAATATCAGCAGTTCAAGGTGTACTTACTTATATACTCTTGCTTTTTCCAGCTGGAATTGTATTGTTACTTCTAGTCAACTTAGACTATGTGTTGATTGGATTTTCAGAAGATTATTATCTGTCTACAAGAGTAACTGAGTTTTCACCTATTACCGACTTAATTGAGCTATTTCATCGAGATTTTACATTTTTAAAAGCGATCATTTATCTTTGTATTTCGGTTGTATTCTATTATATGTCGATTCAACTTTATAAAAACAGAAAGCTGGAAGCTGCAACACAAGCGCTTGTTTTTTCTAAACTCAAGCCAGTATTTAAATATGGTGTGACATTTTGTGCAACTTTGTTGGGTGGATTTTATTTTGGTGAAACACAACATCAGTTTTCCTGGATTTTAGTTGGTTATATTTTGGGGTCGATGATCGGATATCTGGTCGCCGAAATGGTTCTGGAAAAAACGTGGCGTGTATTCGGTAATTGGAAAGGATATCTCTATTATTCTGTTGCTGCCGTGATTATTTATTTTATTATTTCTATCGATATTACTGGTTATGAAAATAGAATACCTGAAGCAGAAGCTGTGGATCGTATTTACTTAAACGAAAGTCCGCATCGGTATAGTTATGCGAAGGAATTGTATGAAATGAACTATCCAAACTATTTATCTGAAAAGAAAAATATTGAAGCTGTCCGTGCTTTACATCAGCAGTTAATCGAGCATACGAGCAGAATCGACTACAGCGGTTATAGAAATGAGCGGATGACAATAGCATACGAATTATCGAATGGAAAAATGATTGTTAGAGAATATTCAGTTAAAGATCAAAAAGTAATAGAAAACTACTTGAAGCCAATATACGAATCAAAGGAACATAAAGAAACACAAACAGAGCTTCTGCATGTAAATAGTAACGATGTTTCAAAAGTTACCATTTCTCCTGATGTGGCTGTTTCTGGTGAGGTGGTAATTGTAGAGCCTGAACAATTGATGTCGCTGGTTGAGGGGTTAAAGGCAGATATTTACGCTGAATCGTATGACGATATCGTTTACCCTCGTCATCACATGTCTAGAATTCGCATTTTAACAGCGGAAAATCGAGAGTTACATGTACAGTTTAAACAAAGCTTTGAAAATGTAGAGCAATGGTTAAGAGCCAATAATTTTAATGAGGATGCAGTAGTAACTGCAGATGATATAACGAAAGTGGCTGTACAACGACTCAGTGAAAATGATAACAGGCACTATTATGACCGAATGGTGCAGATAAGTGAGAGTAGTGACGATGTGCTAGTTGTTGAAGAAAAGGATAAAATCGAAGCAATTTTAAATAGTACTGGTGGTCAAAAGCCCGGGGAGCGGTATGTGATCGGTTATTTCTTTGAAGGTGATGATTATCCCCATATTCAACATTTTGCATCCGATGATGTCATTCCAGACTTTGTTTTAGAATATTTTAATAAGTGATGAAGGGGGAATAGTTATGGAAGACATTCAAATAGATGAAACTAATAGTGATTTTAATCAAATCTTTCAACTCTATTACGAACGAATTTTTAGCGTTGCCTGGAATGTTACCAGAGATTTTTATTTGGCAGAAGATGTTGTTCAAGAGACATTTGTGAAAGCATATAAAAATTTACATCGATTAAAAGATCAACATAAAATGGGTGCTTGGCTATCTACTATTGCCAGTCGAACTGCAATTGATCTATTAAGAAAAGAAAAACGAAGCTTCCATATCCCTTTGGATAGTATCCTGTTTACAAATGAGGAAAGTCTATTTCCGTTATTAGAAGTAGATAATGAAATGGAAATGAAGTTGAGAAAAGAAGAAATATACCAAGAAGCCATTCAGTTAAGTCCGAAGCTTCGACACGTTTTTGTTCTCAGATTTCAAAAAGACCTAAAGGAATATGAAATAGCAAACGAATTGAACATTTCTCTTTCAGCAGTAAAAACTAGATTATACCGAGCGAAAAAAGCAATGAAACAACAATTACAAAAGCAGCAAAGTATTGAATCGGAGAAAATGGATGTCATTAGTGCCTAATTGGTACTTAAAAGCCGTCTTTGTCGTATATACAAAGACGGCTTTTTGTTCTTCTTTCTGAATTTTCATAAAAATAATGTCATATTTCCTTACATACCCTATGACACTTCCGTTAGTTACATGATAACCTTATATTTGAATGCTTTAGTTAAAGCCACGGGGGGTTTTCAAACATGCGTAAACAAAAACTTGTATTAGTAGGAAATGGGATGGCGGGATTAAGGTGTATAGAGAATATCCTTAAAAACAATTCGACACTGTATGATATAACCATTTTCGGCAGTGAACCGCATGTTAATTATAGTCGAATAAAGTTATCTTCTGTTCTTCAAGGAGATACTTCCCTTGAAGATATAACGATTAATGATAGAAATTGGTATGAAGAAAACCATATTCAACTTTATACAGGGGAAACGGTAATAGATATTGACAAACAAAATAAAAAGGTGAAAACAAACAAAGGAACAGAGGTTACTTACGATAAATTGATTTTGGCGACAGGGTCAAATCCGATTATGCTTCCTTTACCAGGTGTTGATAAGGAAGGCGTTATTTCTTTCCGAACGATTGAAGACTGCCAAAAAATGATAGACGCTGCCAAGCATCATAAAAAAGCAATCGTGATTGGCGGTGGACTCTTAGGATTAGAGGCAGCTAGAGGACTACTGAATCTTGGAATGCGTGTGGACGTTGTTCACTTGACTGATTTATTAATGAATAAACAGCTAGATCAAACAGCTGCAAAAATGCTGCAAAACGAATTAGAAAGACAAGGAATGAATTTTCTATTAGAAAAGGTATCGAAAGAGATTATTGGTGATAAACGGGTAGAAGGAATAAGGTTTGAAGATGGAACATTTGCTGAAGCTGATCTCATTGTAATGGCTGTTGGAGTAAAGCCAAATACGGAACTAGCAAACACGGCTGAAATTGAGACAAATCGTGGAATTGTCGTTAACGATTTTTTAGAGACAAACGTTCCAGATATTTATGCTATCGGAGAGTGTGCAGAGCATAAGGGAGTTGTTTATGGATTAGTTAAGCCTCTGTATGAGCAGGGTGCTGTCCTGGCAAATCATTTATGCAAGACAAATACAAGCGGATATGAAGGGTCCGTTCTTTCTACACAATTGAAAATATCTGGCGTTGATGTCTTTTCTGTTGGTCAGTTTGAGGCAGATGACAATACAAAGACGATTCATATGCATGATGAAATAACATCCACTTACAAAAAAATATTTTTTAAGGATAATAAAGCAGTTGGTGCGGTTTTATATGGCGATACAAAACAGGGACCACAACTGCTTGAATTAATTGTAAAGCGGAAATTTATTCCAGATAAAGAAAAATCAGATCTATTAAAGCCAATTGATCCAAGGGAGTCTTATGCTGCTACCTTGCCAAGAAACGAGTTTGTTTGTACGTGTAACAATGTATCTAAGGGAGTCATTATTGACAATGTATTGGAACACGACCTTAAAACGGTTAAGGAGGTCCAATCCTGTACGAAGGCATCTAGTTCATGTGGAGGTTGTAAACCAGTTGTAGGTGAGCTTTTAGAATATATCTATAGTGACTATTTCAATGAATCGACCAAACAAACAACTTTTTGTAGCTGCACAACGCTAACAGAGGATGCGATTGTAGCAGAAATTCAAATGCAGAAATTGACAAGCCTTCCGGAAATTATGGACACTCTTGGATGGAAAAATGACCAGGGCTGTTCAACCTGTAGGCCAGCACTAGAATATTATTTGGGAATGATTTATCCGGAATATGATCAAAGTCAGCAAACTTTATATTTAAATGAGAAGATGAATGCTTTATTTCGTAAGGATGGAACCTATTCGATTGTGCCGCAGCTGTATGGCGGAATCGTAAAACCGCGTGACTTACGGAAAATTGCGGACGTTGCAGACAAATACGATCTTTCTCACCTTGCTATTACTAGTGATCAACGAATTCACTTACAGGGACTGAAGAAGGAGCAACTTTCACCGGTATGGGCTGATTTAAATATGCAGCTACACTCTGTTTCTGCAAATAGTGTTCATAGTGTGAAAACAACGAATAATGATCATTTGTGTGAATGCGATAAACAACCAGCAGTTGAAATGGCTGAATCATTAGAAAAAAGAACGGAATTTATGAAGGCTCCGTATCGAATTCGGATGGGTATCTCTGCTTGTATGCATAATGGAGCTGGTTCAACAACGAAAGATATTGGAATGATTAAAATCAACAGAGGATGGGAGATTTATGTTGGTGGCAGTAGTGGAAGAAATGCAAGGTCTGGTCAGCTTTTATGTGTAGCAGAGACGAAAGAGGAAGCAATACGGTTTGTACTAGGATTTATTCAATATTATCGAGAGTCAGCAAACTTTTTAGAGCGAACATGGCAATGGATTGATAAAGTGACATTAGTTCATATAAGAGAAGTCCTATTTAATGAAGAGTATCTCCATTATTTAGTAGATAGCTTACAAAAGGATTTAATGCAACGAAAGAATTTATTAGAGGTTGTTCAAAAAGTCGTCAAATGATAAGCGGCGCATCTCTTCGTTGGCTCGTTCTTCTGGTCCTCATGTAGGGAAAGCCTACACTCCGGTCCTCAGAAGCTTCGCCGCCTCGACCTGCTTGCTTCTAATTTACCAACTTTTTGAACACGCAATATTAGTGAAGAACTAATCAACCAGGCAAAAAAGGGGGAGTTCACTTGACGGATTTGATGCTGAAATACTTTCGAACGAAACAACAGGAAGTACAATCCGAAAAAATATACGATAGTCAATGTCCTTATTGCAGTATGCAGTGCAAAATGCAATTAATTGAACAAACAAATGTTACAAGAAAAATGTATAAAACAGTTGGAAAAGATAATCCAACATCAGAAGGTCGCCTTTGCATAAAAGGAATGAATGCACATCAACATGCATTACATCGTGACCGTATTAAACAACCGTTAATGAAGATTGACGGAGAATTTGTAGCTGTATCATGGGACAGAGCTCTTGAAAAGATAAAAGAGAATTTTTTAGAAATTCAACAAACAGATGGGCATGATGCGTTATCGGTATATGGAAGTGCTTCGATCACAAATGAAGAAGCATATTTATTAGGAAAATTTGCTCGTGTAGCTTTGAGAACAAAGCATATTGATTATAACGGGCGACTATGCATGGGGGCAGCAGCTACCGGAGCAAATCAAACGTTTGGCATGGATCGAGGCTTTACAAATACAATACAAGAAATTCCACATACGCGTTGTATCATTCTAGCCGGAACGAATATTGCAGAATGTCAGCCAACGATTATGCCGTATTTTGAACGAGCGAAAGAAAATGGTTGTTATATTATCGCTATCGACCCTCGTGAAACAGCAACGACAAAGATTGCTGATTTACACTTGAAAAATAAACCTGGTACAGATGTAGCATTAGCAAATGGTCTGCTTAAGGTGATGATTGAAAAGAACTTAATTGATCAAGACTTTATTGAAGCTCGAACGACTGGTTTTGAAGAAGTAATGAACTATGTTTCTTCCATTGATTTGGAGGATACTTCGGAAATTACAGGTGTACCGTTCGAGCAGTTAATGCAAGCAGCAACGGTATTTGGTCAAGAGGAATCAGGGATGATTTTTACAGCAAGAGGAATTGAACAACAAATCGACGGAACTGCTGCTGTTCGGTGCTTTTTAAATATTTTATTAGCAACAGGTAAAATCGGTAAACCGAATTCTGGGTATGGTGCGGTCACAGGTCAGGGAAATGGACAAGGTGCTAGAGAGCATGGACAAAAAGCTGATCAGCTTCCGGGTTATCGCTCCATCGAAAATCCAGAGCACCGACAATATATTGCTGATGTTTGGGGCATCAATGAAAAAGACTTACCACGAAAAGGCGTATCGGCCTATGAGATGTTTGAAAAGGTTAATCACGGTGAAATAACTGGAATGTTTGTGATGTGTTCAAACCCTACCGTTTCAAATCCGAACGCAAACTTTGTCAAGAATGCCTTAAAGCAATTAAAGTTTCTAGTTGTTGTCGATTTGTTTATGTCAGACACGGCTAAGTATGCAGATGTAATATTACCAGCTTCCTCCTATTTGGAGGATGAAGGCACCATGACTAACGTAGAAGGGCGAGTAACACTACGAGAAGCAAGCTTTCCTCTTCCTGGTCAAGTAAAGCACGATTGGCAAATACTATGTGAAATTGCAAGTGCTTTAGGAAAAAATAAGTTTTTTAACTACCAATCGGCAGAAGAAATATTTGAGGAGCTTCGAATCGCGAGCCGAGGCGGAATTGCAGATTATTATGGGATAACGTATGAACGATTACGCAAAGAACAAGGCATATTGTGGCCTTGCCCAACATTAAATGAGCCAGGAACAGACCGATTGTTTACGGATCATTTTGCTCATGAAGATGGAAAAGCGAAAATGGCTTTGTTCCCTAATCATTCTGAAGAACCAAAGCCTAAACCTGATCGCGATTACCCACTCTTTTTAACGACGGGTCGGGTCATGTCTCACTATTTAACAGGAGAGCAGACAAGGAAAAGTCCTTCCTTGGCAGCTAGAAATGTTGAGGCATTTATGGAAGTTCATCCACAAACGGCAAATGATTACGGGTTAAAGGAAGATGTACTTGTAAAAATAGAGTCCAAATATGGACATATTATCGTTCGGAGTAAGCTATCCGAAACTATCCGGAAGGACACTGTATTTGTTCCGTTTCACTGGACAGACTCACAAAATGTGAATCGATTAGTAGCAAATCAATTAGATCCATACTGCCGAATGCCGGGCTTTAAGGTGAGTGCAGTCAGGATTAATCCGATTTAAAGTAGTAACTGAGTATAAAGAAAATAAAAGATGTCCCTTTTAAGACTTTTATGGGGACATCTTTTTTTATTGGTGCTAATACTTTATTAAGAAACAGGCTCCGCTGCTAAAAGCAAAACGAAGGGACATGAAACAAACCAAGTTTCCTAAAAGACTTATCCCAAAATCGTCACAATGAAAAATTGGATTTATTCACCAAATCAACTGTTTTTCTGTTATCATTAAAAATACTGCATAATCTAAGGTTAGTACGTTTTAAAAAGGAGAAAACAATTAATATGACTAAATCACTTCCATTTACAGTCTCGAGAACAAAAAATTTCTTTGATCGATTAGGGGATTATATCGGGGATGTTTTCTATGACATATTACCTGAAAAAGGATATGAGCTTAGGGACGAACAAATTTATATGGCTTACCAAATAGAAAAAGCATTTAAAAACAAATCCACGATTTTTGCGGAAGCGGGAGTTGGAACAGGAAAAACGTTTGTCTATTTATTGTACGCGATTTGCTATGCGAGAAATAAAAGAAAACCAGCAATCATTTCCTGTGCAGACGAAACCTTAATCGAGCAGCTAGTCAAAAAGAGTGGAGATATAGAAAAACTTGAACAAGCACTTGGACTTTCTATCGATGTAAGGCTGGCAAAAGCACGTGAACAGTATGTGTGCCTGAAAAAGTTAGATCCTTTAATGGATAAAACAAATGATGAAGATATTGCAAGAGTATATGATGATATTCCTGCCTTTGTGTTTGATCAAGGGAAATCGATGAAATCATTTGAAGCTTATGGAGATCGTAAAGAATATCCGTGGCTATCCAATGAAAAATGGGAATCCATTGCTTGGGACCCATTACAGCAGTGCTCGACATGTGAATGGAGGCACCGAAGCGCTCAAACGCTGCATCGTGAATATTATCGTCATGCGGAGGATTTAATTATTTGCTCTCATGATTTTTATATGGAGCATGTTTGGACAAAAGACTCTAGAAAAAGAGAAGGTCAGATGCCTTTACTACCTGAATCAAGCTGTGTTGTGTTTGATGAAGGACATTTGTTGGAATTTGCAGCACAAAAAGCATTAACGTACCGATTCCATGCTGAAACGTTACAAACGATTCTAACGAGCTATATGAGTCAAGATGTTCGAGAGGAATCACTTTATTTAATTGAAGATATTATCAACCTTCAAGACGATTGGTTTACCTATTTGAGCAACAGTGCAGTTTCTGTAAAAGGATCAAATCGAAAAGAAGTAAGTAAATCCTCAGAAATGATGGACATGGTAAAACAGTTATATACAAAAGTCCAGCATTTGTTAGATCAATTAGTTTTTGATTCGGAAATGTTTACGATTGATTCGTACCATATCAAAATTATTGAAGAATATTTAGAGTATTTCACGTACGGTTTATCTATTTTATTAAAAGATGATCAAGGTATTTTTTGGCTTGAGCAAGATGAATCACAGACTTCTTTTGTCATTATGCCTAGGTTAGTTGAAGATGTTTTGCGTGAGGAAGTGTTTTCACAATCTCTTCCTTTTATATTTTCTTCAGCAACTTTATCTCAAAATGGTGACTTCCGTTATTTGGCCCATAGTCTAGGGATTGAAACATATGATTCATTTACTGTACAGTCCCCGTTTGATTACGAAAATCAAATGAAAGTAATTGGTTATACCCAAGTTACTGAGGAACAAAAGTGGGAAGAGGTAAGAACAGCTTTATTAGAGAATCAAGGTGCTTCTCTTCTTCTCTTTAGTACAGTTGACGAAATGAATCAATTTCGAAGTTGGGCGAACCAATGGGAATGGGATTTTTCTATCCTATACGAAGGTGATCGCGAAATTAGTGAAACGATCCAAGCTTTTCAGCAGGATAAGGAATCTGTCTTATGCTCCTATCATCTTTGGGAAGGATTAGATGTACCTGGTGAAGCATTAACTCAAGTGTTTATCACTGCTTTACCATTTCCGCCGCATGATCCAGTTTTTCAAGCAAAGCGAAAACACGCAAAGGATCCAATAAACGAGGTGGATAATCCCTATATGTTATTGCGATTAAGACAAGGAGTAGGGAGGTTAATTCGAGGCAGTCAGGATTATGGAGTTGTACATTTGTGGCTGACAGAAGAACAACAGCTTCACTATCGAAAAACAATCGAACCATTATTGCAAACTAGTGTTACCTGGAAATAGTAGCTTCCATTTGTGGTGTTGTCACAATTACGCTCCTTTAGGAATAATTATTCTATCCAATATGTTACTTTAGTAATTTTGCTCACTTAGGAAAAATTAAAATTGACCATCCTTTCAGGAGGTGAGTGAGCATGAATAACCAAAGAGGACGAGTTCTTCCTATCTTAGCATCTGTAGGGATTGGCGCAGCAGCCTACTACAGCATGACAAGAGGTAAAGGAATGGGAAATATGGCACAACAATTTATTCCATTTGGTGGTAACCAGAATCAACAAGGACAACAACAGCAAAACCAACAACAACAAAATCTTCCATTTTAATTTTGTTGAAGAAATGCTTTTACAGTAGGCCTTAATGGTCTACTGTTTCCATAAGAAGGAATAGAAAAGCCATTTGGAAAGATATGGGCCTGTTCATAGATAAGGCCCATATCTTTTGATATAATGTAACCAATCATAGATAAGAAGGAGCATTGATACATGGCTAATAACAAAGTAATCGGTTTTGTTGGTTCCTATACGAAAGCGGAAAGTAAAGGGGTTTATACATTTACCCTTGATAAAGAAAAACGTGAAATAACAGATATTAACGTAGCAGCAGAATTAAATAACCCTACTTACTTGACGGTGAGCAAGGATAACCAATTTCTATATGCTGTTGCGAAGGAAGGTGAAAAAGGAGGAGTAACTGCCTTTTCGTTAAATGAGCAAACAGGGGAGTTAACGTTACTAAATAGTCAAACTTCTGAAGGGTCGCCTCCATGTCATGTAAGTGTCAGCAGTGATAATAGTAATGTAGTGACAGCTAACTATCATACGACGAAAGTTGAGTCTTACCTTACGAATGAAGATGGTTCACTTAATCCTGCGGTTTCTGTTATGGAACATGAAGGGAATGGTCCGCACGATAGACAAGAAAAACCACATATGCACTTTTCAGGCTTTACGCCAGATGAGAAATATATAATAGCCATCGATTTGGGTAGTGACAATGTTATTACCTATGCGGTTGATAATGGGAAATTAACGAAAGTACATACATTTGAAACAAAACCAGGTAGCGGTCCTAGACATATTGCTTTTCATCCAAATGGAAAGTATGCCTATGTCATGACGGAGCTCAGTTCTGAGGTTTTAGTCTTACATTATAATGAACAGGATGGAAGCTTTTCAGAAGTACAGTCTATCCCGACGATTCCATCAGATTTTACAGAAACAAATGATGGAAGTGCGATTCATCTTTCTCCAGATGGAAAGTTTGTTTATGCAGGAAATCGCGGTCATAATAGCATAGCGATTTTTAGTGTCGATGAAAGTACGGGTAAGCTTTCCTTTGTAGAGTGGGCTTCAACAGAAGGTAATTGGCCTCGAGACTTTGCGCTTGATCCAACAGGAAAGTTTGTCGTTGCTGCTAACCAAAAATCAAATTCATTAGTTTTATTTGAAAGAGATGAAGCTACCGGAAAACTCTCGCTTCTTCAAAAAGACGTTCCTGCCCCTGAGGCGGTTTGTGTTAAGTTTTTAAATGTTTAATTAAGGGAATCAGGGAGAGGATGAGCCAAATATGCGCTCATCCTCTTTTTCATGAATGGAAATGTGTTCCGTTACTGATTTTTGATTCAGTTCCCGAGTGGAGATGCAGTTAAAGTGAATCAAAACTGTAATATGATTCAGTTCACGAACGGAAATATAGATAAAGTGAATCAAAAACGTAATATGATTCAGTTCACGCTCGGAAATGCATTTAAAGTGAATCAAATCTGTAATATGATGAGGTTCACGAACGGAAGTATAGATAAAGTGAATCAAATCTGTAATATGATGATTTTTACCAAAATTAGATTCGTGCCCAAACAAGTGAGCGTCCTCTCCATAGAATGTTAGTGTAACACATCAGGAGGTGTTTTGAATGTATAACAATTTTGCGTTAATCGTCGTGTTGTTCATTCTTCTAATTATCGTGGGTACTTCTTACGTGACTTACTAAGGAAAAGTGTTTAAAAGAGAATCTTAGTCTAGGTATGTTGAAGTAAGAAGAACGTGAGAACCTCAGGGGGTGTTCACATGTATAACAACTTTGCGTTAATTGTTGTGTTGTTCATTCTATTAATAATTGTTGGAACCTCGTATGTAACTTACTAATATAGATGGAATAAATTGAAGGCTATCCGAAATAGGATAGCCTTTCTTCATGGAAAAATTTATTATTTTTAATTAAATATTGAGTTTGGTTACAGACTATAAAGTGAATATTATTTAAAAGAGTATATAACGGACATGTAATAAGGCAATATTAACTAATACTACCGCTAGATCAACATAAGAAAGGAAGATATCAGTCATGGAACAAAAAACTACGATTACGGTTGCCAGAGGAGATGGAATTGGACCTGAAATTATGGATGCCACCCTCAAGGTATTGGAACATGCAGGAGCAAGGATTGAACCTGAATTTATTGATGTTGGAGAGAAGGTTTATTTATCAGGTAATACTTCTGGTGTTCCAGATGAGGCATGGGAATCACTACGGCGTAATAAAGTATTTTTTAAAGGGCCAATTACTACTCCACAAGGTGGAGGCTACAAAAGCTTAAATGTAACGATCCGTAAGACATTGGGCTTGTATGCTAACGTAAGACCAAATGTGTCTTATGATCCGTTTGTCAAAACAAAACACCCTGATATGGACCTTGTTATTATTCGTGAAAACGAAGAGGATTTATATGGAGGAATTGAACATCAGCAAACCCCTGAAGTCGTTCAATGTTTAAAATTAATTACACGACCTGGTACGGAAAAAATTGTTCGGTATGCTTTTGAATACGCAAAAAAAAATAATCGAAAAAAGGTTACATGCTTTACGAAAGATAATATCATGAAGCTGACAGATGGACTTTTCCATAAAGTTTTTGATGAGATTGCAGAAGAGTATCCTGATATCGAAACAGAGCATTGGATCATTGATATTGGAATGGCAAAGCTGGCAGATACGCCACAAGACTTTGATGTAGTTGTCATGCCAAACCTATACGGTGATATTGCATCTGACGTAGCTGCACAAATAACCGGAAGTGTTGGACTTGCTGGTTCAGCCAATATAGGGGACAATGTCGCTATGTTTGAAGCCATTCACGGAAGTGCACCAGACATTGCTGGTAAAGGAATTGCCAATCCATCCGGTTTAATTCATGGTGCGATTATGATGTTGGTTCATATTGGTCAAGCAGAAATAGCAACCAAAATTCATAATGCATGGCTTAAAACGTTAGAAGACGGCGTTAACACAGGGGATATTGCAAAAGGCGGTGCCTCCGTCGGAACAATGGCGTTTGCAGAGGCTGTCATTGAAAGGCTTGGACAAACTCCTACAACCTTCAAGCCAGTAACATATGAAAATGGGCAACCATCCAGACAAGATCAATATAAACTGGCCCCATTGGCTAAAGACCGGAAAAAGCAAGGTGTTGTTCGTCAATTGGATGGTGTAGATGTGTTTTTATTTGATGATCAATTAACCCCTGATGAAATCGGACAAAAGTTAGAATCCATTGCAGGTCCAGAATTCGAATTAGCTGTCATTACTAACCGTGGAGTAAAAGTATATCCGCAAGGCTTTCCTGAAACATTCGCTACTGACCACTGGCGCTGCCGCTTCCAAATAAATAAGGAACAAGAGGCTATAACCAATCAAGATATTATTGGGCTGCTAGATCGAGTTCAACAAGCTGGTTTAGATTTTATAAAAATTGAAAATCTCTATCGCTTTAATGATGAATTGGGCTATTCACTGGGACAAGGTCAATAAGTAATAGTGGAGGATGTCAAAATTTCAGTTTTGACATCCCTTCTCTTTTAAGCTTTATACGTAAGGTTTTTTTTCTGTTTCAGGTTGAACCTGCTATCATCAGTAAAAAAATTCACTGAAATAAACGCGCAAAACATTTTTATGAAAGAAATATTATTTATTAGCTGGTCTAAATAAACAGCATAGTTCCTCTGATAATAAATGATTAACGCTGTTAATATTAATACTATAATAGCTCCATGTTCCCTGTGTTTCCTTTAAAATTAAATCAGCATCCAGTAATATCTTAAGATGATAAGAAAGCTTTGATTGTGCCATATCCATTTTTGGCATTAAATCACCAACCGACATGGAACCGTTCGTTGTTAATACATGCATAATCTGCAAACGCTGTTTGTCAGCTACCGCCTTAAATTTGATTTCATATTTCTCAAATAATTGCTCCAAATAAGCTTCTTGTTCCTTCATCTTATTAACCACGTTTTTCACCCATTTCATTGAAAATCATTCACTATTATTCCCAATCGACGGTTTCATTATTGGATTATATAGGTTTTATGTCTAAATCTTTTATAATATCAAAATAATTTGATTAAGTAGTTGACATTTCCAGAAACTGATTTATAATGAACTTAATCAAAAAAAGTTGATTAATGATAGGTTATAAATCAAAAATAATTGATATTAGGAGTGATCTATGATGTTGTTTAATTCTTATGAGTTAGAAAAAATCCAAGAATTAAGGAGGGAGGAACAAAATCGTACATTTTATGAACCAATACAAACGAAAAAGAAATCAATAGCTAAAAGATTCGTTAGCTTGTTTAAACGGAAACGACCTTCTGTGAGTGAACAACAAGAATGTGGGTGTCTCACTTGTTGTGATTGATACTATATTTATAAAAATAGCAGAGCAAAATGCAAGCCTTAGGATCGTTCGTCATTTTTACACACCCTATAATATAAATCAATTTTTTTGGATTTAATTTACGTTCAGGAGGCAATATGTTTGTTAGATTTGCTAATTATTGGGGCTGGACCTTATAGAATTTCATTAGCTGTACACGCTGAGTATCATCAACTATTGTATAATGATAATTATGAACACTAAAGGTAAAAATCCAAATCAACAGGTAATTTTTGTGTCAATCATTACCGCTTTATGTCTGGCAGGAGACTCTATGCTATATATAGCCTTGCCTGTCTATTGGGGTTCATTTCAAAAGGAAATATTCATACGAAAAGTACTCTTAATTCTAAGCAAAAATATCAAAGATTAATTTTTCGAAAGGAAATCTTACAAGTTCTTATTAGTGGTGCATTAATAGCAATGCTTATTCAAGGTACGTTAACATCTACGATCAGTTTTGCGATTGAATTTCATTTTTCCAAACATTTTTATGTATTTTCATTACTAATCGGTGCGACTTCTTTAGCAGGCTTCTTGCAAGCCATGCGTTGGTCCTGGGAGCCTTTTTTAGCCAGAATGTTTGGGAGTTGGTCAGATGGCCCCAAAGGTCGGTTGCCTCCTTTTTTGATCTCGCTTTGTATTGCATCGTTGGGGTTTATCGGTATCACGTGGAAATTGCCAATCATGATTTGGGTTACATTCCCGTTCATTACTTTATTAGCTGCGACAGCTTTAACTACCCTGATAGATTCGATTGCTGCTGATATGGCGGCTAAAACAGATACCCAAACAGTCATGACGTATCATTCTGTTTCATTAGATCTCGGTGCTGCTTTAGGTCCATTTATTAGCTATATACTAATTGAATTAAACCATGGCTTATATATCACCTATTTTGGCGGAGCTTTTATTTTTATTTGTTTATTTGTTTGGTGGATTTTTGAAGATAGAAGAATAAAGAATTATTTAGATAAATCAAAAATAATTGATGATGAGGTTGGAATTTGATAACATTAATGTAGGAGGTGTGATGAATGAGTATGAAAATGGAAGATGTTTCCTTTGAAAAGACTTTTGAAATATATGAGAAAAAATTTAAGGCTCTTGCTGATAAGCAGAGGTTACGTATTATGAATGAAATTGTGAAGGTGAATAGTATCTGTGTATGTGATTTAACGGAGATTATGGATATGCCTCAATCCAAATTGTCCTATCATTTAAAAATACTCGTTGATGCGAATTTATTAAACAAAGATACAAGCGGAACATGGAGTTACTATTCATTAAATGAAGAAGCGGTGAATCATTTACTTTCAGAAGAGCTTTGTTGTTTGTTTAGGAAGGATGCGAGTATTCCTAAGAATTGTTGTTAAGTTTTAAGTTAATAAATTTTGAAAAGTCATTCTTTTGGGATGGCTTTTTTTATGAAGATAAATGTTAGCCCTCCACTAGTTGATAAATGTTTGAAGAACGCTTGTGTTTTTTAAAAAAAAGCTGAATTTTGTAATTCAAAATAATGGATGATTTAATGATTGAAGGAGAAACGTGTCTAAAAGTGGTTCTGTAAGGTTATAGAAAGTTGAGGTGTAGAAGTATTTTTCCGTATAGTTTGTATTTAATCTCACTTTTTAAATATGGATTTGTTTTAACAGCTTTATAATGAGTACCTACATTTTAGAGAGTGAGATATAATCAATAATCTCCTAAGAATAGATAATGAGCTTGAAGGTGTAAACTCCTAGCAGGGCTTTCCTAGTTTTTCTCTTAGTTATCCTCGTTAAGTAAGTGGATTCTCTCTTCTAGACCAAGAAGAGAAGACATATAACTGAAGACCAGTGGTATCGTGAAAATGAGTGTATTTATATTACCAAAAGTGATAAAAGGTTATTTTACTGCGTCCCCAATTAATGTATTAGTTTTCCTTCCCAAATACTGTGATAAGAACCCAACATCTGTGATAAATGACAACCAAGTAGCCTCCAAATTAATTCCTTTCTAGTATAGTAGTAAAGGAACGACTGTTCACAGCCTCTTCATTAAATCTCAATATCAAAAAAACGTTATACCACTCCGGGTGCGATTTATCATTACCTGGTGTAAAGAATGCATTTTAAGTCATCGGGCTGGGTAATTCTAGAGGTTGTAGTAATCTGGAAAATATAGCTATTAGGAAAAATAGGCTAGCCTATTTTTCCTAATAGCTATAACATAGATGAACAAATTTTTCATTTTCTAATAGGATAATATGACAGAGCAAGTCTATACAGCGTACCATTTAACCACTACTAGTTTTGAACGAATGGCTTCTACAACTTCTAAAAATTGAATTTAAAAAGAATTGAAAACTTCCGGTCAAATTTCAAAGAAAAACATACTCCCAAGATGTAGATTATGATTCACCAGCGATATATAGGATATCTATTTGGATACGTTAACAGTAGATGATAAAGCTCGTAACGCCATAGTAAAACATTTCAATTGAAAAAAATGGTATTTTTCTACCATGAGTAATAATCAGGTTATTACACTATTGTTTAAATTTGGTTATATCATTTACGATGACTGTTTTTAGAAAGAAAACAATTTCTAATAGTCTAGTAAGTAGCTTCTTTTTTAAAAGATTTTATGAGGTGAATGTAGTGAATAAACCATATATACAAATCGGTAACAGAAAAATTGGTGAGGAATATGCCCCTTTAGTTATAGCCGAGATTGGCATTAATCATGAAGGTAGTTTAGAGGTTGCTAAGGAAATGGTTGATGCTGCATATAGTTCAGGTGCAGAAATCATTAAACACCAAACGCATGTAATTGAAGATGAAATGAGTAAAGAGGCAAAGAGAGTTATCCCAGGAAATACGGATGTCTCAATATATGATGTTATGTCTAAGTGTGCATTAAATGAAAAGGATGAAATTGCTCTAAAAGACTATGTCGAGTCTAAGGGTATGATTTATTTAAGTACTCCATTCTCAAGAAAGGCTGCTAATCGCTTAGAAAGAATGGGTGTATCAGCTTATAAAGTAGGATCAGGGGAATGCAATAATTATCCTTTAATTGAGCATATTGCTTCTTATGGTAAGCCAATGATTGTTTCAACTGGTATGAATGATATTAGTAGCATTAATAAGACAGTTGAAATATTAGAAAATTACAATATCCAGTTCGCATTACTTCATTGTACTAATTTATATCCAACCCCACCATCTTTAGTAAGATTAGGGGGAATGCAGGAATTACAGGATACGTTTCCTAATGCAGTGATTGGTTTGTCTGATCATACAGCTAATAATAATGCATGTCTTGCTGCTACTGCTTTAGGAGCATCAATATTAGAAAGACATTTTACAGATTCCAAGAACAGAACAGGTCCAGACATCTTATGCTCGATGGATCCTAAGGAGCTTAAAGACTTAATAGAAGGAAGTAGTGAGATTGCTCAAATGAGAGGTGGGAAAAAAGAACCTACTAAAGAGGAGCAAGTAACTATTAATTTTGCATTTGCAACTGTTGTTGCAATCCAAGATATTAAAGCTGGTGAGATTCTTTCTGAAGAAAATATATGGGTGAAAAGACCTGGTATAGGGGAAATAAAGGCAGAACATTATAAGTCAATAATCGGTAAAAAAGTAATTAAAGACATTTCGAATGACGAACATTTAAGCTGGAATGACATCGAGAGATGAAAATGGAGCGTAAAAAAATGAAGAAAATTCTTTTTTTAACAGGTACAAGAGCGGACTACGGAAAGATTAAATCTCTAATGAAAAAGGTTGAAAATAGCAAAAAGCTTGAACTCTATATCTTTGTAACAGGAATGCATATGCTGTCAAAGTATGGTTCTACATGGAAAGAATTAGAGAAAGATAACTTTAAAAATATCTATCATTTTGTTAATCAAAAAAACGATTCTCATATGGATTCTGCTTTTAGTTATACAATATTAGGATTAAGTAATTATGTTAATGAGCTAAAACCAGATATGGTTGTGGTTCATGGAGATAGGTTAGAGGCATTAGCTGGAGCTATTGTAGGAGCGTTTAATAATATAAAAGTTGCTCATATTGAGGGAGGAGAAGTTTCAGGAACAATTGATGAGTCTATCAGGCATGCAATTACAAAATTTTCTCATGTGCATTTAGTAAGTAACGAAGAGGCTAAAAGGAGAATTATGCAATTAGGTGAGAATGAAGGAAACGTGTTTATAATTGGTTCTCCTGATATAGATATAATGATTTCAGATAATTTACCTGAATTGAATGACACTAAGAAACGGTATGATATTTTATTTGAAAATTATGCAATTTTAATGTATCACCCCGTAACGACTGAGATTGATAAATTACAAGTAAATATTAAAAGTTTAGTAGATGCCCTTTTAGAATCAGAGAAAAATTATATAGTGATATATCCTAATAATGATGAAGGAAGCAAAGTAATATTAAGTGAATATAAAAGATTTGAAAGAAATAATCATTTCAAATTATACCCATCCTTGAGGTTTGAACATTTTTTAACCTTATTAAAACACTGTGATTTTATGATAGGAAATTCTAGTGCGGGTATAAGAGAAGCTGGTGTATATGGGCGTCCGTCTATAGATATAGGTAATAGGCAAAAACACAGGTATAATGTAAATAGTGTAAACAACATTATTCATGTAAGTGATAGCAAAACAGAGATACTAAATGCTATTAATAAAATTAATGGATTGAATATAAAATCTACGAAAGTTTTTGGTGATGGGAAAAGTGATGAGAAATTTATTGAAATTTTAGAAGATCAAGCCATTTGGGATTTGGAAATACAGAAAAGCTTTATTGATGTTGAATGTTAAGGTGGTAATACTATGTATTTTGGAAAAACATTTATGGCTATAATTCCAGCAAGAGGTGGAAGTAAGGGTATCCCTAAAAAGAACTTAACTCTTGTAGATGGAAAACCACTTATCCAATATACTATAGATGAGGCAAAGCAATCAAAATACTTGGATACGGTAATTGTTTCTACAGATGACCAGGAGATTGCAAATGTCTCAAAAGAATGCGGGGTAGCTGTTCCGTTCTTAAGACCAAAATCTTTAGCAAGTGATAATTCTAAAACAATAGATGCAATAATTTATACAATTAACAAGTTGACTCAAAATGGAAATGATTACGATTATGTTGTTTTATTACAACCTACGCAACCTTTGAGAAAATATTGGCATATAGATGGTGCAATTGAAAAAATTATTAATAAGAATGTTGATAGTTTAGTAAGTGTTTCAGAGGTAAAAGATCATCCTAGTTTGATTAGGACAATTAATAATGATGAAATACTTGGCAATTTGATTAACATAAATAGTACCATTAGAAGGCAAGATTTTCCTGTGTATTATAAAGTAAATGGAGCAATTTATATAAATAAATTAAATGAAAAGTTTAGTAGTAATACAAGTCTAAATGATAATAAATTGGCTTATATAATGGATCGTTCTTATGATTTAGATATAGATGAGCCAATAGATTTAGAATTATTTAAATTACTGATTAAATAAAAAGAGTTTTACCTAATTAACCTTGCAATTTCTATCCTCTCAAGTGCTTTACTTTACCGCTACCGTTAGGCTATAACGGAAATTTATAATAAGTTACGTTTTTACTTTTTACCTTAAACTTGAAGAAGAGTTTTCTATTATGAATTTTCAGTGAGTTATTTATGGTGGTAATAATTGTGATCATTTTTAACTGACACCATTACCAAATGTGGAGAAGGCTGAAAATTTTTACAACAAAAATAGTAAAGCAAAAATTTGTTTATCACATTACTGTGTAGCCCCTGAAAAAGCTTTCCCAGATACTAAAAGAAGAGTAGAGTATGTTAAGAATTATACAAATATTCATTCAAAATATTATTATGCTCTTTATATGGGAGTTTTAATTATTTACTGTAGAATTCTGTAACAGATGGACACTCTGATAAATTTGTGACCAAATTTTAGTTGTAATTATAGTTGTTTTAGAAATTTTCAATCTTAAATTTAATATATCTTAAAAAGGAAAATTCAAAGGATGAGAATATGAAAAATATAAGAGCTTTGCATATAGCGAGTTTTAATGGGAATATTGGTGATAATGCTAATCATAATGGTTTCAGGAATAGATTAAAGGAAATATTTTACTGTGCAATAGAATATGATGAAATTGAAATTAGGGAATTTTATCAGTCTTGGAATATTAGAAATTTTAATAGCTCGGAATTTATAGACTTATGTAATAGCTATGATCTAGTAATCATTGGTGGTGGTAATTTTTTTGAATTGAAATGGGATTACTCTTATACAGGCACGACAATAAATATAAGAAGTGAGTCTCTAAATAAAATAGATACACCTATTCTGTTCAATGGGGTAGGTTGTGATATAGCTAAAGGTGCTAGCGAGAGTGCAATTAGCAAATTTAAATCTTTTCTAGAAATTATAACGAATGATAATAAGTATTTAGTAAGTGTAAGAAATGATGGCTCATATGAAACTATTAAAAAATTATATGGAGACAGATATTCTGATAAAATATATAGGGTTCCAGATGGAGCCTTTTTCTTGGAAACAAAGAAGTTTGACTTTCCAGAGTTAAATAATAGTCTAAAGTCCATTGGAATTAATATTGTGTCTGATATGAAGGATATTAGGTTTAATAAAGAATTAAAAGATGGAATTGAATATAATGATTTCATTAATAGTATTTCCGAAGAGTTGAATACTTTTTTAAAAATAAACAGTGATTATCAAATCATATTATTTCCTCATATATATAGTGATTTAAATGCAATTAATAATTTGCTGGAACAAATAGATGATAGATATAGAAGGACTAGAATTGTTATAGCACCTTGTTTGACTGGATCGGGTTCTGAGGAGTATATATTTGGGCTTTATAAGGAATGTGAACTTATATTGGGTATGAGGTTTCATAGTAATGTGTGTTCTATTGCTCAAAACATTCCTACAATAGCTCTCAGTAGTTATAAAAAAATTATTGATTTGTATAAAGAATTAAATTTATCCGATAGAGTTATTGAAATAAATAAAAAAGGATTTCAAAAAGAATTAAGTGAACAAGTGAAATATACTATTATAAATAAAGAAGATATTAAATTAAGGTATAAAATGATAAATGAAAATGTGAAAAATGAAAGTACTGATTTTTACAAAAAGATTAAGGAATGGACAGAGGAAAATGGTTTAGGATAAGTTTAATAAAGTAAAATGATTTGAATTCAATTAATATTTGTGTTTACATTATTGTGCAAAATGGTGAATGCTTCAAACAGCAAATAACAATAACTCAACTTTTGCACATAGAAAAAAGTGTTCAGTTTAACAAGCTGTAAGGCCTGTTTCCGTATAATATGGTCATTGACAAGTGAAATATGCATAAAAAAAATCCTCAACATTTGCTATAGTGTTATTGACTAGGAAACGCTACCATATACAGAAGAAGTGTCTCCTATGTGATAGCGAATAATGACCAAAATAATCAACTACCAAATGAACTTTCTTCAACCTTTAAGCGTCAAAACGCCCACACCTTTGAAGTATATGTGGGCTAAAGTATACTGTTATTAAGACTTAGAAACTGGACTGTATTTCGCAATTGAAAATTGAACCATTTCGCAACTAATTTTGAACCACCTAAAATTTGAGGGAATTCACAAACTTTGGGGAGGTATTTTTATTACTGCGTAGGATTGACATGGAGCCTCTACGGGCATGACTTCTTTGCGAAAGCGTGCAGGAGGAAAGAATTTCGCACTCCAACCAGGATATCATGCCCGCCTCTCCATATAAATCCAATTAATTTTTACGGTAAGTAAAATTCACAAACTTGAAGTGGCTCAATTTTAAGTTGTCATGTGGTTCACTTTTCATGTGCTATAAACACTGGACTTTGACAATGATCAGGAATAGCTGAAAACCAAGGTAGTAATTTATCAACTGCCTCCACATTTGAAGTATCAATATTTGGAAGCTGTTCAAATAGATATTTAAGAAACCCGAATGGCTGAAGTCCATTCTCTTTAGCTGTCTGGATAATATTATATACAATGGCACTATATTTAGCACCTTTTACTGCATTGCTAAATAAGAAATTCTTTCTTTTATGTTCTTAAATACGTAAAAGAAAAAATTGGCTTTTCGCTAATACCTCAAAAGGAGCTAAATCAAGTGCTATTATCTTTAGTGTGATAGAGACAGAGACAGCGAAGGAAAATGGATTAAATCCATTTCAATACCTTACTTATTTATTTGAGAAGCTACCCAACCTGGATACGAATAATAAAAGTGAACTAGAGCAGCTGCTTCCTTGGTCATCAAATATTCCAGCAGAATAACACGTTCCTAATAAAACTAAATAAATCATAACATTAGTCCACATCTAAGGTAAGGTGTGGACTATTTTACGCTTACGATTTATACGGGTGACCATGTGGGCATTGTTTGACGCTTACATCAAAAGAGTTACATGTGTTTAAACATCTCAGAAATGCAGGTATCACAAAGTCTGTCGGTTTTTCTTGTGCCTATCTTTTCCAACTCATTTTTTGTTTGATCTTTGAAAATAAAAAATGGTATCAAACGTTTAATAGTAAAAAATCTACTGATTTTCCAGCGAAGGATGCGGTCTATCGTTTCTTTAATCAGTCTACCTTTGGATAGAGAAGGTTTTTACTGTTCATTAACGCTCATACCATTGGAAAAGTAACAAAGATCACGAATTCTGATCGCCCTAAAGTACTGATATTAGATGATTCTTCGTATGATAGAAGTCGTAGTAAATCAGTTGAATTACTGTCCGTTGTTTTGACTACGGATTAAAAAAATACGTTTTTATAAAGATTTCGTATGCTTATGCTTGGTTGGTCAGATGGTGCAACTTTCATCCTTGTGGACTTTTTTTATAAAGCTCAAAGAAAATCCAAATTAACAGCATTTCATCAAAAGTTGATATACGTAGCTCAGGCTATAAACGCAGAGTAGAAACGCTACAAACTGCACCAGAACAAATACCTGGTATGGTCGATCGTGCCATGAATGTATTGATGCTTCTTATGTGCTGATGGATTCTTGGTACACTTATCAGCCTCTCTTTAAAAATATTTAGGATCAAGTATTTGATGTCATTGGTATGGTAAAGAACTTAAAGCAACGGTATATCGTGAATGATAAACGTGTGAGCTTTAAAGAACTTTACTGTTTAGCGAACCTAACCACTGGTAAAAAATCATACTTCGTTCTATTCCATATCACCCAAGCGAATGGTGTGCCTATTAAAGTTGTCTTTGTTCTCAATCGCAATAAAAAAAGTGAGTGGTTAGCGATTTTAATTACAGACTGTACACTAATTGTCCAAAAGTTGAGATATTGAAGTCTTTTCAAAACAACAAAATCTCTTTTGCTGTAATGATTATTAAATCTACTTCTACTTGTTTGCCTATTTCTATTGTGGTATCATTTTTTGTTTTGCAATCTTGCTATGGTTTTTGTTGTTTCTACTTCAAAGCCTTTTAATCTTTAAAAACTTGATCTAGTTAAAATGCCTTTTTTATCAAACCTCCTCATAAATTGTAACAACAGCATTAGTTGAAACATATTTAAATTATTAGAGTAGGAATTTAATATATTTTAGAAACTAAGAGAATTCAGATAAAAAGGAATAGTGGTGTGGGAAGTTTGTTATTAGTAATAGTACCTCTGTAGGGGAATTAACATCTGTTAAGGAAATAGCTTCATTAGAGTTAGAACAAATTAAAATCCTATCTGCATGTAATAATCATTTGTTAAGTTGATTATGAGACCCACTATCATGGAGAATTCAACATTTCCTTTGGAATGACAACACACGAAAAAGAAAGGATTGTTGACTTCTTTCAAGATAAAGGGCGTAACAAAGCCTTAATTATCTATAGTTGTACATCAGGTTACCCTGTTCCTTTTGAAGATATAGCTTTTTTAGAAATTACTAGTATAAAAGAGAAGCTTGGAACAAGAGTTAAAGAAATAGGGTTTTCAGGTCACCATTTAGGAATTGCAGTAGGTGTAGATGCTTATATATTAGGGTCCTAATACAATCGAAAGAAACTATACTTTAGAAAAACTTGGAAGGGCATAATCATGCTGCATCATTAGAACCTGATGGAATGAGAATTTTAAAAAGATTTAATTGTTACAAATAAATCTTTAGCCTATAAGAAAGAAGTAATCTTAGATATTGAAAAAATACAAAGAACTAATTTAAAAGAGTACACTATTCTAGCAAAAAACAGGTATTTTTTTGCAAAGTAGAACGGATATTTCCACGTTATTTTTCTTAGTAATTTCCAATCGGGATACCCTGCTAATGTGAAAGCGAAGTAATGTGGAAGTTCACAAAACTAAAGTATGGGGAGAGATATTCTTGGAAAGCAGAATAAATAGAAGAATGTTATTTAAAAATCTAGTAAGTAAAGTGAAAATGGGGACTGAAGAAGCCTTTCAGTCAGGAATCTCGATGTTAAATGATATATTAAACAGTAACTTAGAAAACTACAAGGGTTTACCAGAAAATTATATGAATATTCTACTAAAATCGATTGAAGAGAGGCATAATTTTAAAAACTATAACATTAATTATTCTAACACTCTTGTTAAAAGTACATTAAGACTAGACGCAAAATTATTGCCTTCATCTAGATGGAACCATTTGATGTTCTTATGTATTAACAGCGGTTTATTTAAGGTTGCTAATATAGCACGAACGAAAGCTATTCAAAGTGCATATCAAGCGTTAGGTAATACAAAGAACGATGAAACATTAATACAATCCTTTAAATTATATATTGATCAAGGTGATCTGGATAATGCCAATAATACTCTTCTAAGTTTAAAGAAAAGTTCACTAGAAAAGTCATTTTTAAATAGAATGGAAATTTTCTATTCTATATTAAATGGAGATAAAAAACGAACAAATAAATTGAGTAAGACGCATTTTTCAGAGCAAGATCAGGCATTTTTTAATTATGTAAATGGTAAATCCGTAGCTATTGTTGGACCTGCACCTGTAGAGGAGGATTTATCAGATGAGATTAATTCTTTTGATATTGTGGTTAGGTTCAATTATACAGGAGATAACCACTTACCAAGCAAAGGGTTTGGTAATAGAACGGATGTTTCGTATTATAATGCCTTTAAGGCAAAGAAATTAAGTAAGCTGGATAATACTGACTTTTTTGATGAATTAGACTTTATGTGTTTTAAAACTATTATGTATAGTTTTCAGAATAAATTGAAATCTGCTCATAAAGGCAGAGTGATTAGGTCACCTAAACAATTTTTATTAAATGGTAGTCCAAATCAACTTCCTAATGCCTTATTTGATATTCTCCATTTCAATCCGAAATTTGTAAAGGTTTTCCACAATAACTTATATCTTTCAAATACACCCCATTATAATGGTTATCATGAGCAACGAAAAGAAAACCGTAGATTATGGTTTTCATTTGCTGTACATGAATTTGTTACACAATTTAATTTTTTAAAAAATCTTTGGGAAATGAAGCAATTTACCGCAGACAAAACACTTGAATCGGTACTAAATTTAACTCCAGAAAAATATGTTGAATTAATGGAAGAAATATATGTCGACCCATATTTAGATAAATAATTTAAATCTAGAGTAGGTAAGTAAGTAAGTGTGAAATAATCCCCAACTGTTATCAGATGGGGATTTGATATATCATTTATTTAGATTGATTTGAAACGCGCCATTCTTCTGGATTTATCGGTGACCAAAGTAGAAGCTGATCTATTTCACTATCATCTTTCGAATCAATGTTGGACTGCTTTTCAAATAAATAAGAAAGTTACTTAAATGGATTCATGCTATTTTCTTTTGATGTGTCAAAAACAATATATATATAATGGCGCTTGAATCTCGCCACTTTTTAGGTATTATGAAAAGCCAATTTTGTTTATGTGTTTAAGTACATAAAAGAAATGCAAATCAATATTTTTGAAAAACATCTTGCCAAGAAAGGTTATTCCAATCTTGCTATTGAACAGTATCATCGAAAAGTTAAGGAATTTTTAAAATGCAAAGATGTATATTCTGTCCAAAGGATAGATCATGAGGAATTAAAGGAAGTTATAATATTTAGCGAATACTGTTTCATACGCATGCAAAATATCTTGCTTTATTAGATGGTCATACATCCAATTTTAAATAAGTGTAAGCCATATATTCGCACCATAGATCATCCCCAATTGTGACAACGTTACGCCAAGATGAGCTAGTTGTTTTCTCTTGTCGATACAGTGGCATGCTCTCTACATATTTTTGATTCATAATATACACCATTGTTGACGGAGATGCTATACTTCCTGGATAGACAGAAACTTGCATATCTGCTGTACCATTAGTTGTTTCCATTTTGTGACGTTCACAATGGCGACAACTATATACATAATTCACATATTCTACTACCTTCACTTGGGCAGGAATAACTTTGAGTTCACGGCGTACTTCCGTACTCATTTCATGTAATGGCCCACCGCAACACGAGCAAACCTGATCCTCTTCAGATAATCGGTACTCAACTTTTTTCCGTAGACAGGTTTTCAAGGTTAGGCTCATGATGAACTTGTGTTTTCTTTCTTTTATATGTGATTGTTTCGATAGTTGATTTTTCAACAGTAGAATTTTCAGTAACTTCAGCTTCGTTAAATCGTGATAATTCTATTTGGTATGGATTTTTTATCACTCGAAGCTCCAAACTGACATTGCTGGCTTAGGCGGAATTGTTATCATACGACTTTATTTTTAGTTGTCAGTTCCGCATTTTGCTATTCAAGTAACTCTAATTAAGTCTCTAATTCTTCAGTTTTCTAGGTTGAGGTAGTAGTTGTTGTATTTTTCATAAATTTAGTGTACGAAAAAAAGAACTCAACTTGACTAGTCGAATTCTTTATTTAATAGACTTTATTTTATAAAATGTTATGAGCTTTCACCTCTGGAACTTGTTTAGATGGATAGGTAATCCATATAATAACCTTATTCCGACCAAAAGATTATTCTGACTTTTTATTTCGGGTAGCTTTTTATATTAGACCTGATAATAACATTTGAAGAGGGATCGTAGTGGAAAATAATTCCGTAGGAAACAAAGTTTTATCTAAAATCTCAATTAGTGACTTTATTTCACTATTTGAAGATGAAATGAAAAATCTTGATTGTTGTCATGATACTATCTATGAAAGGATTTTAATGATCAAGCGGGCTTATTCTGGTAATACACGTGTAATTGATGAAGAGGAAGTGTATTCATCGGAAAAACTTTACAGCTGGCTTAGTATGGTGAAAAAAGCCAGACTAGCTACAGGAAATATATAACATGAACAGTATCTGAACATGCAGAATACAGTTGATTTTTGCGAAGAATTATATCATTGTGGCAGGATAGAACGAAAAGATAGGAACCGAAAATATACGAAGTATATTTCTGAATGCTATAAAGAGCTACAAAATGAATATTTACCAACCATTATAAAACCCTACAGGTTACAACTAGTTTAATAAACTGTAGGACTTTACTTTATCATGATGTTGTTAATTAGAGTTGTTTTTGAAATACTTCATGATTATTTTTTTGACCCCTCACAAAAATCCTGTTCAATCCAAGTATGGGGGAACGGTTCTTTTCCATAGACATTCAAAAGTTTTGTATTTAGTTCCACCAGGAACGGATACCATTGATTGTATCCAGCCAAATAAAAGTACTCTTCTGTTTTCTTTAGGTCCTCTTTAGTCATAATTTCCATATTAGATTTCCTTACCTAAACTATGTCGTTCTCGCATAGAAATCTGTCCATCTATCAATATTTGATTTTACAGACAATAAAATAGCTTCTTACGTCTTTGTAAATAAGAAGGGCCGAAAGAAAAGAAGCATTTGTGACCGTCAAGTAAAATTGAACACTTTTTGCTAATTAATTTTGTACAGTTTGTTCCTCAAATATAGATTCGCGGGTCTTCATACGATAGCTT
>NZ_JAFBDR010000027.1 GCF_016908325.1 Aquibacillus albus | reverse complement strand
CCTACGCTTTCTATTTAACATACTGGTTGTTTTGTTCAGTTTTCAAAGATCAAATGTTTGTTGTTCTTTAACGCGACAACTTTTATAGTATAACAAGTTGTTTCGTGGAAGTCAATAACTTTTTAGAAATTTTTTTGTCGACTCTTAATTGCGACTTTTCTAATATATCACCATTATAAAACATAGTCAACAAAATAATTGAATAAATGATATTCGTGTCTGTTTTTTGACAACGTTTATTACTTTATCATGGTTTATTTCCTAAATCAATAAATTTTTAGAACCAATAAATGGATGACGACTTATAGCCATTAATTTATCTTTACCCATTACAACTCATTTTAAACATGAATCAAGAAAAAGTGACACCTTCCCATTTTTAATGAAGAGTTTTGCCTAAAATGCTATCGAAAATACGCTCCATTATACATATGCTCTTGTTATCAAAAAGAAAAGAAACCTCCGCTTTTACACGAAAGTTTCCTTATTCTTTCACTTTATTCTCGATTTCTCATTTGTGGGAACAGCAACACGTCGCGAATCGACGGGGCGTTGGTTAATAACATAACTAGACGATCAATACCAATTCCTAAACCACCTGTTGGCGGCATTCCATACTCTAAAGCCTCAAGGAAATCCTCGTCCATCTCATGCGCTTCATCATTTCCTTGTTCTTTTTCTTTGACTTGAGCTTCAAATCTTTCACGTTGATCAATTGGATCATTTAACTCAGAAAATGCATTTGCGTGTTCTCGACCAACAATGAACAATTCAAATCGATCCGTAAACCTATCATCTTCTTTATTTTTCTTAGCGAGTGGAGATATCTCAACAGGGTGACCATAAACGAATGTCGGCTGCACTAATGTATCTTCCACTTTTTGTTCGAAAAACTCATTAACAACATGACCAAATTGCATCGTGTTCTGAATTTCAACACCATGTTCCTTTGCTAAAGCTTTTGCTTCTTCGTCACTCATTTGCTTCCAAAAGTCTACACCTGTCACTTCTTTTACTGCATCAACCATGTGAACTCTTTTCCACTCAGGGTTTAAATCTACCTGATCATCACCATAAGAGATCGTTGTAGTTCCTACTACTTCATTAGCAATATGTGCAACCATATTTTCTACTAATGACATTACATCATGAAAATCAGCATATGCTTCATATAGCTCTAACATTGTAAACTCAGGATTATGTCTGGTGGATACTCCCTCATTCCGAAACACACGACCTATTTCATAAACCTTCTCCATACCACCAACAATTAGCCGCTTCAGATGCAACTCAATTGCAATCCTCATATATAAAGGAATATCAAGTGCATTATGGTGCGTAATAAATGGTCGAGCAGAAGCACCGCCTGGAATTCCGTGCATCATTGGTGTCTCTACTTCAAGGAAGCCTTTATCATCTAAATATCGGCGCATGGATTGTATGATCTTACTGCGTGTAATAAATGTTTCTTTACTTTGTGGGTTTGTAATTAAATCCAGATAGCGTTGACGATAGCGTTGTTCTACATCTTTTAAACCATGAAACTTTTCAGGAAGCGGACGTAATGATTTGGTTAAAACCTGGTAATCTGTTACTTTTACAGATAGTTCACCTACTTTTGTTTTAAACACCGTACCAGTAACTCCAACAATGTCACCTAAATCTGTTGTGTTAAAAAGCTCGTAAGCTTCTTCTCCAACTGCATCTTTTCTAACATACAATTGAATTTGATCACTCAAATCTTGAATATGAGAAAAACCAGCTTTTCCTTTTCCGCGCTTTGTCATCACTCTACCAGCAATGGTAGTTTCAATTGCTTTCTCTTCTAGTTCTTCCTTCGAGAATTGGTCATACGCTTCTCTTAATTGTTCCGCTAAGTGGGTGCGAATGAATTTATCACCAAATGGATCTAATCCTTTTTGCAAATAGGATTCTAATTTATCTCTGCGCACCTGCATCTGTTCATTTAACTCTTCAGCCACGATCGCTCACTCCAATCATATTATTTGTATATATTTAAACTCAAAACTAAAAAGATCCTTATAGTTCTTATGTAATTAGAAAAACTGCCAGTAAAGCACTGGCAGTATCTCACTCATGGATTAGTATAGAAAACGACAGGAGGAGTGTCAACGGATATCCCTTTTAAGATACTCTAGCCTTCGCCTCTAACTAACTCCTGCCATTGGTGCAAGTACTACTGATTAGAATACCCTCTATGTCAAATATAAATGAGCATCCTTTTCAGTCTTCAGGGCGTAACTCTTCAATAGAGATATCTAAAACATCCGTAATTAGATGGATTAATTCATTGGCAGGCATTCGGTTTCCTCGTTCGATTTCACCAACAATGGAAACTGAAATTCCTAGCTTTTGAGCAAATTGAATTTGTGTGTATCCCTTCAACTTACGATAAGCCTTTATTCTTCTTCCCCATTCGATCGCACCCATTTGATAACTCCCTTTTTTTCCTGAGATGACACCTCATCCAGAACGTCCTTTACAGTTTTGTTTAAAAAAGGGATATTTATTGACGGGTCTATATCGCATAATGGTATTAACACAAAGGCCCGCTCATGCATTCTAGGATGAGGAACTGTTAATTGCTCCGTTTTAATATTTTCTTCATTATAGAGTAAAATGTCAAGGTCTATTGTTCTAGGCCCCCATTTAATTTCCCGTTTTCTTCCAAGTTTTTTCTCAATTGATTGACAGTAGCTTAGTAATACCAACGGGTCCAGACTTGTCCTGATTTTTACAACCATATTTAAAAAATTTCCTTGTTCTGCATAACCGACAGGAATTGTTTCATAAATCGAAGACTGTTGAATGACCTCTATTTCTTCATAAGTCGATAAGAGATCAATCGCTTTCTGTAGATAAGTAAAGCGAGGTGAGATGTTAGATCCTAACGCAACATATGCTGTATTCATTTCTTTCGCTCCCGATAAATTTCCACCGCAACAGACTGATAGTGACCAGGAATTGGTGGATCTGGTTTATAAACCGTTACTTTACACGCATAAAGCTTGTTAAAATTTCCAAGTAACTGATTAGCAATGTTCTCAGCAACTGCTTCTATTAAATGCAAAGCAGTTCCTTCAACAACTGCTTTTGTTTTTTGATAAATCATACCATAATCAATGGAGTCCTCCATACGATCTGTTTTCCCCGCTATACTTAAGTCACACTCTAATGCCAAGTCAACATAGAAACGTTGTCCTAATTTGTTTTCTTCGGGAAATAGCCCATGATAGCCGTAAAACTCCATTTTGTTTAAATAAATCTTATCCAATTGTAGTATCTCCTTTTCCAATCATTGCATCCATCATTTTCGCCATTCTTACGTTTAAGGATACATTGTGTACACGGACAATATCGACACCTTTTGTAATCCCATAACAAGTTGTTGCACCCGTTCCTTCATCTCTTTGGTCAACGGGTAAATCTAACACTTTACCAATCATTGATTTACGAGAAGTTCCTAGTAGTAACGGATAGCCTAATTCAGTTAGCTGATCAAGGTTCCGCATCACCATAAGGTTGTCCTCCACTGTTTTAGCAAAACCAACTCCTGGATCTAAAACGATATTAGATTTCTGTACACCGGCACGAACAGCGATTTCAATCGATTCCTGAAGGTCTGATTTCATATCATCGATTAGTGATACATAGTCTTTATTATCTCGATTATGCATTAGAACAATTGGTGCCTGCATATCAGCGGCAACACGGGCAATTTCTGGTTCCTTTTTAGCTCCCCAAACATCATTGATAATCGATGCTCCAGCTTTTACTGCTTGTTTTGCAGTTTCAGCTTTATACGTATCAATCGAAATCGGGATATGTACTGCCCGTTTTACTGCTCTAATAATTGGAATTACTCGGTTTATCTCTTCATCTAAAGAGACTGGTTCATGACCTGGTCTTGTTGATTCTCCCCCAATATCTATAATATCTGCACCATCACGTTCCATGGAGATTGCTTGTTCCACAGCTTTTTCTACATCTGTAAAACTACCACCATCGGAAAAAGAATCCGGTGTCACATTTAAAATACCCATAATTAGTGTTCTATCTTTTAAGTTGTAATTTTTTACGTCGGTCCGTAACCATTTGTTCATGTAAAACTCCGCCTTCATCTTTGTTCATTTATTCCTTATTCTACACCATTTCTTTTATTTCTTCATGGATTGGCTAAAAAAATTAGAACTTAAGAAAAACTCTATGTATGAAAAAAATAGGGCTGACCTCTATAAAGGTCAACCCTATCACCTTACATTTATTTTTAGTCTTCAAACTGATACAAAGGTGTAGATAAGTAACGTTCTCCATTACTTGGGATTACAGCCAATACCTTTTTCCCTTTGCCTAATTCTTTTGCTACTTTCTTAGCCGCATAGATGGCAGCACCTGATGAAATTCCACCTAGAAGGCCATCCTTTTTCGCTGCTTCACGAGCTGTAGCAAATGCATCTTCATTACTCACTGCAATGACTTCATCGTAAATTTCCGTATCAAGTATGCTAGGAACAAAACCTGCTCCAATCCCTTGTATTTTATGTGGACCTGGATTTCCTCCAGACAATATTGCAGAAGCTTCTGGCTCAACAGCATAAAGTTTTATGTCCTTATAATGTTCTTTTAATACTTTTCCTGCACCGGTTATAGTACCACCAGTTCCAATTCCAGAAACAAATGCATCTAACTGATCACCCATTTGTTCCACTATTTCCTTACCTGTTGTACGAGCATGTACCTCAGGATTCGCTTCATTATTAAATTGCTGAGGCATGAAATATCCATGCTCTTCTTGAAGTTCTGTCGCTTTCTTTATTGCGCCCTTCATTCCCTCTGCACCAGGTGTTAGAACTAACTCTGCACCATATGCACGCAATAGGTTACGACGCTCCATACTCATCGTATCAGGCATGACTAGTATTGTTTTATAACCTTTTATTGCAGCTACTAATGCTAGCCCGATTCCCGTATTCCCACTAGTTGGTTCAATAATGGTATCGCCTTCTTTTAGTTTACCATCTTTTTCTGCTGCTTCTATCATGGCTAGAGCAATACGGTCTTTTACAGAGCTGCCTGGATTCATAAACTCTAATTTAGCATAAATCTCTGCACCCTCTGCGTCTGCTGTTCTGTTTAATTTCACTATCGGAGTATTACCAATTAAATCTGCAATTGATTGCGCAACTTTCATTTTTTCCCCACACTCCAATCCCTAGTATTTTTATTGGATTTATATCCAATGTACGCTATAACTAGGTAAAAAGTCAACCAATTTAGTTGGAAAATTTTAATAATTCCCATAAATCCAATCTACATCTACTTTGTCCCACAACAAATCAGCTGAAATGACTGTTTCAATCTCTTCTAATGCTAATTCTCGCTTCATATGGGGCTTAAGCTCTTCATAAGAAAAGGAGATTGATGGTAAACGGCGATGCAAATAGAGAATGGCAATACCGTTACTGGTTACAAAAGGTTCACTATAGGTATGCTCTTCCAGTTCAATTGCTTTTGAGAAGTAATCAGAAGGTAAAAATTCGGTCGTTTCAGTATAAAAGCCTAAATATCCTCCATCACTTTTAGTGTTCTCATCTATCGAGTATTCTCTTGCCAGCGCAGCAAAGGAAGCACCAGCATTTAACTCATCTGTTATTTGTATTGCCGTTTCTCTATCGTTCACAATAATATGGGATAATTGGATCGATTCGTCAAATTCATACTGTCCACCATGATTTTCATAATACTTCCTGATAGCACCTTCATCCACGGAAATATCCTGGGTTAATAACTCTTCCATATACAGTCGATAAAGTAATCGTTGCTCCCACTTTTCTATTTGGGGCTCAATTTCATCATGAGTTAAAACACCAGCCATTGTAAACAGTAACGACAATTCTCTATCGATTAACTTCTGATTAATATCGATTCCTTGCTCCTTTGCTAATTGAAAGACCACTTCTTTATTGATTAAATCCTTCAACACTTGTTCACCAAAGTTACCCTCTAATGCTCCTATCCAATCGTCATAGAAAATTTCCTTATTATTAATCGTTGCTACAGCTTCATTTTTATTAACCTGAACACTAAAATTTTCACTTAGATCTTGATTTCTTTCTACCATCCAGACACCTATTGTTGTTAAATTTGTTATCAGGAGACTAATGATTACTCCAAACAGAAACTTCCTAGTCATCCCCCAGTTCCTCTCCTCACTCGGATTTTAAAGCCTGTAGATCTTCCACGTTCAACGTATAAACCTCATTACAGAAATGACACGTTGCCTCTGCACCTTTATCTTCTTTAATCATTAAATCAATTTCATCATTGCCAAGACTTTGGATGGCATTTTCAATCCGTTCTTTTGAACAATGACAGGAGAATATCACTTCTTGCTTTTGAAGAATTTTCAAATTGTCTTTCCCCAATAAACGATCTAAAATCTCTTCCGGTGTGTTTCCTTCTCTAATTAGACTTGAAATTGGAGGTATTTCATTAATTCTTGTTTCAATTACATCAACTGTCTCATCGTCCGCTCCTGGCATCACCTGAACGATAAAGCCGCCTGCAGCAAGAATCGAGTGGTCAGGATTCACCAATACTCCTGCACCGACAGCCGAAGGTATTTGTTCCGAATTTGCAAAATAATAGGTAAAGTCTTCACTTACTTCCCCTGAAACAATAGGAACCTGTCCTGTAAAATGATCCTTTAGACCAAGATCTTTCACAACACTTAAGTTACCTTGTGTTCCAACAGCCCTAGCTACATCTAGCTTACCTTTCTCATTTAGATCGAAATCAACATGTGGATTTGAAATATATCCTCTTACTTCACCTACAGCGTTTGCATCAGCAATAATTGCACCAACTGGGCCATTACCCTCCAGTTTTACAGTTATCTTATCTTTTCCCTTTAGCATCGAGCCCATCATGGCAGCAATAGTAACCGTGCGTCCAATTGCCGCAGAGGCTGTCGCCCATGTGTCCTGTCTCCTTCTTGTCTCTTCTACCGTTTCCGTTGATTGAATGGCGTATGCTCTTACTGTTCCATTAAATGCTGTTGCTTTAATAAGATAATCACTCATGATGTCTCCATCCACTCCTTACCGGTTATCATTATTTTTTATTCTTTTTATAAATTTTATATAAGCCTTTTAAAGTTAGTGATGGATCAACGATATCAATCGTCTTTGAATCACTAGATATTAGAGTTGCCAACCCTCCAGTTGCAATAACTTTTGGCGTTTGAACCGCATCCACCTGAAGTCTACGAACAATTTCATCCACTTGACCTACATAACCAAAGTAAACACCTGCTTGCATGGCTTCTACTGTTGTTTCCCCAAGTATATTTCCCGGGTTTTTGATTTCTATTTTTGGTAGCTTTGCTGCCTTGGAATAAAGAGCTTCTAAAGAAATATTAATTCCTGGCGCGATTACTCCACCTACGTATTCCTCATGTTCATTTATATAACAATACGTAGTAGCGGTTCCAAAATCAATAATAACCAAAGGAACGCCATACTCCTCAATAGCCCCCACTGCATTAACGATTCTATCCGCCCCTAGTTCACTTGGATTTGGATAAACCATTTTTAATGAATGATCGACCATTTTGCCACCTATAATTAATGGATCCAAATGAAAATATTTTTGAGACATCCGTTCCAAAGCAAACATGATTGGGGGTACAACAGAAGAAATGATAATCCCTTCAATATCATTAAAGGACAAGCCATCATTTTCTAACAGTGATTTGATTAGCATTGCATATTCATCTTCCGTTTTATGCCGATCCGTATTTATTCGCCATTGGTACTTCAATTCTTCTTGGTTAAAAACACCTAACACAGTATTGGTATTTCCTACATCCAAAACAAATATCATATCTTTTCCACCATTTCTCTTAATTTTCTCGTACATCATATCATATTTAATTATAAAAAGCCTTCCCACAATGTGAGAAGGCTTTTACTCATTCTTTTTTATCCTGATCTTTTTGATCGTTATCTTCAGAAGTTTCTTCCTCTGATCTTGTTTGAATGTTTACTTTTACATCTTTATCCGATGTGCCTTCTGTTTTAGGCTGTTCATCTGCTTCAACAACCTTTGGCTCAGGCATTACTCCATCCTCAAAAAGTGATTTGATTTGTTTTGCATCCAAGGTCTCTACTTCCAATAATGTTGAAGCAATAAGCTCTAACTTATCCTTCTTATCGGTTAGAATTTCCTTGGCTCGCCCATAACAATCATTTATGATTTTCTGCATTTCTTTATCAATTTCATGCGCAATAGCATCGCTGTAATTTTGTTCATTTTGCATATCTCGACCTAAGAATACTTGACCACTTGTATTTCCAAACTGTAATGGACCAATCTTATCACTCATACCATACTCCGTAACCATTTTACGTGCAATTCCTGTTGCTCGTTGGAAGTCATTATGAGCACCCGTACTAACTTCACCAAAGATAATTTCTTCGGCAACACGTCCACCTAGCAGGCCAGTAATCTTATCATATAATTCCGGTTTAGTCATAAAATATCGATCTTCTTTTGGAAGCATAACGGCGTATCCACCAGCTTGACCTCTAGGTACAATCGTTACCTTATGTACCATATCAGCATCATCTAATGCCATTCCAATGACCGTATGACCACTTTCGTGATAAGCAACAATGTTTCTTTCCTTTTTGGAAATCACCCTACTTTTCTTAGCAGGACCAGCAATTACTCTGTCTATTGCTTCATCGACATCATCCATGTCAATCTTTTTCTTGTCTCCTCTAGCTGCAACTAGAGCAGCTTCATTCAACAAGTTTTCTAAATCTGCACCAGAAAAACCTGGTGTACGCATCGCAATCGTTTTTAATTCAACATTATCGGCTAAAGGCTTGTCACGAGCGTGTACTTGAAGCACATCTTCTCGTCCCTTTAAATCCGGACGATCTACAGTAATTTGACGGTCAAAACGTCCAGGACGTAGTAATGCAGGGTCCAATATATCCGGACGGTTCGTTGCTGCTACAATAATGATACCTTCATTTTCACCGAAACCATCCATTTCAACTAGCAACTGGTTAAGCGTCTGTTCACGTTCATCATGACCCCCACCAACACCAGCGCCACGTTGTCTACCTACTGCATCAATTTCATCAATAAAAATAATACAAGGTGCATTCTTTTTCGCATTTTCAAATAAATCACGAACACGAGAGGCACCTACCCCAACAAACATCTCCACGAAATCGGAACCACTAATGGAGAAAAATGGCACACCTGCTTCACCAGCAACTGCACGTGCAAGAAGGGTTTTACCTGTACCTGGAGGACCTACTAATAGGACCCCTTTAGGGATTTTTGCACCGATGGCAGCAAACTTACGTGGATCCTTTAAGAAATCAACAACCTCGACTAGCTCTTGCTTCTCTTCATCCGCCCCTGCTACATCTTTAAATCGTACCTTCTTCTTGTCTTCGCTGTACATTTTAGCTTTACTTTTACCAAAGTTCATGACACGACTACCGCCGCCCTGAGCTTGGTTAAGAAGAAAGAAGAATAAAATAAATATAATAACAAACGGAATCATGGTAGTTAAAAAGGTTACCCATCCGCTTGGTTGTTCTTCCTCTTCAACACTTAATATTCCTTGATCAGATGCCGTTTCAGTAATACTTGCTACAACATCTGGGTTATCTGGTACTTGTGAAATAAACGAGGTTCCCCCGGTTAATTCACCTGTAATCCGATATACCCCATTGGAGGGCTGTAAGGTCATATCTTCGATTTCACCATTACTAAGCGCTTGATAAAATTCGTTTACTTTGAGTTGCTCTGCTTGATTATTTTGTCCATTAAATACTCCGACAACTCCAATAACTACTAGGAATATTAGAAAATAAAAAATTACGTTACGAAAAATTCGATTCATTGCCTACCTCCTCCCAAGCGAGAAAACTATAGTAAATAGTATCATATTAAAAAGGACGATTACAACTAATACAGTTACCCTTTTAAGATATGTTACAATTTTACGACTAATTACTGAAAATTATTAATAATTTTAACTTCCACTATAAACTTCAGGCTTTAATACGCCTATATATGGAAGGTTCCGATATTTTTCTTGATAGTCTAAACCATAACCGACAACAAACTCATTCGGTACTTTAAATCCGGCAACATCTGCTTTAATATCCACAGTGCGTCCTTCCGGCTTGTCGAGTAAAGTTACGATTTTAACCGAATTTGCCTTTCTATATTTAAATAGATCAACCAAATAACTTAATGTCAGTCCGCTGTCAATAATGTCCTCTATAATGAGTAAATCACGGCCTTCAACCTTCGTATCTAGGTCTTTTACAATTTTAACCTCTCCAGAGGATCTCGTTTCATTACCATAGCTAGAAACATCCATGAAATCCATTTCTAAATAGGTTTCCGTATAGCGAAGCACATCTGACATAAAAGGCATTGCACCTTTTAGCACTCCAATTGCTAATGGAAATTTGCCATCATATTCCCTTGTTAATTCTGCACCTAGTTCTTTACACTTTTTTTCAATTTCCTCTTTGGTAATTAACACTTTTTCGATGTCTTTATCCATCCCTGGTCCTCCTATGTTGCCTTTACATATTGTAATCGAAGATAGTCCCTTGACTTAGAATTATTACTTGAATAACCTTTTCTTATTCCAACCAACCATAGAATATTTCCTTCTTGATCAACAACCAACGGCCAGCTATCTCTTAATTGTCTTGGGATTTTTTCATCAATAAAAATATCTTTCACCTTTTTACTTCCGTTTAACCCTCTAACCTTCAACTTATCACCAGCTTGTCTAGACCTTACGATTAAAGGTGGTTTGATATTGTCATTGAATGGAAGACTCATCACAAACTTCGAATCTTCTTCTGGATTATCCGTAATAGAGGCAATAATCGATGCTCCGTCCGGTAGAACAACTTTACCTGGAATTTGTAACCAATTACGATAACTGGTTTGATTTGATTGATCTTCGAAATAAAACAAAATGGTTTGATAGGCTTTCACCATTTTTAGGTTCTTTGGCATGTCCACACTTACATTCGCCTTTTCATTATGTATTAAATCAAAAAACAGATCTTCGTGCACATAATATAAGTCATCAGGAACCTCATCGTATAGATAGTTCAATATTAGATGAAAGGAGCGTCTTTGTAAAGCAAATGGATATTCCACAAACCGTATCCATTCAAAACTAACTTCTCCTTTTTCATCATTAAAATGAACAATTTCATCAATGAGCTGCCTTGCTTGTTCTTCTAAATAACGTTGATCATGTAACGCTGCTTCACTTAAACGTTGAAATGTTTTATGTAAGCTAGGATTTTGCCGTTTTAGCAACGGTAGAATATGAATGCGGAAATAGTTTCGAGTGTAGATAGTTTCTTTATTAGATGGATCCCTTCTCGGATCTATTTCATTTTCCGAACAATATTCTTCAATTATTTGTTTCGACACACATAACAATGGCCTCACAAGAAAACCATTTGAAAAAGGGCGCTTTACAGTTATTCCAGTTACACCTTGTGGATTAGCACCACGAATCACCTTCATGAGTATCGTTTCTACTTGATCATCTCCATGGTGCCCCAATGCCAAGTAATCAGCTTGGTACGCTTCCATTTTTTCCTTAAAAAACTGATAACGTAGTTCCCTTGCTGCGAGTTGTGTTCCTTTCCGCTCTTTATCCTTATACGATTGAACGTCAAGAAAAGTTTCAATAAATTCTATTTTCCACTTATTACAAACCTTTTCTACATAGCGAACATCTTCCTTCGATTCATTCCCTCTTAAACCGTGATCGATAGATAATGCGACCAAACGCAGGTTATATTCTTCTTTTATGGTATACAAAAAATGGAGGAGGGCCATCGAATCCGGACCACCCGAAACACCGACCAAAACAGTTGCGTTCCGATGTAATAAGCTATGTCTTTTTATAAATTTCAGAACTTCTTTATCCATCATTTCCCCACTCCGTTTTGGTTATAGGTGCAGATTTTTATCCTATCATTCTTCTACTATACTACAAAAAAATGAATAGAAGGAACAGACTTTATATCATAACCCTACTGCAGGATAAGATAGATAAAATAAAACAATAAAACGACGACGAATATTCCTACACCCTCTAAAACAGAATGATGTTTAGTACGCTTCCTTTTCTGATATTTGCGTGATTTTTTCTGAGTCATAGAAGGATTCGCATGATTTCTTTGTTTTGTCTGTAAAAAAGACGATGGTTGCTTCATGATAAGGGCTGCTAGCTCTGCTTTCATTTCTATGCTGGATGTATATTGTCCTTTCAGTGCTTTTATTATACTCGGTTCATACTTTTTTAATGGTGGGGTTTGTCGCAACTTATGGAATAATGTTTTTTTAGGATCTGTTCCCCGCTCAAAGCGATTTGGGTAATAAAATTGAATCATTATCATAGCTAAAGCAAAAAGATCATAGGATGGCTCCGCCCTTCTAGACCCCATATTCCAATAACCACGATCATAAAAATCTGTATACTCTTTAATAGACCTTCCTATTTGTGTCGTACCACCAACATCTATCCACCTGATACGTGGTGGAGGATAGGTAACAATTAAATTTTCTGTTTTTAGATCCCCAAATACCCACCCTGTTTGATGTAGTTGTTCCAAGTCATCTAATAGTTGTAGCATCAGTATGCCTAGCCATTCTTCTCCATGGCTAGAAACAAACGTTGATAATTGCTTTCCCCTTAAATACTCCATGATATAAAAGGAATAGCGATTTCCCTGTGGATCAATCCAATCATCGACATCTAACAAAGAAGGTCCAAGGCGATTTCCCTGGACCTTTTGAAAGGTTTTTAGTACATTAACTTCCATTGTTACGGAGGATCCTTTTTCACTGATTTTTAAGGCAGCAGGCTTTCCATCCTGTTGTTCACACAAATAAACAGAACCAATTGCTCCACTTCCTAATTTCTTTTTAATGATGTATTCTTTTTGGTGCCATTTACCCGTAACCTTGATTCCAGGTCTTAAATTAATACCCTGCTTCTTCGATATCTGGCGCATCTTCTCTCATAAAGCTCCTTTTTAAGCTTGATTTACCAAATTGATACATCGCTTCTTTAATTGCAGGGCCTGTTGGCGTTATTCCTCCACTGGTTAGCCTCGGAAATATGGAGGAGATTGAATCTAGTTTTGGTGACCAATCGAGAACTTTATCAATTGCTTTTTTCTTCCCAGGGAAAGCATAGATAGCAAAACGATTTCGGCCAATTCTTGCATTCATACTAACCGACAAATCAATCAGAGACTCTTGAACAGTCGGTAGTTTATTATGCATGCTTGCACTAGTATCAACCAATACAAGCACCTCTAAATCACTTGTTTCCCCTAAATCTTCCACTACCTCCATCACTTCTCCTCGTTGTTCTGGTGGTAGCTCCTCCAGTGTTTGATTTGGTCCCAGTATCTGCTTTAACTCCTGATTAACAACACCTTGTAGTGTTTGTGTCATTGCTTGTTTCGTGACGGTTTGAACCGTTTGAGATAATGCTTTTTTATAAACAATTTGACTAACCCCTTCACCTGACATGGCAATATCTTCTACTTCCTGCAAGCCCATGGAATCTTCACTCTGATTATCCTCTAATACACCAATAACATTTACGGTAATACCTTGTTGGGCAGCTAATGTAGCAACAGCCGATGGGTCTTCGCCTTTGTTCGAGCAACCATCTGTAATTAATAGAATTTGCTTTAACGTTCCTTTTTTCATGGTATAACTCCTCCTCTTATTATCCCTAATCACGTTGAGCATCCGTCTCAAAGCGAATATGCTTTATCAACATTGTCGCCAATAAAAGGAAGAGTTATACCTGTTTTATATGTTAATAGATGAAATAAACCGTTACTAATTAGCCTTTTTGGAGTAGGTAGGAATTGCTGCCCATTTCGGGTTGTTCTTTTCTATTTTCGCAACCAATACCGTCATATCATCTTCAATTTCTCCTGCTCTAGTACGAACTACCTCCTCTAATATAAGATCAGCCATATCTTGTGGGTCTTCTGATTCCACCTCTTTTATTTTCCGCTTCAACCACATATCTACATTCTCCACATTTTTCGGCCCTTCATAAATACCGTCACTCATCATAATCAATAAGTCGCCAGCTTTTAACTGTTCATTTACCACCTCTACATCAAACTCTTGTATAATTCCAATCGGTAGATTACTAGCTTCTATTTTAATAATTTTGTTCCCTCGTTTAATAAAACTAGGAATAGATCCAATCTTTAAAAATCGAACAGCGGCATTGTGTAAATCAATCATCGCCAAATCCAATGTTGAAAAAATCTCATCACTTGTTCTAAGTGATAAAATTGAATTAATGGACTTAATCGCAACCTGCTCTTGAATTCCTGATTGCAGGATTTGTTGTAATAGCCGTAACGTTTCTGTGCTTTCTTCGTGTGCTCGTTCTCCATTTCCCATTCCATCACTAATGGCCATCGCATATTTTCCTGCGCCCAGCTCAATCGTAGAGTAACTATCACCAGAAACTAAACCACCACCTTTTGCAGCATGCGATACAGCTGTTTCAACAATAAACTTCTTCGCAGATCCAAACGATAGATAGCAATACCCATTTGGAACTGGTGATACTTCCTCTTCCTTCACAATTACTGTTTCTTTTAATATATCAGATAGCATTGGTGCTATTAATTTTTGTCCTTCTCCGTGATAGTTATAAAAGGATAAATTCATTTCTATATCAATGTTGCCTTTTTCCAAGCTATATATATCTAACTTTTCCAATTCGATTCCCATATGATTTAATGCAGCAACTATTTCAACCTCCTGTTGCTCATGATTTTCTCTTTCCTTTAATATTTCTTGAGCAAAATCACCCATTACCTGTGAAACACCAAGCAATTGATCTGCAACAAATTGTCTACTCTCACTAACTTGTTTCTTTAACTTTTGATTAGCCTGAAAAAAGGAGAGCTCCTGTTTCATCGTATCAAGTACTTTTTTTGATTTTACACAATGGTTTTCAAAATTCCGTTGTAACACTTTATTTGGATGATTACCCTCTTCTAAATCTCCTTTTAAATTTGTCATGATATCATAGGTTTTATCAAAATTTTGTGCCCAACACCACTCTTTCTTAAAGCAGCTTTGACAAGTTTTTTCCGTTACATTGCTTAGAAAGTAATCCGTCTCTCTATCATTTTCCTCTTTTAATGTCGTTTTCTGTTCTAAAGTGAAACTGTCAGATAAAGCATGAAAGACATTGGAGAATTGTTTTACACGATTTGCAGTGACATCACGAACCTTTTGTAAATACTGTTCTTGCTCTTTTGAATGTTCAATCGTTCCTGGAATATACCTAGATAGAGTTTTAATCCAGCTTTCTGGCGTACAGAAAAACAAAATGATAGCAATCATTGATTCCATTACTGATGGAAGTAGAGCTTCTAGCCCTTTTCCATAGATACCAATGAGAAGCGTACCAACGAGCAGACCTAATCCTACTCCAATTTTTTTGCCATCCTTCAACAGACCTCCTAATAGACCTGAAAAAGCTAGTAAACTCATTTGATACAAGCTTGCCACATTTGCGAGACTTAAAATTAACCCAGCTACTACCCCTACTGTTGAACCAATAGCAGCTCCTCCTACGAAAGCGAGCCACAACACTAAGTACCGTGATGAAATTTGTTCGATAGATGCCCCTTGAATTTCCCAACCTATTGTACCGGTCAATACAGAAGCAAGTAGAATGATCATGCAAACAATTTCTTCATTTTTTAGTGTTGGTTTATATCTTTTTGGTGATAATAATGGAATACTTTGCATAAAGATAAGTACTAACACCGAGCTTAATACACCTTCTACTGCAGCAAGCATCCATTCATAGGAAGTTAACTGAGTTGTTACATAGTAAGTAAGCAAACGAGTGAGAAAACTTGAAAAAAACACAAGTATCGGAATAATTTTTTGCTGATGACTCATATGTTTGACAAACGATGCTAAAAATACAAAGACTATCATTGTCGTTATCACATAACCGCCATGTTGAAAGTTAAGGGTTAATGCGCCTGCGAATGTCGCAAGCATTAATTTTAACGCCTTATCTCTTCGCATAAACCACACAGATGCTAAAAAAGCGAGTGCAAATGGTGATAACGAGGAAAGGACAACTGCTCGTCCTAATAAAAAGCCGACAACGAACATAAGCCAGCCTTTTTCGATGAAAAGTAGCTTTACCTTGTCTCCAAGCTTCTTCTTCCAAGTCCGTACATTATTGTCATGAACAACTAATGATTTGGATTCGTTCCCTGTTGCTGAACCCATCATTCTACACCACTCCTTCTTGTTGACCATTAAAACATACTTGTCCTTATTTTTTTGTCAAAACAACAGAAGTGCCGTACAAAAATGTTCGACTAGTTTCTAGGCAAGCACACCCTTTTCAACATAAAAAGCAGATTTACTTTTAGGTTCCTGTCGATAGTTCATCCCTAACTTTGATTTTTAGGCGAATGGGGGGGAGGAAATAATTTAGGGGACTTTACGTGTATTTCCTCCGATGTATAGTGATATATAAATAGAAGTCAGACATTTTTCCCCATAATAATAATCTAAGCTGCGGAAAAATGCGAGACTCCTATGGGAAAGGAACAGTCTGAAGACCCCGCAGCGAGCGCTTTTTGCTCGTGAGGAGGCTGAAGCGTTCCCCATGGAAAGCGAGTGTTTTTCCGCAGCTTAGATTAGCACTCATCTTATATAGGATGGAAGTAGTCACGATAATGTTATGTCGCATTATGTGTCAACTGTGTAGTAAAAAACGAAGAATACGAAAAGAGCCTTTATTTATTTGGCTCTTTTAAAGGATAATGTTGATTTTTAGCATATTTTTAACTCAAATGGAAATGAACAACAAATAATATCACAAACAATTATTTAGCAAACTCTGCTTCCACTGCATCACATATCATTTGGTAATACTCAGCTTGGTGTGGAACAAAATCTTGTTTCTTAACGGTAAAATCCTTTACTATTTTTTGATTATCTTTGATTTGAAACCCCGTAACTCTCATTTGTTGTTTTCGACCCTCTATTAGCTCCTTCCACTCCCAAAATGGTATCTTTACTAGACCAGTTACTTCTTCTTCCTGTAAATCGAAGCTATGGATTGAACCTTCAAATTCATATAGGAAAACGTGACAATGCTCAAAATCTTTATAGGCTTCTCCCACCAGCTGCTCGGAAAAAATACCGACCGAAATTAGGTCAGAATACTCCACTTTCAAACCTAATTCCTCTTCTACTTCTCGTACACCGTCTTCCGGTGTTTCCCCTGATAACAGGTGACCAGCAGCAGATATATCAAGTAAATTTGGGAACAGATCTTTTTGGGGATGTCGGTGTTGAAATAGGAGATAAATTTTACCTTGTTCAATCATAACAACCCAACACTGAAATGTTTGGTGCCAAAAACCTTCTTTATGTACCTCTTCTCTCGTTGCTTTTCCAATCCTGTTCCGATGTTGGTCAAATATATCAACATACTCCACATTTACCCCCCTAACTAATGATTATATTTCGTTAAATGATTAATTTGATTGTAATTATGAACCTTCCATTGCCCTTCAAAAAATTGGACATTACTAATACACGCATTAATTAAGGTTGTCTTACCTGAACCGATTTCTCCATTAGAAATGGAAGACAAAATCGAGTTAATAACAGCCCCATGTGCCACTAACAATACTTTTTTATTGCCAAACTTTTCTATGATTTGTTCCATTCCATTCATCACACGAGCCGTAACGAATTCACGCGTTTCCATTCCAGGATAGTTTCCATCTGGATACCTTTTATTTCGTTCTTCCTTCGTTGTTCCTTCTGCATCACCAAATGATCTTTCTTGAAATTCTTCCATTTCTACGATGGACAGATTTAAATTTTTGTTAATGATTTCTGCAGTTTGTCTTGCTCTTATTAATGGACTTGTTACAATAACATCCCACTCAGAATCCTCCAAAAAAACGCGACATTCCTCCGCTTGCTGTCGTCCTGTTGCATTCAATGGGATATCTGTCTTTCCTTGCAGCATTCCATTATAATTCCAATCAGTTTCTCCGTGGCGAATTAGGCAAATCAATTGAACTCCCCCTTTTATGGCTATTGACACACTTCCTATGCTATTGTATTATAACATCTGTAATTTCCATAATCGCTATTATTTGGAATGTGGCGGCGTAGCTCAGCTGGCGAGAGCGTACGGTTCATACCCGTAAGGTCGTGGGTTCGATTCCCTCCGCCGCTATCATAATCGACACAGAAGAAGAATTGGGAAAAAAGATGTAAGTATTATTTTATACTTTCTTAACGTGCAACAACAAAAGGCTGATTCCTTTAAAGGAATCAGCCTTACTTATTATTAACAGTATTTCTACTTTTGTTACATTCACGATTCGATAGACAGCAAGTTATCCTTTTTTAGCACCTCGACCTCCGCGTTTAGATTCGGTGTTTTTTCTAAGTGATGCTAAACGATCCTCAGAGTCTTTAAGGAATTTGTTCATTTTTGCTTCAAAGGATTCGGTACGATCTCGTTTGTTTTTCCCACTATTGTTACGACGTCCTTGATTTGGATTATCTTTCGCCTTTTTAATAGATAATCCTATCTTTCCATCTTTCTCAACATTAATTACTTTTACAGTTACCTTATCACCAACTGTTAAGTGTTCATTAATGTCTTTTACATAGTTGTCGGCAACTTCACTAATATGCACTAAACCTGTTGTACCACCTGGTAATTCAACAAATGCTCCGAAATTAGTGATTCCAGTTACCTTTCCCTCCAACTTGCTGCCTACTTCGATTGACATAAAAAAAATGCTCCTCCTTAAAATTTTGAAAAAGATATCATACTCATATATTATATATAAGCAATAAAAAGCGTGTCAATAAGATGGGTCTTCTTCAGGTAGCTTAAAAATGATTTCGCCTTCATCTGAAAAGAAATAATTTGTTTTTGCTATTTGTAGTACATAATCCTCATCTTTTAACAATTCGACTTCCTGCCTCAAGTCTTTTTCCTCTGCTTTTAGGGAAGCCATTTTTTCCTCTAATTGCTCGTACTGCTGTTCCTTTTCTGCATAAACCGCCCGTTGCTTCATATGATAGGTGGCAATACTTCCAAAAGTAATGATAGCAACGATCATGAACAACACTAAACGGCGAAATAAGCGCTTCTTTTTCTTCTCCTGCCTTTTCATTTGTGCATCATACTGTTTCATATAGTTTGATTCTATTCTTGCAATCTTACGTGCTTGTCCCATCAACGACCGGCTACCCCCTTTTCTCTCGAAGAAATTTCCACCATTTGTTTATTTTATTCTTTATTTTACTATAAAATCCTGCTAAATGGGTAAAGTATTTTTTCGCATTTTGCGGCATCAGACGCCAAATTAAACGAAAAATTAACGAAAATGGATACCAAATGATTTTTATCGCTAACCATCCTATCCAAAGGACAATACCCCAAATCCATAAAAGTAATGCAATCGTTAATCGTATCAAGCCCAGAATCGGCTTAACTATAACGGCTTGCACCAAGCGGTAAAAAAAACGATAAATAGATATAACAGCAGAAATCACCTTTTCCAAAAAAAGGAGGTATACACGTTCCAATAAACTTTTATACATGGCAAACCCACATAGGATAGCTAACAGAATATAAAAACGAAGCTCTCCCTGATTTACTAAATAAAGAATATAAAATAAGATAAGTGTTTGTAACAGCCAAAAGCATATTTCGATTGAGAAAGAAAAAACCAAGCGCTTTTTCCAGATTCGAGAAAAACGACGAAATGTTCCGACTGCAGCACCTAAGTATATGCCTCCAGCAATCATTGAGATAATTGTCAGGAACTGAGTAGTTAACGTCATTTAAACAGCTTGCTAAAGAATCCTTTAGCTTTATCCCCCTGCTCGTCTAAGTAAGAAAGCTCATAAATTTTTCCTTTTATTGAAACATTACCTTCTTCAACATCTAAGTTTTTCATTTGCAAATTTTCACCACGTACAATCAAATAACCCATCACTGTTTGTAAAAGAAATTCCTCACTATCAAAGCTATCAACTTCTTTCACACCAGTAATTTCTAGTAATTTTCTATTTTTCATTGTTACGTGATGCTCTGCCTGTCCACTTATCGAAGAAGGATTTCTCTCATAATAGTTCATTATACAGCCCTCCCTTTATCGTTATATACTATGAGGGGAGGGACAAGATTAGAACTATTCTTTTTTCTTTGTTATACACGCTTTTTACTCATTTACCGCTTCTTCACTTTTCACTTTATATAAAGTAGCTGCTTCATCCTTCTTTACCGTTTCCCTTAATGAAGCTATTTCAATCGTTACTAATTTTTGACCAAATTGAATGGTTAAAGTATCGCCTACGGAAACATTAGAGGCAGCTTTGGCCTTATTTCCATTTATTGTTATTCGGCCTTGATCAGCTATTTCCTTGGCAAGGGTTCTTCTCTTAATCAATCTCGAGATTTTTAAAAATTTATCCAGTCGCATAGTAAAACAATCACTCCTTTTTTCGTTTTTATTCATTCGTTTTTGCTTGATTCCAATAGTGGTCGAGTTGTTCTAACGTCATATCTTCTATTTTAAAATTGTTTTCCTTTACTTTTGTTTCAATAAATTGAAACCTACTTCTAAATTTTGAATTCGTACGATGAATAGCAAGTTCTGGATTAATTTTATAGTATCTAGCCAAATTAACAACAGCAAAAAGAAAATCACCTATTTCACTTTCTAGTTCGTTTTGATTATTTAATTGAATAGCACTTTTAACTTCCTGTGCTTCTTCGTTAATTTTATCCCAAATAGGTTCTGGATCGCTCCAGTCAAATCCAACCTTGGCTGCTGCTTTTTGTAACTCTTCTGCGATTGACAGTTGCGAAAGTTCGTTTGGAATACCATCCAACAAAGACTTATCTTTGTTCCCTTTTTCTTGTTGTTTTATTTGATTCCAATTATCCATGACTTCCTTTTCATTTTCTACCTGTATTTCTCCAAATACATGAGGGTGTCTACGAATCATTTTATTCGTAAGCGTTTTTATGACATCGTCTATCGTAAAAAATCCTTCATCTTCTCCAATCTGACTATGTAACATCACTTGTAATAACACGTCGCCTATCTCTTCCATCATTGCATCGTCATCTTGATTATTGACGGCTTCTATAAACTCATAAGACTCTTCAATGAGGTATTTTCGTAAGGATTCATGGGTTTGTTTCTTATCCCATGGACAGCCGTTAGGACCTCTTAGCTCTGCTATTACTTCTCTTAGACGGAAGAATGTATGATTTAAATGGTCCTCTGTAACAGGGGGTATATATACGGCTGTCAAATTGCTTAACTCTACCGTTTGATCTAGTTCAACGAGTGGAATTGTCACTTTTTTCTCCTCTTCACTTCCAACAGCCTCTAATACCGTTACCGGAAAGTCTGGCCCCAAATCTTCTAATAAAGTAAGTTTAACCTCCGAAGCAATCATAGAGTCATAAACCTGACAAAACAACTTATGTTGACGATACTCCAGTTCATTTCGTTTAAAATTCGTCGCATCTAAAAATTGAAACCCTTCAATCGGATCCATATGTAAGGCAGAAAATACATCATCCAAAAAGCTTTTACCACCAATCACCTCTGTATGAATATCTTCTCTATTTAACAACAGTTGCACTGTTTTTTCCGCCAGCATCGGATGTCCCGGAACTGTATAGATGATCGATCCTTTTTCCTTCGCGTTTTTAATAAGGTCATCAACAATAGCTTGATAAACTTCTTCAAACTGATCATGCTGTTGATACACACTATCATAAGAAATAAAACTGACATCCTCTGATTGTAATGCTTTTACAACTGGATGATCTAGCGTACGTACAAAAATAGGGTGTTTTTCTTCAATCAGTGTCCGATAGATCCCTAATGGAAGCTGTTCGATATCACCAGCCCCTAGCCCAATCACTTTTATGGTATGTCTCATTACTGCTTCCTCCTTTTAACTTGTGCCGATAACCATTCCCCACAAGGTAATGCATATAACTCGTCTTTGTTAAATCCGTTAAGCCGAATAAAAAGAATGATATAAATCGTTGCTCCTCCCAAAATAGCGAGTAGAACAAAGAACAAATAGCCAACCCTCGTTGTTATCATTAACCAATCAAACAGATAATTGTTTACAAAGTATAGCCATATCACTAGGCCTCCTATTGCCAATGAAAAGGATGACAATGGAAGAACCAATAGTCTATTTTTAACCAAAACTCGTTTTAGCCAAACAACATTTAAAAATAAAATAGCCACCAAACTTATCACTGATGCACCGGCACTACCAGTAATTCCGTAATTTGATGTTAACCAACTATTTAACATCCATTTTAGAAATACTCCGATTGCAATAGTGATTGCAGTTATTTTTATATAACCAAGGCCTTGTAAGATAGTTGCGGAAGTTATGACTAGAGAAGAAAATACTACCGCTATCATTAATACCTGAAGACTAGCGCTGCCGTAATCGTTTTGAAAAAGCAATACATTTATATGCGAAAACAGACCAACAAGTCCAATTGCCGCTCCCACCGATAACAACAAACTTAATTTAAGGGAACTTTGGATATGGGACTGTAATAACTCTGGATATTTTTCTAATCTTTTTCTTGTAAGGCTTGGAACGAGTGCCAGTGCCAAAGAAGATCCTACCACTGTCCCTAACTGAATTAATGGTTGACCTCGATCAAACACACCCTTCCACTGCTTTGCTTCTATATTATTAAAACCGTAGTTCATTAAGCTTGGGATTAATGTAAATGCATCAGCCAATTGCAGCAATAATAAAATCAGATGATTCATACTCATGAAAAAACCGTAAACTAGAAAAATCCTTACATAAGGTGTCCACCTTATTTTTAATGCACGCTTCTTGATTGGCCTTATTTTATACCATAGATATACTAAAACGATGAATGCAACGATGGAACCTAGAATCGAGCCTAGCGCAGCACCCGAACCAACAACATACAAATCTTTGCCTTGCCTAATAAAAACAGTTGCAGTCATCAATATGATACTAACCCGTATGAATTGCTCAACAACTTGTGAAATTGCTGTTGGCTTCATATTATTTAATCCCTGAAAAACTCCTCGTATCATGGATGTAAATGGTACGATTAAAAAAATAAATGACGCAGTTTGTAACGGTGTTTTTAATTGTTGATCGCCCATCCACCTTGCAATATAACTACTATTTATGTACATAATTAAAAAAAAGGTTACATTTATAATGATCAATAAGCTAAAAACAGGTGCAAAAGATAAGTCTCTCCCTTGCTCTCTTTGATCAGATACAAGCTTTGAAATAGCCGTAGGAAATCCATATAGGGATAGAACCATCGCAAATCCTAAAAAGGGATAAACCTGTTGATAAATATAAAAACCCAGATCCCCCGTTATATTCTGGAGCGGAATTCGGTATCCTGCACTTAATATCTTACTTAATAAACCGGCTAAAGTTAGTAACATTGCTCCCTTAAACAGCTGTTTTGTCGAGTGATTATCCATATTGAGCGCCTTTCTTTCCAGTTAACACCGTCAAAGTTGATGCAATTATACCATATATTACTATTTATTCAGAAAATCTACTATAGAAAAATTGACCGGTCTTTACAAAAAATTGTACGTAAAATCAGCAAAAAGCTTGGAGGCTCTTCACCTCCAAGCTTTTGCTTACTTCACTTCTATTACATGGTCGTCACTTTGGTTCACTTTACCTGAAGCTTTAACCTGTACAGACTGACCTTCTTCTAAGTTTGTAAAAATAATTGGTGTAATCGTTGAAGGCGCATGTTCGGAAACATAGTCAAGATCCACTTCCATTAATACTTGACCTTGCTTTACTTCGTCTCCCTCTTCAACTTTTGCAGTAAACCCTTCCCCTTGCAATTTCACCGTATCTATACCAATATGAATTAAAATCTCCATCCCATTATCCGCTTGAATACCAATCGCGTGCTTCGTCGGGAATATGTTTAAAATCTTACCGTTTACTGGGGATACGATCTTTCCTTCTTCCGGATTAATGGCAAAACCATCGCCCATCATTTTTTGAGAAAATACTTGGTCTGGTACATCTTCTATATTTAAGATTTCACCGGATATTGGGCTAACAAAATTTAATTCTCCACTTACATTTGCTTCCTGCTCTTTTGGTTCCTCTTGCTTTTCCCGCGGCGCTTTTCCATCGATGATATCTTGCATTTGACCCCGAATCGTATCAGAAACTGGACCAAAAATTGCCTGAATGTTATTTCCAACCTCCATGACACCAGAAGCACCGAGTTTCTTCAAACGACCCTTATCTACATTATTTTTGTCTTCTACACTCACGCGTAATCGTGTAATACACGCATCTAGATTTGTAATGTTTTCTTTTCCACCCATTGCAGCAAGAATTTCGTATGGACGATCATCTACTTCACCATCATCATCTGCATCATCGGCTTCATCTTCACGTCCTGGTGTTGCTAGGTTAAATTTCAATATTGCCCAGCGGAAACCGACGTAGTAAATAACTGAGAATACTAAACCAACTACAATTACCCAGAACCATTCTGTTCGGTTTGGCATTACTCCAAACAGAATAAAGTCAATTAAACCACCAGAGAATGTCATTCCAATTTTCACATCTAATAAATACATAGTCATAAAGGACAATCCGGCAAAGATTGTATGAATTGCAAATAATAGTGGTGCAACAAATAGAAATGAGAATTCAATTGGTTCTGTAATACCTGTTAAGAAAGATGTTAATGCAGCAGAGAACATAATACCCGCAACAACTTTCTTTTTCTCAGGTTTTGCAGTGTGATAAATAGCTAGTGCTGCTGCTGGCAAACCAAACATCATAAACGGGAATTTACCTGTCATGAAGTTACCTGCCGTAAATTCGACACCATCTTTTAACTGTTCAAAGAATATTGTTTGGTCACCACGAATAATTTCACCAGCTGCATTTGTATATTGTCCAAACTCAAACCAAAACGGTGAATAGAAAATATGGTGTAAACCAAATGGAATTAACGCACGTTCAACTACTCCAAAGACAAAGGTTGAGAATGTTCGATTTGTCTCTAACATAAAGTGTGAAACAGCATTTAACCCTTGTTGAGCAAATGGCCAGATAAAGAACATGATAATACCTAGAATCAATGCAGAAAAGGCTGTAATAATCGGAACAAAACGCTTTCCTGCAAAAAAACCTAGAAATTGTGGTAATTCAATATTAAAAAATTTTCGATACATAGAAGAAGCTAATACCCCGACAATAATTCCACCAAATACACCTGTTTGTAAGGTAGGAATTCCTAATACTGATGCATAGGCAGGATCAGCAGTCATATCGGCTGTTATTTCACCAAATACGCCCATTGTAACATTCATAATTAAGTAACCAATAATTGCAGCAAGCCCAGCTACGCCATCTCCTCCTGCTAAACCAATTGCAACACCAACTGCAAATAGCAATGGGAGATTATCAAAAACAACTCCACCTGCTTCCGACATCACTTGTAACACTTTTAAAACAACAGGATTTCCAAACATCGGAAATCTATCAATCCATTGGTCTTGTGCAAAGCTTGTACCAAAAGCAAGCAAAATACCAGCAGCAGGTAACAGTGCAACTGGAAGCATCAACGCTTTACCGACTTTTTGCAAAGTACCAAATAAATTAGACATATGTCTCATCCTCCTTATAGGTTTTTTCATGCAGATTACCATTCCATATGAACTTAGTATGTGTTATAAAACTCAGTTTTAATAAATGAAACTGATTGTTTTCGACAATAAAAAAAGACATGAGTAGATAAAGTTTTGGTACCAAAGGATATACTTCACCCTTATGGTAACCAAAAAACTTTTTCATACTCATGCCTGATCGAATCAGTAACACGTAACTAAATCTTATTGGTTAATCGCTGTAGATGAATCGTCAAATAGATTGCTTCTGTTTCATCTACTGGCCTATGTAATTGTTTCTGCATTACTTTGATTAATTTCCAAGCAAGATTATAGCATATTGGATAAGTGATTTTCAACATATCGGCTAGTTTTTTTTGATGACCCAATTTCTCACCTTGATACGTTCGGTCAATTGCTCTATGCAAATGTTGAACAAGTCGATTATAGCTTACTCGATCACGATCAAGTTCTACTTCTAAATTTTCTTCAATAACCTTCACCATTTTTAAAATCAACTGATGATGTTTATTAATGTCACTGATCGACTTATCTGTCACTGCACTATGAATATGTAATGTGATGAAACCAACTTCCCCTTCTGGAAGTGAAATACCTAATCGATCTTCTACTTTTGCAACCACATCCGTCGCCACCCGATACTCTTGAGGATATAGCGTTTCTATCTCTAAAAAAAACGGATTAGAAAACTGCATGCCTTGTTGTCCCCGTTTGATAGCAAATGCTAAGTGATCTGTTAAAGCAACGTGGATATGCTCACTAAGGCTTTGTTCCATTTTTTCCTCAATAAAAATAATAATTTCATTCATGAAGCTTAGCGTATCTCTATCAATATGATCTAATAAATCCACATATTGTTCCTTTTCTTTTTCATCCTTCAACAAAAAGGTTTTATCTGCTTTATTCAAAGGAACGATATCCCCTTTTTTTCGATTGAAACCGATCCCATTACCAATTAACACTACTTCTTTATAGATTGGGTGCTCTGCTATGATTACATTATTATTTAACACTTTCTCAACAACAATCTCCTGATTCATTGTTTTCCTCCGACACTTTTAAAGCTAATTTTTTATTTAGAAAAAACCCTAAACGAACAAGAAACTCCGTTACCTAAACAATATATCATTAAGCACTACTTGTACACCGACAATCCAATAAGATAGGCTTTCATATGAAAAAAGCTGACCAGAAAGAGTTATCTTCCTAATCAGCCGTTCGTTAATCTACTCCATTTGTCTTGCTAAAAAGCTAGCAGCTGTTTCTACAGCCTTTTGTTCTACTGTTCCTATGTTGTTATCTTCTTTTGACATAATCATAACACATCCAATAGGATCCCCGTTGGCAATAATCGGACTAAGTACATAGGAAGCAATTTTATCTTCCACTCCCTCAACAATTTCAATAGTAGTTGCTTCTGTTTCAGAAATGACAGAACGTTCATTCATTACTTTTTCTATTTGTTTTCCTATATTTTTTCCTAAGTAATCCTTTTTAGATTCACCCGCTACAGCGATGAATTCATCACGATCACATATAAAAACCGGGTAACCAAGAGAATCAAAAAGCGCATCAGCATATTCCTTTGCAAAATCACCTAATTCACTTATCGGGGAATACTTCTTTAAAATTACTTCCCCTTCACGATCAACAAATATTTCTAATGGATCACCTTCACGGATTCGCAAAGTTCTTCTGATTTCTTTAGGTATTACAACTCTGCCTAAATCATCAATTCGACGTACTATTCCTGTTGCTTTCATTCTGCGATCCTCACTTTCTGTGATGATTTTTCTGGCTAACTTTCCACCATCCTTTTATACAAGCAGAAATAACCAGTTGTGGGTTTAGTATGGAACACACAGAAAGTTCTATACATAAATTTATTTTTTTTCCTCAATTAGCTAAAACTTAAGCTACTGGCACTCTTTTCATATCCTTTAAAGCGTGGATAAATTTTTGCACAAATTCATACCGATGATGATATGTTTCCTTATTCCAATTAAAAACAACTTTTAACTTCCTATTTTCAGTTCCTAACTGAATCATCCGTCCATATTGATTAGCAAACTCAAATAGCTTTGCACCATCTAGTTCTTGACTGGCTTCTTCTTCTACTAATAGCTCCATTTTATATTTCTTTTCACTTATGGATTCTACTCGTTCTTGTTTTGCATATAGCTTTAGGACGGACACATGAAACAAGTTTTCCACTTCTTCGGGATAGTCACCAAAGCGATCGATTATTTCCTCACGCAAGTCAGCAATGTCCTCTTCAGAGTCAATAGCATGAAATCGTTTATACATGTCTATTTTTTGTTTACCATCTGAGATATAAGTATCCGGAATGTAAGCATCTAATTCGACATTTAATTCCACTTCGATTGGCTTCACTTCTTCGTAAGACTTTCCTACCTTTCTTGCATCAATAGCATCTTTAAGCATTTTTGAGTACAAGTCAAATCCAACGGAATCAATAAACCCATGCTGCTGTGCACCTAATAGGTTACCCGCTCCTCGTATAGACAAATCACGCATTGCTATTTTAAATCCAGAACCCAATTCAGTGAATTCCTTAATAGCTTGTAACCTTTTTTCTGCAACTTCTGTTAATACCTTATCTTTTTGGTAGGTAAAGTAAGCGTAGGCAACTCGATTAGACCTCCCAACTCTACCTCTTAATTGATAGAGCTGACTAAGTCCCATTCGATCTGCGTCATAAACAATTAACGTATTCACATTTGGAATATCAACGCCAGTTTCAATAATAGTTGTACTAACTAATACATCGGATTCTCCTTCTAAAAAAGAGAACATAACGTTTTCCAACTCTGTTTCATTCATTTGTCCGTGCGCAAATGTTACACGAGCATCCTCTACAAGTGCTGAAATTTCTTGAGCCATCCGCTCTATATTATTCACACGATTATAGAGGAAAAATACTTGACCTCCTCGTGCCATTTCCCTTTCAATTGCTTCCCTTAAAAAGACAGGATTATATTCTAGAACGTAAGTCTGAATCGGAAATCTATTCTCCGGAGGTGTTTCAATAACCGATAAATCCCTTACACCTAACATCGACATATGCAAAGTTCGTGGAATTGGTGTTGCTGTTAAAGTTAAAACATCCACGTCTGTTTTTAGCTGTTTAATTTTTTCTTTATGTTTAACACCAAAACGCTGCTCTTCATCGACAACGAGCAGTCCTATATTCTTATACTTAACATCCTTGGAAAGTAGTCTATGTGTACCGATCACGATATCTACAAGTCCTTTTTCTAGCCCTTTTAACGTTTCGTTCTGCTGTTTTCTTGTTCGAAAACGACTTAATAAACCTATATTAATTGGGAAGTCTTGAAACCTCTCTCTTATCGTTTCATAATGTTGCTGAGCAAGAATTGTTGTTGGTACTAGAATGGCAACTTGCTTTCCATCTGCAATTGCTTTAAATGCAGCACGTATGGCAACCTCTGTTTTCCCATATCCTACATCTCCACACAATAAACGATCCATTGGGCGCGAACTTTCCATATCTTTTTTGATTTCTTCAATACATCGAATCTGATCTTCCGTTTCTTGATATGGAAAAGCATCCTCAAACTCTTGCTGCATCAATGTGTCTTCAGCAAAAGCATATCCTTTTGCTGCTTCTCTTTCTGCATAGAGTTTAATTAAATCATCCGCAATGTCCTCTACTGATGACTGAACTTTTCTTTTAACCTTTTTCCATTCACTACCACCAAGCTTATAAAGTTTTGGCTCTTTCCCTTCAGATCCCACATATTTTTGCACTAAATCAATTTGATCAATTGGAACAAAAAGCTTGTCATCACCAGAATATTTTAGCACCATGAAATCCTTATGCAGTCCATTTACCTCTAGCGTTTCAATTCCTAAATACTTACTAATACCATGGTTTTCATGAACAACATAATCTCCAACCTTTAATTCTTGGTAACTTTTAATTCTTTCCGCATTCGATATTTTTTGTCTTCGCTTTGGTCTAACTGTTTTCGTTTTAAATAATTCGCTCTCTGTTAAAATTGCTAGTTTATGCATTGGTAATTCAAAACCACTACTAACATTACCAATAATGATCGTTGGTCTGCTAGTTGGTAACGATGTGTTTTGGTCACCAATAACAGCAGGCATATCATAATCTTCCAAAACAGATTGAATTTTTTCCGCTCTGGACCCATCTGGTGCAAAAATGATGATTGAATCCTCTGCTTTTTTCCAGCGACCCATTTCACTTTGTAAAAGGTTCATTTGTCCATGAAATTGCTGCATGGCCCGACATGACATGTTAACAATATTTTGTGGATTTGTATTAGGAATGTGACGCATAAATACAGATAAATATATTCTTGGTTGTTCCATTTTCGTCCATACATCGTGCCAATCATAGGAAATAGATAGATTTCTAACCATTTGTTTTGCTTCTAAAACAGATTGGTACCACTCTGCTTCCTCTTCATCCAGTCGTGAAGCGGTTTCATGAATTCTGCTCATTTCATCAAGAATGACAAGTCCATCTTTAGGCAAGTAATCTAACAAACTACTAGGTTGATCATAGAAGTACCTTCCGTATTTATACATTTCCTGAAACCGTTCTTGCTGATGAAGACGTTCAATGTCATGACCAATAGCTTCTGATAATTTTTCCTTATCTTCCTTTTTACTTAATTTTCGTAAAGAAGTAGCTAATTCTCCTTCGAGCTGTTGTGCACCTCTAACAAGATCTTCCTCCGTTAACAATAACTCTGTTGCAGGGGAGATTGTAACTTCCTTCATTTTGTCTAACGAACGTTGTGATTCCGAGTCAAAATAGCGAATGGAGTCAATCTCATCATCAAATAGCTCCACTCTAATTGGATGATCCTCGGTGATTGGATAAATATCTATAATTCCGCCACGGACACTAAACTCACCTGGTGTTGAAACCATTTCTACTCGCTCGTAACCCATTTCAATCAATGAAGATAAATAAGAATCAATTTCTATTTCTTCTCCAATCTTGAACTCTAGTCTATACTTTTCCCAGTATGACAATGGTGGTAGCACTCTTTTTAATGCAGCTACAGGGGTAACTAATATACCACTTTCCATATTCAACCAGTTTGTAAGTGCATCAATTCGCTGACTTTTCAACTCTGGGCTTGCTACTGCTACTTCTGAAGCTATTAGTTCATTTACTGGGTATAGGTGAACATTTTTTCTTTCTGTGATTTCCAGTAAATCCTCATACAATTGCTGGGCTTGTGTTAGTTGGTGTGTCACTAGCAACATCGGTTTATTCACTGACTCATTAATAATCGATGCTAAAAAACCTCTTGCTGACCCAGATAAGCCTGCCACTAACTGTTCTGTCAAACCCGAGGAAACTCCATCAATAATGGAATATATATCATCTTGGTCTTTTAAGTAATGTTTAATCCCTTGCATTTTGCCTCCCCCTACTTCGACCATTGAAATAGCCAACAAGTACAAAAATGCCTTGGTCTAGCAACCAAAGCTTTTTGTCATTGCACTATTGTATAAAGTAGTCTAATTCGTGATAGTTTGGATTTTTTTCCAACGATTCTTGGCAATCTTCACAAATTGTTTTAATATGAATATCGCCATTCCCTTTATATTGAATCATTTCATTTCTGTCCTCTACTGATAAATCATTCCAGCCTAGTGCCTGCGTATCAATCATCTGTTGATCAAGCTGACCAATTAGACTATTACAATGTTTACAATTATATACAATCGCCATGATTTTCCCTCCTATGGCAACAATAGATTATTTCTATTTTGTCCATTTCAGGAGGATTTTATACGGTATTAAAGTTTATGGCTTATTGATTAAATTCATTCATAACTTCTTCAAAAGGTTTTTTAAACCATGATTCACAAGCATCAGCTGCTCGTGTAATACTATCTTTTATTGCTTGCTTTTCTTCTTCTTCAAACTTGCCCAAGACATAGTTTGGCACAGGCATAGGAGTAGTAGGTCGACCTATTCCAACTCGTATCCGCTTAAACTCTTTTGTACCTAAATGATCAATAAGCGAACGTATTCCATTGTGTCCACCATGTCCACCTTTTTGTCGTAAACGTATTTTTCCTGGAGGTAAATCTAAATCATCATAAATGATTACAATATCTTCAACGGAAACATTATAAAAATCAATAAGTGGTCTTAAAGATTCTCCAGATAAATTCATATATGTTTGTGGCTCAAGCAAAATAACCTTTTCCTGTTCCACCATTTCCACTGAAAATTTGCCTTGAAATTTATTTTTATTTAAACTCCAATTAAACCGTTGCGCCAGTTCTTCAATAATCATAAAACCGATATTATGACGCGTTTGTTCATATTTTTTCCCAGGGTTTCCTAAACCTACAATACACTTCATAAACAGCCACAACTTCCTTTACAATTCATTACTTTCATTATTTTACTTTGTTTAACATAAAAAATAAAGGGAATAGTTATTATCATTCTTTTCGTTCTTGTATATGTACATTAAAGAACAAAAGCGCAAGCGCCCTGGTAGCGACGTATGGACTGGACTGAACCGCAGGAGATAAAGGAAACACGGTGAACAAAGTGAACCGATGTTGACTTATCGTACGGAGGTGAGGGAAGTCTCACTAGTCGCTGGGCGCTGGAGCTGGACATCGCTAACCTACACCATTTATCCACAAGCCAGACATTTTATAATTTCCACATGGAAAAAAGACGCAACCACTTTCGGTTGCATCTTCTAATTCTTGTTTAAAAAAAGTAGGTAAGCTAGTAGAAGTTCCCTTACTGCCTGAATACATGAGGACCGTACTCATATTATGTGCTAATTTCTTTATTATACTCAGGTTACATGGATGACAGAAGCTCTACTATTATTCTTCCTCTTCTTCTTTTTGGTTAATTACTTCTGGCTCAGCTTCTTCTTCCGTATCATCTTCTTCTGTTGTATCTGCCTCAGGAGGTGAAATCGTTACAATTGTTGTATTTTCATCTTCTAAAATTTGATAATCCTTGTTTACCTTTAAGTCAGCAACTTCTATGCTGTCTCCAATTTCTAAATTTGAAACATCGACTGTGATATACTCAGGAATATTACCTGGCTTAGCTCTAACAGCTAAGTCGTGGAAAGGCTGTTGTAATATACCGCCATCTTTGACACCCTGTGCTTCTCCTTCTAAATGAATGGAAACCTCAACATCCATTTCCTGTGCCATATTCACCACATAGAAATCGGCATGTAATAGCTCGTCCTTTAAAGGATCTACTTGATAATCATGTAGCATGACATCAACGGATTCACCATCTACCACTAATGAAATAATCGCATTTTTACCCTCTTCACGAACCGTCTTCAGTAACTCCAAACTGTTCACAGATATAGTTTTAGGATCTTTATTATGACCATACACTACAGCTGGAATAAGACCTGCTTCTCTTATTTCTTTTGTGTAGGATTTTTTTAAATCCTCTCTTTTATCCGCTTTAAGTTTTACTGTCAAGACAATCAACCTCCTGAAATTAACAATTTAATTGTTATATTTCCCCTTTACTGGCTACCTTAAACATTTTTTAATCAAATAGGATACTAACAGATTGTAGTTCGTGTACTCGTATAATCGCTTCACTAATTAGTGGTGCTACAGATAATTGGGTTACTTTATCAATTTGCTTTTCTTTTTTTAGTGCGATGGTATTTAAAACAACTAATTCTTTTATTTTAGAATCATTGATACGTTGGATTGCTGGGCCAGATAAAACGGGATGTGTACAACAAGCATATACTTCTGTTGCTCCATTTTCAATTAATGCGTTTGCACCTAACGTTATTGTTCCGGCTGTATCAATAATATCGTCAATCAAAATTGCCGTTTTCCCTTCAATATTCCCTACTATGTTCATTACCTCTGCTACATTTGGTCGAGGTCTACGTTTGTCAATAATTGCAATTGGCGCCTTTAGACGGTCAGCCAATTGACGAGCCCGTGTAACGCCACCATGGTCGGGGGATACGACTACGATATCCTCAAAGCCTTTATCGCTCCAATAATCCGATAATATCGGAACACCAACCAATTGATCAACCGGAATATTAAAGAATCCTTGAATTTGAGGAGCGTGTAAATCGAGTGAAATTACTCGGTTAGCTCCAGCAGTTTGTAGCAAATCTGCTACTAACTTCGCAGTAATTGGTTCTCTAGCTCGTGCTTTCCGATCTTGTCTTGCATAGCCGTAGTATGGCATAACGATGTTTATTGATTTAGCAGATGCTCGTTTTAGTGCATCTATCATGATTAATAGTTCCATCATATGTTGGTTTACTGGCTCTGATGTAGATTGAACAACATAGACGTCACAGCCTCTAATGCTTTCCTCGATATTAATTTGAATTTCTCCATCACTAAAGGATGTAACAGAGCATTTTCCTAATTCTATACCAATATTTGCCACTATTTCTTCAGCAAGACTTGGGTTGGAATTTAATGTAAATACTTTCAATGATGAGTCTTTATATCCCGTGGACATCAGGTGAACCCTCCATAACCTTTATTTAATTCACTTAGCGTCATATTCATGGGGCTGTCCTTGGGTCCTAACCCTTTATGAATGGGACTGCCCCAACACCAGAAATGATTACCTCGATTCATTCTTCAACGTGAGAACAAGCCAAGGGTTATTACTTATAAGTGTACTATTATTTTGACTTTAATTTCTTCACATAATCTTCTTTATTCGTCTGTCTTGCACGAGCAATAGACAGGGCTTCATCTGGAACATCCTTATTTATCGTTGAACCTGCTGCAACATAGGCTCCCTTTCCAACTGAAACAGGGGCAATTAAATTAGAATTACAACCGATAAACGCATCATCTTCTATTCTTGTTACATACTTATTTTTACCATCATAATTGACAGTAATCGTTCCACAGCCAACATTTACACGTTTTCCAACCTCAGCATCTCCAATATAACTTAAATGAGAAACCTTACTGTTTGTATCTAAGGATGCTTTTTTGATTTCTACAAAATTTCCTACTTTAACCTCATCACCAATATGAGAATCAGGACGGATGTGAGCGAATGGTCCAATTTGAACTCGATTACCAATTTCGCTATCCTTTACTACACTTTGCCTTATGACAACATCTGCACCTATTTTACAGTTACTAATTTCTGTGTGAGGTCCGATTATGGCGTTTGTATTTATATATGTTTCACCATCGATAACACATCCCGGGTTTATCGTAACATCTTGTTCTATTTTTACATCTGGGCCGATATATGTGTTGTCTGGATCAATAATCGTTACTCCGTTTCTCATATGGTTCTCATTTATCCGTTGCTTCATTAATTTTTCTGCCTGTGATAAAGCAACTCGATCATTAATACCTATTGTTTCATCAAAGCTCCCTGATGTATACGCACTGACATTTTCATTTGCTTCTTGTAAAATTTGAATGACATCTGGTAGATAATATTCACCCTGTGCATTATCATTCGATACTTTCTTTAATGCTTGAAATAAAAATTGATTATCAAAGCAGTATGTTCCGGTATTAATCTCATCAACCAATAACTCTTTCTCCGTTGCATCTTTATGCTCAACGATTCGTTCCACATGATTATTTTCATTACGAATGACTCTACCGTATCCTGTTGGGTTCGGTGCTTTTGCAGTAAGTATTGTAGCCTTCGCACCTTCTTTGTCGTGGTGATTTAATAAGGCTTCTAACGTTTTATTTGTAAGTAATGGCGTATCTCCGCAAACAACAATCGTTGTCCCTTTTTGCTTGCCAAGAATTTCTTCTGCTTGCATTACCGCATGCCCAGTACCAAGCTGTTCTTCTTGAATGACAAAACTGGAATCATTACCTAATTGTTCTTTAACTTTCTCAGCTCCAAATCCAACGATTGTAATAATTTGTTCTAGCTTTAACCTATTTAGCTGATCGACAACATGTTGTACCATTGGCTTTCCCATTACAGGGTGCAAAACTTTATATAATTTGGACTTCATTCGAGTGCCTTGCCCTGCTGCTAATACAACAGCATACCTATTAGTCATGAAGTAACCTCCGTTCAAGTGCTATTCTGGCTCCAAATAATTCGTATTTATTTAAATATTTTTAATTATCTGCTATATTTGCTACGGAAATAAGATAATGATTGAAGCCTAAAAGATTTTATCCATTAACGAATATATCCTAAACACAAGGCTATTTCAACACTGACACTTCACAATAAGATAGTATACCCGATAATAACCAACCGAACACACAAATAATAGCAACATCTATTTAGCAGTTGTTGCTATGGTGAGTGTATGTTTTTGATTATATTAGTTCGATTAACAAAAAAAGAAGCCTAATCATTTTAAGATTAGACCTCTGCTGAAATTACTTAAGAAGCACCAGCTTCTTCATATTCTACTTCCACTTCTCCAGCTCGGTGATACTCTTCTAATACTGCATCTTGAATCTTAGCACGAGTATTAGAATTAATCGGGTGAGCGATATCTCTAAACTCACCATCTGGTGTTCTTTTCGAAGGCATTGCAACAAATAAACCATTATTACCGTCAATGACACGAATATCGTGGACGACAAACTCCTGATCCAACGTAATAGAAGCAATTGCTCGCATTCTTCCCTCGGTATTAACGCGGCGTAATCTCACGTCTGTTACTTCCATTATGTCTCACCACCTTTTCCCTAAATAGAACTTATTAACTAAATTCAACAAAATAAAGTGAATTCCTTCTTTTTTTTGAATTTTTTTCGAAAATTAAGTAAATTAGTTGGAATTTTTTATAAAATAAAACTAATTATGGCTTTTTTCTTTGTTTGGTATATTTTTTAAGGTGGTTTTTACGGCTTTATTTAGGTTTATTCATTTAAAAAATTGCCTTTTTTCACTTCAATGTGATTATTTTTAACATCAACATTATTAATTTTAATTAAAGACACATATTGATCAACTACTCGATCCTCTTCCTCATCTTCTGCTTCAACCAATACCCCGATCCCTGCAACCTTTGCATTAAACTCCTTAAGAAGATTTTTTATACCGTTTATCGTCCCACCGGCTTTCATAAAATCATCTATGATACAAACTTTTGCCCCTTCATTTAAGCTTCTTTTGGGCAATACCATGGTTTGTATTTTTCTAGAAGATCCTGATACATAGTTAATACTAACAGTAGATCCTTCTGTAACTTTCGGATCTCTACGGACAATCACAACCGGAACATTAAGAAAAGAAGCTACTGCATAAGCAAGAGGAATTCCTTTCGTAGCAACAGTAACGACTACATCTATGTCCTTGCTTGAAAAAGCTGTTGCAAATAATCGCCCAATATTCCTTACCATTTGAGGATCTCCAAGCAAATCACTCATAAATAAATAACCACCCGGAAGTAACCGACCTGGATCCTCTAAACGGTTACAAAGATTGCTTACAAATACTTCACTATTCTCATTTGAGTACGTTGGGATATATTTCACCCCACCTGCAGCTCCAGAAATAGATTCTAAGTAACCGATGCCTTCCTGTTGAAACATTTTATTAACGATTGCTAAGTCTTCACTTACAGATGACTTAGCAGCACTATAGGTTGTTGAAAAAAAAGGTAATGACACTAACTCCATTGGATGTTCAATTAAATAGTTAGTCATCGCTACCAACCGATCACTTCTTTTCATCTCTACACCTCAAAAACCGAATATTTTAGGTAAAATATATCATTTTATACGGTTTTAATCAAGTGCTTGATGATATCCAAGCATGCGTACAACATAAACCTCATTACAAAACCCGCGAAGACTGTTATATATTCGATATGCTTTACTTTCCTGTTTAACCATAGAAAAAACAGTTGGTCCACTTCCACTCATTAATACTGCATCTGCACCGGACTGTTCCATTAACCTTTTTATTTGATTAACCTCTGGATGAATCCCCAAGGTAACAGATTCTAGAACATTACCTATATTTTGACACATTTGCTTATAATCACCCTGCTTTATTGCCTCAACCATCGCCGTGGTATTTGGATGGTTAATTTTTTCAAGCATCAGTTTCTGATAGATATGCTGTGTAGAAACACCCATTTGAGGTTTCGCTAATACCACCCAACAAGATGGGGGAGCAGGAAGCTCCGTGATACATTCGCCCCTGCCTTTTGCTAACGCAGTGGAGTTATAAACACAAAAGGATACATCTGATCCTATTTTTGCACCTAATTCAGCCAATTCTTCTGTTGTTAAGGCTAATGACCAAAGTCTATTTAAACCACGTAACGTAGCAGCAGCATCACTGCTCCCACCTGCTAAACCAGCAGCTACTGGAATATTTTTTTCAATGCTTATTTTAACTCCTTGATTAATCTTTAGCTTATGTTTAATTAAGCTTGCCGCTCTATACGCTAAATTTCTTTCATCATTAGGAACAAAACGATTTTCTGATTCAATGATTATTTGGTCTTCCTTTATTTCAACTAGTTCAATCCTGTCAGCTAGATCAACCGTAGTCATTACCATTTCAACTTCATGGTAATGGTCTGGTCGTTTAAAAAGAACATCTAAAGACAGGTTAATTTTGGCTGGAGCCTTCTCAAGCACATACATTTTAACGTTCACCTTCTTCAATGATATACCCATAGATTTTAACATACCCATAATGCAAACTTCCATAAACGAGCAAATCGGTTTAAAAATGACCTTGCAAAGCGCTTCTGGTCCTTAGCTTTTTTGCTTTTGAGTACACATCTATTCTTCCTAAGCATTTTGCGCATGATAAAAAAGCGACAAACCCTAAATTTAGGATTTGTCGCTTTTTAATTGTTCTTCAGCTATTTCTATTGCACGTTTCACTATATTACCGGCATCACGTGCACGAATTCCGCCCCAACCTTCATTTTGAACCGTGTCGTAAAAACCTAATTCCTTGGCAATTTCCTCTTTCAGTTGGTCTGACATAATACCTCTACGTCTACCCACAGGACCAGCCCTTTCTTTGGTTATTTTTACGACATTCTTATCCTTTCCTATTGCTGTTCATTTACTATTAACTATTTTTTCTAAACTTAGCTGAAATTTTTGTTGAATACGCTTTCAAAAGAGTGTATAATTTAATTAATTCTTCATAAAATGAAAATGAAACTAAGTACTAACGAAGAAGAGCCTAAGCTTTTCTTATACTTTCAACCTGTATAATCTATAAATTCTGGGGGTATAAAAAAGCAGCAAACAATGTTTACTGCTCCCCAAGAACCATTTTGCTCATATCGTCGATGAAATTTAATTCTACTGTCTCAGTTAAAACATCTGCATAACTATAAGAAACACGTTCAAACGCATTTTCTTGTTGATCCAATTCAACGATAAACACAGAAGGATAAGTTTCAGCTAAAGTTCCAAAACGCTCTACCGTCTTTCTTCTCCCACCATTAGCTTTTATCCTCAAGCGCTTCCCAATTTGACCATCTAAACCCTGTTTGATTTCCACTAATGTTTTTGCCAATACACTCCACCTCACTATATTTACTATACCACAGACATGTTTTGTAGTCAAATAAAATATATAATTATAACAGTATAGTATTTTTAATGTCAACAAAAAATAATTAAAAGAGTGATCAAAAAGTCACCAAATTATTATCCCTTCCTGTATCTGAAGCATACGTCAATGGGGATTGAAAGCATTTCTTTAACTTAGCTGACTTTTTGAAAACAACTTTAATTAACTAATGGTTATTATCTCAATTTTTTTCAAAATTATGTATGAATTTTTCTATGATAAAAACTAATTTTTCTGTACTTTTATCGACTCAACCTTTTAAACTTCTGTTAAGTAAAACAAGCCGTTTCACTATAATAGTGAAGACGGCTGCACAATTTTTATTCATCATGATCGATATAAGGCATACCAGTTCTTAATAAACCTCTCGTTTCCACTCCACCTAACCCTTTTTCACCAGTAAGTGTATTTCTTAATGCATCATATACTCCAACCTTTTCCATAAATGGTGTATAAGCAATCTTCGCAGCAATGTAGACTGGATCCAACGCATGAATATTGATCCTTGATGGAGAGCTTGCAAAGTTAGCCCCCGCCCTTACTAAGGACTCAAAATGAGATTGACAAGCGCCTGCAAATATAACTAATTGATCCAGATTGGGAACTACTTTTCTAGCTTCTCGTACAGTTTCAGCAAAATATTTAGAATGGCGATATGCTCGAATATCTTTTTTATTACCTTTGTTACGAGAAAAAGCATCATGCCCTGTTATCACAATAATATCAGGTTGTATTTTTTCAACTAACCCTTTAATCTCTGTTGGCATTTCTGTCTCATTTAAATGAACACCATGTACCTGCAGTCCAATTCTTTGATATAAATCAATACACTTTTTTAAATACAAACGATCGCCATCTAAATGCAGGACACGAGCAGGAATTTGGAAGTAATTCATGGGTTGCTGGTAGCCACCTGATGATTCATACTCCCTTTTTTCCTTCATCAATTGATAATCTTGTCGAAATAGACGGAAAGAATAGTCCTCTTTTTCTTTAATTTTTTGCCTTCTTTTCTTTAGTTCTCTATCCTCTAATTTCTCTAAATCATCGAGGCTTGCATCTGCTTCTAATCGAACATCCTCTCCGTGTAATAAGACAGTATTATTGTTAATATTTATAATGCGAAACACTATATCATTTTTGTAGGATTTTCTAGTTACTAAATCCCCAGTGCTCAGACTCATGTTTCCACCTCACAATAGGCCTTTCTACATTATTCATAATTATCGTTATAAAATAGCCTATGTAGAGATGACTAACGTGTTCCAATTTCTAAGAACAAACTTCTTTGCGATTATTTTACAGTTGCAGAATAGAAGGTGTTTGATAGGGTTGCAAATTCATGGATATTTAACGATTCCCCTCTCCTTCCCCCATCTATTTCTGATTCTGTTAATAATGATTCTATTTGTTGTTTCGTTAATATTGAATCAAAATGTCTTACTAAATTATTTCTTAATGTCTTCCTCCGCTGTCCAAAACACGCTTGAACAAAATCAAAGAAATACGCTTCATTTTCTACTTGGACAGGTGGTTCTTTTCTTAGCTTTAAATGAAGCACCGAGGAATCTACATTTGGTTGAGGCATAAAGACTGTTTTCGGTACATTCATCACGACACGTGCATTTGTATAATATTGAACGGCAATTGATAAAGAACCATAGCTTTTGGTGTTGGGGCTTGCAGCCATGCGGTCAGCAACTTCTTTTTGTATCATGACAGTAATGCTAGAGATAGGTAATCGATCCATTAACAGCTTCATTAGTATCGGAGTTGTTATATAGTATGGTAAATTTGCAACTATTTTTACTTCCTGATCCTCTTTAAAATGTGTGGTAATGATACTCTTAATATCGGCCTTTAAAACATCTTCGTTTATGATTTCAATATTAGGATAATTGCTTAATGTTTCTTGTAAAATCGGTACTAATCGTTGATCAATTTCAAATGCTACTACTTTATCAGAATGAATAGCTAACTGCTCTGTTAAAGCTCCCATTCCAGGACCAATTTCGATTGATGCTGTATCTTTATTAATTTCTGCATATCCAATAATTTTTTCCAATATGTTTACATCAATTAAAAAATTTTGACCTAAGCTTTTTTTAAAAGAAAACCCGAATTTTTCTAAAATCTCTTTTGTACGCTTAGCCGTTGCTATTGCTTTATTACTCATCTTGTTCCTCCTGTATGATGGACTTGATAGTAGATTCAAACGTCTCTTTCGTTATTTGAAACATATTTAATCGCTTTAGCAGTTGTTTTCCATTTGCATAACCAATTCTCAGTCGCATTCCCAACTTCTCTCTTCTAGCTTTAGCTCTTATCCCACCTAACAAACCATAACTTAAAAGATCTTCCCTTGTTATTTCTCCTTCAACCTCAGTAACTAACTCATACACACTTGATAAAGCTTTCTTTATTGCCTCTACAGAAGCATGTTCAATTCCAATCCCTTTATCATATTTCCCTTTAGCCTCTAACTTTGTTAAAAAGGCATGCTTACAATCTGGGATTGCATTAGATACAATATGTCTTATTCTTTGTCCGGGGTAGTCTGGGTCAGTAAAAACGATGACTCCTCTTTTTTCATTTGCATGCTTAATCTGATTTATAATTTCCTTGTTTATTGCAGAACCATTTGTTTCAATTGTATCAGCATCAACAGCTTGTTTAATTTTTGCTGTATCGTCTTTTCCTTCCACTACAATTATTTCTTTTATTTTCAATCAATGAATCCTCCGTTTTATTGTAAAATGCATCATTACACTTTTTATATTTTTACCAATTCACACTATTCCTACTAACTATATGGTAGAGGATTTTAATTTTCAACTATATTTACAAAAATGCATGACCTAATGTTCATGTTGTTATATTCTTCAAACATTTATCTTGATGTAGAGAACCATCCATATGAAGGACCAGAAATAAAGATGTCTTCTATGCACTGCATATTGATGAAATGCATAAGAATAATAATGGTGGTGATCACGAATGAAGGTAACATGTAAGGAAGGATGTCAAAAGGAATTTGAGATAAAAGAACTAAAGAAAGAGGATATTAAAGTTTCAGGTCAAAACATAGAACGATACTACATCGAATGTCCTGAATGTAAAAAAGAATATAAGTCTTTTTATATGAATGATGATATCAAGTCCATTCAAAAACAAATACGTACCCTCAAAAATAAGTACCCACTTAAAGAAAAACAAAAGAAAAAACTAGCTAAATTAAACAGAAAGATTGAGTATTTATCTAAACAATTGAAGAAAGAAATCGAAGAGTGATGTAATGGAATGAACACCAATAATACGATAAATACAAACGTGATAAAAAAAGTCCCAGTCATTTTACAAAAGCACGCATGGGAATGCCAATCTAAAGACAAAAAAACGAGCATTACGCTCGTTTTTTAGATATTGTTCTTATTCAAGTATTTTTACCTGTACTTTCTTTCGACCATAGCTTCTCGCTTGACCCATTGTAGGTAAGTGAACATCTATTCTATTCCCTTTAATCGCCCCACCAGTATCTCTTGCAACAGCATAGCCATAGCCCTCAACCCAAACCCTTGTTCCCAAGGGGATTACATTTGGGTCAACGGCAATGACTCCGTTTGGATTTGCCTTTACATTATAACCAGTAGCTGTTCTTCCTGTACCACTACAGGTTGCACAATTCCAATTATAAGCAGTTGCCTCCATGTACAATGTTTCAACAACCTTATCGTCACCACGGGAAACAGTAGTTGCAGCTGTATTTTGAATGACTTTAGTACCAACAGCTACAATCCGCTTTTCACTATCTTGCTTAACCTCTTCTTTGATTAACTCTCGAGATACTTCTTCCCCATTCTCAAGTGTAACCTCATAATGTTTGGCGACAACACCTTCTTTTCCAGGTGAAACAACTTTTCGTTTTCCCTTTTCAAGCGTATGGTCATTTCTAGTGATAACGGAATAATCTTTTTGCTCTTCAACGATATCAGTAACCTTTTCAACTCTTGTGATTGTTATCGTTGTATCACTAGAAAGGCTAGCAGCTGTATTTGGTTCTAGTCGGTCCAATTCATTCAGCTCTACTTGTTGATCCTTTAATAAACCTCCAACAGTTCCTCCCGTTGTCCATACCTGCTTCTCTTGACCACCATCGTTCACAGTTACTTGAAATGCCTTTTTGATGTTTATAACAAGGCCATTCTCCAAACTTTCATCCTTTTTTACTGACATTTCATCATGCTCGTTAAGGTCAAAATCATTTTCCTTCAAAAATTCTCCCACAGTTTCCGCCGTGGAATAATAATCCTGATCATTTCCATCTATCGATACAGTAATTTGTTTTGCTTGTTCAAAATATATTTCCATTTCAGAAGTTATTTCGTCATCCTTTGAATGTGAAAGCTTATCATGCTCTGTTGCCTCAATATTTAAGTTAGCTAATACTTCCCCAACTGTTTTGGCATGCGTACGAATAGTAGTAACCTCTCCATTGTTATTAACAGTTACTTGTGCTTTTGTCATTTCATATGAAACAACACCCACAAACGCAGCAAATGCAATAATCGTAACAACAGATATAACCACTTTTTTCTTCATTACCGACAATAGCTTTGAAAAGATTTTCATGCTCTTTTGCCTCCTTATATCCGTCGTTGTATTATATATACATTTTTTTCGGGCTGTCAATTGTAATCTAGGACAACCAAATTAGAAGAAAGCCTTGATAACAAAGGGGATATTGCCATTTTCAATAAAATATTTCAATTATATTAAAAATACATTACAGTGTTAACGGATAATTATTTGACTTTTCTATGAATCAAAAAAAATAACAGTATAAGTGCGTTATACTGCTATCATTTATATTACTAAGGCACTGGATCGATGCCTAATTCTGTTCTATACCAAAAAATCTAAAGGCATTATTTGTTGTTGCATGACTTATTTCCTCAAAGGAACTATTTCTTAATTCTGCAATTTTTTCAGCAATTAATTTAACATATGCAGGTTCATTTCTTTTTCCTCGATTCGGATGTGGTGCAAGAAAAGGACAATCTGTCTCTATTAGTAATCGTTCTAACGGAACCATTTGAGCTACTTCCTTTGGTAACGTTGCATTTTTAAAGGTAACCGGACCTCCCAATGAAATATAAAAATTCATATCTAAAAATGTTTGAACGTACGTTGCAGAATCATTGTAGCAATGCATGATTCCCCCTACGGTTTCTGCCTTTTCTTCCTGTAGCACCTGGATAATATCTTCTGTTGCTTCTCGATTATGGATAATAATCGGCATATTAATTTTTTTTGCCAACTGTATTTGTCTGCGAAATACCTCTTTCTGTACATCCTTTGGGGACTTGTCCCAATAATAATCCAAACCCATTTCCCCTAAAGCAACCACTTTTGGATGCTCGGACAATTCTTCTATCCAGTTTAATTCTTTATCCGTCATATCGATAGCGTCAACAGGGTGCCATCCAACTGCTGCATAAATGTAGGAATATTTTTCAGCAAGTGCTATCGCCTTTGGTATTGTTTCATGGTCAAAGCCTACAACAACCATATAGTCTACCCCGGCATCACCGGCACGGTTAATAACTTCCTCTAAATCTTCATTGAAATGACTTACATTCAAGTGAACATGTGTATCAAATAACAAAATTATCCCTCCTAATTTATAGGCTCTGTTAAAGGATAGTGTTGAGATTCATCATAATTTTTCACCAAAAATCAACACTGAACTTTAACACAGCCAATTTATAAAAAAACTGGTATCCTACAAACTTCGACTAATTGTACAAACTTTGAATCTGATACTCTCAAAGGAAAAGCAGGTAAATGTTAGATCTAACTAGTAGACCTAATAAGTTACCTGCTTTCATTCATTATCTTACCGTTGATCCATTAGGTAAATCTTGTTCGACAGTAGCCAATGCTAACTTTCCTGATTCATCTTCTCCTGATAGAATCATTCCTTGTGATAATTCCCCTCTAAGTTTTACTGGCTTTAGATTTGTTACACAAATCACCTTTTTACCTACAAGATCATCTGCTTGATAATGTTCTGCAATACCGGAAATCACTTGGCGCTTCTCATTACCCAGGTCCAGCTGTAATTTCAACAATTTATCTGCTTTTTTTACCTTTTCAGCTTTTACAACTTCCGCAACTCTAAGATCCAGCTTCATAAAATCATCAAACGTTATTTCATCTACTTCGGAATTTTTCTTGTCATTTTCTTCTTGCGTTGGATTTTTCATCATTGCTTTTATTGTCTTCACTTCTTCTTCAACATCTAATCTAGGAAAGATTGGATCCTTTTTTGTTACAACGGCACCTTCGGAAACTCCCATTTTATTTAAGCTTTCCCATGTTTTATCCGCTTCATCTTTCACACCTATTTGTTCAAAAATATTTGCCGGTGTCTGCGTTAAGAACGGTTGTAATAGAATTGCAATTCGACGAAGTGAATCAACAAGATGTGCCATTACATTTCCTAATCGTTCCCTATTGCTATCATCTTTTGCCAATATCCATGGCTGCGTCTCATCTATATATTTATTTGTTCTGCTAATGTATTGCCAAATGGTTGTTAATGCGACAGAGAATCCCATATTATCTAAAGAATCTTCCACCTTCGCAACCGTTTCTTTTCCAAGAGCTTCTAATTGAGCATCAAATTCATCCTCAGATGCCTTAAATGCAGGAATTTTTCCTTCAAAATATTTTTCGATCATCGCTACAGTACGGTTTAATAAGTTACCTAAATCGTTGGCTAAATCGAAATTTGTTCGTTCTACAAAACCTTCTGGTGTAAAAACTCCATCCGAACCAAAAGGAACTTCACGAAGTAAATAATAACGAAGTGCATCCAGACCATACCGATTCGTTAATGAGATAGGATCCACAACGTTGCCTTTTGATTTCGACATTTTTCCATCTTTCATTAAAATCCATCCATGGGCAAATACTTGTTTTGGAAGTGGCAAATCTAAAGCCATTAACATAATTGGCCAATAAATCGTGTGGAATCTTACAATTTCCTTACTCATTAAATGAACATCCGCTGGCCAATACTTTTGATAACGCTCATCCTCTTCCGTTCCATATCCTAATGCAGTGATATAATTGGACAATGCATCAATCCACACATAGATCACATGTTTAGGGTTTCCTGGTACTTTAATTCCCCAATCAAATGTCGTCCGGGATACTGCCAAATCCTCAAGTCCAGGTTTAATAAAATTATTAATCATCTCATTCTTTCTACTTTCTGGTTGAATAAATTGAGGATTTTCATCATAAAATTCAAGTAGTCGATCAACATATTTACTCATTTTGAAAAAGTATGATTCTTCTTTCACTTTTTCAACAGGTCCTCCGCAATCTGGACAGTTTCCGTTTTCCAATTGTCTCTCTGTAAAAAAAGACTCACAAGATGTACAGTACATACCTTCATACTCATCTAAATAAATATCACCTTGCTCTAGTAATTGCGCAAATATTTTTTCAACGATTTTTTTGTGTCTATCTTCTGTTGTTCGAATGAAATCTACATACGAGATATCAAGCTTTTCCCATAAATCTTTAATACCACTAACAATCTCATCAACATAAGCCTGAGGTTGTACACCTTTCTCATCTGCTTTTTTTTGTATTTTTTGACCATGCTCGTCGGTTCCTGTTAAATACATAACATCATAGCCTCTTAATCGCTTATACCTAGCCATTGCATCCCCAGCCACCGTTGTATATGCATGACCAATGTGTAAATTACCGCTTGGGTAATAGATTGGTGTTGTGATATAAAACGATTTCTTTTCCTTTGACATATTTTACCTCCTCTTTATGTATCAAACAAACATCTTTAGCGGATTCATTTCATCATTTCAGTTAAGATATTCTGTATTTATTGTAGCGATTTTATTATCATTTTTCCATTTATTAAGCAAAAACAAACCTAATTCACTAATTGTGTAAAACTATATCGATTCCCGCTATTAGTGTCAAGGTAAGCTTCCTTTCAAGACGTAATCTATGTCGATTATTGTCGTTTTGCGCAAACAAAAAAATCAAGCATAGGAAAGTAGTTCAAATTTTGTATCGATAATCACTGTTTAAATCGAATAACTTTCCTGAATTCGTGAAAAAATAAGAAAATCGTTTGACATATATGGCAAACAATGGTAAACTACAAATAGGATATGTCGAATATTGACGAGACACCTTGACGGAGGGAGGGGACCATTATGAAATCCACAGGGATTGTACGTAAGGTTGATGAATTGGGCCGCGTAGTTATTCCGATTGAGCTTCGTCGTACATTAGGGATTAACGAGAAAGATTCCTTAGAAATTTATGTAGACGATGATCGTATCATTCTAAAAAAATATAAACCAAATATGACTTGCCATATTACCGGTGAAATTTCTGATAACAACCTTTCACTTGCAAACGGTAGAATTGTACTAAGTCAAGAAGGTGCAAAAGCTTTAGTTGATGAAATTCAATCTCGTATAAAATAATAATCAATAACCTTCGCAATTGCGAAGGTTATTTTTTTGAGTGAATATGATACGTTTGATAGACTTCCCTTTTCGGAAGGTTTCTTTCTTCTGCAACTTTTTTAATGGCATCTTTACTTTTCATATCCTTGATTTCTACATAGTGGTTAACATGTTGGTTGATTGAAAGGTTTGTCCACCAAGAATCTTGTTCTAATTCATCACCATTATTTCCATCGACAATGATACAAAATTCCCCTTTTATATTACCCGTACTAGCCCAGTTTAAAACTTCTGAAATGGAGCCTCTCACATATTCTTCAAACTTTTTCGTCAATTCACGTGCTAAAGCAATTTGCCGATTGCCTAACTTTGTATGAAGAAATTCTAATGTTTCTATAATGCGGTGCGGAGATTCATAAAACAAAAGCGTTGCCTTGATTGTCTTTAAGCGCTCCAGTTCGTTCTCTTTATCCTTTTTCTTTCTTGGTAAAAATCCATAAAAATAAAACTCATTCGTAGGTAAACCTGATCCAACTAATGCACAAAGAGCAGCACTCGCTCCAGGTAAAACAATGACAGGAATATCTTCCTCGACACACGCCTTCACAATATCATAACCAGGATCAGAGATTGCTGGCATGCCTGCATCACTTACCAAGGAAATATTTTTTCCTTGTTTTAATAATTCGATTAACTTATTTTCCCGCATTTGTTTATTATGCTCATGATAACTAATCAATTGCTTATCTATTTCAAAGTAATGTAATAATTTTTTGGTATTTCTTGTATCCTCAGCTGCAATTATCTCTACAGCTTTTAGTGTATTCAAAGCTCGGATTGTAATATCCTCCAGGTTACCAATTGGAGTAGGGACTACATATAATAATCCAACTGTATCCACTTGTTTTTGAAAACTACTTTGTGTCTTCATGAACTTTTTATCCCTTCTTGATAGGTTTGCACTAATTGTTCTTTTTGCTTTCTTCCTAACTGTTTAATTTGATATTCTGCTTGCATTGCTTCCTCTTTCGTAGGAAACGTTTGATAATAAACAAGCTGAAAAGGTCCTCTTCCTCTCGTATATTTTGCACCTTTCCCACTATCATGCATGACCATTCTTCGATTCAAATTATTTGTATATCCTGTATAAAAGGTACCATCCTTACACTTTAAAATATACACATAATATTTAGGTTGCTCTTCCATATAATATCTCCTCTAGTTCTTTGGAATAAGTACCATTATCATCAAATGCATAAAGTGGTGGTAGCAATTTCAAATCCGCTCCACCGTCCCGGACACCTTCCACTAACACCATATTTGCTTCCTTGCCAATTTTTGGATGAACAAACCTCATCCGTTTAGGTTCCAATTTATATTTTTTAAACAAAGTAATAATTTCAACTAATCGGCCTGGTCGATGAACCATCGAAACTTTTCCACCTGACCGGACTAATTTACTACACGCTAGGACAACATCCTCAAGGGTACAAGAAATTTCATGTCGTGCAATCGTTAAGTAATCATTTTGATTTTGCTCTCTTTTATTTGGTGTTTTAAAATAAGGTGGGTTTACCGTTACTACATCAAATTTATTATTCCCATACCGCTTTGGCATTTCTTTTAAATCTCCATGCACCACTTCTAGTTGATCTTCCAAATGATTTATTTGTATATTCCTTACTGCCATATCATATAATCGTTCCTGAATTTCAACACCCGTTATCTTCGCCTTAGACCTTCTGCTTATTAACAGCGGAACAACACCATTTCCAGTGCAAAGATCAAGAACTTTCCCTCGTTTAATCGGAACATAAGTAAAATCAGCTAGTAAAACTGCATCCAATGAAAAAGCAAAAACAGTAGGGCTTTGAATAATACGCATATTTTCTTCTGCTAATAAATAATCCAGTCTTTCATCGCCTTTTAAATCAACCATCCATTCTCCCTCTTCCGTCAACAATTCCTATTAAAGAAGGACTGACTCTGTAGAGCATGTACAAATGTACAAGCCTCGAAAATCAGTCCTTCGTATAATTAATCTTCTCTATTTATTTCGTTTTATTTAAAAATAATAAACAAAACAAACAATCTTCATCTTTCCGAGGGCTGCCGAAATGAACATTACAAATATGAAATCCTTCTTCGTATAACCTTGCTAAATTGTCATAACCCTCGCCGACTGTAACGTCCTTATCGGCACCACCATCTGAATTCGATTGATTTTCATCATTACTTCCTTCCAACCGATTTCTAAGATGATGATTTTCAACAGCAAGCCTGTGATTCTCTTCTAACAGCTCACTTAGATGGTTTTTCAAATCACCTAATTGCTGATAAAGTTGTCCAATCTGTTCTTCCATATATGAAACTTGTTCAAATACTTCTTTTTTTTTCACGCTAATCCCCACCCCATTATTCCGTGGCTTGCGTATTGATAACTCCCTCATTGATAAGCTCGTCCAGCGTATACTCAATTACCCGTTCTTTTTCGGGAATTTCTATTTGAATCATACGTTCTAATATATTTAGGCCAACCACTTTACCTGATCCATATGGTGTATTCATTTCCTCACCTAAATCAGGAAGCTCTTTCTTTGCTGTCTCATAGTCATCATTCTCATATTTTAGACAACACATCAATCGACCACACAGACCAGAAATTTTTGCTGGATTTAAAGATAAGTTTTGATCCTTTGCCATTTTAATAGACACTGGTTCAAAATCACCTAAAAATGTAGAACAACAAAGCATTCTTCCACAAGGACCAATTCCTCCTAATAATTTTGCTTCGTCTCTGACACCAATTTGGCGAAGTTCTATCCTTGTTTTAAAAACAGAAGCTAAATCTTTCACCAAATCTCTAAAATCCACTCGACCCTCAGCGGTAAAGTAAAAAATAACTTTATTCCGGTCAAACGTATATTCTACTTCAACTAAGTTCATATCTAAATCATGTTCTCTAATTTTTTCTTGGCAAACACGATAAGCTTCTTTAGCGTTCTCTTGATTCTCAGCTACAGATAACTTATCTTTTTCAGTAGCAAGTCGAATCACTTTCTTTAATGGAAGAACAACATCTTCTTCATCCACTTTTTTATTTGAAATGACCACTTTGCCAAATTCGATTCCCCTTACTGTTTCCACAATAACGTAATCATCTTTAGCAATGGTAATATCACCAGGGTCAAAATAATAAATTTTACCCGCTTTTTTAAAACGGACACCAATTACTTCTATCATCTATTTCACCTCTGTATTTGAAGTGTTAGCTGCTCCATTACTAAAGTAGGATGGACATTTTGATTTAGTTTTCGTTTGGCTTCCAAAATAGCATATAACACATTTGTCGCATGCTGCTTCGACCATTTTAATGATGCTTCCACTATTTTTTCTTTATCACTATCAAAAATAATCGCCTCTTCATTTCCAATAGAATGATAAACAATATCTTTAAACCAAACCATTAATAAATCTAATCCTCTATGCAGTTGATCTCTATCCTTAAAATGAGGCATCCATCTATTATTAATATAGAGCAATGCTTCATCCGGTTTTGTTTGGAATACTTCTATTAATTGTACCACTATTTTTCTAGCATTAGCAAACCACTCATCATTATTTATTTCAATTGCCTCGGTAATATTATTTGTCAAAGTTGCCAATAATTTAGCATTGGATCCAGATATTCCCTCCTGTTGTAACTTTTTTTGGAGGTTATTTGGGTTTAATGGTTGTAATGCCATTGTCTGACACCGGGAACGAATCGTTTGTAACATAGCTTGACTGTTCTCTGTTAATAACATTGCAGTTGTTAATTTACTCGGTTCTTCTAAAAATTTAAGCAGACGATTAGAAGCATTTGTAGTCATCTTATCTGCATCAACAATAATATACACTTTACGGTTTGATTCTAATCCAGTATAAGTAAATTCCTTCTGTAGATGTAAAATTTGTTCCTTTTTGATCGATTGACCTTCAGGTATAATTTGATGAACATCAGGATGATTACCTGTTTCAATTCGTTGACATTCCTTACATTGGTTACAAGGCTCAGCTGATTGTCTATTTCTACAGAAGATGCTTTTCGCGAATAATATACTTAATGCATATTTCCCTGTTCCTTTGGCTCCTTGAAAAAGATAGGCATGTGAAATACGATCCCTTTCTATACTATTCCTTAACATTTTACTAACTAATGGTTGAATAGTAGACAACTCTGTCCATGTTTTCATATCAAAACGTCCTTTTTACGTGTATAAATTAATTAATAATCCCTTAATTTCCCCGATTGTATCTAGTACCGTAATTGATTTTTTCTCTTGATTTAATAATAAGTCAGTTAACTCTAATAACCGTTGATCGATTTGTTCAACAATGGTAAGTTTTCGATTGTTGCGTTCCATATTCCAACTATGCCCGTGTTTTAAGTTCATTCCATGCTTAACAGCTTCTTCAACAAAGCCCTTTACCATTCGTTTATACCGCGCTAAATCCTTAAATGAACGATGTCTTACTACCTTTTCTCCTTGCACCGATATTTGTTGAAGAAGTTGCTCTAAGGCTTGTCCTTTCATTTTTTGTGTATGCGAAGCCATAACAGAATCAAAGGATGATAAGGGGCTTTTGGGAAACAGTTGCCGTTTTTGTGCTATATCCATTTGGGAACGCAATTCCTGATTTATCTTCATCTTTCTAGCCCCTTTACTAACTTAAAATTGAAAGAAAGAATCAACAGGAACGACAAATACAGTAGCTCCTCCAACTTCAACATTAATTGGTCTCGGAATATAGGAATCTGCGTTTCCACCCATTGGTGAAATAGGAGCAACCATCTGTTCTCTTTGACTGCAGTTTTCCTTTATGATTCCCAAGGCATCGTCCACTTCATCATCCTCGCACCCAATCATTAACGTTGTATTTCCTTCTTTTAAGAATCCACCTGTTGTCGATAATTTTGTTGTTTTAAACTCTTTTTCACCTAGTGCATCAGTCAAACGATTGCTATCCTTGTCCTGAACAACCGCTAAAATTAGTTTCAATTTTCTTCCTCCTCATTGGTCTATATTATTATTATATTCAACTATCTTCATTAATGTTATAGCAAACGAGTGCATCTTAGGTGATTATTGTTTTTTTTCATGAATAAACGTACTAATTTTTTCATACGCAAGTGCCTCTACTTCAGCTAAACTTAAGCTTGCATCAATTTTATATATTCGTTCAGGGAACTTATCAAGTAACAATTGATAGGCTTCGTAAACTTTTTCATGAAAATGTAGTTTTTCTAAGTCCAAGCGATTTTGCTCTCTCTCTTTATTTGCAGTAATTCGATTTAATCCTTCTTCTGGTATTATATCAAAAAAAAGCGTAATATCCGGCATACATCCTTCAATTGCAAATTCATTTACATGGTATATTTCGTCTATTCCTAGTTCCCTTGCATATCCTTGATAGGCTAAGCTGCTGTCTATAAAACGATCACATAAAACAACCTTCCCCTGATCTAATGCGGGGAGCACTTTTTCTACTAGATGCTGACGTCTGGCTGCAGCATATAGTAAAGCCTCTGTCCGCGGATCCATTTTAGTATGAGATCGATCTAATATTATTTGCCTAATCTTCTCTGCAATTTCAATCCCACCTGGTTCACGGGTTGCAATAACTTCAAAGCCTTGATTACTTAGCTTATCTGAAATTGCTTGCAGTATGGAGGTTTTTCCTGCACCCTCCCCACCCTCAAACGTTATAAAATAACCTGTCACCATTCATTCTCCTTAAAAACATTTTTAGAAAAAAATGCTATAAAATTAATAATTTGTAAAGTGTGATTAAGGTAAAAATACCTTGATTCCATCCTTAATTTTTGGATTTTGAAAATGAATACCCTGCTCCATTAAGTTGTGGAACATTTTTATATGATTTTTTGTCACTACCTCCCCCTTAACGATCATAGGTATCCCCGGTGGATAAGGTATTATTGCCTCGGCTGCTATATGATTTTCTAATACATCCCAGCTCATTTGCTTAACCTGTCTTCTTTTCATTTCTTCATAGGAAAGAGGTAATTTTTTAATTTTTTCTATAAATAACTGATTCTCACTATCTATTGTAGCACTTCTAGCCTTTAATTTTAATTGTTGGTTTATTATTTCTACTATATGATTTATACGATCAAAATCATGCAAGGGAGCTAGTCCATGAACAAACAAAATTTGTTTGTCTGACCATAACTCTGGATATACACCTTCACTTTCTAAAAAAGCAACAATTGTTGATACATCTGCATTTTGTTTTACTTGAAGCGTTATTTTTAAAGGGTCATCTATTCCCATTTCAGGATGTAGAACATCCCAGAGACTGCAGTTATTTAGATAGTGTCTTAATTCCCTAGCACTATTCTCAACTTTCATAATATCCGCTTTTGTTAGGCCTTCCAAATAATATCTCGCCAAATCAAGACTTGCTAGTAATGGATAAGAAGGACTACTAGATTGAAGCGTTTGTAAGTAAAATTCGATGTGGTTTGTTTGCACAATGGATGATTTGATATGTAAATAGGAAGCCATCGTCATAGCTGGAGCCATCTTATGTGCGGATTGAACAACGACGTCTGCTCCAAGTTTTAAAGCTGATGGTGGAAAATTCCCATCTAGAGAAAAATGAACACCATGCGCTTCATCCACTAATACTGGAATATGATAGGAATGGGCAATATCAATCATTTCTTTAATCGGATAAGCTCTTCCATAATAATCAGGGTATGTTAGGATAAGTGCCTTACTATCCGGATTAGACTTCACCGCTTTTTTTACCGTGTCAACACTAGGTGCTATATATCGGTTAACCCTCTCCTCAAATTCAGGTGTTAAAAATATCGGCTTTGCTCCACTTAGCTCTAATCCATTCATGATAGATTTATGACTATTACGCTGAACAAGAACTTTATCACCTGCCGAACACCTAGCTAAAATCATAGCCAAATTACCAACCGTGCTCCCTCCAACTAAAAAATATGTATTGTTTGATCCAAACCATTTTGATGCCAGGTTCTGTGCTTCATCAATAACACCGGAAGATGCATGCAAATCATCCAAACCAGTTAATTCTGTAAGATCGATCGGTAAAATAGGTTCAAAGTATTTTCTCCCTATGTCAGGAAACACCATCCCACTTTTATGGCCTGGGACATGAAAGGATATTGGCTTTGCCTGTGCAAACTGTTGTAGCTTCGCAAACAGAGGGGCTTCATTAACTTTTTTCATATATACTGGCCTACCTTTTACTTATCTTAAATGTTATGAATCTAATCATACATGATTGTGAGAAAACTTGGCTAGCTCCACGATTTTTGTCGCTAATATTAAACTCTTATTGATTAATAAAAATATCCCCCTTATCGCTAGGGGGAAACGATAAAGGGGTTTTATATTCAACAACATCCATTATTACTATATATAATGACTTAATGAACAACCTTTATGAGTATAAAGTTGGTTGATTAACCCGTTTAAGTTTATTTACATAGTGCTTATATTTTTCTTCCTTAGGCTCTGTCTGTACAATTTTTTGTTCACAGTCACTACAAATAAATAGATTATATAAATGAATTCCTTTATCTTTATCTTCATTACAAATTCCACAAATTTCCTTCAATTCCATCGACTCCATTTTTTCTCCACCTCCGTTAGCTTAGTTTCTCCTAATCTAACGAAAACTATACATAAAACTTTTAAAATAGCTTTATTTTATTCTATGAAAAAGCTACATATTTCTTGTTTGTACAGTTAAAAATTTGGTTGTACTTATTTACCTGACAAGTATTGTCGCTAATTTAAGAGGTATGATTTATTAATGTAAACAAAAAAATAACCCAGAAAAGCAAAAGCTTCACTGGGTTATTTTTCATATTGCCTGGCGACGTCCTACTCTCGCAGGGGCAAAGCCCCAACTACCATTGGCGCTGGAGAGCTTAACTACTGTGTTCGGCATGGGAAC
>NZ_JAFBDR010000026.1 GCF_016908325.1 Aquibacillus albus | reverse complement strand
GGTCACACCTGTTCCCATGCCGAACACAGTAGTTAAGCTCTCCAGCGCCAATGGTAGTTGGGGCTTTGCCCCTGCGAGAGTAGGACGTCGCCAGGAAATATATAAAATAACCCAGTGAAGCTTTTGCTTTTCTGGGTTATTTTTTTATTAATTAACATGTGGGTAAAAAAACCATCTTAGTAAATTTAATTTTTAATGAATTACGTTGTACTAGTATTAATAAGTTAGGTAGTACAAGTTAAAATAGTTTAATACATATAGAAGAAGTAGGAAAATATATATGGTAGTGAATGGGGGATAATTATGCTTTGGGAAACGATATTTGATGACAATTTTATATTAATGATGAATAGGATTTTCTTTGCACTTATTTTATCTGGGTTAATAGGCTTTGAGAGGGAATTGAAAAATCACTCAGCAGGGTTTAGAACACATATTCTCGTTGGTGTTGGATCTTGTTTAATGATGCTACTATCATTATATGGTTTTGAAGCATACACTCAAAATTATGAGTATGTCAGATTTGATCCAGCTCGTATTCCTTCTTACGTTATAAGTGGTATAGGTTTTTTAGGTGCAGGTACGATTATTGTCAACGGTATGACAATTCGTGGTTTAACTACTGCAGCTTCAATATGGGCAGTTGCAGGTTTAGGATTAGTGGTAGGGGCAGGTATGTATAAAGCTGCGGTTTTAACAACCATTGTTATCCTATTAAGTCTTGTTTTATTAAATAACCTTGAAAGACATTTTCGTTCTAAAAAGAATAGGATTGCGATTCAACTAGTTGTAGCCAATGATTTGAATATTGACCAATTATTATCCATATTCAAGGAAAAAAATGTAAAAGTAGAAAAATTAGAGATTGAGAAAGAAGCAGAGGATAGAAGATTATTTATATACTTATCACACACAAAAACAATAAACAAGTTTAAATTATTTGATCATATATCTAAAATTGATCATATCAAACAAGTTACGGAGCGACAGTAAAGTTATCCATGTTTTAATTTAAAATACCTAGTTTTTTTTCAAAGTATAAAGGCAAGAATGGTTATTAGAGATTGTTCCAAATGGTAAACGGAGAATCTTGGTTGGCTGGTTTCTTATTCGTCAACTTTTTGAACATGGTCTATTAACATTTTATGTTTGCAACAGCAAGAACGACAAAGTATAATAAAAATATAGTCAAAGATAGTCAAAGTCAAAGAGAGGAGGAGGGCTAGATGCGAAATATCTCTGACGTGATTGAGGATTATCTTAAAAAAATACTTCAAAATAATACACAAAATGCTATTGAAATAAAACGAAGTGAAATTGCAGATCGTTTTGAATGTGTTCCTTCCCAAATAAATTATGTGATTAACACTCGCTTTACTGTGGAAAAGGGATATATAGTGGAAAGTAAACGCGGGGGTGGGGGTTACATTCGTATTATCCGAATAACGAATGAAGATAAAGCAAAATTAATCGATGAAATTATCGAGATGATTCACCCCACTGTAACCCAGCAGGCTGCTATTGATATACTGGAACGACTGTTAGAAGAAGAGATAATAACGAATCGAGAGGCCAAGATTATGGTCAGTGCGATTAATAGAAATACTCTTGCTTTCCAATTACCTGTTCGAGATGAAATAAGGTCCAGAATCATGACGGCTATGCTATCTGCTTTAAAACATTAAAGTAGTAAGGAGGTAAGGCTGTATGGATTGCCAAGAATGTCAGGAACGACCAGCTACTTTGCATTTTACAAAAGTAGTGAATGGTAATAAGACAGAGATACATGTGTGTGAACAATGTGCAAAAGAAAAAGGTTACGTTTCGTATGATGAAGAGGCATATTCTTTGCATGATTTACTTTCGGGTTTATTTAACTTCAATTCATCTTCGATTAACAAGAACAGTGAATTTGTCCAAAGTCAGGTTTTGACATGTGATAATTGTAGTATGACCTATCAAGATTTTACCCGAGTCGGTAAATTTGGTTGTGCGGAATGCTATCATGCTTTTTCAGAACATTTAAATCCTATTTTTCGTAGAGTTCATAGTGGAAACACGACACACGATGGCAAGATACCTAAGCGAATTGGTAGTGATTTAAGCTTAAAGAGAACATTAAGTGATTATAAGGAAAAATTACAGAATTTAATCAAAAATGAAGAGTTTGAGCAAGCCGCCAAAGTTCGGGACCAAATTAAAGAAATTGAACGGGAACTATATAAAGGCGGGGGTGATGAATAATGTCCTTGCAACAATTTATGAATGAAGCAATTAGTCCTTGGATGAAGGAAGAGGGTCCTGATAGTGACATTGTCATGAGTAGCAGAATCCGGTTAGCAAGGAACTTAGACCAAGCACCATTTCCTATTATTGCTAAACAAAGTGAATTAACGAAAATATTAGAATATATAAAGGAAGAATATCATCATCAAACGTTTAAAACATATCATGATTTAGAGTTCGTAAATATGAAGGATTTAAAGCCAATCGAAAAGCGCGTACTCGTTGAAAAACATTTAATTAGCCCTCATTTAGCAGAAAAATCAGAACAAGGGGGCGTGTTAATATCAGAAAGTGAACAGGTTTCTGTCATGATTAATGAGGAAGATCATATCAGAATACAACTATATTTTCCTGGATTCCAGTTGGAAAAAGCATTAGAGCAAGCTTTTGAGATTGATGACTGGTTAGAGGAAAAAATAAATTACGCGTTTGATGAAAATAAAGGCTATTTAACAAGCTGTCCAACCAATGTAGGAACAGGGATGCGCGCATCTGTGATGATGCATTTACCAGCCTTAGCAATCACCCAAAAAATCAATCGAATGATTCCTGCAATTAGTCAGCTAGGACTTGTGGTTAGAGGTATATATGGAGAGGGGAGCGAGGCATTAGGAAATATTTTTCAAATATCTAACCAAATTACTTTAGGAAGATCAGAGATGGATATAGTAGGAGATTTACAAAGCGTTGTCGAAAAGTTAATAGAGGAGGAACGAAAGGCTCGCCAATTATTAGTAGAGCAATCATCAATACAACTAGAGGATAGAATTTTTCGTTCCTATGGCATTTTAGAGCATAGTCGTATTATCGAATCAAAAGAGACTGCGAAATGCTTATCTGATGTAAGGCTTGGTATAGATGTTGGGTTTATTAAGAATATTTCAAAAACGATACTGAATGAGTTAATGGTATTAACCCAACCAGGTTTTTTACAGCAGTATGCGAAAGAAGCATTATCTCCTGAGGAAAGAGATATATTAAGAGCTTCATTAATAAGAGAACGACTAAACATAGAAAATGGATAGGAGGAATGCCTAATGATGTTTGGGCGATTTACAGAAAGAGCACAAAAAGTACTAGCACTCTCCCAAGAAGAAGCGGTTAGACTTGGTCACAATAACATTGGAACAGAGCATATTCTATTAGGTTTAGTGAGTGAAGGCGGTGGAATTGCTGCTAAAGCTTTAAAGTCTCTAGGCCTTGAAACAGAAAAAATTCAAGAGGAAGTAGAGCAATTAATAGGCAAAGGTCAAAAGGTGTCGCAAACAATTCATTATACTCCTCGCGCTAAAAAGGTAATCGAACTATCTATGGATGAAGCCCGTAAATTAGGTCATTCTTATGTAGGGACAGAGCACATTTTGTTAGGATTAATTCGTGAAGGTGAAGGGGTAGCAGCACGAGTATTAAATAACCTAGGTATTAGTCTGAATAAAGCTCGTCAGCAAGTGCTGCAGCTATTGGGGAGCAATGAAACCGCATCAGGACAACAGGGACGAGGCGGACAGTCTACAAATGCAAGTACTCCAACATTAGATTCCCTCGCTAGAGATTTAACGGCAATTGCTAAAGAAGGAAATATTGATCCGGTCATTGGTCGTGAAAAAGAAATTGAACGAGTTATTCAAGTGTTAAGTCGTCGTACAAAAAACAATCCTGTATTAATTGGGGAACCGGGTGTTGGTAAAACTGCTGTTGCTGAAGGATTAGCGCAACAAATTGTGAATAATGAAATTCCGGAAATATTACGAGACAAACGAGTGATGACATTAGATATGGGTACCGTAGTAGCCGGGACGAAATATCGCGGTGAATTTGAAGATCGTTTGAAAAAAGTAATGGAGGAAATTCGTCAAGCAGCTAATATCATTTTATTTATTGATGAACTTCATACATTGATTGGAGCAGGTGGAGCGGAAGGTGCGATTGATGCCTCTAACATTTTAAAACCTTCGCTTGCTCGAGGTGAGTTACAATGTATTGGGGCGACAACATTAGATGAATATCGAAAATATATTGAAAAGGATGCAGCATTAGAGCGTAGATTTCAACCAATTCAAGTAGACGAACCAACCGTTGATCAGTCCATCCAAATTTTAAAAGGGTTAAGGGATCGTTATGAGGCACACCATCGTGTAACGATTACAGATGAAGCGATTGAATCAGCAGCAAAATTTTCTAATCGTTATATTACGGATCGTTTCCTACCAGACAAAGCCATTGACTTAATCGATGAAGCAGCTTCAAAAGTGCGTCTTCGTTCTTATACAGCTCCACCGAACTTGAAAGAGCTTGAACAAAAGCTTGAAGAGGTAAAGAAAGAAAAAGACGCAGCTGTTCAAAGTCAAGAATTCGAAAAAGCTGCTTCATTAAGAGATAGTGAACAGCGCTTACGAGAAGAGCTAGAAGAAACGAAAGAGAAATGGAAGGAAAAGCAGGGTCAAGAGAATTCAGAGGTAACAGTAGAGGATATTGCTAGTGTTGTATCCACTTGGACTGGAGTACCAGTATCTTCCTTAACAAAAGATGAAAGTGAACGATTATTACATTTGGAAGATACGTTGCATGGGCGTCTGATTGGGCAAGAAGAAGCAGTAAGGGCGGTATCAAAGGCAATCCGTCGTGCAAGAGCAGGACTCAAAGATCCGAAACGTCCAATTGGTTCATTTATCTTCCTTGGACCAACAGGTGTTGGTAAAACAGAGCTTGCACGTGCATTAGCTGAATCCATGTTTGGTGACGAGGATTCGATGATACGGATTGATATGTCCGAGTACATGGAGAAGCATTCCACTTCGCGTTTAGTAGGCTCACCTCCGGGATATGTAGGTTATGAAGAAGGCGGACAGTTAACGGAAAAGGTAAGAAGAAAGCCTTATTCTGTCGTACTTCTAGATGAGGTTGAAAAAGCCCACCCTGAAGTATTTAATATATTACTTCAAGTGTTAGAGGATGGACGATTAACAGATTCAAAAGGACGTGTCGTTGACTTCCGTAATACGGTATTAATTATGACATCCAACGTTGGTGCAAGTGAGTTGAAGCGAAACAAATATGTTGGTTTTAGTCTTGGTGATGAGGAAGAAAACTACAAGGGAATGAAATCAAAAGTAATGGACGAAATGAAAAAAGCTTTTCGCCCAGAATTCCTAAATCGAATTGATGAGATGATTGTCTTCCACTCACTAGAAAGAAAGCACATGAAAGACATTGTTTCACTGATGGTCAACCAGCTGCAAAAACGATTAACGGAACAAGAGATTGACTTTACATTGACAGATAAGGCGTTAGAAAAAATTGCAAATGAAGGCTTTGATCCAGAGTATGGGGCAAGACCTCTACGTCGATCTCTTCAAAAAAATGTAGAAGATTTGCTTTCCGAAGAATTATTGAAGGAAACTATCCAAAAAGGGCAAAAAATTGAAATAGATGTTAATGACAATGGAGAATTTACTGTCTCGGCACAATGAGTATAGTTTAAATCTAGTTAAGGCGATTTAAAAATCGGAAGGTGGATGCCTTCCGATTTTTTTCACACGTTAAGAAAGCATAAAATTTTAGCAGAGAAGTAATTCGACGTCGTAAAAATTTTTAGGGACTAAGTATAAGCGCTACTAGGTGATCGCCTGCGCCTAAAGGCTTGGCGCTAGTCAAATTTTCTTTAAAAGATAAGGTTAGATAGTTAAGTGAACTTTAGGCAAAAGTTTAAAACAAATGATAGGATTTTGTAACTTTTATGTCACCTAATTCGTATAAAATTGTAATAGAACTTGTTCAAAAAAAGTTACCAACTGATAGTCGAATTTTAACATGGATTATTCTGAACATGTACTAATAGGAGCGATTGACTTGGCGAAGACAAAGACAAAAACAAAGTATGTTTGCCATGAATGTGGATATGAGTCACCAAAATGGATGGGAAAATGCCCAGCTTGTCATAGCTGGAATACACTAATAGAAGAAGTAGTGGCATCTAAACAATCCTCTAGGCATATAATGGTAACTGGAGAAGCTTCGAACACCAAACCAGAAAAAATTACAGCTATACAGACGAAAGAAGAAGCTCGAATTGAAACAAATATGCCAGAGTTTAACCGAGTACTTGGCGGAGGGGTCGTACCGGGTTCATTAGTTCTAATTGGCGGTGATCCGGGAATAGGGAAATCAACTTTACTACTCCAAGTATCAGCCCAACTTGCAGATAATCGTTTAAGTGTTTTATATATTTCTGGGGAAGAATCGACCAGACAGACAAAACTACGTGCAGATCGTTTAGGTGTTACTTCGGATCAGCTGTTTGTTTTATCGGAAACAAATTTATTTTCGATTGTAAATCATATTGAACAACTAAACCCATCATTTGTTGTCATTGATTCTATTCAAACGATTTATCGAGAAGAAGTTACCAGTGCACCTGGTAGCGTTTCACAGGTTCGCGAATGTACGAGTGAATTAATGCGAATTGCTAAACAAAATAACATTCCAATTTTTATTGTAGGTCACGTTACAAAAGAAGGTTCTATTGCAGGTCCAAGATTACTAGAGCATATGGTTGATGCAGTGCTTTATTTTGAAGGCGAGCGTCATCATACGTTTCGAATTTTACGTGGGGTAAAAAATAGATTCGGAAGTACGCACGAAATGGGGATATTTGAAATGAAGGAAGAAGGACTTCGTGAAGTTCTTAACCCTTCAGAAGTTTTTTTAGAAGAAAGATCTCAAGGAGCGGCAGGATCAACTGTTGTTGCATCCATGGAGGGGAGTAGGCCTGTCTTGGTTGAAATTCAGGCATTAATTTCACCGACCAGTTATGGTAACCCGAGAAGGATGGCAACAGGAATCGATCATAATCGTGTTCCATTATTAATGGCGGTCTTGGAGAAGAGAGTGGGCTTAATGCTTCAGAACCAAGATGCTTATGTAAAAGTTGCAGGAGGGGTAAAGTTAGATGAACCGGCGATTGATTTAGCTGTTGCTATAAGCATTGCCTCCAGTTTTAAAAATCAGCCTTCCAAACCAGAAGATGTCTTTATTGGTGAAGTAGGGTTGACTGGAGAAATAAGAAGGGTTGCACGGATTGATCAACGGGTCCAAGAGGCTTCGAAGCTCGGGTTTAAACGGGCGATTATTCCAAGAAAAAATCTAGATGGCTGGACTCCTCCAACTGGTATTGAAGTTTTAGGTGTTAATACTGTACAAGAAGCGTTGAAGGAAGCATTAAGAGGTGGAAGTGAATGAATAATCAACGGACACTGGAAAAGTTGATTTAAACCAACATTTGTGTTAAAATTAAAAGTTATCAGAAGTTAGTATGAGTTGATTTTATTATGAAGAGTCTTATGAATAGGATATAATTTTAATTTTAATAAATTGCTTTGCCTTTTGAAATCCAGGATTAATTATTAAAAAATTGGAAATACTATTTTTAGGAGGTGACATTGGTGCTAAAACGAATCGTGCAATTATTTATTATTATTGCGGGTGGTACCATTGGCTATTTATATATGCCAAATATTATTGGATTAATGGATTTCACTAGTGCACAGTGGGTAAAATCACCATACATTGGTCTTGTATTAGGTGCAATTATTTTATTTCTTTTAACGTTTTGGATAGTAGATTATTTTGTTAATTTTTTGCGCTGGGTAGAAGATGTTTTGATTAAGGCTCCTGTTGCAGATTTATTTTTTGGTAGTTTAGGTATTATTGTAGGCTTAGTTATTGCATTTTTAATTAATATCCCAATTCAGGATATTCAAATTCAAGTCGTATCCCAAGTTGTGCCAATTTTTTCAACTGTCTTATTAGGTTACTTTGGTTTTCAAGTTGGATTTACTCGTAGAGATGAATTTCTGAATGCTCTAACAAAAAAGGAAAAGAAAAAGACAGCTGACGACGTCGATGATCAAGAGGAACAATCGAGAGTGAAGATATTGGATACGAGTGTGATTATTGATGGAAGAATCGCAGACATTTGTCAAACAAGCTTTTTAGAAGGAACAATTATTATTCCGCAGTTCGTATTAGAAGAGCTTCAACACATTGCAGACTCTTCTGATGTATTAAAGCGGAATAGAGGTCGTCGTGGTCTTGATGTTTTAAATCGAATGCAGAAGGATTTACCGGTCAATGTTGAAATCTATGAAGGAGATTTTGAAGACATACAAGAAGTGGATAGTAAGCTAGTTAAATTGGCCAAGGTAATTAATGGTATTGTTGTAACGAACGATTTTAACCTTAATAAAGTCTGCGAGTTTCAAAATGTGCAAGTCCTGAACATCAATGATCTTGCTAATGCGGTCAAGCCTGTTGTCCTGCCTGGTGAAGAACTAACTGTTCAAGTCATTAAGGATGGGAAAGAACAAAATCAAGGTGTTGCTTATTTAGATGATGGTACCATGATTGTTGTTGAAGAAGGAAAAGATTACATTGGTAAAACAATTGAAGTGTTAATTACTAGTGTTCTTCAAACTTCAGCTGGCAGAATGATTTTTGCAAAACCAAAATTACTTGAAAAAGCACTGTAAAAAGGGTATAACAATATAAGTGATGCAATGGTTAGTAACATCTACTAAGCATTGCAGTTGATCAGTACATGAATGTCTAGCAACCCCCACTTTTTATTTACTATAGTGGGGTTGCTGTTGTTTGTGGATGGTTACTAAACGAAAAGTGATAACGGCATGTTATCGCTTTTATTATGTAAAAAGAGTCTTGTTTGCTGAACAACACAAGTTTTTCTAATAACGGACTAATATTATTTTTACGTTTAAGGCGGAGGAGTTATGATTAAATATACCGCGATCGTTTTAGCTGCTGGACAGGGGAAACGAATGAATGCTGGTGAAAACAAGCAATTTATAAAGCTGTTAGATAAACCATTGATTATTCATACATTAGCAATCTTTGATAAAGATGATTGGTGCGAATCGATTGTTTTGGTGGCTAACCCAAAAGAAATAGATAGGATAAAAGAATTGTTAACAGAATATCAGCTGGAAAAGCAAGTTATTCTCGTTAATGGTGGCAAAGAACGCCAAGATAGTGTTCGCAATGGTGTACATAATATTAGCAATAAAAACAGTATTGTATTTATTCATGATGGAGCTAGGCCATTTGTGCAACAAATGCACCTCCATCGTTTGGCCGAGGTTGCAAGTGAAAAAGGTGCGGCATTACTAGCGGTACCAGTAACTGATACCATTAAACAGAAAACAGCTGCTACATTAACGACGCTTGACCGCAGCATTTTGTGGGCTGCGCAGACACCACAAGCTTTTCAATATCATGTGATTTTTAAAGCCCATGAACGAGCTGCAGATGATCAATTTATTGGCACAGATGATGCGTCTTTGGTAGAGCGGTTGGGAGAAAAGGTAGAGGTTGTAAGAGGCAGCTATGATAATATAAAGTTAACAACGCCAGAGGATTTGCAACGAGCAACTACTTATTTACAGAATAAAGAAGGAGAATAATTATGTTTCGTATAGGCCAAGGCTTTGATGTACATCAGTTTGCAGATAATCGCCCTTGTATTATAGGAGGGGTTGAAATCCCTTATGAGAAAGGTTTATTAGGGCATTCAGATGCAGATGTATTATTACACACGATTGCAGATGCGTGTTTAGGAGCGGTTTCAGAAGGGGATATTGGAAGACATTTTCCTGATACAGACCCAGCTTTTAAAGATGCTAATTCTGAAAAGCTTCTTCGACATGTCTGGAACATTGTGGAACAGAAAGGATACCAGCTTGGTAATTTAGATTGTACAGTAATTGCTCAACAACCGAAAATGTCACCATACATTCAACAAATAAGGGATAATATAGCTAGAATATTGAATGTTGAGATGGAACAAGTTAATGTAAAAGCCACAACTACAGAAAAGTTAGGATTTACAGGTCGAAAAGAGGGTGTTGCTGCTCAAGCTGTCGTTTTATTAAATAAAAAGTGATAAAATAAAGTGGAACTGATTGGCCGAAGAGGTATGATAAATAAAGTAACGTTAGAACGAACTGAAAGGAGTAAATCAATCATGACGAATGAAGTCCGTGTGCGTTATGCACCAAGTCCAACTGGACATTTACATATAGGAAATGCTCGAACTGCACTGTTTAACTTTTTGTATGCAAAGCATTTAGGTGGGAAATTCATTATTCGGACAGAAGATACAGATGAAAAAAGAAATGTGGCTGGCGGGGAAGAAAGTCAGCTGAATTATTTGAAATGGTTAGGAATTGAATGGGATGAAGGTGCAGATATTGGTGGAGATTTTGGCCCATATCGTCAAATGGAACGGTTGGACATTTATCAGCGCTATGTAGATGAGTTATTAGAGCGAGGATTAGCTTATAAATGTTATATGACCGAAGAGGAATTGGATGAAGAACGAGAAGAACAAAAGGCGAAGGGACAAGTTCCTAAGTATTCAGGAGCTCATCGTGATTTATCGCCAGAGCAAGTGGAACAATTTGAAGCTGAAGGCCGTAAACCTAGTATTCGTTTTCGTGTTCCGGAAAATAAATCCTATACTTTTCTTGATATGGTAAGAGGGAATATTACATTTGAATCCAGTGATTTTGGTGACTGGGTCATCATTAAGAAAAATGGGATACCAACGTATAACTTTGCGGTTGCAATTGATGATCATTTAATGAAAATTTCTCATGTACTTAGAGGAGAAGAACATATTTCTAACACACCAAAGCAAATGATGGTCTTCGAATCGTTTGGGTGGGAGCCTCCAAAATATGGTCATATGACGTTAATATTAAATGAAAACCGTAAAAAGTTAAGCAAGCGGGATGAACATATTCTTCAATTTATCGAACAATATAAAAATTTAGGGTATTTACCGGAAGCATTATTTAACTTCATCACTTTACTTGGTTGGTCTCCGGTTGGGGAAGAAGAAATTTTTACAAAGGATCAATTTATTGAAATATTTGATCCTGAAAGACTATCTACCTCTCCGGCAATTTTCGATCCAGCTAAATTAAAGTGGATGAATAACCAGTACATTAAAGCGGCAGATTTAGATGATGTTGTTGAGCTTTCTCTGCCGCATTTAGTGAAAGCCGGTAAATTACCAGAAGATATGGATGAAGAGAAAAAAGCATGGGCAATCGAGCTAATCAGCCTTTATAAGGAACAGCTTAGCTATGGAGCAGAAATAGTTGAGCTTACGGAGTTATTTTTCAAAGAAGAAATTGATTACTCAGAGGAAGCGATGAAGGTCTTAAAGGAAGAGCAAGTACCTGAAGTATTGCGTGTGTTTGCCGAAAAGGTTGAAGCAATGGAAACATTTAGTCCAGATGCCATTAAAGCTGAAATAAAAGCTACACAAAAGGAAACAAAGCAAAAAGGAAAAAAACTATTTATGCCAATACGAGTAGCTACAACCGGATCCGTTCATGGTCCAGAGCTTCCAAACTCTATTCATTTATTAGGTAAGGGTGTTATCCAGTCTCGGCTGCAAGCGGTACTAAAGCAATTATAAAGGGTTGTTATCACTCGTTGGCATTCAAAACAGATAGGATAAACGCCTATCCTAAACGAAATATTTCACATTTGAACAAAAATGTAATATATTATTACTACACATTGGAACGTTGAAGAGGAGAAGTAAAAAGCGAAGGTCTTAACCAGAGAGAATCACCACCGGCTGAAAGTGATTTTAAGCACTCGTTTTTGAAATGCACCTCTGAGTCTCTTGCTGAACGTTAGTAAGCGAGGGCGGTACTCTGCCGTTATGAAGAGTCTGAGTTGGGGAAACAAAACATTTCCCAAACAGAGTGGAACCGCGTGCGTGAGCGTCTCTGTGTTTGAAAAAAACATAGGGGCGCTTTTGTTTTGATTACTATTTTATTAGAAGGAGGCTATGGTGTGGGTATTTTTAAATTATTTAAGGATGATATAGATGTAGTGTTTGACCAGGACCCTGCCGCTCGCACCTATATCGAGGTGTTTCTTACTTATTCAGGCCTTCATGCAATATGGGCGCATCGGGTCGCTCATGTATTGTATAAAAAGAAATTCTTCTTTATTGCCCGGGTAATTTCGCAGATTAGTCGCTTTCTCACAGGGATTGAAATTCATCCAGGTGCTCAGATTGGAAGACGTTTTTTTATTGACCATGGTATGGGAGTGGTCATAGGTGAGACATGTGAAATAGGAAATAATGTCACCATCTTTCAAGGTGTTACATTAGGAGGTACTGGAAAAGAAAAAGGAAAACGTCATCCAACAATCAAAGATAATGCTTTAGTAGCGACAGGGGCAAAAGTGTTAGGGTCTATTACAATTGGAGAGAACTCAAAAGTAGGTGCAGGGTCTGTTGTTTTACATGATGTCCCAGCTAATTCCACGGTTGTCGGTATTCCGGGTAGAGTGGTAGTACAAAATGGGGAGCGAGTTAGAAAAGATTTAGACCATCATAAACTACCAGATCCAATTTCTGAATTGTTAAAGGAAATGGAAGCAGAGATTGCGTCTTTAAAAGAACAACTACATGAACAAAAAGGAGTGAAATCAGATGGGGATAAAAATTTATAATACATTAACAAGAAAGAAGGAAACCTTTCAAACAATTGAAGACGGAAAAGTACGAATGTATGTCTGTGGTCCTACTGTTTATAATTATATTCATATTGGAAATGCAAGACCAGCGATTGTTTTTGATACGGTTCGCCGCTATCTAGAATATAAAGGCTATGAAGTGAAGTATGTATTGAACTTCACAGATGTGGATGACAAAATTATTAAAGCAGCCAATGAACGAGGTGAGGATGTTCCTACCATTGCACAGCGCTTTATTGATGCTTATCTTGAAGATGTTAAGGCGTTGGGTGTAAAACAAGCGGTTCATCATCCGAGGGTAATGGAAACAATGGATGACATTATTGAATTTATTGCAACGCTAGTAGATAAGGGCTATGCATATGAGGCAGAAGGTGACGTTTATTTTAAAACACGAGCATTTGAAGGCTATGGTAAGTTATCCCACCAATCCATCGATGAATTGCGGTCAGGTGCAAGAATTCAAATTGGAGAAAAAAAGGAAGATCCATTAGATTTTGCCCTATGGAAGGAAGCGAAGCCTGAGGAGATTGCTTGGGACTCACCGTGGGGAAAAGGCAGACCTGGCTGGCACATTGAATGCTCAGCTATGGCGAAAAAATATTTAGGGGAAACCATTGATATTCATGCAGGTGGCCAAGATCTTGCATTCCCACACCATGAGAATGAAATTGCTCAATCAGAAGCAGGTACAGGAAAAACCTTTGCGAAATATTGGATGCATAACGGTTATATTAATATCGATAATGAAAAGATGTCTAAATCATTGGGGAACTTCGTGTTGGCGCATGATTTAATCAAGCAACATGACCCTCAGGTTTTGCGGTTCTTTATGTTAAGTGTTCATTATCGAAATCCTATTAATTTTAGTGAGTCTTTATTAGAAGGCGCCAAGAATAGCTTTGAACGGATAACGAACGCTTATCAAAATTTGGAGCATCGTAAAGCTTCTAGTACTAACTTAGATGAAGATGAAAATGAATGGTTAGAAAAGGTTAATCATTATATTAATCGTTTTGAAGAAGAAATGGATGATGATTTTAACACGGCAAATGCAATTGCTGTTCTATTTGATGTTACGAAAGATGCGAATGTTTATTTACAATCACAGCAAACATCTGAGAAGGTTATTGAAAGGTTTCAAACGTTAATTCAAACAATACTTGGTATTTTGGGAATTGAATTAGCTAATGACGATGCGTTGTTAGATGAAGAAATTGAAGCATTAATTAATAAGCGGATAGAGGCTAGGAAGAATAGAGATTTTGCATTAGCAGATAAAATAAGAGATGATTTGAAAGAACAAAACATTATCTTGGAAGATACACCTCAAGGAACGCGCTGGAAAAGAGGGTAAGTGATGACTGCTATTGATGTAAAGCAAATGAAAAGTTTAACACTAGCCTACATGGGTGATGCTGTATATGAATTATATGTAAGGCAGTTTTTAATTAAGAAAGGTAAAATAAAGCCACAAAATCTTCACGAATTAGCGGTGAAATTTGTTTCAGCAAAATCACAAGCAAAGGTGATTTTAAAATGGTTAGATCAGAAGCTGTTAGACAGTGAAGAGGAAAGTGTTGTTCGGAGGGGCAGAAATGCAAAGTCTGGTTCTGTCCCTAAGAATACAGATGTAACAACTTATCGTTATAGTACAGCATTTGAAGCCTTGATTGGATATTTATATTTGGACCAAAGGGTGGACAGGCTAGAGGAATTAATTTTTTTAGCAATTTCCTATGTAGAGAAAGGAGATGAGTGAATATGGCTGAGGAGTGGATTATAGGCAAAAATCCAGTAATAGAAGCTTTGAAATCAGGAAGATCCATGAATAAGCTTCTCGTATCCGATCAATTGCATCGTCATTCGTTTCAAAAGATACAAGCATTAGCGAAACAAAACGGCATTACAGCTCAGCAAGTTCCTAAACAACGCATCGATCAATTGGTTGATGGTAACCACCAAGGAGTCATTGCCTCTGTAGCAGCGTATGAATATCAAACGTTAGATGATTTATTTGCGGTTGCGCAAGCCCGTAACGAAGAACCGTTTTTCATGATTTTAGATGAAATAGAAGATCCACATAACTTAGGTTCCATTTTAAGAACTGCTGATGCCACCGGAGTCCATGGTGTGATTATCCCCAAACGGCGCTCTGTTGGGTTAACTGCAACTGTTGCAAAGACTTCTGTAGGAGCAATTGAATATGTACCAGTTGCTAGAGTAACAAATATTGCAAAGACAATTGAAGAATTAAAGGAAAGAAATGTATGGGTGGTAGGCACTGAAGCTGAAGGTACGGAAGACTATCGTGAGTTAGATGGGAATATGGCAATAGCGCTGGTAATCGGTAATGAAGGTAAAGGAATGAGTCGCCTTGTTAGAGAAAAGTGTGATTGGACGGTTCGTCTTGCAATGAAAGGAAAGGTAACGTCTTTAAATGCCTCTGTAGCGGCTGGCCTGTTGATGTATGAAGTGTACCGAAAACGGTATCCCGTCGGTGATTAACTAATGGTCGTATTAATAGTTGATGGATACAATATTATTGGGGATTGGCCAGAATTAAAGAAACTAAAGGATAAAGATCTTGATCAGGCAAGGAAGATGTTAATCGAGAAAATGGCTGAGTATCAGGCTTATCAAGGGCATCGGGTAATTATCGTGTTTGATGCCTACTACGTTCGGGGTCTTGAAGCGAAAACAAAAAGCTATAATGTAGAGGTTATTTATACGAAAGAAAATGAAACGGCAGATGAATGTATAGAGCGGTTAGTAAAAGGAATAAAAAATGTTAGAACACAGGTCTATGTGGCTACATCTGATTATACGGAACAACGGACTATTTTTGCCCAAGGTGCTTTGCGGAAATCTGCACGGGAACTCTATATTGAAACAAACAATATTCAACAAGAAATTGCGGAAGATATTAATCAGCATAAAAACAAACAGCCAATAACCAAAATTCCTATTAAAAAAGATATACTAGAAGTGTTTGAAAAGTGGAGGCGTGGTGACAAGTAAACAAAAGGTTTTGTTGACGATGTTGAAGCGCTTCCTGTATAATACTTCTATATATTCACGGCATAAGATCGGGGGGCGTCCATGTTGAGTGCTATGCACATAGATGCAGACAAGCAAGAAAAAGAATTAGACCTTCTTGAAGATGATGAGATCATCTCACTCGTTCACTCTGGGCATAGTCAAGCGTTGGACTATCTAATAAATAAATACCGTAATTTTGTTCGTGCCAAGGCGAGGACTTATTTTTTAATTGGAGCAGATCGTGAAGATATTGTGCAAGAAGGTATGATAGGATTATACAAGGCAATTCGAGATTATAAGGGAGACAAGCTTTCTTCCTTTAAGGCGTTTGCAGAGCTATGTGTCACGCGACAAATTATTACAGCGATTAAAACCGCGACAAGGCAAAAGCATATCCCATTAAATTCTTACGTATCATTGGACAAGCCTATTTATGACGAAGAGTCAGACCGTACATTATTAGATGTTATTGCAGGTTCAAAAACCATTGATCCCCAAGAGTTACTTGTAAATCAAGAAAAGTTTGGTGACATGGAATGTAAAATGTCAGAATTATTAAGCGAATTAGAAAGACAGGTCCTTACTTTATATTTAGATGGTCGCTCCTATCAAGAAATTTCTGTAGAATTAAAGCGTCATGTAAAATCGATCGATAACGCATTACAGCGAGTAAAGCGTAAGTTGGAACGATACCTTGAAATTAGTGAAATTACTTTGTAAATAGTATTCAACATAGCTAATAAATGATGGTATATTTTACAAATGGATTGTATAATAGGTCTATTTATAGAGCATTGACAGGCACTAGTAACCGTGCTACATTAGTACAAGTGAAAACCCTTCGTAATGGGGTGTGATTATGAGTAATAAAGTTATATTAGCGTGCGTTGAATGTTTAAGCAGAAACTATAGCACGAGTAAAAATAAGACGACGAAATCTGAACGGCTAGAAGTTAGAAAGTTTTGTAAAAGATGTGGGGTTTATACATTACATCGAGAAACAAAGTAAGAAGCTAAGAAGTTGGCGTAAGTTTGGAGGTACAGCCTGTGAATCTCTTTACATTCTTCAAAAATGTATCCAGAGAAATGAAAAAAGTATCATGGCCAAGAGGCAATGAATTGACTCGTTATACGATAACGGTAGTATCAACAGTTGCTTTTGTGTCAGTGTTCTTTGCAATCGTAGATTTGGGAATCACACAAATTCTTAATTTATTATTTGAATAATAATAGGAAATTTATGCTATAATGTTTAATAATAGATGAAACACACATCGTAAAACCCGTTATACGGGTTTTTTAATTTGAAAAAAATACTTATAGAAATTGTTATAAGTTCGGATAAACTGTTAAAAGTTAACTTCAAAATAAGGGAGGGAAGGGCAAGTATTGTCCTGAAGAATGGAAAAACAATGGTATGTCGTTCATACGTATTCTGGTTATGAAAACAAAGTTAAAACGAATCTAGAAAAAAGATTAGAGTCAATGGGAATGGAAGATAAAATATTTCGTGTGCTAGTACCTGAAGATGAAGAAACCGAATTTAAGAATGGTAAAAAGAAGATTGCAAAAAAGAAAGTTTTTCCTGGGTACGTGTTGGCAGAAATGATTATGACAGACGATTCTTGGTACGTCGTTCGAAATACTCCGGGTGTAACTGGGTTTGTAGGATCGTCGGGCTCAGGGTCGAAACCTACCCCTCTCTTACCAGAAGAAGTAGAAGTTATCCTTAAACGTATGGGAATGGAAGAAACTGTTACGGAGATTGATTTTGAAATAAAAGAAAGTGTTCGAGTAACTGATGGCCCGTTCACTAATTTTACAGGTACAATTGAACACATTGATTTGGACAAGCAAAAGGTTAAAGTGCACGTAAATATGTTTGGTAGAGAAACACCTGTAGAGTTAGATTTTTCGCAATTAGAAAAGTTATAGAAAAATTTTCTAACTTGTGGATTTTAAATTCACTTAAACAATGACTTGCATTTTATGACTATAAATGCTAAAATTCTTATGTTCTTTATGCCTCGAGTATAAGGTTAGTTTTTGCATATGAAATGGAGTGGGAGGGGCAAACCCTATTACCACATCACGGACTTAAGGAGGTGTGTCTCGTGGCTAAAAAAGTTATTAAAGTAGTAAAACTTCAAATCCCAGCTGGAAAAGCGAATCCAGCACCGCCAGTTGGACCAGCATTAGGTCAAGCAGGTGTTAACATCATGGGATTTTGTAAGGAATTTAATGCCCGTACGCAAGAGCAAGCTGGTATGATTATTCCGGTAGAAATCACGGTTTTTGAGGACCGTTCATTTACATTTATCACAAAAACCCCACCTGCTGCTGTTCTACTTAAGAAAGCAGCTGGAATTGAAACTGCTTCAGGTGAACCAAACCGTAATAAAGTTGCGACTCTAAAGCGTGACAAAGTAAGAGAAATTGCGGAAACGAAAATGCCTGATTTAAATGCTGCTGATGTAGAAGCTGCTATGCGTATGGTAGAAGGTACTGCGCGTAGTATGGGTATTGTTATCGAAGACTAATCCCACAGCATTGTGCATAGATAGGGGAGGTTGCGAGCATGGGTTGATGCCATTTCGCAACCTTTATTATCGTCAGATTAGCTTTTTGGACACTATGCAATGGTAATATCATGAACCATGATATGCTACTGCGATAAAAAGTCCACTTTGCTTATATCGTGGGAGGTATAACCGTTAAAACCACAATTAGGAGGAATATAGAAATGGCTAAAAAAACAAAAAAGCAACAAGAGGCTTTAAAGATTGTTGATCGCACACAAGCTTACGAAGTAAAAGAAGCGTTAGAAATAGTGAAAAAAGCTGCTTCAGCAAATTTTGATGAAACAGTAGAAGCTGCATTTCGTTTAGGCGTAGACCCAAAGAAAGCAGACCAACAAATTCGTGGAGCAATGGTATTGCCTCATGGAACAGGAAAAACTCAAACAGTATTGGTATTTGCTAAAGGTGATAAGGCAAAAGAAGCAGAAGCAGCAGGTGCTGACTATGTTGGAGACCAAGAACTTATTAACAAAATTAACCAAGGTTGGTTTGAGTTTGATGTTGTTGTGGCAACTCCGGACATGATGGCTGAAGTTGGTAAACTTGGACGTGTATTAGGGCCAAAAGGTCTAATGCCAAATCCAAAAACGGGAACTGTTACGTTTGAAGTAGAAAAAGCTGTAAAAGAAATTAAAGCTGGTAAAGTAGAATACCGTGTAGACAGACAATCAAACATCCATGTTCCAATTGGAAAAGTATCATTTGACTTAGAAAAACTTGTAGAAAACTTTGAGGCATTAGCTGACACGTTAGTTAAAGTGAAGCCACAAGCTTCAAAGGGTATCTATATGCGTAATGCGTCAGTGACTTCAACAATGGGACCTGGTGTAAAAGTTGATGTTTCTGCATTTGCTAAATAACTATTGACTTCGCAATAATAGTTAGCTATAATAAACGATGTTGCTAAAAAGCACTCGAAAAAGTGCTTGTTACCATAAATGAATAACGTTATACCGTAGACAGTAGGTGCACGTTGCTTAATTTCCTACCGAGGTGTTTGGGATAAGATAAATGGAAATTTGTCTGTAATATCAACAAGCCTCTATGTCTGCATAGAGGCTTGTTTTTATGCGGCCCTTTGTAAATAGGATTTAAACTACAACTATTAAACGGTATGATGTAAAGTCAATAGGAGGTGGAACAATGTCAAAAGTAATCGAGCATAAGAAACAAATCGTGACTGAAATTGCTGACAAGTTCCGCGAAAGTAAATCTACAATTGTTGTAGATTACCGTGGACTTGATGTAGCTGAAGTGACAGAGCTTCGTACACAGTTACGTGAAGCTGGAGTTGACTTCAAAGTTTACAAAAACACGATGACAAGACGTGCTACAGAAGCTACTGAACTTACTGATTTAGACGCTGCACTTGTTGGACCAACAGCCATTGCGTTCAGTAATGATGATGTAGTAGCTCCTGCCAAGATCCTTAACAACTTTGCTAAGGAGCACAATGCACTTGAAATCAAGGGCGGGGTAATTGAAGGACAGGTTGCTAGCCTTGAACAAATTAAAGAACTTGCGGATCTTCCAAATTACGAGGGTCTACTATCTATGCTGCTCAGCGTATTACAGGCTCCTGTACGCAACTTTGCATATGCTACAAAGGCTGTTGCAGAACAAAAAGAAGAACAAGGCGCTTAATAGCTTAGCTTTACAATGATAGACGGTTTGTCTTAAAGAATATAGTTTTATATTAAAATCAAAAAAATCTTAGGAGGAAAATAACATGTCAAAAGAACAAATTATCGAAGCGATTAAAGAAATGTCAGTTCTTGAACTTAACGATCTTGTTAAAGCAATTGAAGAAGAATTTGGAGTAACTGCTGCTGCTCCTGTAGCTGTAGCTGGTGCTGGTGGCGGAGAAGCTGCTGAAGAGCAAACGGAGTTTGACGTAGTTCTTACAGATGCTGGAGCTTCTAAAATTAAAGTTGTAAAAGCAGTACGTGAAATCACAGGACTTGGACTTAAAGATGCTAAGGATCTTGTAGATAACGCTCCTGGAGCAATTAAAGAAGGTATTGCTAAAGAAGAGGCTGAAGAAGTGAAGTCTAAGCTTGAAGAAGCTGGAGCTTCTGTTGAATTGAAGTAAGGTTTTAATAAGGTTTAACTGATTAGGGTCTGACCTAACTAGTTCACTAATATATCCATTGTATGTAGGATGTTTGATATATTGAATGCTAGAGGTTGGGCCCTATCATTTTATCTCTAAATAATAGGATTTTTCCTCTCGTTTAGATAGAGTGAAGCAACATTTGTATTTTTTACTTTGATTTTAACACCGAAGATTATCGAAGTAGAAAAATTTTTAGGCATTAAGTATAAGCGCAACTTGGCAACCACCTGCGCTTAAAGGCTTGGCGCTAGCCAAGTTTTCTAACCAATTATGATTATATCAATATCCACTGTGAATAATTTGAAAAAGTAGGTGCCGATATGTCAGAACAATACTTCTCTAAACAGCCTCAATCTAAATCTAATCCTAATACTTGGACATTTGAATTAAGGGATCATTTATTCACGTTCACTAGTGATTATGGTGTTTTTTCTAAAGGAGAAGTTGACTTTGGATCGAGGACACTAATAGATTCATTTATAGAACCTCGGGTAGATGGAGATATATTAGACCTAGGTTGTGGGTATGGTCCTATCGGATTATCTTTGGCAAAAGTTTATCCAAGTCGAAAAATTGTATTATGCGATATTAATGAAAGAGCTCTTGCTTTAGCAGAAAAGAATGCTAAGCAGAATGACATAGAAAACGTGGAATTTAAAATTAGTGATCGCTTAGAGGCCTTTCCAAATCGAAAGTTTGCTGCAGTGGCAACAAATCCTCCGATACGCGCAGGAAAGAGCGTTGTTCACCAAATGTTTCAAGATAGTTATGAAGCATTAGTACCAAATGGAGAGTTATGGGTAGTTATTCAGAAAAAACAAGGTGCCCCATCCGCGCAGAGGAAACTAGAGGAGTTATTTGGTAATGCAGACATTGTAGTAAAAAACAAAGGTTATTTTATTTTGTGTGCTAAAAAAGAATAATCATAGTCTGAATGTTAATGAAAAAATAATTGACTCTCTTTTTTCATTGTGGTAATATTGAAAAATGCCAATAGGCGAGTTCGCTTGTCAAGAGAAAAATTTTTCCCATTCATGTATGGAACTATAAAAAGTTGGAAATACTGGTAAAATAGGAGAAAAATCACAATCATTTTCTTTACTTAATTGGGTTTTTCAGTACTTGTATGGGTAAAGGAAAACTTCAACACAATTCTTTCATTCAATTACAAACTTTATAAAGTTTGTAATTGAACTTTCCTTTTTAAGCATGTTGAATGTATGAGTAACATTCGCTCATAGCGGATGCAATATAAAGCTTGTAAGATAATTTATATTTTACAAGGTTATTCGGTTTTGTAAACTGAATAATTGTTCTGCACTTATTAGATTATACCTTGTCCATTCATCTTGTCAATTATTGTTGAATGGAAAAGTAAACTTTTTAAGTGCATCAAGCTTACCTGTTTAAAACGGTATGGCTTTTTGTTTTTTATTCTAGATTTGAGGGGTGAATCAGTTGACAGGTCAACTAGTTCAGTATGGACGACACCGCCAACGTAGAAGTTATGCACGCATCAGTGAAGTACTAGAATTGCCGAATCTTATCGAAATTCAAACTGCATCCTATGATTGGTTTTTAGAAGAAGGTTTGAGGGAAATGTTTCAAGACATTTCACCGATTGAGGACTTTGCAGGAAACCTATCTTTAGAATTTGTAGATTATAGTTTAGGTGAACCAAAATATTCTGTAGATGAGTCCAAAGAAAGAGATGTAACTTATAACGCTCCTCTTCGTGTGAAAGTACGTCTTCTCAATAATGAAACTGGTGAAGTTAAGGAGCAAGAAGTATTTATGGGCGACTTCCCATTAATGACTGACACGGGTACTTTTATCATCAATGGAGCTGAACGTGTTATTGTTTCCCAGCTTGTTCGTTCGCCTAGTGTTTATTTTAGTCAAAAAATAGACAAAAACGGGAAAAGAGGTTATACAGCGACCGTTATTCCGAATCGAGGAGCATGGTTAGAGTTTGAAACGGATGCTAAAGATGTAGTTCATGTCCGAATTGATCGTACAAGGAAATTACCAATAACGGTGCTTCTGAGAGCGTTAGGTTTTGGGAATGACCAAGAGATTATTGATCTTATTGGAGAAAATGAATACTTAAAAAACACGCTTGAAAAGGACAATACAGAAACTAGTGAAAAAGCGTTGTTAGAAATTTATGAGCGTTTACGACCAGGTGAACCACCGACTGTCGAAAATGCTAAAAGTTTACTTGTTTCACGCTTTTTTGATCCTAAGCGTTATGACCTTGCACATGTAGGGCGCTATAAAATAAACAAAAAGCTGCACATAAAAAACAGACTGTTTAACCAAATTCTTGCGGAGCCACTAGTAAATCCGGAGACAGGGGAAATGATTGCAGAAAAAGGTGATAAATTAGATCGCCGTTTACTTGATAAGGTTCTACCTTACCTGGATACAGAAGAAAATAGCTTTGGTGAAGTAGACTTACAACCACATGAAGGGGTATTGGAAGAACCGATAAAAATTCAATCGATAAAAATTGTTGATCCAACTGACCCTGAAGGGGAACGAACCCTGAATGTAATCGGTAATGCAAATGTGGAAAATGGCATTAAGAATATTGCTCCGGCAGATATTCTAGCTGCAATTAGCTACTTCTTTAATATATTACACCAAGTTGGTGATACAGATGATATCGACCACTTAGGTAATCGTAGATTGCGCTCTGTAGGTGAATTGTTACAAAATCAATTTAGAATTGGTTTATCCAGAATGGAACGAGTTGTTCGTGAACGTATGTCCATTCAAGACACTTCATCTATTACACCGCAACAATTAATTAATATACGGCCTGTCATTGCTTCAATTAAAGAGTTTTTCGGAAGTTCTCAGTTATCGCAGTTTATGGATCAAACCAATCCATTAGCTGAGTTAACGCATAAACGACGTCTATCTGCGCTAGGTCCAGGTGGTTTGACTCGTGAACGTGCAGGTTTTGAAGTTCGTGACGTCCACTATTCTCACTACGGACGCATGTGTCCAATTGAAACGCCTGAGGGTCCGAATATCGGATTGATTAACTCCTTGTCATCTTACGCTAAAGTAAATAAATTCGGTTTTATTGAAACACCTTATCGAAAGGTAGATCCCGAGACTGGGAAAGTAACCGACCACGATGACTATTTAACCGCTGATGAAGAAGATAATTACGTAGTGGCACAGGCGAATGCTCGCTTAGCTGAAGATGGTTCATTTATGGATGATGAAGTAATCGCGCGTTTTCGAGGCGAAAACACAATTGTAAGCAGAGATCGAATTGATTATATGGATGTTTCACCTAAACAGGTTGTATCTGCTGCGACTGCTTGTATTCCTTTCTTAGAAAACGATGACTCGAACCGTGCACTGATGGGTGCGAACATGCAACGTCAAGCGGTTCCATTACTGCAACCAAAATCACCTATCGTTGGTACGGGGATGGAATATGTATCAGGTAAAGATTCGGGTGCTGCTGTTATTAACAGGCATGAAGGAATTGTAGAACGAGTAGAAGCAAAAGAGGTGTACGTCCGCCGAGTTTCAGAGGTGGATGGTAAACAAGTAAAAGGTGACCTGGATCGCTATCGTTTACAAAAATTCATTCGTTCCAATCAAGGAACCTGTTATAACCAGAGACCGATTGTAAGTGTAGGGGACCATGTCGTTAAAGGAGAAATTCTAGCTGATGGACCTTCCATGGAAGATGGAGAGCTTGCACTTGGTCAAAATGTTCTTGTGGCATTTATGACTTGGGAAGGTTATAACTACGAGGATGCCGTTATTATGAGTGAGCGGCTTGTGAAAGATGATGTTTACACGTCGATTCATATTGAAGAATATGAATCGGAAGCTCGCGATACAAAGCTTGGACCTGAGGAAATCACAAGGGATATTCCTAATGTCGGTGAAGACGCATTACGAAACCTTGATGAGCGTGGCATTATTCGAGTTGGTGCAGAAGTAGGCGATGGTGATTTACTTGTAGGTAAAGTAACGCCAAAAGGTGTGACAGAGTTATCTGCGGAAGAACGTCTATTACATGCAATCTTCGGTGAAAAGGCACGTGAGGTTCGGGATACATCCTTACGAGTTCCACATGGTGCAGGAGGTATTATTTTAGATGTTAAAATCTTTAATCGAGAAGATGGAGATGAGCTTCCTCCTGGTGTAAATCAGTTAGTTCGTGTTTATATCGTTCAAAAACGTAAAATCCATGAAGGAGATAAAATGGCTGGTCGTCACGGTAATAAAGGTGTTATTTCAAAAATATTACCGGAAGAAGATATGCCGTTTTTACCAGATGGAACACCTGTAGATATTATGTTGAATCCATTGGGTGTGCCTTCACGAATGAATATTGGACAGGTGCTAGAGCTTCATTTGGGTATGGCTGCAAGACAGCTAGGGATCCATGTTGCTTCTCCGGTATTTGATGGTGCCCGTGAAGAAGATGTGTGGGAGACTTTAGAGGAAGCTGGTCTTCCGAGAGATGCAAAAACAGTATTGTATGATGGTCGAACAGGTGAACCGTTCGATAATCGTATTTCTGTTGGTGTTATGTATATGATTAAGCTTGCACACATGGTTGATGACAAGTTACACGCACGTTCAACCGGCCCTTACTCATTGGTTACGCAACAACCACTTGGAGGTAAAGCACAATTTGGTGGTCAGCGTTTTGGTGAGATGGAGGTATGGGCACTAGAGGCTTATGGTGCTGCTTATACCCTTCAGGAAATTCTTACTGTCAAATCAGATGATGTTGTCGGACGTGTGAAAACTTACGAAGCGATTGTAAAAGGCGATAATGTACCTGAACCAGGCATCCCTGAATCATTTAAAGTATTGATTAAGGAACTTCAGAGTCTGGGAATGGATGTTAAAATGCTAACAAGCGATGAACAAGAAATTGATCTTCGAGATGTTGAAGAAGATGATGCACAGTCAGCTGATAAATTTAATTTAGAAGTAGAAGAAAGATAGGTAAGATTATGGTAAGAATTTGAATGTATGACTTTTGGAGGGAGTACGTAACGATGCCGATTCATGTTAGTCACAATCCAATGGGGCATTGTTCGTACACCTCTAAAAGATGAAATATGGCTCTTTGCTTCGGGTAAAACCTTAGACTAAAAGGGAGGTAGGCCCCTTGATAGATGTTAATAACTTTGAATTTATGAAAATTGGCTTGGCTTCACCTGATAAGATTCGTTCATGGTCGTTTGGTGAGGTAAAAAAACCAGAAACAATTAATTATCGTACATTAAAACCAGAAAAAGATGGTTTGTTCTGTGAAAGAATTTTTGGACCACAAAAAGACTGGGAATGTCATTGTGGTAAATACAAGCGCGTTCGTTATAAAGGCGTTGTTTGTGACCGATGTGGAGTAGAAGTGACGAAATCAAAAGTCCGTCGTGAGCGTATGGGGCATATTGAATTAGCTGCTCCAGTATCCCACATATGGTATTTCAAGGGTATTCCAAGTCGAATGGGATTAGTATTAGATATGTCACCAAGGGCTTTAGAGGAAGTTATCTATTTTGCGGCGTACATCGTTACCGATTCCGGGGATACAGCACTTGAGAAGAAGCAGTTGTTGTCCGAGAAAGAGTACCGTGCTTATCGTGAAAAGTATGGGCAATCTTTCCAAGCTCAAATGGGTGCAGAGGCAATTAAAAAACTGTTATACGATATAGATCTCGAAAAGGAAGTTGACTTGCTTAGAGAAGAGTTAAAATCAGCTCAAGGTCAGCGGAGAACCCGTGCTATTAAGCGTTTAGAGGTTATTGAGGCGTTCCGTAATTCTGGTAACAACCCGTCTTGGATGATTTTAGATGTATTACCGATTATTCCACCAGAATTAAGGCCGATGGTCCAATTAGACGGTGGGCGATTCGCAACTTCTGACTTAAACGATTTATATCGTCGTGTTATTAATCGTAATAATCGTTTAAAGCGTTTATTGGATTTAGGTGCTCCAAGCATTATCGTTCAAAATGAAAAACGTATGTTACAGGAAGCTGTTGATGCATTAATTGATAATGGTCGTCGTGGTCGACCGGTTACTGGACCAGGGAACCGACCGCTAAAATCCCTGTCACATATGCTTAAAGGAAAGCAAGGGCGTTTCCGTCAAAATTTACTAGGTAAACGTGTTGACTATTCAGGACGTTCTGTTATCGTTGTGGGTCCACATTTAAAAATGTATCAATGTGGTCTTCCAAAAGAAATGGCAGTTGAATTATTCAAGCCATTTATAATGAAAGAGCTAGTTGAAAAAGGTTTAGCTCACAATATTAAATCTGCTAAACGTAAAATTGAACGCTTACATCCGGAGGTTTGGGATGTGTTGGAGGAAGTAATCAAGGAACATCCTGTATTACTGAACCGTGCACCAACGTTACACCGTTTAGGTATTCAAGCATTTGAACCAACATTGGTAGAAGGCCGCGCCATTCGCTTGCACCCACTCGTTTGTACAGCTTACAACGCTGACTTTGATGGGGATCAAATGGCTGTTCACGTACCATTGTCAGCTGAAGCTCAAGCAGAGGCTCGGATTTTAATGTTAGCTGCACAAAACATCTTAAATCCAAAAGACGGAAAGCCGGTAGTTACTCCTTCACAGGATATGGTTTTAGGTAACTACTATTTAACAATGGAACGTGAAGGCGCAGTTGGAGAAGGAATGGTATTCAAGGATTTAAGTGAAGCTTTAATCGCTTATCAAAGTGGCTATGTCCACTTGCATACAAGAGTTGCAGTTCAGGCTGGCTCTTTAGGAAATGAAACATTGACAGAAGAACAGACTGGTCAATTATTAATCACTACAGTAGGAAAATTAATATTTAACCATATGCTTCCAAATTCGTTCCCGTATATGAATGAACCAACACACGAAAATCTTGAGGTTGGTACGCCTGAGAAATATTTCATTCCTAAAGGCGAGAATGTGAGGGAACTTATTGCTGAGCGTGAGATAATTGCACCGTTCAAAAAAGGAATTTTGGGAGATATCATTGCTGAAGTGTTTAAACGATTTAAGATTAGTGAAACTTCCAAAATGCTTGACCGTATGAAGGACCTTGGCTTTGAGTTTTCTACGAAAGCAGGTATTACTGTAGGTGTATCTGACATTGTCGTATTAGCTGAGAAAGAAGAAATTCTTGAAGAAGCACAGGCAAAAGTCGATAAAGTATTAAAGCAGTTCCGTCGAGGTTTAATTACAGAAGAAGAGCGATATGATCGTGTAATTTCTATATGGTCACAAGCGAAGGATGTCATTCAAGAGAAGTTGATGAAAACATTAAATCCACGAAATCCTATCTTCATGATGAGTGACTCTGGTGCCCGTGGTAATGCTTCTAACTTTACACAGCTTGCGGGTATGCGTGGATTAATGGCCAACCCGGCTGGACGTATTATTGAGTTACCGATTAAGTCTAGCTTCCGTGAAGGTTTAACAGTGTTAGAGTACTTTATCTCTACCCACGGTGCTCGTAAAGGTCTTGCGGATACGGCACTTAAAACGGCCGATTCTGGTTATCTAACTCGTCGTTTAGTCGATGTTGCGCAGGATGTAATTATTCGAGAAGAGGATTGCGGTACTGATCGTGGATTAACTGTTGAGGCTATCACAGAGGGTACAGAATTAATTGAACCGTTAATTGATCGACTAATCGGCAGAACATCGTTCCAAATGGTTCGTCATCCAGAATCAGGGAAAGTCATTGTTGATAAAAATGAAGTCATCACAGAAGATTTAGCGAAGGATATTGTGGATGCTGATATTGAAACGGTAACGATTCGGTCTGTATTTACATGCAATACAAAACACGGCGCTTGTAAGAAGTGCTACGGACGTAACCTTGCAACTGGCGAAGAAGTTGAAGTTGGTGAAGCGGTAGGTATTATTGCAGCACAATCTATTGGTGAACCAGGTACACAGCTTACCATGCGTACCTTCCACACTGGCGGGGTAGCAGGTAGCGATATTACTCAAGGTTTACCTCGTATTCAAGAGGTGTTTGAAGCCCGTAACCCGAAAGGTCAGGCGTTAATCACTGAAATTCATGGTACCGTTCAGAGCATAGAAGAAGTAAAGGATAAGCAGGAAATTGTTGTTCAAGGCGATGTGGAAAGCAAATCATATACTGCACCATATGGAGCTAGATTAAAGGTAGCAGTTGGAGATGTTGTAGTTGCGGGTCAGGCGCTAACAGAAGGTTCCATTGATCCAAAAGAATTATTAAAAATCCAAGGTCTTGAAGGTGTTCAAACTTACCTGTTAAAAGAAGTGCAAAAGGTTTACCGTATGCAGGGGGTTGAAATCGGCGATAAACACGTAGAAGTTATGGTACGACAAATGCTTCGTAAAGTAAGAGTCGCTGATGCAGGAGACACGGATGTATTACCTGGATCTCTACTTGAAGTTCATCAGTTTAAAGAGGCAAACAGAAAAGTGCTTCAAGACGGTAACCAACCAGCAGTTGGAAGACCTGTTATCTTAGGTATTACGAAAGCATCACTTGAAACAGATTCATTCTTATCTGCAGCATCATTCCAGGAAACAACTCGTGTATTAACGGATGCAGCAATTAAAGGAAAACGCGATGAGTTATTAGGATTAAAAGAAAATGTAATTATTGGTAAGTTGGTACCTGCTGGAACTGGGATGCAGAAGTATCGGAAAGTTAATGTGAAAACAGATGAAGCACCAGAAGAGTTGACAGAAGAGCAACTAACAGAGGAAGTAACAATAGAGTAGTCTATTAAAAGAACAAGGTTTTAGTTGGAAGCATTACTTGATTATATTTTTCTCTAAATTAGTCTCTAAAATTGAGTTGACATACAAATGTTAGAGTGATAATATATTCAAGGTGCTTCCGTTATCCTTGTTGCTTTGGAGGATGCATTGATGTCTTATGAAAAAGTAGCACAGGTTAAAGCGGGTTTAATTATAGGAACCAAACAAACAATTAAAGCCATGAAAAATGGTGAAGCTGCCGAAGTTGTAATAGCTGAAGATGCTGATCAGCATATAACCAATAAAGTATCACGTCTGGCTAATGAATATAACATTCCTTGTTACCGAGTAGAATCAAAGAGAAAGCTTGGTCAAGTATGTGGGATAGATGTCAGTACAGCGGCAGTGGCGATAAAGCAATAAAGTTTTGGCAAAGCATTTTTTGCGAAAGCTTTGTTTTTTGCCTTGATATGAACCACCTGGATGTGTGGTATTACATTCTTATGACTGAAAGGAGGAAAAAATATGCCTACAATTAACCAATTAGTACGTAAAGGTCGTGTAAGCAAAGGAAGAAAATCCGACTCACCAGCACTTAACAAAGGGTACAACAGCTTTAAGAAATCATTAACAGATCAATCTTCTCCACAAAAACGTGGTGTATGTACTCGTGTTGGTACATTAACTCCGAAAAAACCGAACTCAGCACTACGTAAGTATGCGCGTGTTCGTTTGACTAATGGTATCGAGGTAACTGCATATATCCCAGGAATCGGGCACAACCTTCAAGAGCACAGTGTTGTATTGATTCGTGGAGGTCGTGTAAAAGACTTGCCTGGTGTACGTTACCATATCGTACGTGGAGCACTTGATACGGCTGGTGTAGAAGGTCGTGCGCAAGGTCGTTCTAAGTACGGAACAAAGAGACCTAAAAAATAAGCTAACTTTTTAATTACAACAAGTAGAAGAAAGGAGGGGGACATATGCCACGTAAAGGACCAGTACCAAAGCGTGATGTCTTGCCAGATCCGTTACACAGTTCTAAACTAGTAACTCGTTTGATCAATCAAATCATGATTGATGGAAAAAGAGGGAAGGCACAAAAAATACTTTATAAAGCTTTTGAACTTGTTCAAGAACGTAGCGGAAAAGATGCTATGGAAGTATTTGAACAAGCGATGAAAAATGTTATGCCTGTACTTGAAGTTCGTGCACGTCGTGTGGGTGGTTCCAACTATCAAGTGCCAGTTGAAGTACGCCCAGAACGCCGTCAAGCACTAGGATTACGCTACATTGTAAACTATTCACGTCTTCGCGGTGAAAAAACAATGGAAGAGCGTTTAGCGAATGAAATCCTTGATGCTTCAAACAATACAGGTGCATCTGTTAAGAAAAGAGAAGATATGCACAAGATGGCAGAAGCGAATAAAGCCTTCGCTCACTATCGTTGGTAAAATACAAACTAATTTTTACAATAGGAAGGAGAAAGATTCATGCCTAGAGAGTTCTCCTTGGAAAAGACTCGTAATATCGGTATAATGGCACACATTGATGCTGGTAAAACAACAGCTACCGAGCGTATTCTTTTCTACACAGGACGTATCCATAAAATTGGAGAAACACATGAAGGTGCTTCTCAAATGGACTGGATGGAGCAGGAGCAAGAGCGAGGTATTACAATTACGTCAGCTGCAACAACTGCTCAATGGAAAGGTCATCGTATTAACATTATCGACACACCAGGACACGTGGACTTCACAGTTGAGGTTGAACGTTCCTTGCGTGTACTAGACGGCGCTATTGCTGTTCTTGACGCACAATCAGGTGTAGAACCACAAACAGAAACCGTTTGGCGCCAAGCTACAACATACGGTGTTCCTCGTATCGTATTTGTTAATAAAATGGATAAAGTCGGTGCAGACTTCCTATACTCTGTTGGCACATTAGGAGATCGGTTGGGTGCAAATGCTCATCCGGTTCAACTTCCTATCGGTGCTGAAGACGAATTCGAAGGAATTATCGATCTAATCAACATGGAAGCATACTACTACCTGGATGATTTAGGAACACGTGCAGAAGCGCGTCCTATTCCAGATGAGTATAAGCAACAAGCAGAAGAATACAGAACTGGACTTGTGGAAGCTGTAGCAGAGCTTGATGAAGAATTAATGATGAAATACCTAGAAGGGGAAGAAATTTCGAACGAGGAACTTAAACAAGCTGTTCGTACAGCTACATTAAGCGTTGAATTCTACCCGGTATTCTGTGGTTCTGCATTTAAAAACAAAGGTGTTCAGTTACTAATCGATGGAGTTATTGATTATTTACCAGCTCCAACAGATGTACCACCAATTGAAGGTCATGTACCTGACACAGATGAAGACGTAGTTCGTAAATCAAGCGATGACGAACCATTCTCTGCATTGGCGTTTAAAGTTGCGACAGATCCGTTCGTTGGTAAACTAACTTTCTTCCGAGTTTACTCTGGTACTTTGGATTCTGGTTCTTATATTAGAAACTCAACAAAAGGTAAGCGAGAACGAGTAGGACGAATCCTACAAATGCACGCGAACTCTAGAGAAGAGATTTCTACTGTATATGCAGGAGATATTGCTGGAGCTGTAGGTTTAAAAGATACAGGAACAGGGGACACGTTATGTGATGAAAAGAATTTAGTAATTCTTGAATCTATGGAATTCCCAGAACCAGTTATCTCTGTTGCAATTGAACCTAAGTCAAAAGCAGACCAAGATAAAATGTCTGTAGCACTAGGTAAATTAGCCGAGGAAGACCCAACATTTAAGACAGAAACGAACACTGAAACTGGTCAAACAATTATTTCAGGTATGGGTGAACTACACCTTGATATTATTGTCGATCGTCTAAAGCGTGAGTTTAAAGTAGAAGCAAATGTTGGTGCTCCACAAGTATCTTACCGTGAAACGTTCCGCGGATCGGCTGAAGTTGAGGGTAAATTCGTTCGACAATCAGGTGGTCGTGGACAGTACGGTCACGTTTGGGTTAAGTTTGAACCAAATGAAGAAGGAGCAGGCTTTGAGTTCGTCAACAAAATTGTTGGTGGTGTTGTTCCGCGTGAGTACATCCCTTCCGTTGAAGCAGGTATCAAAGAATCAATGGAAAACGGTGTGTTAGCCGGTTATCCACTTGTTGACGTAAAAGCTACATTATATGATGGAAGCTACCACGATGTTGACTCCAACGAGATGGCATTTAAGGTTGCTGCGTCAATGGCACTGAAAGCTGCGAAAAATAAATGTCAACCTGTAATCCTTGAACCAATGATGAAGGTAGAGGTCGTAATCCCTGAAGAATATATGGGTGACATTATGGGTGATGTAACTTCACGTCGTGGACGCGTAGAAGGCATGGAAGCTCGTGGACCTGCACAAGTGGTAAAAGCATTTGTTCCATTGGCAGAAATGTTTGGTTATGCAACAGCACTACGTTCCAACACACAAGGGCGTGGAACGTACACAATGCACTTTGACCACTATGAAGAAGTGCCAAAGAGCATTTCAGAAGAAATTATTAAGAAAAATGCTGGTGAATAATTGATTTTTTCAGTTTCATCAAGTATAACTTGTATTGTAAGCTTAGAAACAACACAAGTTGTTGTTTCTGAGCCGAACATACATTTATTATAAAAAAAAACACTTTTTACTTAATTAAGGAGGAACTATAAATGGGTAAAGAAAAATTTGATCGTTCCAAAGACCACGTTAATATTGGTACAATTGGTCACGTTGACCACGGAAAAACTACTTTAACAGCTGCAATCACTACTGTATTATTTAACAAATATGGTAAAGGTGAAGCACGCGCATATGACCAAATTGATGGTGCGCCTGAAGAAAAAGAGCGTGGTATCACTATCTCTACTGCACACGTAGAATATGAAACGGACAACCGTCACTATGCACACGTTGACTGCCCAGGTCACGCTGACTATGTTAAAAACATGATCACTGGTGCTGCACAAATGGACGGAGCTATCCTTGTAGTATCTGCTGCAGATGGTCCAATGCCACAAACTCGTGAGCACATTCTGCTTTCTCGTCAGGTTGGTGTACCTGCGATTGTAGTATTCCTTAACAAGTGTGACATGGTAGACGATGAAGAATTACTTGAGCTAGTTGAAATGGAAGTTCGCGATCTTCTTTCTGAATACGACTTCCCTGGTGATGACGTACCAGTAATCAAAGGTTCTGCTCTTAAAGCACTAGAAGGTGACGAAGAGTATGTTAATGCAATCTATGAATTAATGGAAGCAGTTGATGAGTACATCCCTAGACCTGACCGTGACACTGAAAAGCCATTCATGATGCCAGTTGAGGACGTATTCTCAATCACTGGTCGTGGTACTGTTGCTACTGGACGTGTTGAGCGTGGAGTAGTAAAAGTTGGTGACGAAGTTGATATTATTGGTCTAGCGGAAGAAGCTAAGAAAACGACTGTAACTGGTGTTGAAATGTTCCGTAAGCTTCTTGACTATGCAGAAGCTGGAGACAACATTGGTGCACTATTGCGTGGGGTAGCACGTGATGATATTAACCGTGGACAAGTACTTGCTAAGCCTGGTTCTATCACTCCACACACTAACTTCAAAGCAGAGGTTTATGTATTATCTAAAGAAGAGGGTGGACGTCACACTCCATTCTTCACAAACTACCGTCCACAGTTCTACTTCCGTACAACGGATGTAACTGGTGTAATCAACCTTCCTGAAGGTGTAGAAATGGTAATGCCTGGAGATAACGTTGAAATGACTGTTGAACTTATCTCTCCAATCGCGATCGAAGAAGGAACTAAGTTCTCTATTCGTGAAGGTGGACGTACAGTAGGCGCTGGTGTTGTAGCTAGCATTCAAAAGTAATAATCTAATGTTTAAACAGACAACGAGTCTTTCGTTGTCTGTTTTTTTATGGTGTAGGAAATTTTAAATATACTTGAGAGTTGATATCCGTTTAGATAGATTAGCGACGTCCAGATCCAGTGCCAATCACAAATCCTAATCAAAGAAATAAATTATGTGTAAAAATGTTAAAAGCCTTCAATAATTGGAAAGAATAAGCATTAATAGAAGGTTGAAATGGTTATAACTGTCTTGTATAATACGAAGGGTGCAATAAATAAATAACTAGAAAAAGTTAAATTTATGGTTGCAATGACCGCATGTTTTCTATATAATTAGTAATGTTGGTCATTAAAGGCGATGAAGCGGAAGGTTGTTGACACACCCGGCCCCTTTGCCATGGCGGGGTGGTCAAGGAATTTTCGCGGAGAATGTCTATTATGAAAATGGGCGAAAAGGAGGGAAAATAATGGCAAAGGAAAAGATTAGAATTCGATTAAAGGCGTATGATCACCGTATTTTAGATCAATCCGCTGAAAAAATTGTAGATACTGCAAAGCGTTCTGGAGCTGGTGTTTCTGGACCGATTCCACTACCGACAGAAAAAGCTGTTTATACAATTTTGCGTGCAGTACACAAGTATAAAGATGCACGTGAGCAATTTGAAATGCGCACACACAAACGTCTTATCGATATTGTTAGTCCAACACCACAAACGGTTGATTCGTTAATGCGACTTGACTTACCATCTGGTGTGGATATCGAAATCAAATTATAATAGAAATTTATCACTATAGGAGGTGTGACGGATGACGAAAGGAATCTTAGGACGCAAAGTAGGCATGACACAGTTGTTCTCTGAAGATGGAGAATTAATACCTGTTACAGTTGTTGAAGCAGAGCCTAACGTTGTTCTACAAAAGAGAACGGCTGAAAACGATGGGTATGAAGCAGTCCAGATTGGATTTGCTGATAAAAAGGGAAATCGTGCAAACAAGCCAGAAAAAGGCCATGCTGAAAAAGCAAACACGAACCCTAAGCGCTTCGTTCGTGAAATCCGTAACGCAAATCTTGATGAATATGAAGTAGGTCAAGAGATTAGCGTAGAGGTTTTTCAAGCAGGAGACAAAATTGATGTAACTGGTACTTCTAAAGGTAAAGGATTCCAAGGTGCAATCAAGCGCCACAACCAATCCCGCGGACCAATGACACACGGTTCTCGTTATCATAGAAGACCTGGTACAATGGGTCCGATTGATCCAATGCACGTATTTAAAGGTAAAAATCTTCCGGGTCAAATGGGTGGAGAACAAATCACGATTCAAAACCTAGAAATCGTTAAAGTAGATACAGAACGCAATCTGTTACTTATTAAAGGTAACGTACCTGGTGCAAAGAAATCATTCGTGAAAGTTACGAGTGCAGTAAAGGCTAACCAATCATAAGTCGAAGGGAGGATATGTCATGCCTAAAGTAGCACTATATAATCAAAGTGGATCGCAAGTAGGCGATGTTGAATTAAGTGATGCTGTATTTGGTATTGAACCAAATGAGCACGTATTACACGATGCTGTAGTGATGCAACGTGCTTCTCTACGTCAAGGTACACACGCTGTTAAAAATCGTTCAGAAGTTAGCGGTGGTGGACGTAAGCCATGGCGTCAAAAGGGAACTGGTCGTGCACGTCAAGGTTCTATTCGTTCCCCTCAATGGGTAGGCGGTGGAACTGTATTTGGACCAACTCCACGTAGTTATAGTTATAAACTACCGAAGAAAGTTCGAAGACTAGCTCTTAAATCTGCTTATTCTTCTAAGGTGAAAGAAGATAGCTTAGTAGTTCTAGAAGGCTTTGCGATTGAAGCTCCTAAAACAAAAGAAATAGTTAACCTTCTTTCAGCATTAAGTGTAGAAGAAAAAGCATTGATTGTTACTGCTGATAAAGATGAAGTAGTTTCTCGTTCAGCAAATAACTTACCGAATGTAAAGGTACTAACTGTAAGTGAAGTAAATGTACTAGACTTGCTTACGCATGACAAGCTGATTATAACGAAGGATGCAGCTGAAAAAGCAGGGGAGGTGCTTTCATAATGAGAGATCCACGCGATGTTATTAAGCGCCCTGTCATTACAGAACACTCTGCGGATCTTATGGCAGAGAAGAAGTACACTTTTGAAGTGGATACAAGAGCAAACAAAACTGAAATCAAAGATGCGGTTGAATTAATTTTTGGAGTGAAGGTAGAGCAAGTAAACACGATGAACCTAAAAGGTAAATTCAAGCGTATGGGACGTTATGGCGGATTTCGCCCAAAACGTAAGAAAGCAGTTGTCAAGCTATCAGAAGACAGTAAAGAACTAGAGTTCTTTGAAGGAGTATAAAACAATTAACTGAGAAGGAGGGAAAAAGATGGCGATTAAAAAGTATAAACCAACTTCTAATGGTCGACGCGGTATGTCAGTTTCTGATTTTGCTGAAATCACTACTGATCACCCAGAAAAATCCCTGCTTGCACCATTAAGCAAACGTGGTGGACGTAACAATCAGGGTAAGTTGACTGTTCGTCATCAAGGCGGTGGGCATAAGCGTAAATACCGCATTATCGATTTTAAGCGCGACAAAGATGGAATACCTGGACGCGTTGCTACAATCGAATATGACCCTAACCGCACAGCTAATATTGCGTTAATTAACTATAAAGATGGTGAGAAACGTTATATTTTAGCGCCAAAAGGCTTGCAAGTAGGAAACGAAATTATCTCTGGTGAAAATGCAGATATTAAACTTGGTAATGCACTTCCACTTGAAAACATTCCAGTAGGTACAATCATTCACAACATTGAATTAAAGCCTGGATTTGGAGGACAGCTTGCACGTTCTGCAGGTTCACAAGCACAAATTTTAGGCCGTGAAGGTAAGTATGTATTGGTTCGTTTGAGCTCAGGAGAAGTACGTCTAGTTCTTGGTACTTGCCGTGCGACTATTGGTCAAGTAGGAAACTTAGAGCATGAATTGATTAGCGTTGGTAAAGCAGGACGTTCTCGTTGGCAGGGTAAACGCCCAACTGTACGTGGTTCTGTAATGAACCCGAATGATCACCCGCATGGTGGTGGTGAAGGACGTGCTCCAATCGGTCGTAAATCACCAATGTCTCCTTGGGGCAAACCAACACTTGGATATAAAACGCGTAAGCGTAATAAGCCAACAGACAAATTTATTGTACGTAAACGTAAAAAATAAACTGGTTGTACGGCGGGAACAATCGCCCGTCTATCAATCGCAAAGGGAGGTTTATGTATGGGTCGTAGCTTGAAAAAGGGACCTTTCGTAGATGACCATTTGATGAAAAAAGTCGAGAACTTAAATGAATCAGACAAAAAACAAGTGGTTAAAACTTGGTCACGTCGTTCTACAATATTCCCTAACTTTGTTGGTCATACAATCGCAGTATATGACGGTCGTAAACATGTACCGGTGTTCATTACTGAAGATATGGTTGGTCACAAACTAGGAGAATTCGCGCCATCCCGCACTTATAAAGGGCATGCAGGCGATGATAAGAAAACAAAACGCTAAATGAGAGGAGGCAATCTCGATGCAAGCAAAAGCTGTTGCAAAAACTGTTCGTATAGCTCCTCGTAAAGTTCGTTTGGTCGTAGATTTAATTCGAGGAAAGAATGTTGGAGAAGCAATTGCTATATTAAAACACACACAACGTGGCGCGTCGCCAGAAGTAGAAAAAGTACTTCGTTCTGCTATCGCAAACGCAGAGCATAACTATGAAATGAATCCAGATGACTTAATTGTTTCTGAAGCATTTGTGGATGAGGGTGTAACATTGAAACGTTTCCGTCCACGTGCTATGGGACGTGCGAGTCAAATCAATAAAAGAACTAGCCACATTACTGTGGTTGTATCAGAAAAGAAGGAGGGATAATCTGTGGGTCAAAAAGTTAATCCGGTAGGACTTCGTGTCGGCGTTATCCGTGATTGGGAATCCAAATGGTACGCTGGCAAGGACTATGCAGACTTATTGCATGAAGACATTAAAATTCGTGAATATATTGAACAACGTCTAAAAGAAGCTGCTGTATCAAGTGTTGAAATTGAACGTGCAGCGAACCGAGTGAACATTTCGATTTCAACTGCTAAACCAGGAATGGTAATCGGTAAAGGCGGTTCTGAAGTTGAAGCACTAAGAAAATCATTAAATGCTCTAACTGGTAAAAGAGTTCATATTAACATTATTGAAGTGAAAAAAGCTGATTTAGATGCTAAATTAGTGGCTGAAAATATTGCGCGCCAGCTAGAAAATCGTATTTCATTCCGTCGTGCACAGAAGCAAACAATTCAACGCGCGATGCGTGCAGGAGCTAAGGGTATTCGCACAATGGTTTCTGGTCGTCTTGGCGGTGCTGATATCGCTCGTGCAGAACACTATAGCGAAGGAACTGTTCCACTTCATACTTTACGTGCAGATATTGATTATGGTACTGCAGAAGCAGATACTACTTACGGTAAACTTGGCGTAAAAGTATGGATCTACCGTGGAGAAGTCCTTCCGACAAAAAACAATAAGTAAGGAAGGGGGCTGAGCATTATGTTAATGCCTAAACGTGTAAAATATCGTAGACAACACCGTGGTAAAATGAATGGAAAAGCAAAAGGCGGAACGTCTGTTGCTTTTGGAGAATATGGATTACAAGCTGTAGAAGCTTCATGGATCACAAGTCGTCAAATTGAGGCTGCTCGTATTGCAATGACTCGTTATATGAAACGTGGCGGGAAAGTTTGGATTAAAATCTTTCCTGACAAACCATATACTGCTAAGCCTTTAGAGGTTCGAATGGGTTCCGGTAAAGGTGCTCCAGAAGGATGGGTAGCAGTAGTTAAACCAGGAAAAATAATGTTTGAAATCGCAGGAGTTTCTGAAGAAGTAGCTCGTGAAGCATTACGTCTTGCTTCTCACAAACTGCCGATTAAAACTAAATTTGTAAAACGTGAAGAAATTGGTGGTGAAATCAATGAAGGCTAATGAAATCAGAGAACTAACCACTGCCGAAATTGAACAAAAAGTAAAAGCTCTAAAAGAAGAACTTTTCAACTTGCGCTTCCAGTTAGCTACTGGTCAACTGGAGAATACAGCACGTCTTCGTGAAGTTCGTAAATCAATTGCGCGTATGAAAACTGTCGTTCGTGAAAGAGAGCTTAGTGTTAATAACTAGATCCTGAGAGGAGGTTAGCCTCAAATGAGTGAGCGTAACAATCGAAAGGTCTATACTGGCCGTGTTGTATCAGATAAAATGGATAAAACCATTACAGTGTTAGTTGAGACTTATAAGTTTCATAAGTTATACGGTAAACGTGTTAAGTATTCCAAGAAGCTTAAAGCTCATGATGAAAACAACCAGGCAAAAACTGGTGATATTGTTAGCATCATGGAAACTCGTCCACTATCAGCTACAAAACGTTTCCGTCTTGTAGAAGTTGTTGAAGAAGCAGTAATTATCTAAACTAAAGAATGGTCGGATCAATTCCGAAGGGAGGTAACAGCCTTATGATACAACAAGAATCTCGTTTGAAAGTTGCGGACAACTCGGGAGCTCGTGAAGTACTTACTATTAAAGTGCTTGGAGGTTCAGGACGTAAGACAGCTAATATTGGTGATGTAATTGTTTGTACGGTGAAACAAGCAACACCTGGCGGCGTTGTCAAAAAAGGTGACGTTGTAAGAGCTGTTGTTGTACGTTCGAAGAGTGGCGTACGCAGAAAAGATGGTTCCTATATTAGATTTGACGAAAATGCAGCTGTAATTATCCGTGACGATAAGAGTCCAAGGGGTACTCGTATTTTTGGACCGGTTGCACGTGAATTACGTGATGCTAAATTCATGAAAATTGTATCTTTAGCTCCAGAAGTATTATAAATATAGTTCAACAGTAAGATAGCTATACTAATCATGCTTAGGTTTAAGTTTTCTTGATTCGATTTATGAGAGTGATTGGATTTATTAAACTGTATGAACTAAGAAAAAAGTAGTAAATGCCTTGTAAGGAGGTGCATCAAGTATGCATGTGAAAAAAGGTGACAAAGTTCAAGTAATCTCCGGAAAAGATAAAGGCAAACAAGGAACAATTATTGCGGCATATCCAAAGAAGGAACGTGTTTTAGTTGAAGGAGTCAACGTTGTAAAAAAACACGCAAAGCCATCACAGGATAATCCACAAGGTGGAATTCTTAATCAAGAAGCTGCAATTCATGTTTCAAATGTGTTGCCGGTTGATCCGAAATCTGGAGAACCAACTCGTGTTGGATATGAAGTGCGTGATGGAAAGAAAGTTCGTATCGCTAAAAAATCCGGTGAAGCATTAGATAAATAAGTTAGCGACGAAAGGAGGGCTACTCGATGAACGAATTGAAAGAAAAATATCAAAAAGAGATTGTTTCATCATTAGTTGAAAAATTTAACTATGATTCAGTAATGGAAGTACCAAAAGTTGAAAAAATCGTTATTAATATGGGTGTTGGAGATGCAGTGCAAAATTCAAAGGCGCTTGATAGTGCTGTAGAGGAATTGGCATTGATTTCAGGACAACAACCAATGGTAACAAAGGCTAAAAAATCAATTGCAGGATTCCGTCTTCGTGAGGGAATGCCAATCGGTGCTAAAGTAACCTTACGTGGAGAGCGTATGTATGAATTCCTTCAAAAGCTTGTTGATGTTTCTCTTCCACGTGTACGTGACTTTCGCGGAATATCAAAGAAAGCTTTTGACGGTCGTGGTAACTATACGCTAGGCGTTAAAGAACAATTGATTTTTCCAGAAATAAATTATGATCAAGTAAGTAAAGTTCGCGGTATGGATATTGTTATCGTAACTACATCTAATACTGATGAAGAAGCACGTGAACTTTTATCTCAACTTGGCATGCCTTTCCAAAAATAAGCGTGATAGCTAAAAAGGAGGGAATTGTGTGGCTAAAAAATCGATGATCGCGAAGCAACAACGCAAACAAAAGTTTAAAGTACAAGAATATACACGTTGTGAACGTTGTGGACGTCCTCACTCTGTTTTGCGTAAATTTAAACTTTGTCGTATTTGTTTCCGTGAACTTGCCTATAAAGGTCAAATTCCTGGTGTTAAAAAAGCAAGCTGGTAATCCCCGATCTAGGGAAGGAGGTAATGATTAATGGTTATGACAGATCCAATTGCAGATATGCTTACTAGAATTCGTAATGCTAACATGGTTCGCCATGAAAAGCTAGAGCTTCCTGCGTCTAATCTGAAGAAAGAAGTTGCAGATATTTTAAAGCGTGAGGGCTTTATCCGCGATTACGAATTAATTGAAGATAATAAACAAGGTGTTTTACGTCTTTTCTTGAAATACGGAGTAAATGAAGAGCGTGTAATCACTGGTTTGAAGCGTATTAGTAAACCTGGGTTACGTGTGTATGCCAAAGCTGATGAAATTCCTAAAGTATTGAACGGACTTGGTATTGCAGTCGTATCTACATCAAAAGGTGTACTATCTGATAAAGAAGCCCGCGAGCAAGCTATTGGTGGCGAAGTGCTTGCATATATTTGGTAATTCACATTCATAAGTTAGGAGGTGCTCTGAATGTCTCGTATAGGATTGAAACTACTTGAAATTCCCGAAGGTGTTGACATTAAAATTGATGGAAACACTGTTACAGTTAAAGGCCCAAAAGGCGAGCTAACTCGTGATTTTCACGAAGATATGAATATAAAAATTGACAATAACGTTCTTACAGTTGAACGTCCAAGTGATAATAAAGAACATCGTGCATTACATGGTACAACTCGTAGTCTGATTGGAAACATGGTTGAAGGTGTCCATAAAGGCTATGAAAAGGCTCTTGAGATTCAAGGTGTTGGTTACCGTGCACAAAAACAAGGCGAAAAGCTTGTGATTAACGCAGGTTATTCACACCCAGTTGAAGTTGAAAAACGTGAAGGTGTAGATTTTGATGTTCCATCCAATACAAAAGTTGTAGTTAAAGGTATTGATAAGGAGCTAGTTGGAGCAGTCGCTGCAAACATTAGAGCCATTCGTCCACCAGAACCTTATAAAGGGAAAGGTATTCGTTACGAAGGTGAACATGTTCGCCGTAAAGAAGGAAAAACAGCTAAGTAATAGTAAGGTTAGTTAGGGAACAGAAAGGAGTGACCTAGATGATCACAAAGCCAGATAAGAACGTGGTACGTAAAAAAAGACATCAACGCGTGCGTAAAAATCTTTTTGGAACAGCTGAGCGTCCTCGTTTAAATGTGTACCGTTCTAACAAGCACATTTATGCACAATTAATTGATGATGTAAACAATAAAACATTGGCAAGTGCTTCTACTGTTGACAAAGGTTTTGATTTAGAATCTACGGGTAATATTGAAGCTGCTCAAAAAGTGGGACAGTTACTTGCGGTTCGTGCTCAAGAAGATGGACACAAAACAATCGTTTTTGACCGCGGAGGATATTTATATCACGGACGTATTAAAGCATTAGCAGACGCTGCTCGTGAAGCAGGTCTTGAATTTTAATCGTTAAAGGAGGGACACATTTTGCGTACAAACATTGACCCGAATAAGTTAGATCTTGAAGAACGCGTAGTAACAATTAATCGTGTTGCTAAAGTTGTTAAAGGTGGACGTCGTTTCCGTTTTGCTGCTTTAGTAGTAGTCGGAGATAAAAATGGCCACGTTGGATTTGGTACTGGTAAGGCACAAGAGGTACCAGATGCAATTAAAAAGGCAATCGATGATGCGAAGAAAAGTTTAATTAAGGTACCAATCGTTGGTACAACTATTCCACATGAAATTACTGGCGAATTTGGCGCAGGAAGTATTTTGTTGAAACCAGCTGCAGAAGGTACTGGGGTAATCGCTGGTGGACCAGTTCGTGCGGTGCTTGAACTTGCAGGTGTAGGTGACATTCTTTCTAAGTCACTTGGTTCTAACACACCAATCAACATGGTTCGTGCAACAATTAACGGATTGAGCGAATTAAAGCGTGCGGAAGAAGTAGCTAAATTACGTGGTAAGTCAGTAGAAGAACTGTTAGGATAAGGAGGGAAATCACATGGCTAAAAAGTTAGAAATTACCCTCAAGCGCAGTGTAATTGGTAGATCTGAAGTCCAAAAAGCTACTGTAAAATCATTAGGTTTAAACAAAATTAGTCAATCAGTAGTCCGCGAAGATACAGATGTCGTGCGCGGCATGATTAACAAAGTATCGCACTTAGTAGCGGTTAAAGAATTATAATATTGCAATAGCGCAAAGAGGAGGTGCTCGCATGAAACCACATGAATTGAAGCCATCACAAGCTCGTAAAAAACGTAATCGTGTAGGTAGAGGAATGTCTTCAGGTAATGGTAAAACATCCGGACGTGGTCATAAAGGCCAAAAAGCTCGTTCTGGCGGCGGTGTTCGTCCAGGTTTCGAGGGTGGTCAAATGCCTTTATTCCAACGTCTACCTAAACGCGGATTCACGAATATTAATCGTAAAGACTTCGCGATTGTAAACCTTGAAACACTAAATAAATTTGAAGATGGTACAGAAGTAACACCAGAGCTACTAAAAGAAAGTGGTGTAGTAAGTAAGCTGAAATCAGGTATCAAAATACTTGGCAACGGTGCAGTTGAAAAAAAGCTTACCGTAAAAGCTCATAAGTTCTCTGCTTCAGCGAAAGAAGCGATTGAAGCAGCGGGCGGCCAAACTGAGGTGATTTAATGTTTCGTACAATCTCCAATTTTGTGCGCGTGAGTGATATAAGACAAAAAATTATATTCACCCTGTTAATGTTAGTTGTTTTTAGAATTGGTACGTTTATTCCAGTACCGTTTTCTAATAGAGAAGCAATTGATTTTATGAATGAGCAAAGTGTTTTTGGTTTCTTAAACACTTTTGGAGGCGGGGCATTACAAAATTTCTCTATCTTTGCGATGGGGATTATGCCTTATATCACAGCCTCTATTATCATGCAACTACTGCAAATGGATGTTGTACAAAAATTCTCTGAGTGGAGAAAACAAGGAGAGGTTGGGCGAAAAAAATTAGCTCAATTCACTCGTTACGGAACAATCGTTTTGGCGTTCATTCAAGGTGCTGCCATGTCCGTTGGCTTTAATGCTATGACTGGTGGCCAATTAATCCAAGAACCGGGAGTTGGAAAATTTCTTGTTATTGCAATTGTTTTAACAAGTGGAACAGCTTTCTTGATGTGGCTTGGTGAACAAATCACTGCTAACGGCGTAGGAAATGGGATCTCAATCTTGATCTTTGCTGGTATTGTCGCTGCAATACCAAACGGAGTTAATCAACTTTATGAACAGTACTTCGGTGGTGATGTTGCTAACGAATTGTTTATTAATATTGTCATCGTTGCTTTGATTGTTCTAGTGATTATTGCAGTTGTAGTTGGTGTTATTTTCATTCAACAGGCATTGCGAAAGATACCGATTCAATATGCAAAAAAATTACAAAATCGATCTCCGGTTGGTGGTCACTCTACACATCTGCCTTTAAAGGTGAATGCTGCAGGAGTTATCCCAGTAATTTTTGCTATCTCATTTATCATCGCACCAAGAACGGTTGCTGGATTTTTTGAAGGAAACCAAGTAGCGGAAGTGATAGCTAACATTTTTGATTATACTCAGCCGATAGGAATGGTAATTTACGTAGCCTTAATTATTGCCTTTACCTATTTTTATACATTTGTTCAAGTTAATCCTGAACAAATGGCAGAGAATCTTAAAAAGCAAGGTGGATATATACCTGGAATTCGTCCAGGTACAAACACACAAACGTATCTAACTCGTGTAATGTATCGTTTAACATTTGTAGGCTCCATTTTCCTTGCTGCAGTTTCGGTATTGCCGTTAGTGTTAGGAAGTATTGCGAACCTACCACAGGCTGTACAAATTGGTGGAACTAGCTTATTGATTGTTGTAGGGGTTGCCTTACAAACAATGAAACAATTAGAAAGCCAATTAGTAAAGCGGCATTATAAAGGGTTTATTAAGTAGAGATAGATGATAATGATATTGTAAAATGAGCGGGGGGAAAATCTGTGAATTTAATTCTAATGGGTCTCCCTGGTGCCGGAAAAGGTACACAGGCTGAAAAAATAGTAGAAAAATATAAGATCCCTCATATCTCAACAGGAGATATGTTCCGTTTAGCTATTAAAGAAGGAACCGAGCTCGGTGCAAAAGCAAAATCGTTTATGGATAAAGGTGAACTTGTTCCAGATGAAGTTACTATTGGTATTGTTCGCGAACGTATAAGTAAAGATGATTGTGCTAACGGCTTTCTATTAGATGGTTTTCCAAGAACCGTTGCACAAGCAGAAGCTTTAGAGAATTTGTTAAACGAGATGAATCAACAAGTTGATTCCGTCATTCATGTTGATGTTCCTAAGGATATGCTAGTACAGCGGTTAACTGGACGTCGTATCTGTCCTACTTGTGGAGCAACGTATCATGTGATTTATAATCCACCTAAACAAGAGGGCATTTGTGATAAAGATGGTGCAGAATTAATCCAACGTGATGATGACAAACCGGAGACAGTTACGAAGCGCTTAGAAGTTAACATCGAACAAACAGAACCTATGTTAGACTTTTACCGTAATAAAGGTTATCTATTTACGATAAACGGAGATCAAGAAATTAATAAAGTATTTCAGGATATTAATGGCAAACTCAAAGACTTAGCTTAAGTCACGTATGCAAAACACCACGAGAATTGGATAACATTGCCGAGAATTTCATTCGTCGTAAGGGTGCAATTCCTTCGCTTAAAGGGTATAATGGTTTTCGTGGTAGTATTTGCACACTTGTTCATGTAGGGTGTATTCATGATATCCTAGCAAGCGTAAGCTATATAATGGTGCTATCATTTCCATTGATATTTGTGTAGGTAAGGATCTCGTTAAGGGGTTCAACTTGGACGTATCCAGCTGATACGAATGAAAAGAATACACTATATCGCTAGAAGTTACTCAGACTTCTATTTAATAAAGATCTTGAAGAGGCAAAACCAGGTGTTCGCCTTTCAAATATATATCATGCCATAATAGCAATTGAATGACTGATTGTCAGAGATTTCGCGGGTCGTGGATAAAGATAGCATTTCATAAAGACCCAAATATTTTATTCGATTGCACAAGATCCACATTCGGCTGGCATGGTAGTAGCCAGTGAACTAATGGTTAATGTAGGAACTCGTCCTGTGCTAATACTTGCTGATAATTGGACGGTATTCACTTAAGACGATAAAAGGTGTTTTCCTTTTGAATATACTGTTATCGTTACAGTTGGTGGTTGTCAAATTTTATCAAAACCTAAGTGAAGGTGATTATGGTTGAATGATCCGGATTCGAGTCCGCAAATAGGTCAAGTTGTTCAAATCTTACAAGGGCGTGAAGCAGGCCAATATGCGGTTGTCATTGGTGTTGTTAACAATCGTTTTGTCTTGCTTGCCGATGGAGAAAAAAGGAAATATGATCGACCAAAGAAAAAGAATCGACATCATATAGAGCCTATGGATTACATCTCTCCAGAAGTCCAAAACAGCCTTCTAGAAACTGGTCGCGTAACAAATGGTAAGCTGCGTTTTGCTCTATCAAAATTTGTCAATGAAATGGTGACTGATTTAAGGAAGGGAGATCAACTCGATGGCGAAAGACGATGCAATTGAAGTAGAGGGTACTGTCACTGACACGTTACCCAATGCAATGTTTAAAGTTGAATTAGAGAATGGTCATACCGTTTTAGCTCATGTTTCTGGTAAGATTCGCATGCATTTCATTCGAATTCTACCTGGAGATAAAGTGACGGTTGAGCTTTCTCCATATGATTTATCTAGAGGACGTATTACGTACCGTTACAAATAATTGAATGCTCCGATACAAAAGGAGGTATGAATGATGAAGGTAAGACCATCTGTGAAACCAATATGTGAAAAATGTAAAGTTATTCGTCGTAAAGGTAAAGTAATGGTAATTTGCGAAAACCCTAAGCATAAACAAAAACAAGGTTAAATTCAAGGAGGTGCATGTATTAAATGGCACGTATATCAGGTGTAGATATTCCTCGTGAAAAGCGTGTTGCTATTTCCCTTACGTATGTATATGGTATTGGGAAATCAACAGCTAAGGAAATCTTAAAAGAAGCTGGAGTTTCAGAGAATACTCGTGTAAGAGATTTGACAGAAGATGAATTAACAAAAATTCGTCAGCAGGTTGAGAATTTCACTGTAGAAGGTGATCTTCGCCGTGAAGTATCTCTTAATATCAAACGTTTAATTGAAATTGGTTCTTATCGTGGTTTACGCCACCGCAGAGGTTTACCAGTTCGTGGTCAAAATACGAAGAATAATTCTCGTACACGTAAAGGTCCACGTAAAACAATGGCTAACAAGAAAAAATAGTAAAGGAGGTAATGAATTAAATGGCTCGTAAAACAAACACACGTAAACGTCGCGTGAAAAAGAATATTGACACTGGTGTAGCACATATTCGTTCTACATTTAACAATACAATCGTTACAATTACTGATGTTCAAGGTAATGCGGTAAGTTGGAGCAGTGCTGGTGCATTGGGTTTTAGAGGCTCTCGTAAATCTACGCCTTTTGCAGCTCAGATGGCAGCAGAAGCAGCAGCAAAATCAGCACAAGAACACGGTCTAAAAACATTAGAAGTAACTGTAAAGGGCCCAGGTGCTGGACGTGAAGCAGCAATTCGTTCACTTCAGGCAGCAGGTCTAGAAGTTACTGCCATTGTTGATGTAACACCTGTTCCTCACAATGGTTGTCGCCCACCAAAACGTCGTCGCGTATAATTTATCCGTATATAATTTGTCAGCCTGTCTATAATGGGTTATGATAGCTAAAAAAGAAAACAGTCAAAACAAATTTATTGCCGGAGTTTGAACGCCTTCAGACAGCATCGCATATGACAGAAGATACGAAGTGCATCATGCAGAAACGGGAACTGCTTACCTGAGGAATTTCGGTTAGACCATTGTCTAACCGGGGTTTCGACGTTTTGAAGGAGGGTTTTATTTAATGATAGAAATCGAAAAGCCAAAGATTGAAACGGTAGAGGTCAGTGATGACGCCACTTTTGGAAAGTTCGTCGTAGAACCACTTGAACGTGGATATGGAACAACACTAGGAAACTCCTTGCGTCGTATTCTACTATCCTCGCTTCCTGGAGCAGCTGTAACATCTGTCCAAATTGACGGAGCTCTTCATGAGTTCTCAACAATAGAGGGCGTTGTAGAAGATGTTACAACGATTATACTAAACCTTAAAAAGCTTGCTCTGAAAATCTATTCAGACGAGGAAAAAACGTTAGAGGTGGATGTTCAGGGAGAAGGAAAAGTAACGGCTGCAGATATTACGTATGATAGTGATGTTGAAATTTTGAATCCTGATCTTCATATTGCCACTTTAGGTAGTAATGCTCACTTTCGCATGAAAATAACAGCTGAACGTGGACGTGGTTACCGACCAGCAGAAGTCAACAACCATGATGATCAGCCGATTGGTGTGATACCAGTTGATTCAATTTTCACACCAGTTTCACAAGTAACGTATCAAGTAGAGAATACTCGTGTTGGTCAAATTACGAATTTTGATAAACTTACACTAGATGTGTGGACAGATGGCAGTATAAGACCTGAAGAAGCTGTATCTCTAGGTGCAAAGATTTATACGGAGCATCTAAATATATTCGTAGGTTTAACTGACGAGGCTCAAAATGCTGAAATTATGATTGAAAAAGAAGAAGATCAGAAAGAAAAAGTGCTTGAAATGACAATTGAAGAACTTGATTTATCTGTTCGTTCTTATAATTGTTTGAAGCGTGCAGGTATTAATACTGTACAAGAGTTGGCACACAAATCTGAAGAAGATATGATGAAAGTCCGTAACCTTGGTCGTAAGTCCTTGGAAGAAGTTAAACACAAGCTTGAAGATTTAGGCCTAGGTCTACGTAATGACGATTAATACATTGATTTAGACATCTTTAGAGATTCCGAAAAAGGGAGGGATAATCCATGGCTAGAAAATTAGGTCGTACAACGGATCAACGTATGGCACTACTTCGTAATCTTGCCACAGACTTGATTATTCATGAACGTCTGGAAACAACTGAAGCAAAAGCAAAAGAATTGCGTTCTGTTGTAGATAAAATGATTACACTTGGTAAGCGTGGTGATCTTCATGCTCGTCGCCAAGCTTCTGCTTTTCTTTACGATTCAGAAGCAAACGAAAATGAAGATGCGGTACAAAAGTTATTCTCAGACATTGCTTCACGTTATGAGGAGCGTCAAGGCGGCTACACACGCGTCTTAAAATTAGGTGCTCGTCGCGGTGATGGAGCTGAGATGGCAATTATTGAACTAGTTTAATAATTGAAATGACGTGTTCAATGCATTGAACATCAAGTCAAATGGGCTAGAAGGGCAGGACAGAATCTCTTCCATGAGGTGAATCCAAGCCCTTTTTTTGTACGTTAAGAAAGTATAAACTTATTGCGCTTTTCTTAAGTTGAGGATGAAGATAGGAAAAAGATGATTGAAACATTAAATTCCCGATTTGATTGATTTCAGGGAGAAAGAGCGAGTTGAATTGATACGACGTTTTTTATAGTAATAGAGGTGGATGAATAATGAGCGGCCCTTTGATAGAGTTTCAAAATGTTTCATTTCGATACGGGGAAGACCAGCCTTGGGTTCTTAAAAATGTGAATTTTACAATTGGTGAAGGTGAATCGATCGCTATTATAGGTCATAATGGCTCTGGTAAATCTACAATTGCAAAATTAATCAATGGCCTTCTTTCTCCGCAAGCAGGCAAAATTTTTGTTGATGGTATGCGTGTCAATGAAAAAAATATCTGGGCTGTTCGTAAAAGCGTGGGGATGGTCTTTCAAAATCCAGATAATCAGTTTGTTGGAACCACTGTTAGAGATGATATTGCGTTTGGTTTGGAAAACAGAGGGATACCTCGTGAAGAAATGATACGTCGAATAGAGGAGTGCTTAACTGTTGTAAACATGAGTGATTATGTACAACATGAACCCCATCGGTTATCCGGTGGACAAAAACAACGTGTGGCAATAGCTGGAGTGCTGGCAATTTTACCAAAAGTTATCATACTGGATGAGGCTACATCGATGTTAGATCCTAAAGGACGTTCTGAAATAGTAGATACAGTATCTGCTTTAAAGAATAACCGTCATATGTCATTCATCACAATTACACATGATTTAAATGAAATCATCCATGCCGATCGGGTAATTGTGATGAATGATGGTGAATTGTGGTTAGAAGCGACTCCGCGACAATTGTTTACTAAAAAGGACGAGCTCGTGCAAATAGGCTTAAATATTCCGTTTGTTGCAAGGTTAGCAGAGGAGTTAACTAGAGTAGGTGTAGAGTTAGAAAAACATCCGCTAAATCATGAGGAGTTATTAGAGGAACTATGGACATATCATTCAAAAATGTAAGCTATACATATCAACCAAATACCCCTTTTGAGTTTACAGCTATTCAAGACTTGTCGATTGACATTAATTCTCGTTCATTTGTTGCCATAATCGGCCATACTGGATCAGGCAAATCTACACTAATTCAACACTTAAATGGATTACTTCACCCGACAAAGGGTGAGATAACGGTTGGGAGGTTTACGTTATCTGCTAATCAGAAGTTAAAAGAGATGAAAGAATTAAGAAGAAATGTTGGAGTGGTCTTTCAATACCCAGAACACCAATTATTTGAGGAAACAGTTGCAAAAGATATTGCATTTGGACCTAAAAACTTTGGCGTTGAACAAGAGGAGATAGGGAGAAGGGTGGATCAAGCCATTAAATTTGTTCAATTGCCAGAAGCGTTATTGGAACGATCCCCCTTTGATTTAAGTGGTGGGCAAATGAGAAGAGCGTCGATTGCAGGTGTCCTTGCCATGAATCCACAAATACTCGTATTGGATGAACCAACAGCTGGTTTAGACCCAAGAGGCCAGGAAGATATGATGGAAATGTTTTATAAACTACATCAGGAAAAACAGCTGACCACCATATTAGTCACTCATAGCATGGAGGATGCCTTAAAATACGCAGATAAAGTAATCATCTTAAATAATGGGACAAAATATATGGAGGGTGTACCTGCTGAATTGTTCTTAGATAAACAAGCATTAAAAAAGGTTCAGCTTGATGTACCTGAAGTGATTGAATTTTTGTTTGAATTTGAAAGAAAATTTGGAGTGAGTTTACCTTATCAAAAACAAAGTGTATCTGAATTAGCAACAGAAATTGCAGATAGGTTAAAGCGGAGCTGAGGTTATGAATAATACCTTAATTATTGGTCAGTATGTCCCAGGTAATTCACTCGTTCACCGCCTCGACCCACGTACAAAGATTGTCATTATTTTCTTTTTTGTCTTTTTTATCTTTTTCGCTAATTCACCTGCAAGTTATGGACTTCTTACTTTATTCGCAATTACAAGTGCTCTTACAACTAAAATCAAACTTCCTTACATCTTAAAAGGACTAAAGCCTGTTTGGTTTTTAATCGTTTTCACCTTCTTTTTACATTTGTTTGTAACGAAGGAAGGGGAAGTGTTACTTCATATATTTACTTATCCGATTTACAGCGATGCAGTTAGTCAAGGGACGGCAATCTCTTTACGGTTTTTTTTGTTGATCATGGTGACATCCTTATTAACATTAACGACAACACCAATAGAAATAACAGATGCCATTGAAAGTTTATTGCATCCATTGAAGCGTATAAATTTTCCTGTCCATGAATTAGCACTAATGATGTCTATATCTCTGCGGTTTATACCAACACTAATTCAAGAGACTGAAAAAATTTCTAAGGCTCAAGCATCTAGAGGGGTAGATTTTAAAACAGGTTCAATAAAAGATAGAATGCAAGCAATTGTACCGTTATTAGTACCGCTGTTTGTTAGTGCTTTTAAGCGAGCAGAGGATTTAGCAATGGCAATGGAAGCGAGAGGATATCAAGGTGGAGAAGGGCGGACAAAGCTGCGACAGTTACGAGTAGAAAAAAGGGACATCTTGGCATATGTATTGTTTGTTTGCGTACTAATTGGTTTATTCTTTACACGATCTTAAGAGGTGGCTAACCATGGATAGAATACAGTGTATCATTAGTTATGACGGAACCAATTTTTCTGGCTATCAAATACAACCAAATGGTAGAACTGTTCAAGCAGAAGTAGAGAAAGCACTAACACGGATGCATAAGGGCCTTCCTATTCGTGTTATTGCTTCTGGAAGAACAGATGCTAGAGTACATGCGGTTGGACAGGTCATCCATTTTGACACTTCATTGAACATTCCTATACAAAATTGGAGACAAGCATTTAACGCACTATTACCTGAGGATATAAGAGTAAAAGAAGTGAAACGAGCATCGAATGAATTTCATGCCCGTTATGATGTGGTTGAAAAAGAATACCGATATTTTATTTTAAATACAGAAAATGAAGATGTGTTTTTAAGAAATTACACGTATCATGTACGACAACCATTAGATATGAAAGCAATGAGTGAAGCCTGCGACTATTTGGAAGGAACCCATGACTTTACATCCTTTTGTGCAGCTAATACAAGTGTAAAAGATAAAACACGTACTCTGTATGATGTGAGCTGTTTTCAGGAAGATGGGAAGGTCGTCTTCGTTTTTAAAGGTAGCGGTTTTTTATACAATATGGTTCGAATTCTAGTTGGTACATTAATTGAAGTAGGTAAAGGAAAGCGGCCCCCGTTAAATATGAAACGAGTCATAGATTTACAAGACAGAGGAGCAGCAGGGAAAACAGCCCCACCTCAAGGTTTGTATTTATGGAACGTTAACTATGAAAAAAGGTTAGAAAACTAGACTAGTACTAAAATGAAACGTCCTTAAAGTAAAAAACTTAAAAAACAACGCTTCCTGGTGTTAAGTTCTATTGACAATGTATAGGTAAATGTTATAAGATGGTCTATGGCAATTTATTTCTATACCACGATTAGCCCCGGAAAGTTAATTCGTGTTGGAATATAAGTTAAAAAGCGGAGATGACCGTTTAAATCCGACTGGATAAGCAAGCCCGTGGAAAGGCTGTGAACGATCAGCCTTGTAGAGGGATTACTTATACAGCGAGGATTTGGGAGTCGTAGCTGAACTTAAGTCAGTGTAGCTGCAACTTGAAATAGTTTGTGGCATTTAGGAAAGCTAATATGATTTTTGAATATAGGAGGTAACACGTCATGCGCACAACTTTCATGGCAAATGAAAACAATATTGAACGTAAATGGCTCGTTGTGGATGCGGAAGGTCAAACGTTAGGTCGTTTAGCAAGTGAAGTTGCTTCAATCCTTCGTGGTAAGCATAAGCCAACATATACACCGCATGCAGATACTGGTGATCATGTGATCATCATTAATGCTGAAAAAATTGAACTATCAGGTAACAAGCTAAATGACAAAATGTACTATCGTCATTCAAACCACCCAGGTGGATTAAAGGCACGTAATGCATATGAAATGCGCACAAAATACCCTGAACAAATGCTAGAGCTTACAGTTAAAGGTATGCTTCCAAAAGGAAGTCTAGGTCGTAAAATGGGTAAGAAATTGCATGTATTTAGAGGATCAGAACATAATCATCAAGCACAAAAACCAGAAGTTTACGAACTTCGCGGATAATTAAAAGGAGGTAACGAATAGTGGCACAAGTACAATACTACGGTACCGGACGCCGTAAAAGCTCAACTGCTCGTGTACGTTTAGTACCAGGAACTGGACGTATCGTTGTAAATAAACGTGATGCGGAAGACTATTTCCCGTATGAAACACTACGTACAATTATTAAACAACCATTAGCAGCTACTGAAACAGAAGGTAGCTACGATGTATTAGTAAACGTTGATGGTGGAGGATTCACTGGTCAAGCTGGTGCAATTCGTCATGGCGTTGCTCGTGCATTGCTAGAAGCGGATCCTGAGTATCGTGGAGCACTTAAGCGTGAAGGTTTCCTAACTCGTGACGCTCGTATGAAAGAACGTAAGAAATACGGTCTTAAAGGCGCTCGTCGTGCACCACAGTTCTCAAAGCGTTAATATATCAACAACGAGAGGCTCTCAACCATATTTGGTTGGGGGTCTTTTTTTATGGAGGATTTTTCCTGTGTTTAAACTGGAATGAGTTTTAAGATACCTACAAGTTAGATGAAAGAATTAGGACAGAGCTTACTCCACATACTAATAAATATTCATTATTGAGTTTTGATGAAGACATCTGGACCCCATAAGATTTTTGAGGTGAGCTTTTATGAAAATAATGATTACTTTGCTACTGTTGGTTGCCTATCAACCAAGTGATATCTCTGATGATCTTACTTTAAGTTTTGAAGGTAATATAGTGGATACTGTTAATCGTTCAAACTTTTTACTACTTCCTGTTGAAAGAACTTTGATAGATAAAAATAAATACAATCTTCTTTTAGAAAAAGTAGCAGAACAAGTTTATGAAGAACCAAGTAATGCATCCATTGATGAGAATGGGAACATTGTTAGTGGAGAACTAGGACATCGGCTTCATCGCAAAAAATTTACAGAAAAGTTTTATACCTACTTTTTCTCAAGTGGATCTGCATCAATGGAAATTCCGGTTACACCAATTTATCCAAAAATAGATAGTGAATTATTAGCAAAGATTCAAACAAAAAGAATTAGTCACTATGTTACATTTTTTAATAGCAACAATAAAGAACGTACACAAAATATACAGTTAGCATCTGATGCTATCAACAACCATGTAGTGTTCCCGGGTAAAATATTTTCATTTAATGAAGTAGTAGGGAAACGAACAGCTGAAAAGGGATATCTAAAAGCCCCAGTAATTGAAGAGGGAGAGTTATCACAAGGAATTGGTGGTGGAATTTGCCAGGTTTCTTCAACGTTATATAATGCTGTTGATCGTGCAGGTGTTAGGATATTAGAACGATATTCACATAGCCGAGAGGTTCCTTATGTTCCACCAGGTCGTGATGCTACCGTAAGCTGGTATGGTCCTGATTTTACGTTTAAAAACATTTATAACCAGCCTCTACTTATTCGTTCAAAAGTAGCTCGTGGCCAACTAGTGATTGTTATTTATTCATCGGACACAATTGAAACCCCTAAAAGAAAGGATACAAGTGACGCTTCTGGTATATTACCAAAGGAAGCCAGTGTCTGTCTTAATACAACCACTTAAAGTGATAGTAACTCCAGTGATAGTACGAGCCTTATTAATTAAATTATCAGAGTGATTACAAAAGTGACTCAGTTTGTCATAAACATAATCCTTGTCCCATATAGTGAAACAGGAATAGTTATGGGGGAGGATAGGGGATGAGTCAATCTATAAAGGTAGTCTGTTGGTTAATGGGAGCAGTATTATTAGTCATACTAGTTCAATACCCGATACAAAAGTCAATGGATTCATGGGATTCGTGGTCGTTGCCACTGTCAGGTAAAACGATCGTGTTAGATCCCGGTCACGGGGGGGTGGACGGAGGTGCAGTGGGTAAAGATAATACGTTAGAAAAGGATATTGCGCTGGAAGTCTCAAAAATCCTTCGAGATTACCTACAACAATCAGGTGCATTAGTGTACCTTACTAGGGAGGAAGATCGGGATTTAGCTAATGAAGGTACAAAGGGCTTATCTAGAAGAAAATCTGAGGATATCAGAAAAAGGGTTGATTTTATTCAGGAAAAAGACCCAGATCTTTTTCTCAGTATTCATTTAAATGCACTTTCGGCAACACAGTGGCGTGGTGCACAAACGTTTTATTATCCGTCGCTTGAACAAAGTGAGAACCTGGCGAAGTTAATCCAGGCTGAAATAAAAAGAAACCTTCAAAATACAAACAGAGAAGCTCTGGCAATCAATGGTATGTACTTACTCAAGCATGCACAAGCACCAGGTGCGCTAGTTGAGATCGGTTTTCTTTCTAATCCACATGAAAGAGATCTCCTGAAAACATCGGAGTATCAGAAAAAAATGGCCGCAAGTATGTATGAAGGGATACTTCGGTATGTAACGGAGGCTGAGTAAAGTAAAAATAAGTAGCTATAACCTGTATCACTTATGAAATTGTGTAGATATGTTATACTAGCATAATAGAACACAATGAAGGATGGTGACATATCGTGTTAACGAGAGAAGAGGTTATAGCTTTACTTAACCCAATAAAAGATCCGTTTTTACATAAAACCTTTGAAGAAACTGGCGGGATTGAAGAAATTACAATAAAAGAGGAAAAAAAGCACGTCAGTGTGAAAGTTGCTATTGGTAAGACGAATACAGCAGAGCAAATGCAGCTGCAACAAGAGTTAGTTAATATTTTAAAGAAGGGTGGAGCTGTTACGGTCGGTTTACGTTTTACGCAGTTACCTGACGAAGTTATTGCGAAGTATCAACCAACGACAGAAGATCAGCCTTCGTTGTTAAGCGATGACACGAATACAAAGTTTATTGCTATTGCGAGTGGAAAAGGTGGAGTTGGAAAATCTACAGTAACTGTGAATTTAGCGATAGCTCTTGCCCGACTTGGAAAAAAAGTAGGAATTATCGACGCAGATATTTATGGATTTAGCGTTCCTGATATGATGGGGGTCGAGCAACGCCCAACGTTAAAAGGTAATCGTATTGTACCTGTAGAGCGGTTCGGTGTAAAAGTAATGTCAATGGGCTTTTTTGTAGAAGATAATTCTCCCGTAATTTGGCGAGGCCCTAGATTGGGAAAAATGCTAACGAGCTTTTTTAAGGAAGTTGAATGGGGAGAGCTGGATTATCTGTTACTGGATTTACCTCCAGGTACCGGTGATGTAGCCTTAGATGTACACAACATGATTCCATCTTCAAAAGAAATCATTGTTACAACTCCTCACCCAACAGCTGCATTCGTAGCAGCAAGAGCTGGACAAATGGCTGTCCATACGAAGCATGAAATTTTAGGGATTATTGAAAACATGGCCTATTTTGAAAGTAAAGTAACTGGAGAAAAAGAATATGTATTTGGAAAAGGTGGCGGTGACAAGCTGGCTGATTCACTTCAAACAAAAGTCATAGGTCGCCTTTCGTTGCAGCAGCCATATGAAGAAGGTGAATTTGCACCATCCGTTTATCAAGAAGATCATCCGAATGGACAAGAATATAAAAGAATTGCTGCACAAGTAATTGAAAAATTTGAATCATAACGTAAGAAGGAGTCCTTCCAAATAATCGAAGGACTCCTTTTACTTTAATGTTTAGCTTGTAGTTTCCTAGCTACCTCCACCGCCACCTTCTTCTTGACCTTGACCGTCTTCTTGGCCGCCACCGGATTCTCCTCCGCCTTGTTCACCACCGCCACCTTGTCCTTCACCTGTCTTCATTTGTTCAGCGGCTTTAAGGACAATATCACTGACTTTTGCTTTAAACATAGGGGTGTTCATCGTTTCTTCAATGGTTTTTTCTAGGTGCTCACGGAACTGTTGTCCTTTAAGGACAGATAATAACTGATCCTCCATTTCGGGATTTTGCATTAATTCAATCATTTTTTTCTGAAATTCGGAGTCACTCATCAGCTGTTTCATTACATCTTCTTGCTTGTCCTGCATCGACTTAGCAAAAGACTCAACGAATTTTGGATCTTCAAACATTTTCGTCCAAAATTCTTTTCCTTTGTCTCCTGTAAGTGTCTCTTCGATCGATTTTTTAACAGTATCTGACTCAATCACAATCTTTTTTTGCATTTCTTCGTCTTTTAATACTTCTGTAATGGCCTTTTGACCATCTTCGGTTTTTAATATATCTGTAACCATTTTTTTGGTTTGATCATAATTACCATTCTCTCCTGTAGTTGTACCACCGCCACCACATGATGTTAACAATAGTAAAAGAGAAATGAGAAAAACTATGGGTATAGGTTTCATTAAGGTAGCTACTCTCCTTTCCTAAGGATACTTAGTTTTAATATGGAAGTTTAAGAAGAAATTATGTATGAGATGGGAAAATTGCTTAGGTTCATGGTAAAATACCAAAAGATAAGCTTACATAGGAGGTACATAGTGAAAAGTCAAAATATAGTCCGTCTATTTTTTTCTACTTTGTTAATTGGTGCGATCTCCACACTAATAACAAGTTTCTTTGTAAAAGCTGAATCATACAAAGAATTTTTACAACCGTTTGATTTATTTGAGTTGTTTGGGCTGTTTGTGTTCTTTATCGCATTGGGAATGGTGTTTAGTTTAATTAGTCAAATGGGTTTCTTCGCTTACTTAACCATTAATCAATTTGGCTTAGGGATGTTCAGAGGGCTATGGACTCCAATCCAACTATTACTAATATTATTTACTTTGTTCGATTTAATTTATTTTCGATATAAAGGGTCTGATGGTACAACACCATTAACGATATATGTATTGGTAGCATTAGCTTTATTTATATATAGCTGGTTAATCGCAGGGTTAAAAGCGAAGCAAACAAATCGAAATGCATTTATTCCTGCTCTTTTCTTTATGTTCGTTGTAACTGCAATAGAATGGGTTCCTGGATTACGAACAAGTGGATCTGACTATACGTGGTTAATGATCATTCCGCTTTTAAGCTGTAATTCTTATCAGCTACTCGTCTTACACCATTTAACAGAGAGAAAATAGCAAGAAGAGGATGTCTCCTCTTCTTGCTATTCAACTTCTTTTTCTTTTGATTCAGCACGTGAAATTAACTCCGTTATATCTACAAACTCGAAACCTTTATTCTTTAATCCAGGTAAAATAGTATCTAGTGCTTTTGGGGTTTGTTTCACTGAGTCGGAAGCATGTAACAAAATAATATCACCATTTGATGTATTCTCCATCACATGATCAATTATGTTCTGTGTCCCTGGATTTTCCCAATCACGCGGATTCACATTCCATTGAATAACTTTATACCCCTGGTGTTCAGCTAGCTGAATAATTTCCTTGTTTAAATGTCCGCTCGGTGTACGTAAAAGGTTCGTATCTGGATAACCTAGCTTTCCAAAGATATCTTTTGCTTTAATTAAATCTTTTCGTATTTGTTCTTTCTCTTGTTTAATATAGCTTTTATAACGATAGCCCATCATTCCGATTTCATGCTCGTCTTCTTCAATTTTTTTGACAATCCCTGGGTGGCGCTCTACCCATTCCCCACTTAGAAAAAAAGTAGCCTGAACATTATGGTCCTTTAATTTCTGAAGTATGGGTTCCACCATTTCGTTCCCCCAACTTATATTAAAGGTTAATGCAATATTAGGGTCATCCTCACTACCTCTACTTAAAGCAGCAGGGTGATCCTTTGAAGAGAATACTGAAAAAGAGCTTTCCCCTTCTACCCACAAAAAGAATGCGGTAAATAATGCTGCAGTTAATACTAATCCCCATTTCTTAACGTGTTTTAATTTTATGACAAAAAAGTGCTGCATCGCTCCTCCTCCTTATTAGGACTTGTTATATTTTTATGATTAAGATTGTCCAATAATGAATGGTTATTTTATACGTTAAAAAAGTATAAAATTTTAGCGGAGAAGTAATTCGGCGTAGGGTAAGAAACTTCAACACTCGTTATCGAATGAGACGAATGTCGAGTTTTTCTAAAAACTAATAAAAATCTCGAAATTGGAAAGGATATAAAAGACTGACAAATAGGAGTGATTGAATGTTAGGTATGCTTATAAACGATGCAGAACAAAAAGAAATAGAATATCTTATCAAGCGTGAATTAGAAGAAATACTGATGGATATGGAAGATAAGCGTATTGATCAAATGATTCGACAAGCGATGAAAGAAAGATATAAAATTCTATTTCAATTATTCCGAAGAATAGCTAGTGAAAAAGAGTGTATGAAATACATACCAAAACGTTTAGAAAATGAATAACAGTTTAACTGATGTAAAGCTAATTGATTCCCGTATCCATAAAAATATACGGGAGTTTTTTTGTACTTCAAATTCACAGGGTTCTTTGGTTGAAAGGATTATGTCGAATTCTCCGAGTTTTTCTGAAAAATACTATTGATATTCCTAATTGGATATGCTATATTATTTTCTGTTGTCAAGTTTATGATTTTTAATGAGCGAAAAGACATAAAAAAATATCACTTAAATTGTTGACAACAAATCAAAACCATGATATATTATATTTCGTCGCAAAAAACGACAAACAAAATTGATCTTTGAAAACTGAACAAAACAACCAGTATGTTAAGAAAGAAAAGCTAGTCAAGTTATTGAGTAAGCAAACTCAACTTTATCGGAGAGTTTGATCTTGGCTCAGGACGAACGCTGGCGGCGTGCCT
>NZ_JAFBDR010000025.1 GCF_016908325.1 Aquibacillus albus | reverse complement strand
AACTTTTTAAAAAGCGATTTTAAGAGTTTTAGTTAAGGTCGGTCTTTTTTACTTAAAAATGGTGGTTGACTTATTTACCATTATACGCTGACACCTTAATATAGTGTTGTTTTTTTAGGTTTAGTAGATGATATTTTTACTCATCCTCTGGGAACTTCTTATCCGTTATCAATTCTATTAGAATTTCTAACTTTTCTTCAGCAACTTGCTGTGCAAGTTCATCATTATCAAAACCAGCCATCATAAATCCATAAAGACTTTTCAATTCGCCTGCCAATTCATCATACGGCAACTTCGGTTCTCCAAAGACATCCCTTTTCTTTTTATAAGGACTTTCGAGTTTCTCAATCCTTTTTTCTAGAGTTTCTACCTTCTTGTGTAAATCTATATACTCTTTTTGGGTTAAATTATGATAGACGACCTTGCCTTCCCTTGGTACAAACTCTAAATCGTATGTCTCTCTAGCAATCTCTCGAACGGTCTCGAATATTAAATCTTTGTATCTGGATTCTAACCAATCAGAAGAAAATACATTATTTGATTTGATTGTAATAACTTCACCTTCGATTTCAGCAGTTGTATCTTTTAACCACGTTTCATAACTAGGTGCAGATATCTTCTTCTTCAGTTCCGATAATACGTTTGACCATAAATCACTCATTATCATCCCCCCAATATTTTTGAATTTTCAGCTCTTATTTCTGCTCTTTCGTTCTTGCTTTTGCATCAATTATTTTTGTCTACAAGTTTTATTATTACTTTTATTATATACGGAAAAAGGTGCCACTCACCACAGTTTACAACTGTCTTTTGATGATGCCTGGTGTATGAAATAATAGAATTTACAATTGTGGTCCCTGACCCTGATTAGGATAACCTCTTATGTCACAGTGACGACCCGAAATTTGTCGGTGATTGTTCTGGAAGCAAAAATATAGATCGCACAAAAGGACACGGGTGGGATTGAACCGTGTCCCTTTTTTTATCCCGTGTTTACCAGTCCATTTAATCACTTTATAAAACTATCTACCTTAACAATATCACTTGGAAAACATAAACAGTACCTGATACCCTAAAGCTTATGTCAAATTGACGGCCCGAATAAAGACCACGGCCAACCTGTCGGGTAAATACAGTCAAAGACTCGATTGGGCGAAAAAACAACAATGAGTCAACGGCTGGGATATCGATTCCCTTATTGAATAAATCTACCCTAAAGATGACATCAATTTCGCTTCGTTCCAGTTGTTGAGTTGCCTCATTTCTTGTTGTTTTAATTTCTCATGCAACAGTAATGTATCAAGGAGCAAACCTTTGTCTGTTTGCTCCGTTGTTTATTTGCGACTATGAAGATAACTACATGTACTTTCCTGTTTTTAAACATCACATTTTTATAAAAAATATACTTAAAACTTTGCTTAATAAGCATCCATTTTAATATCATCACTTACTATCACATCTGGTTCAACCGTTTCCCTAATTTCTTTTATTGTAAATCCCTTAGCAACTTCAACTAATTTCAAACCTTTTTCTGTAACATCTATTACAGCGCGATCGGTAATAATCCGACTAACTACCTGAAGACCTGTAAGAGGCAGAGTACATTTTTTTAATATTTTGGGTTGACCCTTTTTCGAAACGTGCTCCATAATAATGACAATCTTTTTAGCACCGTGAACGATATCCATTGCCCCGCCCATTCCTTTTATCATTTTTCCTGGGATCATCCAATTGGCTAAATCGCCTTTCTCGGAAACTTCCATTCCCCCTAGAATAGCAAGATCTAGATGACCGCCTCGAATCATTGAAAATGATTCGCTATTATCAAAGAAAGATGCTCCGAGGGTAGTTGTAACCGTTTCCTTACCAGCATTAATTAAATCCGGATCAACTTCTTCTTTTTTTGGATAGGGGCCAATTCCTAGTAAACCGTTTTCAGACTGGAGTACTATTTGTTTATTCTCGGTAATAAAATTTGCAACTAGTGTCGGCATACCAATACCTAGATTAACATAGTAACCATCCTTTATTTCTTGCTCAGCCCGTTTGGCTATCCGCTCTCGATTTTTCCTTTTCGTGTCAATCACAGTTCATTCTCCCCTCTTCTGATTAGTTTCTAAAATTAATTAGATATTGTAAGCCGCTCTATCCGCTTTTCTTGAACGCCCATAATCAACCGGTCGACATAGATACCTGGAGTATGAATAGACTGTGGATCAAGTTGACCAGGTGCAACAATGTACTCAGATTCAGCTATAGTTACTTCCCCCGCTTTAGCCATAATAGGGTTAAAATTCATTGCTGTTTTGTTATATATTAGATTTCCCATTGTATCTGCTTTATAGGCACGTACTAAAGAAAAATCAGCTGTTAAAGCCGGTTCCAGGAGGTACTCTTTGCCATTAAAATTTCGAATTTCTTTTCCCTCTGCTATTGGAGTTCCGACACCAGCAGGAGTATAAAAAGCAGGAATCCCCGCTCCTCCAGCACGGATTTTTTCTGAAAGGGTTCCTTGGGGTGTTAATTCTACTTCAATTTCTCCAGAAAGTACTTGCCTTTCAAATTCTTTATTTTCTCCAACATAAGAGGCGATAATCTTTTTGATTTGTTTATTTCTCAATAGTATCCCTAAACCCCAATCATCCACTCCACAATTATTTGATATAACCGTTAAATCTTTTACACCTTTTTCACCTAATGCAATGATTAAATTTTCTGGTATTCCAACCAGGCCAAAACCACCTACCATAATCGTTGCGCCATCATAAATATCCTTCACTGCATCCATATATGAATCTAATACCGGTTTCAATGGATTCCACCCTTTCCTTTAGAAATCTATTAAAAATTACTATTTCTAACGATAGTTGCAATTCCTTGACCACCACCAATACATAAGGAGGCTAGGCCCAACTGTGCTTTTCTCCGCTTTATCTCATAAAGCAATGTAACCATAATTCGAGCACCACTTGCACCAATTGGATGTCCAAAAGCAATTGCCCCACCATTTACATTCATTTTTTCCCTGTTTAACTGGAAACTTTTTATAAAAGCGAGAGCCTGAGACGCAAATGCCTCATTTACTTCTAATAAATCTATCTCATCGATGGTTAATCCCATTTTGTCTAATGCCTTTTCAGTCGCTGGAACAGGCCCCAATCCCATTACCGATGGGTCGACTCCAGCCGAAGCGTTAGCTTCTATTATGGCCAAAGGTTCTATTCCTAGTTGTTTTGCTTTTTTTGAACTCATTACTACAACTGCAGCAGCACCATCATTTATACCTGATGCATTACCTGCTGTAACTAAACCGCTTTCTTTAAAAGCTGGTCTTAATTTCGATAACTTTTCTAAGGTTATTCCAGACCTTGGGTGCTCATCTCGATCAAATAAAAATGTGTCTTTCTTATGTTTTATTTTTATGGGAATAATCTCATCCTTCAATAAGCCTTCTCTTTGTGCTGCTTCAGCTTTTTCCTGGCTGCTTAATGCAAATTCATCTAATTCATGTCTAGTAAAATTAAATTTTTCACATAGATTTTCCGCTGTGTTTCCCATATGCATATCTGTTATCCCACACCATAACCCATCAGAAATCATACTATCTTTCAAACTTTTATTGCCTATCCCCTGCATATTTCTACTAACCAGATATGGTGCCTGACTCATATTTTCCATTCCGCCAGCAATTACCAAATCACTTTCTCCAGTAAGGATAGCCTGAAATGCAAGGTGAATTGCCTTTAGTCCGGATCCGCAAACATCATTAACAGTAAATGCAGGAACATGATTAGCTAATCCAGCTTGGATCGATGCTTGCCGTGCCGGATTTTGTCCTAGTCCTGACTGAAGAACGTTCCCCATAATTACTTGATCTACTTCGTCTTCCTCAATATTAGCTCGCTTTATAACTTCCTTAATCACTGTTGAACCCAAATCAACTGATGATAGATCCTTTAACGAACCATTAAAGCTTCCTATTGGGGTACGAGCTGCACTTGCAATAACTACTTCAATATTACTCATCATTTTCACACCTTTTATTTTAATTGGATATGGGAAGATCAACATACGATACTGTGTTTCCAACATGGATATTCTGGGTTGCTACTCTCGTTTCAGCCTGTTCTGCCCAGGATCCTTCAAAGTTAGAGTGAAGGTGATAAGCGGGAAAATTGGATGAAGAAATATCAAGTCTAATTCTAGATCCTTTTTTTACACACCATGTTATAGCCCATAACTCGATCTCAATCTCAACTACTTCATTAGGCGAATATGCCTTCTTGCTTATTGCTTGATTTCGATATGACAGGCTTGTAATACCATCAGCTATATTATAGGATTCTCCGCTCTCAAATAACTCGTCAATACGAACGGTAAATGCAGTATCTTCTACATCTGTACTAACTGCAAGATGCACCTTAATATTGCCGCTGATCATCATATCTTCTTGCATAATATTAGAAATAAATGTAACAACATCATCTCTTAATCCTGGTTTTTCCTGTAACACGCTACCTGGTTGTGGTGCTTTAAAATCTGGATTCATCCATGCAAGCAACGCAGAACCACCGTTAGTTGGTAACGGGTTTTCAGGGTCATATCGGTAAGAAATGATTTGTCCTTTATTTAATGGGTGTTGAGATAGAATTCCTCCGTTGTAGGCGCAATCTTCTGATTTTTGCAAATAAAATCGAAATTTCTCAGTCTCAGGTGGCCATTGTTTCCAAGTATGCCACTTATTATCTCTAATGACATAAGTATTAACAGTACCAACAGACTCACGGACATCAACACCTTTTAATTGATATTCAAACCAATTTAAAATTCCCTTTATGGTAGATGTACCTAAAATATTATTATTTGGGTACTCTAAATCACCAATCGGGGCAAGGGAATGTGCCCATGGTCCAACAACAAATTTACTTTTTTCTTTTGTCTCATTCGGAAGGTTTCGGTATATTTGATCCATTCCATCTAAATGATGATCATGCCAACCACCTATTAGAAAAACTGGGCGATTAATTTGACTCGGGATATTCTTCATCTCAGCCCATATTCCGTCACTCCAGGGAGCACTTACTCGACTAACATTGGTTAACCAATCACGATACCAGTTCATTTTCTCCCCAAACAATTCTAAATCCATATTAATATGTGGGCGAGTATTTATAGCCTGCTGGTATATATCTCCTTGACCACTTATATCAAATCCTGAGTTTTGTATTCCCCATGCCGTATAGATATCATGCCGAAACATTCCATTCATATAAACGGAACGGTGACGATCAGAACCAAATTGTGATAATACTAGTGTTTTCACTTCTAGTGGTAACTGGTTAGCAATAATTAGATGTACAAATGCACCATAGGAATGACCATATAGTCCTATCTTTCCATTAACGAATTCCTGTGACCTAAGCCATTCCAGCATATCTATTCCATCATTTCTTTCATGCAAATAAGGTTCCCAATCTCCTTCCGAGTCAGAAGTACCTCTACAATTTTGCAATACACCCGCATATCCATTACTGGAAAACAATTCCAAAATTCCACCGAAAAAATAATTCATGTGTGGATACGGGTTACGCATAAGAATAGTCGGCCATGGTCCTTCTCCTTCTGGCAAGTAAACATGTGTTGCTAACTTTATCCCATCACGCATTTGGACCATATAATCGATTTTTTTATTAAATCCATAAGGAGGTGATGGCAACTCCCGACGGATTATTTCAAGAGTTTCCTTTTGTCTTTTCTGCAATTCGTCCATTCCCATTGCCAGCCCTTTCCTTATCAAACTCTATTTCCATTTCTAATAATGCAAAACCAAGACTTTTACCATGCATATCAAGAGAAAGAGATCTTGTAACCCCTCCTCCTAAAGCTCGCTTCATTACAAAATTTAAAGCTCCGAGGCTAGGAATCTCAAAACGTTGAACTTCTCCAAAAACGATCTCCGTGAACCAATCTCTCACTTTTTCCGTCGTCACCTGTTGCTTTATCATCTCATAATCTTCCATGTCATAGACGATAAGTGATATGTTTGATATGTCTCCTTTATCGCCAGTCCTTGAATGAGCAACCTCTCTTAACTTCATTTTCACACCTCTTCATAATGCACCTCTATATCAATATCTTTACTTGGTACTAAAATAGAAACAATGCCAATACACTTTTTAGTACGTACTCTTACTCCGCCTCCACCAGCAGGGCCATTTGTCATCAAAGATTCAACTTCATTCACTACATGATAAGCATCTTCTTGGATTACAAGTCTTCCAGCGACTCTAAGTCTTACATCTTTAAAATCATCAAAGTTATTATTGATTGCGTTTGCAATTTGATCTTTATATAAGGAATTAATCCCAATATAATCTATTTTTAATTCTTGTAAGAACACTTCAGACTGTTCCAATCTTTTTTGAATAATTTCTCCAGCAAGTTTTGCTCTTTCATAGGCACCAGATCCACCATAGCTGATCTCCCCTTCTACATGGTATCCATCCTTGTACCCAACGCTTGTTTTAAAGTAATTATTCTTTTCTTTTCCAGTTGCCCCAGTAATTTTAACCTTATTAATCTCTAGTTCTTCTAAAGTAACTTGAGAAAAATCTGCGATGACATCTGGTGTATAATAATTTGCTGGATCATGAATTTCATATAAAATCTGTTCACTAACCGTAGCTTTGTTAACAATTCCACCAGATTCTTCAAGCTTGGTAATTACTATTTCACCATTTTCATAGATTTCTCCTATTGGAAAGCCTACCTTCCATAGATCCGGAACGTCCTTATAGCCTGGATCAGCAAAATAACCACCAGTTACTTGAGATCCACATTCCAGTAAGTGTCCAGCTAATGTCCCTTTACCAAGTAAATCATAATTATCTGTCTCCCACCCAAATTCATAAACTAGTGGACCGAGAACAAGTGATGGGTCTGATACACGGCCCGTAATGACGATATCAGCATTGTTATCTAAAGCTTGAACAATACCGCTAATTCCGATATATGCATTCGCTGAAACAATAGAGTTATGGAGCGAACTTAACATTTCACCGTTTTCAATCATTTTCAAATTTTCATAGTTAGAAATCTTATCAAAAATATCATCTCCAAGAACAGCTGCTATTTTTAAGTTTGTTATTCCAAGTTCTATTGCGATTTTTTTAACCACTTTTGCAGCTGCTAATGGATTTGCAGCCCCCATATTAGTTATTAATTTAATATCTCTTTTTTGACGTATTGGTAATATCTTTCTCATTCTATATTCAAGTAATTCATTGTAGCCTTTTTCCGGGTTCATTATTTTCTGTTCTTGAGCTAATGCAATTGTCCTCTCTGCAAGACATTCAAAGATGATATAGTCTACATTGCCTTTATCCATTATATCCAGGGCTGGTTCTATACGATCTCCACCATATCCTGCACCAGAACCTATTCGTACTTTTTTCACAATATGATCCTCCTCAAGGTTCAGGTATGTTATAAATTAACCATTACATTTCGATTTAGGCTTATTTCAATTTTCTTATTTGTTGTTAAACAGTTTAATACTTATACTTTTATGCAGGCTACTTCGTGATTGGTTTCAATACTTTTAAGTGCTGGTTCCACATCCAAACATTCAGCCGAAGCTAAAGGACACCGATTTGAAAATGGACAACCTTTTGGCCTGCTTAACAAACTTGGTACTTCTCCCTCGATAATAATTCTGTCACGCTCTTCTTCTACTAAAGGATCAGGGATTGGAACAGCATTTAATAAAGCTTTTGTATAGGGATGTTGTGGATTTTCATATAGTGTTCTCCAATCTCCTATCTCAACTATTTTCCCTAGATACATTACTGCAATTCGATCACTTATATGTCTAACTGCTGCCAAATCATGTGCAATAAATAGGAAAGTTAAACCTAGTTTGGCTTGTAACTCCTTCATTAAGTTTATAATTTGAGCCTGTATGGAAACATCCAAAGCGGAAATCGCTTCATCACAAACAATAATTGACGGATCGCTGGCAAGTGCACGTGCTATGCCTATTCTTTGCCTTTGACCGCCACTAAATTCGTGGGGGACTCTATCCTTTACTGTTGGATCTAACCCAACCAAACTTAATAGTTCACTGATTCGTTTTTGATATTCCTTCTGTGTTTTTACTAACTTGTGGTTTTTTAAAGGTTCTCCAACGATACTCTCCACGGTTTTACGCGGGTCTAAAGAACTATATGGATCTTGAAAAATCATGGACATATTTTTGCGCAAAAAGCGTAAATCCTTTTTGGACATGTTCGCAATATCCTGTCCTTTAAACGATATTTCTCCATCTATAGTTTCATATAGTCGTAATATGCTCCTTGCAACAGTAGTTTTCCCACACCCACTTTCTCCAACTAAACCTAATGTCTCTCCCTTTTTAATTTTAAAACTGACATCATCAACCGCTTTCACATCGCCGATTTTTCTTTTCATCAGCCCCTTTTTAACTGGAAAATAGATTTTTAAATTCTTAACCTCCAAAATGGTATCCTTTTCCTCGGTTAACTCAGTTTTATATAAAGATTCTTCCTCCTGCTCCTGAATACTGGATTTTTTCTTTAATTTTTCTTCAAACAAATTTTTATTTATATTCTCATAACATGCATATAAATGTTTTTGCCCTTCATCTACAGGTTTAAGTTGCGGGGAAGGACTACTTAAACAATGGTCTGTATAATGATTACATCTTGGCTGAAAAGCACATTGGTCTTGTTTATTACTAAGGTCCGGCATCATTCCATCGATTGGAACAAGCTTTGAGTCTTTTGAAGAATCCAGTCTGGGTACAGCTTTTAATAAGCCTAATGTATATGGGTGTTTGGGGTTATTAAATATTTCTTTAGTAGGACCAGATTCTACAATTTCACCAGCATACATGACATAAACTCTGTCTGCATAGCGTGCCACAATACCAAGATTATGAGTAACCATAACAAGTGAAGTATGGGTACGTTTTACCACGTCTTTCATCAACTCTAAAATTTGTGCTTGAGTTGTTACATCCAAAGCAGTAGTTGCTTCGTCTGCAATTAATAGTTTTGGATCACAAGACAATGTCATAGCTATCATGATTCTTTGTCGCATTCCCCCACTAAACTGATGAGGATAGTAGTCAACTCTATGCTCGGCATCTGGAATCCCTACTGTTTTCAAGAGTTCAATAGCTCTATTTTTGGCTTCTCTCTTTTTCAAATTCAAATGCTGCATAATCGCTTCACTAATTTGATTTCCAACAGTCATTACTGGATTTAGTGATGTCATGGGTTCCTGAAAAATAACACCAATTTTTCCACCACGAATTTCTCTCATTTTTTCACTTCGGGGTCCAAAATCTAGTAGATTCTCTCCTTCATATATTATTTCACCCCCTGCAATTTTACCTGGAGGAGATGGAATTAATTGTAGTCCTGAATATTGTGTAACTGACTTACCACTACCACTTTCACCAACAAAGGCGACAACTTCTCCTTCATCAACGTAATAGGAAACCCCATCTACAGCTTTGACGGTAGTCCCATCTATTCCAAACTGTGTTTTTAAATTTTTTACTTCTAATAAATGCTCCAAGTTTGGATAGCCTCCTTTAACCATGAAAATAATAAACTTATTATTCTATTTAGATTCTCCCTCTTAACCGAGGATCTAGTGCATCTCTTAACGCATCACCGACTATATTAAATGACAAAACAACAATAATGATTGCTATACCCGGAGCAATTGAGAGTACAGGTTGTGACATTAAATATTTGTAACCTTCATTTACCATAGCTCCCCAAGCTGCTCCAGGGGGGTTGATTCCCATCCCCAAGAAACTGAGTGCAGCCTCTGCAAGAATTGCAATCCCTAAATTCATCGTGACCAGAACAATTATTGGTGACAAACTATTAGGTAGTACATGTACAAACATATTTTTAAAATTGCTAGTACCGCTTATCGTTCCAGCTAAAACATAATCACTTTCTTTTACTGACAAAACTTGACCTCTAGTTAGCCTGGCATAAGAAGGTACAAGTGCAATCCCCAGAGAAATCATCACACTGTCTAGTCCCCCACCTAAAGCTGAACCAATAAATAAAGCGAGTATAATCATTGGTATAGCCATCATTGCATCCATAAACCGCATAATTATTGAATCTATAAATCCACCAAAATAACCAGCTATCAATCCTAAAATCATACCTATTCCACCTGCTATAATAACTGAGACAATTCCAACTGCTATGGACACTCTTGATCCATATATTATTCTGCTCAACACATCACGTCCAAGCATATCTGTCCCTAAAAGATGTTCCATTGATGGCTTTTGAAGAGATTTGGTCAAATCTTGATAGTAAGGATCATACGGTGCAACTAAGGGAGCGAATATCGCAACAAAAACTAAACTCAATAAAACAAACAAACTAAAAACTACTACTTTTCTTGCCAAAAATACTTTCAAAAAACGCTTTACACTACTTCTTTTTGGTGGAACCGCTGCTGCAGGTGAAGTATATACTTTTTTATCAATTACCTTAGCAGTACCTGTCTCCATGCTAATCACTCCTCAAATCATTTGTACCGAATTCTAGGATCGATGAAACCGTAAGCAATATCAACCGCTAAGTTACAAAGTGCTACAACAGTAGCAATAATAAGGACACAACTTTGAACAATTAGAAAATCCTTTTGAAGCATAGACTGAACAAGCAATGTTCCCATTCCAGGTATATTAAATACTTGTTCAACCAATACTGAGCCTCCGACAAGGTTCCCTAGTTGTATCCCGAGTAAAGTTATAACAGGAATTAAAGCATTCCTTAAAGCATGTTTTATAATTATTACCTTCTCTTTTAATCCTTTTGACCTACCTGTTCTAATATAATCTTGCTGAATTACCTCAAGCATTGCAGATCTTGTTTGTCTTGTAATCATCGCTAAGGGAACGGTTGAAAGTAATAAAACTGGCATTATAAGTTGTTTAATACCCTTTGATAAATCTACTGTTAACCAAGTAAATCCTTGAACGGGTAACCACCCCAATTGAAGACTAAATAAATATATACCAAGAATACCAAGCCAGAATATAGGAGTTGCCATACCAAGATTTGCAGTAATTGTAATTAAGGAGTCAATAAACCCACCCCGTTTAACAGCAGCAATTACACCTGCCGTCATTCCTGTCACAACGGAAATGATATATGCCAATCCTCCTACAAAAACCGTAATGGGTAGTCGTGTAGCTATTAACTCACCAATATCTTGGCGAAAGATAATAGATTCTCCAAAGTCACCTTGGAGAACATTACTTACCCAACTAAAATACTGAACTAGTACAGGCTTATCTAGACCAAATTGCGCTGTATAAAGTGCAATTTGCTCTTTTGTTGCACTTGGTCCCAGTAATACTAGAATAGGATTTCCAGGAACCATATGCATTACCGTAAATACCATTATGGTTACAAGAAATAAAACAACTATGGTTTGTAAAAGCCTTTGAATAATAAATGAAGTCATTTGCACAATCTCCTTTTTAGAACCTTTTATAACTATAAAGGGGGAAACCCCCTTTATAGTTATTGCCTATTCTTCTATCCAAGCATTCTCTGGTGTCCAACTACTTAAGTTTGTCTTATGGAAACCATCGTCATGAACATTAGGATTCTTAGCAAAGACTGCTGATGGGATAAACATTGGAAGTCCAATTGCATACTCATCAAAGACTGATTTTTGAATTTCATATGATATTCTTTGTTTTTCATCTCGATCTTTTGCTAATTTAGCTTCATTTAATAGGTTTAATACTTTTTCAGGATGAATCATTCCTCCTGCATAGAACACTGCATCTCTATTTAAATGCCTACCCATGTATAATGGTAAATCCCCCTGTGCTGTATGCCACCAGTAAATTAATCCATCCCAAGTAGATCCATAGAATTCTTGAATTTTAGCTGAATCTGTTGTAACAACTTCTACATCAATTCCTACCTGTGCCAAATAATTTTGAATTGCTGCAGAAGTATTTGCGTGTTTAGGTTCACTGTAAAATTTAGTAGAAAATCCATTGGGATATCCTGCCTCTTTTAACAGTTCCTTTGCCTTTTCCGGGTTGTATGGATATCCCTTTACATCAGGATTATACGCAAATGATCCAGGTACCCCCCACTGATTTGTGGCTACCGCGTAACCTTGGTTAATCGTTTTGTTTAATGCTTCAACATCTATAGCATACCCTAGTGCCTTTCTTACTTTTACATTAGAGAATGGAGAGTCCGGATCTGAACTATTACCAATTAGCCCTTGGCCTACTGATCCAATACCGTTATCATGTAAAACTAAATTAAAGTTTCCTGAAGCATCCAATTCTTTTATTAAGTTTGAATCATCAATATCCATTCCATCGATTTCTCCTGCCCTAAGCGATGAAACCGCTGTCATTTCATCCATCATTTGACTCATAACAATTTTATCAAGATATGGTTTTCCTTCTTCCCAATAATCCTCATTTCTTACATATGATATAGACACGCTTCGCTCCCAATTATCAAAAACAAATGGCCCTGTTCCAACTGGATTACCGATTGCCCACTCTTTCCCATTTTCTTCATAAGCTGTAGGTGAAATCATTTGAACAAAAAATGATATTGAGTCCAAGGCGCTACTATTCCATTCCTTTAGATTTAATTTCAGTGTATGATCATCTAATACTTCCATGGAATCAATACTTGCTGTTTCAGGACGTTGTACCTCTATATATTTTTCAATATTCCATTTTGCAGTTTCTGCATTGAAGTCGGTACCGTCGTGAAACTGTACTCCTTCTCTTAATTCATATGTTATTGTCATTGCTTCTGCATCTGTTTCCCAACTAGTAGCGAGTAAAGGACTTAACTTACCTTCTTTATCATATCTGGCTAAAGATTGTAAAACTGGATCAACAAAAAGTCTTGGAACAGACGATGTTTGTTCTGCTGGAAAACCTAAATTAGTCATTCCAGAGGCAATATTGATGTTTAATGTACCACCATATTTATCGGATGAGGTGCTTTCTGATGAATTTGATGAATTGGATGAATTATTAGACGAATCATCTGAAATATTTTCTGTAGAGTTATCTGAATCTGTTGTATTTTCTGTGGAGGAATTAGAACTACAGCCTGCTAAGATAATAAAAAATCCTAAAAAACTTAAAAGAAAAGTTGAAAATAATACTTTTTTGTACTTAAACATTACTGCACTCCCTTTATTTATTAATAATTTCTAAATTCCACTGACCCTGTTTATTCTCTTATCTTAAAAGAATAGCAACCCAAAGATTTCATAAGGTGGACTTCTACCAAACATAATCAAGACAGGACATATTTTAATTAATGTATTAAAAATGTAGATTTGACTCCCCCCTCCCTATTAATAATTATCCGATAAGAAATCGGTTTCAAAAATACTTACAGGCTCAATTCATTCCGTATAATTGAATGACATTCCTATTAAAAAACAAAAATCATTCCACTATGATGAATACCATTCCATATTTGGAACAAAAAATATATGGTCGTAATGACCATTAGAAAATTGAAATTAACTATAGATTAATATAATCCCAAACTTATTTCAAGAGAAAACCAAAAATAATTAGAAAATTCTCTATATTTAATTAATTACATCACGATTACTATGATACAATGTTAGAAATATATATCTATGTTTAATGATATAATATGAGTTACGAGGATTTTTATTACACTTTATCAAGGACTGATTGTTGTATGAATGTTATTGAAAAAACACTGACCGTGTTGAAGGCGTTTACAGAAATTCAGCCCTTATGGGGCGTTAACGAATTATCAAGGAATTTAAATCTCCCTGCTAGTACATTACATCGTATATTAAAGATCTTAAGAGAAGATGGCATACTTGAAGTAACTGATACCGGAAAATATAAATTAGGTCCGGAGATGTTTCGTCTTTCATCGATTGTATATTCACAAATAGATATTAAAAACTTGGCAAAACCTCATTTGGAGCTGTTGTCCACAGATGTAGATGAATCAGTATATTTAGCTCAATATTTTCCACAACATAAAAGATTATCTTTTATTTACGGAAGTCAAAGTAAGCATGCACTTCAATACGTTCTAGAACTTGGAATATTGCAGCCAATTCATATTGCAGCAAGTGGGAAAGCAATTTTAGCTTTTTTAGATAACAGTGAGATTGAATCAGTTTTCGATCATGAAGGACTCACCGAAGATCAACGCATTGAAACGCTTAAAGAATTGACGGAGATAAAGGAGCAAGGTTATGCAATGACTAGAAGTGAACGATTAAAAAGTGCTCTTGGTTTTGGTGCACCTATTTTTGACGCCACTCAAAAAGTTGTGGGTAGTATTATTTGCGCCATCCCAATTCATCATTATGAAGAAAAAAACAAAGATTTAATCGTTGAAAAGATTATAGAGTCAGCAAAAAATATTTCCCATACTTTAGGTTATAACCCAGTAAAATAATGTTTTTTCGATTAATTATAGAGTTTATTTTTTAAAAAGGGGTCTGGCACTTCATTCGGTCAATTATCTATTTATGGTTCGAGTAGGAGGAAGCCTCTCTAACATATATAGGTTAGATTGTGCTTCACTCCCTTCTAAGAACCATGCGAGCGGTTTAATGATTCATGTCGTTAAATTCCCTTCGCCATGATGATTTCCTCCCTCTATTAATTTATCGAACTTACTAGAGATGAGGTGTGAGTTGTATCACCGTTTATGTCACAGTGACAGCCCGAAATTTGTTTTTTTACTAATTCGAATTTAAAGTGACAACTAATTTAGTATTAAAAACAAAGTTAATTTACATTCTTCTACTAGTTTGTAATCCTTAAGTTCATATGCGAATAGTAGATGAAAGATAGTAGTTTCAATCGCTTTAAACTGGGCTATCCTTTTTGTTTCTTGATGGACATTCCCGTATAGTTTAAAAAATGTAGTTCTGGCTTCTTTAGGAAGGAAGCTATAAACAACGGATAAATCTATAGCGGGATGACCAATATGACTGTCTCCCCAATCTATAACACTTGTGATTTTCCCAGATTTATTTACAAGTAAATTTCGGAAATGCAAATCGCCATGGACCAGTGTTTTAGGGATACTATCGGTTGGATTATCTATATTTAAAAAAATTTCTTCTAACTGACTTGCTATCTTCCCCTGTATGAAACCGAATTGCTTTGCTTTTTCAATTTGGGATTCAAGCATTTGCTTTCTTTTCTCAATATTCATTCGATCCATTTGATCATAAGGAACAAGCTTCTCTGCGTCTTGAATAGGAAAACAATGTAGTGTTCTTAAAAATTGAGCCAACACTTCAACTGATAGGAAACGTTGGTTTGGTGTAAGGCTAGTAGGATTATTACCTTTTAAGATTTTATATCCACCAAATGACCATGGATAATCTCCATTTGTCTTACCAAAATAACGTGGTAATGGGATAGTTACTGGCACCAATTCGGAAACAATAGGAAGTAGCCTATTCTCTATTTCAATTAACTTAGATGCTTTTTTTCTTACAGGAAATCGAAAGACATATTGATTATTTACTAGAAAAGTAGCATTATCAAATCCCTTACCCATTACATTGATGTTAATAGGTTTAAGCTCTGGGAACTGTTTTTCAATGATCTGAGCCGCACTTTCTTCGGTAATTACGATCTCAGGAGACCATGGATGCTGCATCATTTCTCACCTCTTCTTAAGCACGGGAGGGAATAAAAGCTATTACTCTCTGGGCTAGTTTGATGTAAGGTTTAGTTTAACCCGCAATCCTAAATCGTAGCAAATGATTGATACAGAAGGTGGAGCAAGGCTCTTACGTTACAGATACGACCCGAAATTTGTCGATGAGGGGTTGGATAAAGCAGCAAAATTAATTTGCAGTGTCTGAAGAATTCTTATTTCGCATAATGTTCACCGACGACGTGGTCACGTCTTCTTCTAACATTTCTTCATTATTTTTGCCACTTGCCTTATTTCATGTTTAAAGCTACTTGCACGAATAAATTTCATTAAAAATTATAAAAACAAACATCGTCATTAATTAAATGGAGTAGTCAACCGACTAAAAATTAAAAGCCCAAATCACATGATCTAGGCTTTTATAATTATTCTACTGAGTCGCTATGGGAAGGCTACATTATTAAGTTTTACTTGAAATATCAATCCATACTGCGAATATGAGGATGAGGCCTTTAACAATAAACTGCCAGAATGTTTGAATGTTCATCATACTCATACCATTATCGATACTTGCCATAATCAATGCACCAATAATGGCACCTACAATGCTTCCTTTTCCACCCATTAAGCTAGTCCCGCCAATTACACAAGCCGCAATTGCATCTAATTCATACATTTCACCAGCACTTACGGTTGCGGCATTTAATCTGCTTGTTAGAAGAACACCGGCACCGCCTGCTAATGCACCCATTAATACAAAGACAGACAACGTATTTTTCTTAATATTGATACCAGATAACGCAGCTGCTTCTTGATTTCCACCAATAGCATATACATATCGACCAAATGATGTTTTCATGGAAATAAAGATAAATAATCCACCAAGAACCAATACAATAACCATTGGTAATGGGAAGCCGTAATAAAGGTTTAACATAAAGGAAACTACAAAAATAGCAACAGAATAAGCTGTGACTTTACCATAATCAATAAATGCGGATGCGGTCTGTAAACCAATTTGATTTCTTTTGCTGCGTTTTTTCCAGGTCGAGAAAAACAATAGAAAAATCCCTATAATTGCGATAATATAACCTACGCTGTACGGTAAGAAACTGTTGGCAATAATCTTAAAGCTGTCTTGTAAAGGTGCGACTGTTTTCCCCTGACTTACACCAATTAAGATGCCTCGGAAAATAAGCATTCCACCTAAAGTAACAATGAATGCAGGAACTGCCCGATAGGCCACCCACCAACCTTGCCAAAATCCTAACAAAGCACCGACTAAAATGGCAGCTAATACAACCCAGAAAGTATCCCATCCAAACCACACTTGTAAGATAGCTGCGATTCCGCCAGTTAAACCAGCTAATGACCCGACAGAAAGATCAATATGACCAGCAACAATTACTAATGTCATACCAATAGCCAAAACAGAAATTACGGACATTTGCGTAAATAGATTGGATAGGTTACGTGGAGATAAAAATTCTCCTTTTGTAAGAATACCAAATATAAGGGCTATTAAGACTAATGCAATAATCAATGTATAGGATTGAACATTAAAGTTAAAATTTAACTTCGGTCTATTTGAATTTTGTGTTTGAGTTTCAAATGATGTTTGACTCATTTTTATCCCTCCCTGCGGTTGCATACTTCATAATTTTTTCTTGTGTTGCCTCTTCTCTCGTTAGTTCACCCGTTATAGTCCCCTCTGACATAACAATCACTCGATCGGACACTCCTAGTACCTCAGGTAACTCAGAAGAAATCATCACAATCCCGACTCCTTGCTGAGACAATTCATTGATTATTTTATAAATCTCGTATTTGGCACCGACGTCAATTCCTCTTGTCGGCTCATCCAAGATTAATACTTTCGGATTGGTGAACAACCATTTGCTTAACACAACTTTTTGTTGGTTGCCGCCACTTAATTGGCTGACTTTTGCCTCTAAGCTGTGAGCTTTTAAATTCATCCTACTTGTCAATTCTCCCGCATTTTTCATTTCTATTTCCGTATCGATCAAGCCTTTGGGCATTACTTTTTGTAGTGCAGCGAGTGTGGAGTTTTTTGTAATTTCCATTCCCAACACTAGTCCATAACGCTTACGATCTTCAGAAACATAAGCCAATCCTGCCTGAATTGCTTCAGAGGGCTTTTTAATATCAACCGTTTTCCCATCGATAATGACTTCCCCAGATTTCTTGCCAGGATATCCCCCAAACAGACTAATAAATAATTCCGTTCTTCCTGCCCCCATCAATCCGGAGACACCTAGTATTTCCCCTTTACTCAGGGAGAAAGAGACCTCCTTCGCAACTGTTTCATTTATTCCGCCATGATGAAACGAATAATTCTTAACCTCTAAAATCGGGTCACCAATATCATGCTTCTCGTACGGGAACAACTCCGTTAACGTTCTTCCTACCATTTTCGTCACAATTTTATCCTCTGTTAATTCTTCAATTGAATCTGTGCTGACGGTTTGCCCATCTCTTAGAATCGTAACTGAATCTGCTAATGTTATAACCTCACCGAGTTTATGCGAAATATAAATACAGGTTACCCCTTTTGCACGTAAGTCTTTAAGCAATGAAATGAGAATTTCCACATCGCTTTCTGTTAAGGCGGCAGTAGGCTCATCTAGTATTAATATTTCTGCTTTTTTCGTTAATGCTTTTATAATCTCAATTAACTGTTGTTTCCCTACGGTTAATTCTCCTAGCTTCGTTTGTGGATCAATAGACAAGCCGATTTGATCCAGCCAGTACTGAGCTTGGGCGTATAATTCATTCCAATCAATGATTTTTTTACGCATTAAGTCACTACTTAAAAAAATATTTTCGGCAACTGTCATTTCCGGAACTAATGCTAATTCCTGATAAATGATTGCTACACCAGCATCTTGAGACTCTTTAATATCTTTAAAATGAACCTCTTTTCCATTTATCACAATTCGTCCACTATAGGTTCCAGAAGGATATACCCCGCTTAACACTTTCATAAGGGTAGATTTACCCGCGCCATTTTCTCCGCATAAAGCATGGATTTCTCCTTTACGGACTGAAAATGTCACGTCATCTAATGCCTTTACACCTGGGAACTCTTTCGTTATACCTTCCATTTGAAGTGCATAGGTCTTCATGGTTTTTAATCCCCCTACAGTTGAAATTCAAAAATGGGGGGACAAGCCCCCCGTATTATTTATTTAACAAGTCATAGTTGATGCTATTATTCTGGTTTTTCAGGACGTTCATCTTCTGGAATATTTTTGTAAACATCTTCATAAGAATGGAATCCATCTGTAATGACAGTATCCACTAAGTTACTTTTATCAACTTTGATTGGATCAAGCTTGATGAATGGAACATCTTCCAACCCATTGTTAACGGTACTAGAAGCATCCACTTCTTCTCCGTTTGCTAACTGTACAGCTACTTCCGCATTCTTTCTAGCAATATCTTTAATAGGTTTATAGACTGTCATCGATTGGGTGCCTTCTGCAATTCGTTGAACAGCAGCTATGTCTGCATCTTGACCAGAAACTGCAACTTCACCAGCAAGATTTTGTGCAGCTAATGCTTGAATGGCGCCACCAGCAGTAGAATCATTGGATGCCACGATTGCATCAATGTTGTTATCGTTTGCTGTCAATGCGTTTTCAATAATACTCAAAGCGTTTTCTGCAGACCAACCATCAGCCCATTGGTCACCAACAACTTCAATATCACCACTGTCGATAAGTGGTTGTAACACATTCATTTGTCCATCCCTAAACATATGTGCATTGTTGTCGGTTGGAGCTCCACCTAAAAGGAAGTACTTACCTGCTGGCACTTTTTCTACTAAATATTCTGCTTGCATTTCACCAACGCGTTCATTATCAAAAGAAACGTATGCATCAATGTCTGCATTGTTGATTAAACGGTCATAAGCAACAACAGGAACATCTTCTCGATTTGCCTGTTCAACGACTGGAGTTAATGCGTCAGAGTTGTTTGCAATAATAACAAGCACATCAATACCTTGAGAAAGCATATTTTCAATTTGCGATAATTGCTTTTCATCTTCCCCATCTGCAGATTGAACTAACACCTCAGCACCTAATTCTTCCGCCTTATCTACAAAGAAGTCGCGGTCATGCTGCCAGCGCTCTAATGTTAAGTCTGATACAGACAGACCGATTTTAATTCCATCATCACTGTTATCGCTATCATTTGAGCCATTGTTTGCTGCCTGGCCACATGCAGCCATAAATATAAGTGATACAACAAATAAAATTGATAAAATTCCTTTTACACGATTCATTGATATAAATCTCCCTTCGTTTTTAATGTTAAAAAATAAATATAGCGCTTACACAGATTATGGTAAAACTTAATAAGCTAATAAGAAATGGAAAATATTTTATAATCCTTTAATATTTTTATAATTTTCAAAAAAACGTAAACGCAACCAAAGGAAGACAACTACTTTGTTTCCAATACTAGTTACTTGTAAAAAAATTAGGATGATCCTCGGTGAAGTGTTTTCAATAAATAGTTAGAAGTACTGAAGCAGAGACTTTAGCTGTACACATAGCACATTTTAGAATTTCTTTTCAAAAAAAATATTCCATCGAATCTACACGTTTGCTGTAGACGGTGGAATAGTTAGTCGTACAAAATGATTAATTTAAGTATTCACGGTATTGCGTCGGTTTCATACCAATAACCTTTTTAAATACAGAGCTGAAGTAATAAGCATCCCTATATCCAATCTTAGCTGCAATTTCATTAATTCGCAAGTCCGTATTTTTTAACAACTCTTTAGCTTTTTGAATGCGAATATTCGTTAAATAATCGCTAAAGTTTTGCGATACAAACTCACGGAATAATACACTTAAATAGCTAGGGCTGATATTTAATTTATGAGACAAGCTTGTTAGGGTAATATTATCACCATAGTTTTCATCCATATAAGTTTTTATTTCTGCAACCAGCTTTTCTGTACGATTGCTGCGTTTCGATGCAATAAATTCATGAACTTCTGTGTAAAAAGCGTATAATCGACCTTCTAAGTCTTTATAAGTTAGATTTGCATCTTTTTGCAAATACACCGAAAGACCATCTTCACCAAAAATATCTTTCACGTTGTATCCCAGCTCATTTACCGTCTTGCATGACATCAGAATGAAATTGTTGATAACAGTCGATACGGCATCAAAATCGATGCCTGAAGCCTTAAGCTCTGCCAAGAGATCTGCAATGTCTTGCTTTACCTCATCAAAGGCCCCTACTTTTATGTTATTATAAATCTTGTGATCGACAATTCTTTGTAATTGTTTGCTATATTGTGTTTGGTCAAAACTGATGTCACGAAAAGAATATAACACACACGGCCCGTGAATTCGACTTAGCGTAGCTGCCGAGCTCGCTTCTCTGTACGACACGCACAAATCAAACAGATGAGTATAGATGTTTCCAATACCAACCGTCAGCGAGTATCCCTTTTCCTTTAATGCTGTACCAATTATTTCCTCTAAAACAGGCGTAATTATCTTCGGATTTTCAAATGAAATCAACACAATCTGATCAATTTTATAATTAAGTATATATCCTTTTTCAATTCGATCGTTACTGTCGTCTTCTCCCCATTCGGATTGAATCATCTTACAAATCCATTCATAGATGGATAGATTATAAATATACTTTTCTTCTTCCTCCTTGCCCCTTATTACCTCCTGCATTTCATCGATGTTTATCACGGCAACGAAAAAGGAACGTCCCTTTAGATGATCCATTTCGACGTATTCTAGATCATTAGCTAGATTTCCCACAAACGAGTTGGTTAACAGGTTTTCTATTAGCCTCTCTCTTAAGGACTGTTTATTTTGTCTCAATTGCCTTCTCATTTTTTCAACATCTTCTTGCTCGCCTAGATCACGAATCAACTCTTCCTTTACTTCATTTACAAGCTTTAAAAGATTTTTAGACTGAAAAGGTTTTAAAATGTAGTGACTAACATTTAAGGTAATCGACTTCCGTGCATAGTCAAAATCTGCATGGCCCGAAATAATAATTACTTTTATATTAGGATAACATTCTTTGACATATTTTGTTAATTCTATACCATCCATGAAAGGCATTTTAATGTCTGTGATCAGAATATCGATTTTGTTCGATTCCATGATGTTTAATGCCTCTGAACCATTTTCCGCTTCAAACACTTGTTGAAATCCGTTGCTATACCAATCAATATTGTTTAATACTTTATGACGAATCATGTCCTCATCTTCAACAACAAGTATATTAAACATAAAATCCTCCCCTAATTTTCTATGATAGGCAAGGTTAGCGTTACACGCGTTCCTTTGTTAAGTTCGCTTGCAAACTTAACCCCATACTCGTCTCCGTACGTCAATTTAATCCGTTCGTTCACATTTCGGATACCAAAATAATCGTTCTCATCCTTTAGCTTTTCTTTTCCTGCCAGTACATCATTTATGTGTTTCACCTTCTCAGCTGTCATCCCTGCACCGTTATCAATGACCTCTAATATCATAAGTCCGTTTTGCTCATACCCCTTAACCGTTATGATCCCCTTGTGATCTATAAACCGAACCCCATGATAGATTGCATTTTCGACAATTGGCTGCAAAATTAATTTGACAGTCTCATAGTTTAGGATGTCATCATCTACTTCCATACTGGAATCAAATTTATTAAAAAAGCGAAATTTTTGAATTTCAAAGTAATTTTGAACATGTTCTAATTCAGTACGTAAGCGTATAACATCTTTTCCATGACTTAAAGACGTTCGAAAAAACATTCCTAGAGCTTCAATCAAATCTAACGCCTCTTCTGTTTTATTCTGTTCCAATAAGCCAATAATCGAATCTAATGTATTATAAATAAAATGAGGCTTGATTAACTCTTGTAGTGCCTTCTTTTCCATTTTGCGAATTTTCACCTGGTCATCCATTGTTTTCTGAACCAAGCTTTTTATTCTGTTCTGCATATAGTTAAAGTTCTCTGCCAGTTGTCCTATTTCATCTTTCGTTTTTACTTGTGCACGGATATTCAAATTATCATCGGCAAACTGTGTCATTACTTTACGCAAGTCTCGCAGTGGATTTGTTAATATATTTGTTAAATAGACACTGATGAGCACCACAACAAGTAAACACCCTGCACCTATTAACAATGTGAGCTTACTGATTTTACTAAAATCCGCTTTTATTTCGTTGGCATAGGTAACACCGACAATATTCCAACCTGTAACTTCCGATTGCTTAAAATTAACGAGATAGTTATCCCCATTAATCTCCTCTGCAATGGACCCCTTAGCTTTATTAAGAATTTTGTCATCCTTGATTAACACTTTCAGGGACTCAGGATTATTTGTATCAACTGGAAAATAATTAGTTTCTCCCGCTCCGTCTGTAAAATACACGTAACCTCTTTCTCCTAGTTTAATGTCATTACCAATGCGATTCAAAAAGCTAACATCAATATCTACACATATAATGGCTGGAGCGCTTAATCGTGAGGAAGTAATTTTTTTGCCAATCGTAAACACATTGCGGTTAAATTCATCTCGATAAGGAAATTTCACCACAAAATGCCTATCTTCTTTGGCTTCTAAGATGTTTGAATAAAAAGAATTATCGATATTGGTCCAGTAAATACCTTGAGAGCTAATGGTCTGACCAGTTTGTGAAATAATTCTAATATCGACTAAATCGGATTTCATTTTCTTGATAGACTGAATCGTTTCCCACAAACGAACCGTATATTTGCGAATGCCTTCAATATCTCCTGCTTCATCTAATCGTAAGTATTGAATGGTGTAATAATCATCAAAATTATTTAAGATATTATCTACATCCAAAATATATGTTTCTATATTTTTATCCACACGTTCTATCACTTCACTTGTATAAGAATTAACACTGCTTTGCAAATCATTGATATAATATTGATAGGAAAGGTAGCCTAGGATAAACAATGGAATGATACTTATCACTAAGAAGCAAACAATCATTTTTGTTCGTATGCTGTACCAGTCAATCCACTTAAACCTTTTTCTCATCTATTTTATCTCCCATGGATTTTTATTTTTTAACAACTCGTCAAAATTATCAGGGTTACCATATTCCATTTGAGTATAGAACTTCTGTTTGTCTAAATCTTCTCCGTTAATCAATTGATACATGTACTTCAAACTAAGACGACCCATTTCCTGAAAGTTTTGACCTACTAAGGCATCAACAAGACCTTCATTTGCTGCAGATACAATCGGATAAAATGTATCTACACTTACAGCAATACCGCCATTTGCCTTCCATTTCTTGTAGGCCAGCATTCCGTCCGGAGGTGCAAAAAACGGCCAGCCTCCCGTGCTAAAAAATAAATCAAAATCAGGATTCTCTTTCACATAGTTTTCCAACAATTCTGAAGCAATGTTAATGTCATCATAGGACTCTATGACATCAACAATATGTATATCTAAGGATGCTGTAGCATCTTTAAAGCCTTGGATTCTTTGTTCCAGATTTTCACTTTCTTTCGTTCCTGTCATAACCATTAATTCGAGGGGATGTTTGTCCATATTTTTCTCTTTCACTGTTTTTAGGAGGGCTTCTCCACTCGCTTGCCCTAATTTATAATTATCTGTACCGACGTAAAAAGCCCGATTGCTAGATGGTGCATCGGAATCAAAAGTTGCCACTTTAATACCTTTGCTCACAGCTTTGTTAATCAATGATGTCATTCTTTCTGTGTCTATTACGCTGATAATAATTCCATCCACATTTCTTTGAATTAAAGCTTCAAAAATCTGTTCCTGTCCTTTACTGTTTGCTACCATTGGTGCCACCCATTCTATCTTGACGTCTAAGTTTAAACTCTCTCTTTCCGCTTCTTCCTTTGTTTCAAGGAAAACCGGATTATCAAGTGATTTTGGGACATATGCAATAACCGTACCATCACTTTGTAACGACTGGTCGGCATCAATCATAGTTTCTGTCGCACTTTCCTTTGAAATCCTAATACTATTAGTACTTCTATTTTCACATGCAACTAGGATCAAAATTAAACACACGAACAGAAAACCTATTTTTCGGTTCATATTTATCCTCCTAAAAATAGTAAATTATACAGGAATGAAAACCTAGTAATCTATTTAATTAATAACGTACACACTTTATGTAAGCGGTAATATTATTAACAAATAAAATGGAGTATGGGGACATTTTTCCTTGCCCATTTAGATAATAGTTTTATACCAAAGCAAGAACTGCAGGTATCGTTCTATTTTTCGAATCCAGCATTGAACAAAACAGTAATTGAATTCTACTATTTACTCGAGCTTTTCTGCTAACTTTCGACTCTATTCTATTATACATGGCAACAAAAAAAGTTGTATAGTATAAGGAATGTGCGTAAATAATCGGAAACTGTCTGAAGGCTCCAGCCAACAGATTTTTTCTAAGCTTATGTTACAGGGAAGACCCGAAATTATTTGAGAAGCAAAAATATAGATTGACAAAAGGGCACGGTAGAATCAGATACTCCTCGTAGACAAATGTCCACACAGAATGCCTGCCCTCTTTTATACGTTTAGCTTCCAATAATGTGAGTGAAGAGGATATGATGAAAAGAGGAAATTTTAAGTGGCGGTATTAAATTCGTCATCTATCATTTTTAATGTTGGAAAAGGTAAAGGGGCAAGTATCACAAATGAACAATTCTTTTTGCAGTACCTGCCCTGTTAGTTTCCTATTGTTATTTAATTAGCCGGTTGGTCAGAGATGGAATCATACGGTTAAACGTTTATTTTCTGTAAACTATTTCGTTCGTAAATCCAACCACTTAATTTCTTCTTCTGTTAAAGTGATGTCAGCTGCCTCTCTACAAGATTTCATTTCGTTACTGTTTTGTGGACCGATGATTGCACCTGTTGGGAACGATTGATTCAATACATATGCAAGACTAATTTGAATCGTTTCCACGCCTTTTTCCTTAGCAAGCTGTTCTGCTCTATGATAGCGTTCCCAGTTTTCATCATTGTAAAATACTCGTACTAAATCTTCATTAGATCGATCTTCAGGAGTAAAACGCCCGGTAAAGAATCCACGAGCTTGGGATGACCACGAGAACAGGGGCATATTATTTCTCTCATGCCATGAAAGTATCGAATCATCTACGGAAACACAGCCAGGCCAATACGGCTCTTGCGCTTTTGCTAAGCTAAGGTTCGGACTGTTGAAGGAAAAACCTACTAAACCATTCTTTTCCGCATAATCATTGGCTTCTTGTAATCTTTCTATGGACCAATTTGAGCCTCCGAATGCACCAATACGCCCAGCTTCAACATGAGAATTTAGAATTTCTAGTATTTCACCTACTGGGACATTCGGATCATCTCTGTGAAGTGCATACAATTCTACGTAATCAGTACGAAGTCGATCAAGGCTAATGGAAAGCTCTCTATCAATTGCCTCCTTATTTATTTGAGGTCCCTCGTGGTTTGGATGACCACCTTTTGTTAAAATAATAACATCGTCACGACGCTTATTTTCTTCCATCCAAATTCCGATGGCTTCTTCACTTTTCCCCCCAGCATAAATATATGCAGTATCAATTGTATTTCCGCCAATTTCCATGTAGTTGTTTAATACCTCTGTTACTTTTTCCATAATATCGGGTTTGAAATAGTCAGAACCCATTACAAGACTTGAAATAGATTTTTCAATATTGTTGACCTTTATACTTTTCATGAAAATTCACTCCATTCCTTTAAAATTATTCTTTCCTGCTTTTCAGCAGCATCGAGTGCACCTTTTACTGCTCTCATATTATTGATAATGTCGTCATATGAAAACTTAGTTGGTTTTCCATCAAGTACACTTTCTGCAAAACTATCTGCTTGTAAAGCGTACGGATTAATATTTTCACCCTTAACAACTTCTGTTTGACCACCTTTCATAATTTCATAGGTTTCATCACCCAGAAAAGCGTTATGAAGTACAATTCTTCCATCGGAGCCTAGAATTTCGAGTTTATTTCGGAATTCCGCCCACATCGCGCAGTCAAAGGTTAATGCGACTCCATTTGAGAATTCCATTAAACCAGAAGCCATCATGTCGACATCGCCATGATCCGGAGAAAAAAATGCATGAGTTGTGACTGCTGTTGGTTCTTCACCCAAAATGAACCTGGCAGCACTAATCGGATAACAGCCTACATCATAGATCGATCCACCACCCCACTCCTTTGTATAGCGAATATTACTGTAATCTTTTGCATTATTGAAAGTGAAAACACCATGAAGCCCACGCACTTCACCAATATCACCATTTTTAATTCTTTCTTTAATATCCTCATACCTTTGTTGATGACGGTACATAAAAGCTTCCGCTAATACCACACCTGCTTTTTGACACGCTTCTACGATTTCTCTCGCTTCAGCTTCATCAAGTGCGATAGGCTTTTCACATAATACATGCTTTCCTGCCGCAGCGGCTTTGATTGCCCACACCTTATGTAAATGATTTGGGAGTGGAATGTAAACGCTATCAACTTCATTGTCATTTATTAAATCTTCATAGCTTCCATATGCCTTTGGAATACCTAACTCCTCTGCGAACTTTTGAGCGTTCTCTAATGATCGACTAGCAACGGCCACAACTTCATTTCGCTTAGATTCTTGAATTCCTGGGATAACAGAACGCTTTCCGATATTTGCAGTGCTCATAATCCCCCAGCGTACCTTCTTTTCAGTCATACATAATTCCTCCTTCAATTAAACATGTGACCTATAAAAAGATCAAAGACCAACTTTGTTAATTTATTTAAAAAAGTTGTATATTTATATTTTATCAAAATTTTCAGCTTATGTCACAATGACGGCCCGAAATTTATCGATGAAGAATTGGTTTATTGTATACCGGCATAATTTGCGTTCTTTCCACTATTAAGGTAACTGGGATTTATGGGGAGAACAGGTCCATTAGCTTTGCATAATGCAAAAAAGTGGGGGCGATCCCTTGCCCCACTTGTTATAGCGCTGAGGAAAAAGAGAATCACCCCCCATGTACCGCTACATTTTTCTCCCTAATCTTCTTACAAATTTGGTAAACCAGTAAGTAACATATACAAATACTACATCCATAAGGAACAGGTAAAATTGATTCATTCCTTTGTGAAACTCTAACATTCCTAATTGGGCTTCAATCGTTGCAAATCCAAACGCAAATACACCACTTAATAACAACGTATACAAATAGAAATTTTTATTCTTATTCGTACAATATTGGTACAAAAGCAAGAAACCTACAGGAAGTGCTGATGCAGTCATATTTAATGCATGCGGTAATATCGGGGTTAGAAAATATGTGTGAACGAAAAAACCATGTCTTGCGAGGACAATATCAGTGTATGTCCAAAGCACATGGACTGTATATCCAAAGAAAAAAAGCTCAAAAATTCGTCTTCGATCCACTACAAAGTAAAGCAAGATAAGAGGGATTAAAAATAAGGAGACAACGATCCAAAACTGCCATGTTCCGATATTTGAATACTCTTTCCAGTACGATGTTATTAACGAATTCAACTCTTCACTCTTTAAAAGTATGCTATTCCAATACTCTCTGTATTCCATGAAATGACCTCCTAGACGACTCTAAGGAATTTTTCACAAATATCATTCTAAAACTTGCACATTCAATAAGAACAAAATTCATTTTCAAAAGATACAATTATTACACATAATCGTAGCCCTCTACTCTTGCATTTATCACCTTTTTTATAAAATCATCACCTTTATTAATATCTAGAATGCTTTGACCAAATTTTAAAAACTTTTCCACTTCTTCCTCTGACAGATCACCAATATCAAAAGGAAATTGTTCCAAATCTCTGGCTGCATCCATTAAATTTTCCAGCATTTGTTTTCCTTTAGCTGTAAGGGAAACTCTCTTATATCTAGGCTTCTCTTTATTTGTTGTTACATTTATAAAGCCATTTGCTTTTAATGGTTTTAATAACCGCGTAACAGTAGAAATATGCCAACAACCTAATTCGCTTAATTGTGTCGGGGTAAGCTGATTTTTGTTTGTGGAAAGTAAAAATAAAATATGCTGTTGAGCAGGTGATATATCATAAAGCTTTTCTAATTCCGCCCACTTCCTTTCCATACAAAAATACAACGCCCTAATAATTACAACAGTTTTTTGCTTAAGTAATACATTCACGATTCATCATCCTTTACTTGTTATTACAATTGTAAATACAAGTAATATTATTTTATTAATATGAAAAAATATACAAAAAGTCAAAAGGTGAATCCCTTGTACTGCTAATGGTAAAAGTCAAATTTTGTACAGCATGTATTTGATTCTCTAGTTTCTATTTCTTTTTAATTAAGAAAATGCGTAAACCCTGTTTGGATTTACGCACTTTTTAGTTTGCTATTACTAAAATAATACCTAATTTTTATAATCGCTATCATAAACACTACAGGCACTAACGTAGAGATCATCAGGATTTATGACAAAAGTCCCTTCTGTTTATCTATAACCATCGTACTATACATGTTTAAAAGTCAGTTTAGTATAATTCAAAATTCAGACATTATATTGACAGCGCTTTCAAATTTGTATATTTTTTAATCACAACGTTGTTATTTTGAAGTACTTCCTCTTTTAACCACACAAATCAACTTCATGATTCACATTACAGAACAAACTTACCCAGAAAACTAGGCCTAGTAATCTTTGCATTCAGGAGGTGTTAGACAAGAGCTTACCTGCTTCAAAAATTTTAAATAAGGAGAGATTATTAAATGAAGCGACGATGGAGCAAAAACATAGCAATCTTTGCTATCTTTTTCATGTTTTTTTCGAACATGAACTTGATGGTGTTTGCAGAAACGTTTGAAGATCCACTTGGGGACGATTGGAGCTTTGAAGCGTTTGGCTCTAATACAAGTGACGGTAAAAACACCGCACCAACTGACAATGGTGATGGTTCTCTTACCATACTTGCTGAGGGTGGAAAAATCGCAAGCAGTGAAATCGGCGTATCGTTGCAATCCTTAACATTGAATGCGGATGATAACTTTGAAATACAAACAACCGCATCTGCTGATTCTTACAGTCCTGACAGCCAGCGCGCTTTTGGTATAATGCTGCTTGATGAAACCGGAGAAGACAGTGATGGCAAGAATCGTCACAATTACGTTGCAGTTGGTGCACTCGATGGAGACATGCGTGGATTTTATAGTAAAGACGGCTATGACGGCGGTGGCTTGTCTAAGTTAGATGTTTTCTCAGACAATGTCCCACCTGCAACTGGAGAGTCATACGATTTATCTATTAAAAAATCCGGGGATACATTTGTTGTAACTTCAAATGGGGAAAGCGAAACATTCAAATTAGAGGATGCTTTGTCAGGCAACATTCATGTCGGCTTGTTCGTTGCTCGAAATGGGGAAATAACTTTCTCTGACACGGAAGTGAATGTCTCCGATGTCGCAACCTCATCACTTGATGTTGATGCATCGGACATGAAAACAGAGTATCTTGTTGGTGAAGAGCTTGATTTAAGTGGATTAAAAGTTACAGCAGTAAATGAAGATAACACCGAAACTGTTGTCCCAGTTGAGGACTTGATTGTCACTGGATTTGACAGTAGTTCTTCTGGTACAAACACAATTACCATTCATTATAACGGTGCAGAAACTACGATTGATTTAGACATTATCGAACTAGCTTTAACAAGCATGGAAGTGAAATATTATCCGGCTAAAACAGATTATTATTTACAGGATAGCTTTGATCCACAAGGTCTTGTCGTAACAGGATCTTATAATGACGGTTATTATGTAGAAGATTTAACGAGTGACGATTATATTTTTGAAATTAATGGAGAAGAAATCGATTCTGACTACACTTTTGAGAGCTCCGGAGAAAAAACGGTAACTGTTACATCTTTAGAATCTTCCAGTGTTACCACATCATTTACTATTCATGTTAGTGATGCGGAATTAGATGCAGTTGAAGTTACTCAACTTCCTGAAAAAACACAATACTACCTTGGCGATGAATTAGAATTAAACGGAATTGTTGTTGTTGCAGAGTACAGTGATGGAAATTCTGTTCGATTAACACGAGATGAGTTCGACGTTTCCGAGTTAGATACATCAATAGAAGGAGACAAGGAAGTAACAGTGACGCACAAAGGCGTTAAGGCGACTTTCACTGTTAACGTAAAGGAAAAGGAACTGGATGAGATTCGTGTTACAGAATATCCGCAAACCACTTACACTGTTGGGGATGTGTTTCATTCTGACGGTCTAGAAGTATCCAAGGTGTATGACAATGGTGACCAAGAAATTTTAGATACATCAGATTATGATGTAGACACATCAGCATTTGATCATTCGACCGCAGGACAATACACAATCGTTATTAACCCAGCAGATGATTCCATTGAGCCAACTTCATTTGACGTAACCGTTCGTGAAGAAACAACCGTAGAATGGAATAAAATTCAGTTTGGTCAATCAACTGGGTCTGATACAAACTATATTCAAACGCTGGACAATGGCGGAATTCGAATCGTAGCAGAAGGTAATAGTTCCGGAAAAATAACCGGTGACCACGATGGTATCACCTTCTATTACACGGTAATTGATGCGGTAGAAGATAACTTCACTCTATCCGCCGACATCAAAGTAAATGAATATGCCAAAGACCCACACGATGGTCAAGAATCTTTTGGTATTATGGCTCGTGATGCGATTGGTGAAAACGACAATGATGGTGTTTTTGCTTCCAACATCGCTGCAGTAGGTGGATATAGTGGTGGTACACAAGCAGAAAACGGCACACAATTGTTTATCCGTACTGGAGTAGAATCTTCTGATGGTGCTGGTAGTCAAGGTGTCCAAAAGCAGATGTTATTAGCTGAAAAGCCTACAACAGACAATACTTATCCAGCCCAAGATTACCGATTAACGTTAGCAAAAACAAACAGCGGATTTACTGGCCAATTAAATGATGGAGAAGAAGCCATTTTCTTTGAGCCTGAAATTTTAAACGTTCAAGACGACAAAATTTACGTAGGATTCTACACTGCACGTTTAGCTGACATCGAAGTGTATAATATGGACTTCAATGTAACTGCAGCTGCGACTGATGCACCAAGAGTATTTCCACCGGCTGAACCAGTGGAACCTAAATTAGAAATCGTTTCCCGTGACAAAGCTTCCGAAGCAGACTATGACTTACTATTAAAGTCTAACGTTGACGGAACAGTAGCAGTAAAAGCTGGTCAAGAGGTTATTGAAAGTAACTTAGCAGTTACACAAGGGGAATTAGTCGAAGTACATGCTACACTTGAAGAAAATGCAGATACAAACTTCAGTGTAACGTTCTTACCAAGCGATACACAGTATTTAACTTCTTACGACAAGATCGTCAAGAACTTTACTGTATCAATGAAGACATTTAGAGATGGTGCAGATATCTATGTAACTCCAGATGGCACAAGTGCTGGTGACGGAACTAGCAACAATCCACTTGATTTAGACACTGCAGTGGAATATGTCCAACCAGATCAAAGAATTGTTCTTGCTGATGGTGACTATGTCAGAGATTCTAAGCTAGAAATCTCTAAATACAACGACGGTACTGCAGATGCAAGAAAATATATGGTTGCTGCCGATGGTGCTCGACCTGTGATTGACTTTGACAAGCGTTCTGAAGGTGTCGTATTAAGCGGTAACTACTGGCACGTCAAAGGCATAGACTTTGCTCGTTCTGCAGCCAATACAAAAGGATTTGTTGTTGGTGGTAACCATAACATTGTGGAAGACAGCAGATTCTATGAAAATGGTGACACTGGTTTACAAATCAGTCGCACCGACAATAGTCCTAATCTTGAGGACTGGCCATCACACAACCTCATTTTAAATAGTGAGTCGTTTGATAATGCCGATCCTTCTAACAATAACGCCGATGGATTTGCGGCCAAACTAACGTCAGGCGAAGGCAACATTTTCCGCGGTTGTATTGCTCACCACAACATTGACGATGGTTGGGATCTTTATACAAAGGTTGGTACCGGTGCCATTGGTGCTGTAGTGATTGAGGATAGTATTGCCTATGAAAATGGTACACTGACAGATGGTACAGTTGGAGACGGTGACAAGAACGGCTTCAAGCTTGGTGGTGAAGGTGTCCACGTCCCACACATCATTCGCGACAGTATTGCGTTTAATAATGGAGCGACTGGTTTCACTAGTAACAGTAACCCAGGGGTCATTGCAGAAAATATTATTTCCTTTAACAATGCTAGAAACTTAGACTTCTCTACCTATGATGGCATAGAAGAAGACTTTCAGTTAAGTGGTGTTGTATCTTACCAGAATGCCATAACGACAGCAGACACTTATCCGGATTATGCGGTGTCTGATGACAACTATTTCTTTAATGGAGAAGTATCCATTAATGCTTCTGGAGATATGTTAACTGATGAAAACTTTGTAAGTCTTGAGCCGGAACTACCGTATGACCGTCATGAAGATGTTGATGGTTTAAAGGCTAATATCATTTGGGGAGATTTCTTATCTTATATACCAACTGTGATGGCTGAAGTTGAATTCCGTCCAGTCGTATTAAATAAAAATGAAAAGAAAAGCGAGAAAGCAAAGGAAAATAGCAATGCGGTTTTAACTGCATATCTTGAGTTTGATGATGAAAGCCTGTTAGAAGATATTGACTTCGAAAGTCTTTTACTAAATGGAGAAATTACTCCATCTGATAAGAAAAAGCAAAAGAAAAGTCCAATTGTTGATTTTGACGATGATGGTGTGAATGAATACAAAGTTGTATTCCCACGTCAACAACTACTAAATATCCTTGAAGAAGGAGAACAAGCGTTAGTAGTTACTGGTAAATTAACAACTGGTCAAAAGTTTAAAGCTACTACTTCTATAACAGTAAAATAAGAAAAGAAGCTGTCCCATAAGGGTCTGACTCCCTCATTATACTACAACAATCGTGTTTATTATTAGATGTTGTAGTTGAGGGGTCTGACCCTGAACTTTATACCCCACAAAACTATAGCAGCAAAAGTTCCCAAATTTTGAGAATATAGCATCATTAAAAGTCTATCCTAAACGTATCACAAGTAAGAAGGGGAGCCGCATACGTTCCCTTCATTCATCATTCGTTGGGCAACCATGTCTTACCATCTTTGTTACGTTGGATAAGCTCCTGACTTGGTGTCAGTTGACTTTTTGCTTCGATAAGACTTTCATTTTGTCCTGGATATTGTTCAAACTCTGTACTAATCACATCATTTAAAACTGCCGGACTATCTGTTTCTGCCCCAACGTTTTCCATTTCGTATTCAAACCACGTTTTTTTCTTCATCGTTATCCCCCATTCATAAGCTCTTACAAAACTTATTTTTCCCACGTTCCCTTGGAATATGTGGGAAATGTTAAAACCATTTGGCTTAACGCTTAACTACGTTTGTGAGGGTCTTTTTTTTATGTTCATCAAATACTTTCGCTTGGAAATCTCTACAAAAATAACCAGCTATTTATCAATTTTTCCCCTTTACTAAGCTGATAAAATAAAAAGTGGAATACCTATTCGTCCCAAAATTCAATTATAGGACATGCCATTCTATTCATTTACTAAATCCAATATCTGTCTTTCACGAATAGATAGATTTTTTGACGAATAAAATAGCAATAAATTTCCATTTAATCGGAGGTGTACAATGGGATTTCGATTTCGTAAAAGTATAAAAGTTGCCCCCAGGGTTCGAATGAATGTCGGAACGAAAGGTATCAGTACCTCAATTGGTAGTAAAGGAGCTCGTGTGAATGTGAGCAAAAGAGGTTTATCAACTGGTTCCTCGATTCCTGGTACTGGGATTTCGTATAACCAACGGATTGGTTCAAGAAAAAAACGTGCCCAGCGTACGAGCAATGAACGGATAAAAGAGCAGCAACAATTCGAGGTTGAAAAAGAGAACCAATACACTAAAGCAGAAGCTGAAGTAGAAAGATTCGAATCCAGAATTGACATGTTAACGCGTGTACATGAGGAAGCAAGTGATGGAATCGATTGGAATGAAATCCTTTCTTCACCAAGACCATTTCCTGAAAATGAAGATGGTCCCCATGTTCAGAATATAAAAGCCACCATCCAAAACTACAAGCCTACGTGGAGAGACAAGTTATTCAACCGCGTTGAGGCTAGACTCAAAATATGGGAAGAAAGCTTGCCTGAAGAACAGGAAAAGGACTTGATGCTTGTAAAACAATGGGAGCAAGCTAAAGCGAATGCCACCTCTATTTTGAATAGAGATATATCTGCCTGGACAGCTATCTTGGAGGAAATAAATCCGTTTGAGGACATCATCGAACTTGGCAACGATATAACCTATGTGTTTGATCACGATGGCAAGCATGTAACCGTCCGTTTAGAAATTGAGAATAAACAGGTGATACCTGAAACAACGCTATCGCTTACAAAAACCGGAAAGCTTTCACAGCGGAAAATGGCTAAAGGAAAGTATTTTCAGTTATATCAGGACTACGTTTGCAGCTGTGTGCTCCGGGTTATTAGAGAATTATTTGCTATTTTTCCAATCGAAATGGTTCAAGTTAACGTTTACGATTATTCCACTGCAGATGAATCCGAGGACTATGGTTGCATCTTGTCAGTCATGACCAATCGATCACAAATTGAATCTACTACCTTCACCAATATCGACTGCTCCGATATAATCGAACAATTTAAACCGCACATGAAATTTTTAAAGACAAAAGGGTTTAAATTTGTAGAGGAGGTTCAGTGATGGCAGGATGTTTAACAATTGTAGCGATACCAATCATCATCGGATTAATCATTAATTTTCCTATAGCCACTCTTGGACTAGTTATTGGTATTGGGATTGCTTATTGGGGCATACATGAAGGCTCCATTAATAAGAAACTAGGTGCAAGGTCAAAGAAACCGATAATAATTTCATTGATTGGATTTATGATTGTAATCGGAGGATTTTCTGCTCAAGCGTCTGGCGGGGAAACCGCTAAAGATAGTGAGCCTCGTACAGACGAAGTAGACAATACGTCCACAGAAACTTCTGACGAGTCTAATGCAGCAAGTGAGCAAGAGTATGAAGACTCTCCTAAGGATGCTGCGAAAGAGACCGATACAGAGAGTGAACTTGAGGAAAAAGACTCTCCTAAGGACGACGATACAAAGGAGACCGATGCAGAGAGTAACGAAGACGAAAAAGATAACATAGAAACCAGTGATCAAGAAAAGAAACAGGAATCAAAAGAGCCTGCGAAAGAAAGCCCTGAGTCAACCGAACAACAAAAGGAAGAGGAATCAAGCGAAGCAAATCATTCCTCTTTACCTGTAGCTACGGTTACTAGAATTGTTGACGGGGACACGATAGAGGTGAACCTGAACGGAAAGGAAGAAGCCATCCGTTTACTATTAGTCGATACACCAGAAACGAAGCATCCAAGTTTACCAGTGCAAGAATTTGGACCTGAAGCAAGCCAGTTTGCGAAAGACAAGCTCTCTGGAAAACAGGTACAAATCGAATATGATGGTCCAAAACGTGATCATTATGATCGTTTACTTGCCTATCTATGGGTCGACGGAAAAATGTTTAATGAAATGTTATTAGAAGAAGGGCTTGCAAGGGTTGCTTATGTGTATGATCCACCTTACACCCACTTTGATGCATATATAAAAGCCCAAAATCGTGCAAAAAGTGCGAACAAAGGGATATGGAGCATTCCAGGATATGTAACAGAGGATGGATTTGCCAAAGAGGAAGCCACTTCTGATTCAGAGCCGGAAACTAGTACAGAGCAACCAAGCGGGTCTGAATTGAAATATGATCCGAACGGTCCTGATCGTAACTGTAGCGACTTTGATACACAACAGGAAGCTCAAGACTTTTATGAGGCTGCTGGTGGACCAGAGAGGGACCCACATGGATTAGACGGAAGTGATAATGACGGCTTGGTTTGTGAGAGTTTGTAAAAGTGTTATTTGGTCAGCCAGTTATTTTGGTTGACCATTTTTTCATTAAAACGCGCCTGGCACCACCCGTATTTTGTATTATTTTGTCGATTGTAATTTGGCTAAAGATTGGCAGATTTTTGTATTGTTAGGGAGAAATGGTTACAATAATAAGGATTAATAACATATTTTGATTGCTGAACAGCTTGGAGGATTTTTGAGATGAGTTTAGATAACAATGATATATTAATTCGCATCAGATACGCACTAGATATTAAAGACCATAAAATGGTTGAGATTTTTGAGCTTGGGGGCGTAGAAGTTACGGTAGATGACGTACAAAAATTGCTTACGAAAGCTAAAGATGAATACGACGAAGAAGATATAGACGATGATGGGCATATCAAATGCACGAACGCCATGTTGGAGTCTTTTTTAAATGGCTTGATCACCTTTAAAAGAGGGAAACAGGACCGCAAACCCGGACAACCTGATAATCCAGAAAGATTGATAAAAAATCAGTCGAATGTCAATAATGTGCTGCTTAAAAAATTGAAGATAGCATTAACCTTAACTAGTGAGGATATGATAGATATTTTAGCAAAAGCAGGGGTTCGCGTTTCAAAAGGAGAGATAAGTGCTTTATTAAGAAAAGAAGGGCATAAAAATTATAAGGAATGCGGCGATAAATTTGCTAGAAATTTTCTTAAAGGATTGGCTTTGAGCTATCGCTAGGGATGATTCCCCCAAGGTGGATGGGAATAATTAGCCCGGCATGATATGTGATTTATTGTTTTTGTTGTACCATCATGAAGATGAAAAAAGACACACTAAAAAATTTAAGTGTGTCTCCATTTATTTCACAATCTATTAACTTACAAAAATTTTTGTAATCGCCGTCATAAACAAACCACCCGAGGTTGCTCATTCGACAAAATATTACAAAAATCAGATGGTGCTAGGCACTAAAACTAAAACAGATCCATCCTCTCCCTCACTAACCAATCCTCTCTCAACATTTAACTCAATTGCTTCTTGTACAAACTCCTCTGCTTGACTACTTGTCCGGTTGTAGCCAAGGCGTTTTAATAGTTCGCGGATTAAATCAGCTTTAGGCAACCGTAAAGCAGTTTCCATCATTTCCATCACACCATTGGCATACTCTACTTTACTAATATCTTGTAATGCACGTCTTTCGGTACCATGTTTACGGAAGTCCTGATACGACTTGTACTGCTCCTCATTTTTCCATATGAAGACACCTTTCTCTTCCTTTGTTACATGGACTTTCACAGACGATAAGGCATCGTGAATAACTGCTTCAATCTTGGCACCGCTTCTAGTAAACCCCCATGCATTGATAATTGACTTGGTAAGCTGAGAAAAGCTAACTGGAGCCGCTTCATTTACGATTCTCTCGATTTGTGTCTGGATAATCGGTAACCCTTGATACGTGTAGAATAATTCGTTAGATACGTCTACTTCCACCAATTCCACAGGCTCGTAATAATGATGCATATCTTTTACTTCGTCGTCTGGAATGATTAAACTACTAATTTTTTGTTGAATAGAAACCTCTTGCTTTTCTTCTGCTGTTTGAACAAGATTAGCAGCCTTACTTGGCGCATCCCCATTCGCTTCTATTTTGTTCAACTGTTCTAGCAGATTATCCATCTGTTTCTCCTCATCATGCCACCATTCAATCGACCAAACTTTAATAATCTTCCAGCCTAAACGTCCTAGAATGAGATCAGTCAGTTTGTTACGGTCACGAGTTGTTTTACGACTTGCGTAATTCGGTCCGTCCAGCTGGATTGCTGCCATATATTGCCCATCGTGTTTCGGGTCCACTACCGCCAAATCAACTTTAAATTCACTCTTACCAACATTCGTTTCGATTTTATATCCATGATCTTCTAAAGCAGCTTTTATTTTAGATCCGATAATATTATGCTTCGATTGGCTGCTTCCCCTATTTTGAAGCAACACGGCTTCGTTCCCTCTCTTGGCAAACTCCATAAAGGATCGTAAGCTATGGACTCCTTCTGCTTTTGTTCGAGAGAGATTAATTTTATCCGGCTCCATCGACGCAAAAATAATCATTTCTTTTTTTGCTCGGGATACTGCTACATTCAGGCGGCGCCATCCACCATCACGGTTTAATGGGCCAAAATTCAATGTCATATGGCCGGTTTCATCGGGACCATAACCTACTGTAAACAGGATGACATCACGCTCATCACCTTGGACATTTTCTAAGTTTTTTACAAATACAGGCTCCTGTACCTCGTCAGTAAAATATTTTTCTAACGTTGGATCGTCCTTCAAGCGTTCATCAATCATATCCTCAATCAACGTTTGCTGAACCTGACTAAAGGTAACTACCCCGATACTTTCCTGCTGCCTCATTGGATCATTCAGTCTCGTAAAGATCTCTTCAACAACCGCTTCCGCCTCTATCTTGTTTTGCTTCGTTTTCCCGCGATCATAAATGCCTGCCACATTTTTGAAGGAAACACGAGATACGAGATCATCAATCGATGGGAAAGTGATTAATTTGTTTTCATAAAAATGATTGTTAGAAAACGAAATCAAACTTTCGTGTTCACTTCGGTAATGCCACCTCAGATGCTTCTGCGGCATCCGTATCGATAAGCAATCATCCAACACACTCTCTAAATCCTGAATATCGAAATCCTCTTCGGTTTGCTGTGCACTAAAGAAGCTTGTCGGCGGCAATTGCTTCGGATCCCCTACAACAATGACATTTTCCCCACGGGCCATTGCACCAATCGCTTCACTCGTAGGCAACTGAGATGCTTCATCAAAAATAACTAGGTCGAACTTTGGAAAGCTTGGATCTAAATATTGCGCAACCGACAATGGACTCATTAACATACACGGCTTCAATTTTGGTAACAGATTAGAAATCCGCTCAAAAAGCTGACGAATCGCAATGCCTCTTCCTTTACTCTTGATCGCTTTCATCAGGATACCTGGTTCAGAAGTTTGGATGACATTGTTCATTAAATCTGGTACACGTTCCATTAACTTCACGTAGACCTCTAATTTGGTTAACTCACTGATTTCATCATCCAAGTCACTGAATTTTTGTAATTTGTTTTCAAATTCGGCCTTCGTAAAATGAGCAAGCGAGCCGCTACTTGTAATCTCTTCATCGATTCGAATTCGGTAAAAACCATACAGATAAGTTGGTAGAAGTGACTCGTGATTCACATCCCCATCCAGATAAGAATGCGTGACATGTGTTAGACCAAAGTCCTCTGCTTCCTGTATCGTACGTGCCAAGTGACAGCTATCTTTCAATAGTGGTAACGCGTTGATCAGATGAGCAGCTTTTTCTTCGATAAATTGACTCCAATTTTTTTGATTAGGCTCGTGGAACTCAGACACGGTAAGTTCTGACTCAAGCGTTTTCCATTTCTTCATCATGTCATCATAAACATCAAGGTAAGCATCCATTTCCCCAATTATCTCAGGGTCCGACAACGCCTGCTTATTATCTTCTAATTTCTGCGCAAACTCAGCTAAGTACGCCGGAGAATCGTTAATCATTCTTACTTTAGTTCGGATATTATCTGCCCATTCTATCGCTTTCTCTATCTCCTCCCAGTTAGCTTTGGAATCCTCCCACAAATCTGGGAAGAACTGTTGCATCTGTTCACTATGCTCATCCAGCTTTTGCTGATTCTCTTGTACCCGTCGGATCGTCGTAAGGATTTTTTCCAAGTCTTTCGCATCTATTTTTTGCTTGGTTGTTACATACTTTTTCAGCTCTTTAGTCACTTTGCTTTTTCCAAGGACTTTCTTCAAAATCCAGCTATTCTCTGCAAGCCTTAATTCCTGTAACCAAGCCTCTGAATCTAGTTTCACAATCGATTGATCAAATCGTTTCATCAGCTCTTCCGTGTCTAAATCTCGTTCCTGACCACTATTAATGACTTCAGCTACTTTTTCTTTTACTTTATCAAAGGACTCTATACCAAGTAGGGTAAAATTAAGGCTAGGTAAAGCTTTCAAAGACGGAATCACTTCATCGATAAACTTGTACCATGGATGTTTTTTATCCTCATTCACTAACCCTACTTTTGCTAAAGGATCTTCCATTTCTCGTAGATTCGGCGCATTTTCCTCGATAGCCGTTAACTGCTCCTTGATGGTGTCGTATAACTTTAAGGAGTAGTCGGTTTGTTTGATGAACGCCCATGGATTATCCTGTACACGACCGCATTGTTCACCCACAATAGCAATATTCTCAATTAATTGCTTGGATTTCGTAAAGGCTGCTTCATCCATCTCGTTTACTTTATTTCTATTAAAATCAAATTCCTGCATTGGCTTGTCCAAACTGGAATAAGTTTCAATCATTTCAAAGATACTCTGTCCGATTGATGTAGGTTGATGAAGCTCAAGCACATATCGATTTAGTTCCTTCTTTAATTGTTTGAGCTCCTCTGCTTTAGCACTCCAATTGGTTCCCTTTGTTTTATACTGATGTTCAAACGAAGTCTCCAGCTGCGCCAGAATGTCTTTCTTCTGTCCTTTATTGGAATACATTTCAAGGCAGAAATTTCCTAATCCAATATCTTCAAGCCTTGATTGTACGACCCGTAACGCAGCCATTTTTTCCGCAACGAAAAGAACCGTTTTGCCCATTGCAAGTGCGTGTGAAATCATATTCGTAATCGTTTGTGATTTACCTGATCCAGGTGGTCCGTGAAGCACAAAACTATTCCCTTCCCCAGTTGCAAGTACCGCTTCCGTCTGGGTACTATCAGAGCTTAACGGCATATACACCGTTTTTTCTTCATCTTTTTCTGTCGTCAATGGAACAGTCATTGATTCATTTGCTTCATCAATGTAATTTCCATCGATTAAACTCTTAACCACTTTGTTCTTCTTTAATTCTTCTGTATGATGAACGAGATCGTTCCACATCACAAATTTGGAGAAAGAAAATACTCCAATACTCGCATGCTCTTGAACATCCCAGTTTTTCATGTGCATCACAAGCCTTCGCATTGTGGTTAGTACTTTCTTCACATCAACACCATGATCATCCTTTGGAATATCGTAGAGTCGAGAGGCATCAATCTCAAACTTCTGACTTAAATATTCAATCAGTGAAATATTGACTTGGATTTCCTCGTCACGTGCCTGAATATAATACCCTTTCTTCGCTGACACACGAATTAAATCCACAGGCATTAACAAAATCGGTGCAAACCGTTCGGTAGAGTATGATTTCGGATCATACCACTTTAAGAACCCGAGCGCGACAAATAAGGAATTTGCACCACTTTCCTCTAATGTATTTTTTGCTTTTCGATAAAGTTTCACAAGCTCCTTTTCTAGTTTTGCTTCGGATAGCGTAGAACGCAGCCTGTTATTTTTCATATCTTCTTGTAAAATTTGCGAATGCAGCAACGCTTGTTGGTCCTTAAAATCTCGTACTTGGTCTCGCAGCTCAGTTGGCAATGGCTTAATAAATACCTTTTTCCCCATCGCTAGAATATCCTCTGTCTTTGCTAGATCAGACGTTACAACAGGGATACCTTGTGTATGGAGTCGATAGTTGATTAAGTTGTTACGTAAACTCATATCGATTAATCTGTTTTGCCAATAGGTAACCTTATCAGCCTGCTTCTGAATCTCTGCCGATAATTCATTCGATTCCGGGATAACTTCCACTTTGTCGTAAGCAAACGTAGGATTGACATTGACAGGTTCTTCAGCATTGGATACCACTTCAACCTTATCCTTTGCTGCTTTTTTCAACGAAATCGGCCTGATCTGACCAATACGACTTCTTCGCACATCGATAAAAAAGTGAAAATTACCTGAACGATCTAAACTGTTTCCAGCCTGTTGAACCGCACTATTAAACGTCGAATCCTTTCTCGTTAAAAAGGTAGACTCTACGGCCATGATTTCATGAATGCCACTCGCCATATTTTTCGTTAAAATACTTTTATCATCTTGAAAACTCTCAGCGGAAGATTGTTCTTTCAGCCAGAATGCAGGGAAGGCATGCCCTTCGAGAAAGACAATCATTGGATAAATTCCAATCGCTTCGGCACATGCTGCATAAAGTAGGGTTAAATCTAGGCAAGTTGCTAGCTTATGCTCTTTGATCATGTCAGGAAAACGAATTTTTTGACCTTCCTGTTCAAAACTAGCAGGAGGATTGGCATAAATAATTTGGTGTGATTGTATAGCAGAATAAATCGCAGAAACTTGAGCAATAACACGGTTCGGATCACCACTTTGATACCCATCCAATGCATTATTCCCCGTATTTTTCTCCATAATCTCAGCCGCTTGCTTCACAATTTCTTGCACAAACGGTCTGTTAGGCGTAATGAAACTAGTAATAATCTCTGGTACAACGGACGCACCAGGCCATGAATCATATGACAAAACATCAATGGGCAGATGATTTTCATACATAATCCGTTGCTTTGAAGAGATTTTTAGATGAAGATGGCCAGCGATACTTTCATCAAGATTGCTTAGATAATCGGAAGATAATATGATGTTTGGCTTTAATTCTACTATTTCTCCTGCCCCTAGTTCTTCTAGATTTTCTGAATAGGGTTCTGAGAAGTTAGGATTTGAAGTGATATGTATGTTGACATTTTTTAAAGCCTCGGTTGATCTATTTTTAATAGAAAGGAACTTCATCACTGGTACGTGATTTTGTTGCAGCGCAAAGTTTACTTTTTTATCATACTCGTATTCACATCGAATCACTGACTCCATTCGGCTACCCCCTATCTTTCTTATATCCTATTATTCGCTATATTGCTTTCTATTATAACAACAGCAGGGTGATTTTGCTAAAATATGTCAACAAAGAGTGTTTCTAGGGACATAAGGACAGGTCCCACTGTCCCAGAAACAGAGCATAGCTAGCTAATTCTTCTAATTTCATAACGATCAAACCTATTAATCAATTTTTTTTGATTAATAGAGTTAAAAAAAATATCCTTTTCCGATTACGTAAGCTCGTGCTGGCATCCCAAATAAAAATAATAAAATAATAAGCATGGAAGCAGCGTTAGTCATAGAAGGTATAACAAGTGCAATGGATAGAATTAGTTCAATCCAACCTACAATCATGATAAGTATAGCAATGTTTTGATAGGCTGGGTGGACCTGGTGGTTTAAGTCTGAGCTTACTAAATTAATATGAGCAATAGCCATGACTAGAAGCGAAAATGATACACCAAATTTTGTTGCAATGACCCAGTTATCTAAGTAAGCCCATCCAAACAATCCAAGTAAACGAACGGTTACAGTTATGACAAAAAAACCGACAAGATAAAACATTCTACATTTCCCCTTTCATTTTTTGGAATTCGATAATCCTATACAATAATTTTTCAACAATAAATCAAATTAAATTGATTTATTAATCAAATTTTTTCGATTTATTTAATGATATAATAATCTAATTATGGAAAGCTGTCAATACATTAATCGAATTTTTTTGATTAATTCTAATGAATTGGTCTTTTTCACTATTAACCGTAGAAAGTGGCAGGCATTACAAATAACAAGTCTCTTATTGAAGACATCGTAAAATGGGTGGTGTAATTGACAGGTGACTATCACACCCGATTACAAAATGCTCGAATATCTAGCTTAGTGCTTACATGTGGCGTTACAATCGCAAACGACTTCCTCCGCTTAAAAATAGCTTTCCTATTTAACCAATTAAATTAATTAATAAGCTAGTTTACTACAATAGAACCACATAAATAGAGACAAGGTTCCCCTTGTCCCTATGTATCCCTTTTCTTTTATAGATGAAACCCCATTTATTCTAACTACTAACCACTAAAAATCTTGAATCTTTAATGAAAGTCTAATCCTATTATCCGTTGTAAATTCTCTATTTTTCTGCTCTTTTCCGTTAACTGATATTCCAAGCTCACTACTAACCCCATGAATAACAAAGACAGCGTTATCCCATTCCGGTTTATACTGGTCTTGTTGGATATTAGTCGTGATATCTAATCTATCATTTATCAAGTTCGCTTCCATGGTACACTTAAAATAAGAACCATCTTCATAAGCAAATGATTTTCCATCATCTTCGTAATAGTCAAAAGTAGCTGTTTGGTTCTCTGATGGATAAATATGAACAGTAAGCTCATTTTCTTTTGTTTCCGTTGAGCTTTTCACAGTACCTAGAGTAATGATTGATCCTTCTTTGATGAAGATCGGAAGCGTATTAAGGTCTGCTTCTACAAGATGATGTTTTCCACCTGCTAACTTTTCTTCAGTCCAATAATTTACCCAATTCCCTTCAGGTAAGTAAACGACACGGTGGTTCGTACTTGGAGTTAAGATTGGAGCAACAATGACATCCGAACCGATCATAAATTGATCAGACAAATTGAATGTATTCTTATCATTTGGATATTCAAGCACTAACGGACGCATTACCGGCACACCTGTAACACTTGCATCTTGGAACAACGTGTATAAATAAGGCAGCCATACATAACGCTCTTGAATGTATGTCTTAATAACTCCCTCATACTCTTCTCCAAAGGACCAAGGCTCTTGCCGAATAGACTCTAATACACTATGGTTTCTAAAGTAAGGAGTAAATGTACCGAATTGTGTCCATCTTGCAAGTAATTCACCATTGGAATCATGGGCAAATCCTCCAACATCCGGTCCACAGAACGGTACACCTGAAACACCTAAGTTCATACACATTGGTAGCGCCATTTGCAAGTGATCCCAGAAACTACGATTGTCCCCGGTCCAAACAGAAGCATAACGTTGGACACCAGCGTAACCAGCACGAGTCAATAAAAATGGTCGTTTACCGTTTAATTGGTGTTTCATCCCTTCATATGTTGCCTCTCCCATTAAGAAGCCGTATAAATTATGCAATTCACGGTGTGTTTTCGGATCGCCTTCATTATCATGCATTACTTTAACATCCATTGTTTTTGTTTCATTAAAAACAGCTGGCTCATTCATGTCATTCCAAATACCTTCGATTCCTAAATCTGTGTAGAACTTATGGTTTTTCCCCCACCATTGACGAACGTCACTATTTGTAAAGTCCGGAAACGCACTATTTCCTGGCCATACATCACCATAATAGATGTTTCCTTCCATGTATTTACAAAAGTGATCTCCCTTTATTCCTTCTTGATAGACAAAGTACTCAGGGTCTTCTTTTACACCTGGATCCACAATTGGAACAACATGGATGCCGACATCCTTTAAATCCTGCATTAATTTTTCTGGATTAGGAAAGCGTTCTTCATCAAATGTAAAAACTCGATAACCATCCATATAATGTATATCTAAATAAATGGCATCCAATGGAATCTCTTTTTCTTTAAAAGTTTTAACTAATTCCCTTACCTCTTGCTCTGTTTTGTAGCTATAACGGGATTGATGATAACCCAATGCCCATTTAGGAGGAAGTGGCATTTTCCCTGTAATATCTGTATATTGCTCTAGAACTGCTTTCGGCGTCGGGCCAGCAAAAACATAATAGTCCAATTGTCCAGCTTCAGCTGAAAAGGAATAAGACGTTGACGATGATTTCATATCGAATAAAGTTTTAGACGTATTATCCAGAAATATGCCATGAGCAATACCATTTCGAATGGTCATAAAATAAGGAATCGATTGATAAAGTGCATCAATTTCGGGGTTATGTGGAGCAAAGACGTCTGAATTCCACATCGTCATCTTTTCGCCACGCTTATCTAAGAAACTTGTTTTCTCACCAAATCCATAGTAGTGATCAGCTTGCTCCATTTTTTTATAGCAAATGACTTCTTTTTTCTCATTAAATCCCATACCATGCTCTGATTCTTCCACGATAACATTTCCATCCTGATCAAAGACCGAAATGCTTACAGGATCCCTTTTTATAACAAGTGAAATCTTTCTGCTCGAAACTAAGATTCCATCATTATTTTCAGTTATTGATACTTCAATGTTTTCTGGCTCCTTCACTACTGCAAAACTAGTTTTTTTCGAAGGTACCTTTTTAGGGTTCATCATAATACGTACAATGTCATCACGATAAAAAACAATCGAAACATATCCATTTTCACATTGTAACTCTAATTCATTTTTCTCTATTAATGTATACGAAACAAGTGAACCAATCCTTTTGTAATCGATATTCTCTCGTTCATTTTCATTCTCTGGTAAAATCGCAAAGCTAGTATCTTGCATAAATTGTCCCCTCCATGCAGAATATTTTGTCCAATCGGTCTATCTTTTTTCTATTAGAGGTTGTTCAAAAAGTCCGGTAAAATCACTTTGAAATTCTTTGTGATTTTTGTCCTCCTTTTTGAACTCGTACTATTAACCTTTTGTTGCCCCTGAAGTTAATCCGCTAATCAAGTACCGTTGTAACATTAAGAATACTAGTGCTATTGGAACCGCAATTAAAATAGAACCAGCAGCAAATCTCGTAAAGTTATTTGCAAACTGTGCATTCACAAAATTATAAAGCCCTAATGCTAACGTATAATTTTCAGGACTCCGCAATATAATTCTCGGTAAAATAAAATCCATAAATGGTGCCATAAAATTAAATAATGCCACAACAGCAAGTATTGGTTTTGCAAGTGGAAGCATAATCGTAAATAAAACCCTGAAATGTCCTGCGCCATCCATTCTTGCCGATTCATCTAACTCCCTTGGGATGGTATCAAAATAACCCTTAACGAGAAAGGCATTCATTGGAATAGATCCACCAACGTAAATCAATATCAAGCCAAGTAGTGAATCTAATAATCCTACAAGATTCAGTAAAATATAGATGGCAACCATCGCCATTAATACAGGAAACATTTGAAGCAATAAAAAGGCATAGATACCGTATTTTCTACCAAAAAAGCTATATCTTGAAAATGCATAAGCAACTAAAGATACAAATACAGTAGAGCCAAGAGATGTTGCAAAAGCAACAATTAACGTGTTTTTATACCAAATTAAATAATCACTTTCAGGGTCTGTAAACAACCAAACGTAATGTTTAAATGACCAATTTTCTGGAATCATACTTGCACCAAACAAACTTGAGCCTGGATTAAGCGATAATCCAAACGTCCAGAGAAGAGGATAAATAATAACTATAAACATAATTAGGATACTACCGTAAATTCCGGTTAATTCTAGAGCATTTCTTGTTTTCCTATTCATTACATTTTTCCCTCCTCTTTAAATGATGTCGTTTTTCTAAATTGTAAAAAGGCAAATATAGCTACAATCAGCCCTAATATAAGAGAAATGGCTGCTGCAATACTGAATTGACTTGATTCAAATGTTAAATCATACACCCATGAAATTAAGATGTCTGTTCCTCCAGCATTTTGCCCCTTAACTGCAGGACCACCCTGATTAAATAGGTAAATGATGTTAAAGTTATTAAAGTTACCCGCATACTGCATAATCAATAAAGGAGCAGTAGCAAACATTAAGTGTGGGAACGTTATAAATTTAAACATTTGAAATCGACTGGCCCCATCCATATCTGCTGCTTCATACCATTCCTTAGAAATACTCTGAAGAACACCAGTAAATAGGGCAAAAACAAACGGGAATCCTAGCCAAGTTTGTATTCCGATTAAAGCTACTCTTGTCCAAAAAGGATCACTTAACCAAGGGACACCTGAACCAAAGAGCGGAATTAAAATATCTCTATTAATCGCACCAAAATTATCATTGAATAAAGCTGTAAATATTAAAATGGTTACAAATCCAGGTACTGCCCAAGGTAATATTAAGACAGTTCTAATTAATTTTTTCATTTTCACTCTTGGATCATTGACGATGATTGCTAGATACATAGCAAGAGCGATTTGAAGAGTAGTTGCTACAAATGTCCATACTAATGTCCAAGAAAGAACAGAAAGGAAAGTATTTCTCCAAATTGGTATCGTTAATAAAGCTTTAAAATTATCAAATCCAACCCAATCTAGTAGATTCTTAGGTGGTGAATTCATTAATGTATAATTAGTAAACGCGAGAAATGCCATAAATAATAATGGAAAAATAACAACAAACACTAATAAAAATAATCCAGGACCTGTAAGGATATAAGGAAAAGCCGTATCCCAAGCATTTACAAATGATTCTTTTAGTGAAGTAATTTGCAAGCCTTCCTGTATTTTCTTTGCATCATTACGTGCGTCTATCATATTTGCCACATAAAACGTTAATGCAAAGGAAGTTAAAATAAGGGCAATAATCCCTTGGCTTAATAACACCCGAGAGTCATCAACTGTCGGAATTTCTCCTAGTGTGAAGAGCCCCCAATAACCGATATTTAAAATGTCATAAAAAACAATAAAAAAGGCTGCTGATAATAGCAGGAAAATAGAACCCTTAATATATCTGCGGTTATACAGTTGACCAAGCCCAGGCACAATGGATAGTATGGTGGCTAATTTAGTACTATGTGCACGAATCCCACTTGATTCCATTACGCACCGCTCCTTTTACTTATTCAGATTATCTTAGATGTTATCCTAATTTGATCAAGAAAGGATAACATCTAAGCATTTCATTTTACTTGTAGTTCATTTCAATATCTTGCTTAATTGCTTCCACTGCATCTTCTAAAGACTCCTCAACATCTTCCCCCTCGGTAATGAAAGTCAATGCATCGGCCATTGGGTCCCAAACTGCAGAAAGTGCAGGTACAGGTGGAAACGGCTGAGCTCTTTCTAATTGCGAACCGAAACCTGTTAACAATGGATCGTTTTGGAATTCATCACTACTTAAAATGGATGATTTTGCCGGCATTTCACCAGTCTTTTCAAAGTATTGTTGCAGGGAATCTTCATTAGTTAAATAGATAGCTAGTTCTGTAGCTTCTTCTGGATATTCAGTGTATGCAGACAGCATCCAACCTTTTGTCCCTAAGAAAGTGATAGGATATTCGCCATTTTCAAGTTGTGGCAAAGGAGCAGTACCCAATTTATCTCCTAAAGCTTCTTTAAATTCGTTAAGCGCCCAAGGTCCATTAATAACTGCACCTACTTTACCGTCATTAAATAATCCACCTACAATATCCATCGTAATTCCATTTGGTAAGTATCCTTTTTCAAACCAACTTTGAATCAATGTTGCACCTTTTTTTGCTTCTTCACTTGCTAATCCAACATCGTCTATATTAAACACACTGTTTTCTTCCGCAAAGATATCTGTTCCATAACCTGCCATAAATGGAAATGAGAAATAGAAATCTGTTGCAGGATATAGGAAGCCATATTCATCATTAGAAACGTCTGTTAGCTCTTCAGCAACAGCTTCTAAATCAGCAATTGTTTCAGGTGCCTCTGAAACAAGGTCTTTATTATAATAAAGTGCTAGTGTTTCTACTACAGCTGGCAAACCGTATACTTCTCCCTCATAACTTAAAGCCTCTACAGAACCTTCTGAATACGTATCAAGAATTTCCTGGTCAACTTCCATCGGTTGAACTAGTCCCTTCACTGATAAACTTCCAATCCCTGGTTGGAAAAATAAATCCGGACCATTTCCTGATGGACCATCAAGTGACATTGCTTCTTCTTGTTCATCCATAGCAAATGGAACTACCTCAACTTCAATTCCAGTCTCTTCTGTAAACCCTGTTACTATTTCTTCAATATCTCCCGATTGTTCATCAGGTGCCCAAATCATTAGCTCTTCTGGTTGATCAGTTTCATCTGTATTTGTGTTGCTCCCCTGTGCGGAATCCATATCTCTATCCGGTCCACAAGCAACTAAAAGCACAGTTAGTAATAACGAAAATAAAATCATTACATTTTTCTTCATCGTAATCTCTCTCCTTATGTTAGGTAGTTGTTATTTCATTCAATACAAAAATCCTTCCATGTACGTTCGTTCATCACCTCCTTCAAAAGGTTAAGCGGTTAACTAAATTCACAAAAAGAAAAGATTGTATTGGTGATTAAACGCTTACAACCTAAGCCACAAACTATTAATTTATTTATAGTGATAACAAACTTTCAAAAAATAAAAATCAAACCTATGACAACCTTTGTAGTTAACCGGTTAACTAAATACCCAAATCCATAGTACTATTTTAAATAATAGTACTAACAAAATGCAGTTTATAATTACAACGCTTTAGTTGATTGTCTGATGATAAGTTCAACCGGAAGTTCAACAGTTTGGTGCTCTACATCTTCAGATTCAATTGCATTAATAAGCAAATTAGCAGCATATTTTCCTTTTTCAAAGATATCTTGTCTTACTGTTGTTAAACTTGGTGTAGTATATTCACTAATACTTAAATCATCAAAGCCAACGATAGAATAATCATTAGGAACTTGAATGTGTTTCATTTGCAACGCTTTCATAATACCTATTGCCAAAACATCTGATACTGTTACAATTCCAGTCGGTTTTTGTTCACTTTTAAGAATTTCTTCTGCAACTTTTTTACCATGCTCAAATGTAATATCGTATGTTTGATAGGTTAATTTTTCATTGAATTTAATTCCTGTTTCTTGAAGCGCTCGCTTGTACCCTTGATAACGTTTTGCGTCAACCGGGCTTGATTTGAGATCAGTTGCAATGAATGCAATATCCTTGTGGCCCAACTCAATTAGATGGCTTGCTGCTAAATATCCACCTAACTCATCATTCACTTGAATATTACTAAATAAATTGGTGTACTTCTCGTACGTGTCAATTAGTACAATTGGGATATTTAGTGTTTTCATTTCATTGTATAACTTTTCTGGAAACAACCCTAAAAAAATCAATCCGTCTAAATTCCTTTTCTTAACCCATTGTCTACATTCCTCTGGGTTTCCAACACCTGTAATCATAGTATCGAATTTACGGTTTCGGGATACAAGTTCTACACCGCTTACAAATTCAGTATAATAAAAATTGTTTTTAAACACTGATGCAGGTGTATCTTCAATTAATGGTAACATGATGCCAATTAAATTAGATTTTCTTTTTGATAAACTAATCGCCGTAAAATCAGGATAATAATTTAACTGATCAACAGCTTCAAGTACCCTTTTTTTAGTTTCATTAGATACTTTTTTCACACCATTTAATACATATGAAACAGTTGCAGGGGATACTCCTGCGTACTTTGCTACTTCTTTTATAGTCGGTTTTTTATTCATATTCCCCTCCGGTTAACCGGTTAACTAAATTAAATAATATTATGTTTTTTTCTTATTGTCAATATATTTTATAAAACTATTTATTCAATAGGAAAGCGAAGACGCTGCCCCACTACAATCCCGAATTGGGTGGTTAATCGCAGCGGGACGAGGGACCTGTCCCTCTGTCCCAAAAAAAAGGAAAACGGGGGCATAAGTTGAATATAATAGAAGGACATAAAATTGTGAGTTAGGAAAGGGGTACACTTTGAGAAAAATTATTTTAACGACTGAGAGTGGAGCAGATTTACCAACAGATTTAGCGGAAAAGCATGATGTTCAAGTAGTCCCGATGCACATCGTCATGGATGGAAAAGATTATTTAGATGGGTCATTACCGGTAAAGGATTTATATGACTACTATGATCGTACAAAACAAATACCCTCTACAACAGCCACAAATATCCATGAATATCAACACTTTTTCAAGAAGATCAAAACAGATTTTCCTGATTGTACCATTGTTCATATCGGTTATACGTCAAAAGCTTCTTCGTCTTTTCAAAATGCAGTGAATGCAGCAGAAGACTTTGATGATGTTATGCTAATTGATGCTTTAAATGTAACAGGTGGATTAGCTGCTATTGTAATGTATGCCGTTACCTTATTAGAAAAGAAACCTACCATTGAACCTGCCCACTTAGTAGAAAAGATCAAATCCAAAGTTCCCAAATCAAGACTGGCTTTTGTTCCCGGTAAATTAGAATTCTTAAGAGCCGGTGGACGCGTAAGCAATGCGGCTTATCTAGGTGCGTCTTTGTTAAAAATAAAGCCACGCATTGATTTGATGGAAGGAAAGCTTGTTTCAACGAAAAAGTATCGTGGAAAAATGAGTTCCGTTACTGAAAAACTTATGCGTGATTATTTAGAGCAATATAACATTGATCGAGAAAAACTTTATTTGATATACTCGCTCGGACTTGATGAAAAGATCAAACATCGGATGGGTGAAATTGCAAAAGAAGCTGGTTTCAAACATGTAAGCTGGATACAAGCTGGGGCAGTGATTTCCACTCACGCAGGACCAGGCGGCTTCGGGATTGCTGGATTAGAAGTATAAGGAAACCAAAGGGAAGGTTCTAGTGGTTCCTATTTAGCTAATGTGATCCACTAGAACGGATTCTCTGGTGCTTACGTATTTTATTAACCTGCCTATTGATTTTAAGCGTTCTATAAAAAGAGCACTTCTCCTTCTTGAAGAAATGCCCCTGGTTTTATCACTGTAAGCAACAGAAAATGAAATCGTACTTTTAGCCTGTGCCAAAGTTAAGCACACATAAAAGCAAGAGGCACATGTTCACCCCTTGCTTCTTATCCTACACCTGATTTGAATATACTGTCCCTTTATATTGTATATCTACTTTATAAGATGTTTCCATCGTCGTTTTTTTTAGATATTCTTTCGCTTGTGTCAATGCATCAAGCATTCCATCGGTTTCAATTTTAATTTCTTTTGAACCTACAGGACATTTTAATAGGAAGATGTATTGTTTCATGATGTTTTTTCACCCTTTTTGCAATGAAATCGTTTGTACAATTATAATAACAATTACAGAAAGCGTTTTCAACACTTTCGACTGATTGTCACTAGATTGTAAAGATTTACATCATTTTTCTACTTCATCTTCTCATCTCGTATCAATTTATATAGTACATCTTGTGTTGAACATTAAATGGCGCACGATTTATGTGTTTTTCGGCACTTCATGAAAAGATGTTGCAAAGTTGAGAACAGCAGTTAAAATGATGGTTATGAATGCCAATACCATAAAATAAACAAATAGCATACCTGAAATAACTAAGAGCATTCCAAATAATACAAGTTGTAGGTACCCTAATAATATTTTTAAAAGTACAAAAGACTTGTCATGCCTTTCGTTACACGTCACCAAATTGGTAACCCCCATCCAAAGTAGAAATGCACAGGAAAGAAAATACATGAGGAAAGGTAACAACACATTTCGGTGAATACTCAAATGTCCACTACGATCAATCAAGGTATAACCTTCCATGATAAATGCTAGTAAAGACATATTTGCTATATCCCCAGCTAATTTTTTAGCAACAATAGCTAATGCTAAACTAACAATAATGGTCATTAGTTGTGTGGTGTTATCCTGAAAAATTTCTTTACCATATTTCACCAAAATCAACACCTCCTACTTCTACTCTATGAAGTCTAGTAGGAAAATAGGACAACTCTTTTAAAATTTATGTTGAATGATAGTTTCAGTTTTTTCTGAATCCCAACATTTCCCCAGTATCCTTTGTTAATCAAACAAAGGAGCGTCATCCCTTCCAGGACCAACGCTAGCCGTTAGTAAATTTGAATTTTTGTTATCCGCACAAAAACAGTCGCCAGCTACTCACAAACCGGTCTTACTTTGCACCTTCAAAAAAATGACTTATCGCTATCATAGCCTCTCTATCATCATCACCTTTGGTAATAATCGAAACTTCCAATCCTTTATCAAGGTAAAGAGAAAGCAATCCCAAAATACTTTTCACATCAATCTTATAATGTTTGAATTCTAGCGTGATATCACTTTCAAATTTACTTGCCAAATTCGTAAGCTCTACAATATCATGTGTATTCATAAATCGATTCACTTTAATTTCTTTAACGTACATATGATCATCTCCTTACCCTATATTTTATTGGTAAATATAGATGAACATTCCAAAATCTGATCATCGTAACAAGTACTCCAGATTAATCACTAATCCAATCACCACAACCATCGAATTCACACCACAAGTAACCAAAAAATGTATAAAGTAATAATAAAAAGACAACCTATCGTTAGTTATCAATTACCATTCAATTTCACTCAGCAGGCGCTAATACACAATAAAATTATCTTTAAAAAATCACCTAATTGGAGGAATACACTTTGGCTAAAAATCAAATTCGATTAGTAGATACTGACATTCACGAACGTGTGCAATACAAGGATATCCTCGAATACCTTGATGAGCCTTTTAAACATTATATTGAAAATTGTCATTGGATACAGGAAAAGCACATGCCTTATACCCAGCCGGCAGTAGCAGGTGTGGATCGAGCTGACGCTATCCTTCCTGATGGCCGTCCTGCGGGGTCTGACTTAGGATTTATGCAAGAACAACTACTTGACGAAATCGGTCATGAATACGGCATTTTAACGAGTGCATTAGATCCATCTCCTTCGTCCATGCATGGTTGGTATGAGATGGCGATTGCTTTAGCATCTGCCTATAATAATTGGCAAATTAAAGAATGGTTAGAAAAAGATGACCGTTTATATGGTTCTGTTCATATTGCTGCACAAGATCCGAAAGCGGCTGTGAAGGAAATTGAAAGAGTTGGGTCCCATCCAAAAATGGTACAGGTTTTACTGCCGATTGATGACATTATGTGGGGTGATCCGTTCTATCATCCGATATTTGAAGCAGCTGAAAAACATCATTTAATGATTGGGATGCACCATAATGAGCCGCCTATCTATTATGGCAAATGGCCAAGATATTTTATTGAGTGGCACACATTAATTCCTACTGCTCATATAAAGCAAATTACTAACATGGTTTTTAATGGTGTGTTTGATAAGTTCCCTAACCTCGGGCTAATGATGATTGAAGGTGGCTTTACTTGGGTGCCACATATCATGTGGAAAATGGATCAGCAATACCGAGACTTGCGCCATGAAGTACCTTGGTTAAAAAGGAAGCCAAGTGACATTTTTAAAAAACAAATACGAGTAACCACTCAACCAGCAGAGGAACTAACAAAACAAGAGTTTATGTCTCTTATTGAACAAATGGGGACCGATGAAATCCTTTGCTTCTCTACGGACTATCCACACTGGGACTACGATTCACCAACACGTGCATTACCGAATATGGATCCAGAACTCAAACAGAAAATTTTCGCCGACAACGCAAAAGCATTTTATCCAAAGCTACCGTAGGAGGGTTAAAGATGAAAGAACAAGTCGTATGTAAAACAACAGACATTGATCCTGGCGAAATGAAGGCGACAAATTTTGGAAAGCAAAATGTATTAGTTTGCCGAACACTGGATGGGGAGTTTTATGCCTTTTTAAACCAATGTACCCATCAGGGGGCTCCACTTGATAAAGGAATAATGTGTGGAGCAACGATTGATACAAGTAAACCAGGTGAATATCATTATCGCCGAAACGGGGAAATTATTCGTTGCCCATGGCATGGTAGAGAATTCGATATAAAAAATGAAGGTAGAATGTTAGCTAATCCTGAGAAAAAGCTGCCTAACTATAAAGTAAGGGTAGAAGACGAGGATGTCATTGTATACAAGTAATTAAACAAGAGGGTGAAAATAATGAATCAACATGACAACGTTGTTGACACGATCATTATCGGAGCCGGTCCTACTGGCCTATTTGCTGCCTTTTACGGAGGTATGCGTGAAATGTCTGTCAAAGTCATCGACAGCCTACCGCAAGTAGGTGGCCAATTAATGGCACTGTATCCGGAAAAATACATTTATGATGTAGCCGGTTTTCCAAAGGTATTAGCGAAAGATTTAGTCAATCAACTAGAAGAACAAGCGAATCAATTCGGTCCTGAAATATGCCTTGAGGAAAACGTTCAATCGGTTAAAAAATCAGATGAGCATCTATTTAAAGTAACGACAACAAAAGAAGTCCATTACGGAAAAACAGTGATTATTACGGGGGGAGCGGGAGCCTTTCAACCTCGCCGTTTAAAACATGCGGCAGCTAGCGAATACGAAGGAAATAACCTTCTCTATTCAATTACCGACCTTCAATCGTTTAAAGGAAAAAAAGTCTGCGTTGCAGGCGGAGGAGATTCTGCTGTCGATTGGGCATTAATGCTAGAAGAGATTGCGGATGAAGTTACCCTTGTCCATCGTCGTGATCAGTTTAGAGCACATGAACACAGTGTCAATCAATTGAAAGAATCCCGCGTTCAGATTAAAACACCGATGGTTATCGACGATTTAATTGGTCAAGACGGCTTTATTGAAAAGGTCGTGATTAAAGAAAACAAAGGCGATGCAACCGAAACCCTAGAAGTGGACGCTTTAATTGTCAACCATGGATTTCTTTCCGACCTTGGTGCAATTAGAGAGTGGGGATTAGAATTGGAGAAAAATTCAATTGTGGTAAACGAAAAAACGGAAACGAATATCTTAGGGATTTATGCTGCCGGTGATATAACGACACACGCTGGCAAAGTAAAGCTAATTGCATCCGGTTTTGGTGAAGCACCAACTGCGATTAGTCAGGCCAAGCATTACATTGATCCGAAAGCAAGGGTTCAGCCACCACATAGTACAAGAGTGCTAGGCGGCGCTTAAAATTGATTGCACAGATAAAGGCAATAATGAAGCAAGTGGAAACTATCTGAAAGTCGCAATTTTTTCTAACTTTTATTAAAAATAGCCCACTTCCTCATCATCCCTCATATCGAGAAGGAACTAACATATAAACGAACGTGAATGACAAAGAGATTATCCTAATATTGTAGCTGTAGCCCCGTCAGCCCTGGGTTCGATAGCTATTCAACCAGCTACCTACATTGGTTACAGTTATTAAAAGGAGGAAAGTACTGTATGAAACTAAAAAAAATGTTCATCGATGGCCAATGGCGTGAAGCCACTAATGGTCAGTCACGCACCATTATCAATCCAACCAATCAAGAGCCTATAGCAGAAGTTGCTGAAGGTGATGAATCAGATGCTAAAGCAGCCATTGCTGCAGCGAGAAAGGCATTTGATCAGGGGGATTGGGCAACAACACCCGCACCTGAACGAGCAGCAATCGTTCGTAAAATCGCTGAATTAATTGAAAGAGATAAAGAAGAATTAGCGAATCTCGAATCACTAGATACTGGTAAAACATTAGAAGAAAGTCGCTGGGATATGGATGGTATTGCTGAAGTTTTTCGTTATTATTCTGAAATTGCTGATAAAGATGGTGGAGAAATCATTGATTCTCCATTCCCAAATTCTATAAGTAAAGTGGTTCATGAGCCGGTTGGCGTATGTGGACAAATTACACCATGGAACTACCCATTACTACAGGCATCATGGAAACTAGCACCTGCCTTGGCCGCTGGAAACACGCTAATAATGAAACCGAGTGAGATTACACCACTGACAACCATTAAAACATTTGAATTAATGGAAAAAGCAGGGGTTCCTGCTGGTGTAGCTAATCTTGTGTTGGGACCAGGTCATACCATTGGTGCGGAACTTTCTAATAATACAGATGTTGATTTAATATCTTTTACTGGTGGAATTGAAACTGGAAAGAAAATTATGCAAGCAGCTAGTGTTAACGTTAAAAAAATTTCACTTGAGCTTGGCGGAAAAAATCCTAACGTTGTATTTGCAGATGCAGACTTTAATATCGCTATTGATCAAGCAATGAATGCCGTATTCTTCCATGCCGGACAAGTTTGTTCAGCTGGTACAAGACTTATTATAGAAGAAAGTATTCATGATCAGTTTATAGAAACGTTAATAGAACGTGTCAAAAAGATTAAAATCGGCAGTGGTTTCGATGAAGAAACCCAAATGGGCCCACTTATCTCTGCTGAGCATCGGGAAAAAGTAGAAAAATATGTAGAAACAGGGAAAAAAGAAGGCGCAACACTTGTAGTCGGCGGTAAGCGCCCAGAAGACCCGAAGCTACAAAATGGTTTTTTCTATTTACCTACTATTTTCACCAATTGCACAACCAATATGAGCATAGTTCAAGAGGAAGCATTCGGTCCAATCATTACCGTAGAGACGTTTAAAACAGAGGAAGAAGCGATCAAACTTGCAAATGATTCTATTTATGGACTAGCTGGTGGTGTTTGGACAAATGACACAGTAAAAGCAGAACGCTGTGCAGCAAAAATGCGCATGGGTACCGTTTGGATAAATGAGTTTAACCTTTACTTCCCTCACGCACCATGGGGCGGTTATAAACAATCCGGTATTGGACGTGAACTTGGAAAACCTGGATTAGAAGAGTACATTGAAACGAAGCACATTTACCACAACTTAAAACCGGAGCCGTTTGATTGGTTCTAATACTTGTTTCATAATAAGGGGTCAGGCACCGCAAATGGACAAATGTCTATTTATGGTACCTGACCCTTTTGTAAATAACTTCTCTTTAACTACGTAAGACTTTTTTCATACCAATGCTCAGGAATAATATTCTTCTCCAACTCTAGAAGTTCATCGATGATTTGGTCTGCATCAGCAATTGAGTTGACTAGAGGGTCTGTCAACATCGCCCTTCTAAGCTTCTTGCGGTCGCCTTCAACAACCGCTTCAGCCGTCAATTCATGCGTATCCAGTACGACTTCCTGCATACCGCGAATCCCGCGAGGCATCTCGCCAACAGGTAACGGCTTCACCCCATCCATCGTAACCTCACACAACAGTTCTAAGAAGGCATCGTCGTTCATATTTGTTACCGCACCTTGGTTGAAGGTGTTAATGTAGAACGGTTTGCGTAATCCCCCTACCATATTTTCAATAATATCTGTCGCATGGTCTGGACCGAATGATGTCATATACTCCTCGATCGGTGTTTCACCGCTTAAGAAACTGTCTATCTGCTGCCACATCTCCTCATGGCGTTTGTACCGGTCTTCCGTTTCCCAAATGGATAACGGCGGAATGTCATCTTCCAGTTTGCCGAGTCCTTGCCAATAAGGGACGTACTCCTTCGTATGGGCCGTACAGGTTGGAACATACCCAAAGATGTCATACAATTGATAGCTGATCGCATCATTGAAAAGTGCCTTGGCTCCTGTATCGCCGCCTACCGTTTCTGTCTCCGCTGAACGCCTAAGTGATTCAGCAATCTCAGGAAGGACATCCTTTCCTTCATACTCCGCTTTTAGCAGCCAAGTAAAATGGTTTACCCCGGCAATACGTAGATCGAATTTACGGTCCACCTCCTCTGTGTATTCGTTTTCATTTTCAATAATCCCTGCCCGTTTTGCATAAATAATTTTCTTATGGGGCATATGGTGCGAATCACACAGAGCAAAAGTCTTTAAATTCGGCGCATATCGCTTTAACGCCATTCCATTGACAGTGGACGGGTTAATATAATTAATCACCCATGCCTCTGGACAAATTTCCTCAATATCCCTTGCACATTCCATAATTGTAGGAAGCTCACGCATCGCCCGGAAAATTCCACCAGGACCGATTGTATCTCCTGAGCACATTCTTATTCCATACTTTTCGGAAATCTCGCAATCAATCCCTCTATACTTTACCGTATCATCGGCGAAGCTAAGTACGACAAAATCAGCATCCTCAAGTACTTCCTTTCGATCAACCGACCCCTCAATCTTTAAATCTACATTATTGGCTTCGACTACCATTCTGGCAAGCTTCACCAGCTTATTTAAACGCTCTTCGTTAGTATCTACCAAGGAAAGCGTACCTTTGTTTAAATACTCGGAATGAACCATCTGCCAAATACACTGTCGACCAAAGAACAAACTTCCGGCTCCTAACACAACTACTTTTGGTTGATAATTAGTTATAATAATCTCCTCCTACCCTTATTCTTATATCAATTATATGGTAAGACTCAGATATTAAAATGTAGGGAAGTTAGCTTTTCATGTCATTTAGTAAGATTTCTCCTTCTTTCAATATCCTTTTGTTACAATAGTAAATAGTTAATATGTCTAAAAGTACGGAGTTGGTTACCGTGGATAATTTGAATATTTTTAATGAGCTATCTGAGCTTGTCATGCTTCGAATAAATGCTTGCAGTGAAATTACTCATCCAAGTGATTGGGTAGAAAGCAAAAACCATAAGGATTATGACTTATGGTATGTTCAAGAAGGGCAAATAGAAATCCGTATTCACGAAAAAGTGCATCTCGCACAAGAAGGAGATTTAATTCTTTTCAGTCCAAAGGTGGCCTATACGGCAACAAGCCTAGGTGCTGGTTGTAGATTTATTTTTACACATTTTGATTTTGGACTTGGGGATCACCATGAAATTCTAGATAATTTTCAGCTTCCAGGAGTTATTACAGGCACGCTTGTCCAAGAGGAAATCCGCTTGTTCTTAAATACGTATGATCAATATAAACGTAACGCCCCGATGTCAGGCTTCCGATTGAAGGGTTGTCTTACAATTCTACTCGCCAAGATTATGGAACGTTATGGACTTGGGCAATATCAAGGGGATTTTTTACAGCATACTCCCAATCGCAAGAAAACGATGAATCTACAGACACTGCAGCCCGTCTTCGATTTTATCCAAAATAATCTGCATCAACCGCTCCGCGTTCGGGAACTTGCAACGACAGCAGGTATGTCGGAAAAATATTTCATTTTTTACTTTAAACAAGCCTTGGGCGTTACACCAGGTCGTTACATCTATCAGCTGAAAATGAATCGTGCCCGTGATTTGTTGCAGAGCAAAAGTTATTCCGTTCAACAAATCGCAGGGATGCTCGGATACCCTGATCCATACAGCTTCTCAAAAGCATTTAAGAAATATTACAAAGTACCACCATCACAGTTTATTTGGTAATTTCACCACTAAGGGGTCTCACTAAGGGGTCTGACCCCTCTTGTGGACATTTGTCCACTGTGGGAGGACAGGTGGGACGAGGAGCCTGTCCCTCTGTCCCATTACTGATTAATCTGATAACGGTATTCCATTAACTGTTTTAAGGCGGATATCTGTTTCAATATTTCCTCTCCAATATTGGTTTCCATCACCATTTTTCTTTCCAACTCTTCATCCACTACTCGTTTAATCGATAATACATCTGTACCATTCATAAGAACATCTTCTTTTGATGTAAATTTCTTATGGGCGACAAGCTGCATCCCGAAGGAGTTATATAAAAGCGTGTAACCTGCAATTCCAGTTGTAGATTGGTAAGCCTCTGAAAATCCACCATCAATCACCATCATCTTCCCATTTGCTTTGATAGGATTTTCTCCACTTTTTTCTTTAACAGGTGTGTGCCCATTAATAATATGCCCCTGATCAGGATCGAGATCGAATTCCTTTAACATTTCTCTACAAGCTTCCTCGTCCTCACGCAAATAGTAATAAGGGTTCTTCTCTTCTACATGCGCTTTCTTATCTTTAATAAAGTACCTTTCAAATGTCGTCATCTCTTTTTTACCGAAAAGCGAGGAGTTTTCGCCAGTCCACAAATACCAAACCATGTCAGTTGCAAGGTCATCGGTCTGTTCAGGATGTGCAAAGCTGTATCGTAAATAGTGCTCAAAAATATCGAGTAACTCTCTTCCAGCATAGATCTTATCTTTGATTACCATTTGCTTCATCGTTCCGTCTTCATTCAACGGAATGCATCCATGAATGAGTAAGTTCCCATTGTACTTTAAATAGAGACTGCCTTTCTTCATGAAAAAATTCATATGTCTTGCTAATTTTTCCGAATGTTGAAAAGCAAACAGCAGTTTATTCATGACTTGTTCTTCTTCCTCAAGCAGCTGGTCGGGCTGATCTGGGTTCACCGTAACAAAACAAGTATTTTCCAATGGGTACTCTTTTCCATAAAGCATAGCTATTTTTTGTTCATAATCGATGTTCTCAAGCACAAGCCTACGTGACATGTTGAACTCCGGTCGTCTATTAATAATTGGCATTTCTAGTTTGAATTGAATCATGGTAATCGCTTGATGAATTTTCGTTATTTGCAACTGTTCATTATCAAAAATATTTTTTCCGGACGCATTACTTTTTGGTCGAAAAGCCGGGTTATCTTCATAGTATTTTTCTGCCAGATTAAGAAGGGGTCTAAGATTGATGCCATAAACATCTTCAATGATGTCAAGGTTATCGTATCGAGCACAGATCCGAATAAGATTAGCCAGACAAACCTTTGACCCAGAATAGGCACCAATCCAGAGTACATCATGGTTCCCCCATTGAATATCAACGGAATGGTAATTGATCAGTGTATCCATGATCTTATCTGGCTCAGGACCACGATCATAGACATCCCCTACAACATGAAGATGATCGACAACTAGCCGCTGAATCGTATAGGCTAGGCCAGTAATAAGCTTTTCCACCTGCCCCAGTGAAATAATTCGCTGAACAATTTTGTCATAATACTTTTTCTTATTGGACAACTCATCCGTTTTATACAACAGCTCTTCAATAACATAAACAAACTGACTTGGCAAAGCTTTCCGCACTTTTGTTCGGGTGTACTTTGATGAGGCAAAAAGAACTAATTTTACCATTCGTTCAATCGTTTCTGTGTACCATTTATTTAGCGATTGATCATTGTCCATTTCGTTTTTCATAAGCTTCAATTTCTCTTCTGGATAATAGACGAGTGTAGCAAATTCATTTATTTCTTTATCAGACAGTTCTTCTTTAAACAGAGCTTTAATTTTGGCCTTCACATTTCCCGATCCATTTCTTAACACATGTTGGAATGCATGATATTCTCCATGGAGATCGCTGACAAAATGCTCTGTGCCTTTTGGTAAATTTAAAATAGCCTCAAGATTAATAATTTCGGTAACAACTTTACTCTCACTATCATATATTTCTGCAAGTAGATCTAAGTAGTTCGTATCCATTTCTCGAATCCCCCATAATTCATTTTATTCTGCAAATTTGAAAAATAAAGCGTTTTATTTAAACATGCAATAATCTTCTATAGATGACCAATTTTTCGAACTTTCAATCAGTATAACATAGGATGATGTACAATGTTTTCTATACTCAATGAAGCAAAAAAACGCTCCCTACCGTAGTAGAGAACGTTACTGGGACACGGGGACAGGTCGAGACTACTGAAAAACGTTTCCTAAAATATGTAAAATGATAAAAATACAAAAAGAAAAAGAAAATCCCCCAACATTTGGTATAATAGAGTTGACA
>NZ_JAFBDR010000024.1 GCF_016908325.1 Aquibacillus albus | reverse complement strand
GGGGTTATTTGGAAGTTCTGTGATAGGTACTTCCATTTTACACTGAAAATGGTGGTTATTTTTCTTTATTTGAACCTATTTACTACACTAGGCACGCGCACATTTTATAGGGTTCAAGTTCAGAGTCGATTGGCAGGTGTTCATAGTATGAACAATTTGGACAATTATATTTTCATCGAATATAGTAGGTTATATCTAATCAAACAATAAACAGGTGATTTATAATGCGAAAAAAGTTTTTTAGTTTAAGATATAAGGTTTTAGGGTTTACGTTTGCTATTGTGCTTTTTGCTGTATTATTAGTGGGATTCGTGTCGTATCAAAATTCTTCCCTAGTAATTCAGGAAAAGGTGAGTAATTCGAATCTTAATACAGTTACTCAAATTGGGCACAATATGGAATTTATTTTAGATGACATCAACAATGTTTCGTTAAATTTAATTCAAAATCAAGAAATTCGTGATTTCTTGAAGTTGAATTATCATGAACCAGAAGATGTGATCAGGCGTCAAAAGGTATTGGTTGAACAGTCTATCACTTCACAATTTGGCTCTCTTTCCTTTGTGGATTCTATCTATATTAAAAGTTTTAACGGGATTTCTCTAGATACGAGTGGCCGAAAAGATTCGATATCTCCAGAGTTAGAGGATAAGATCATTGCAGAAAATGGTGGAAAAGTGTGGGGAGTGGATAAGGTTGTTGATTACAATGGTTCCGTAAAGCATGTCATTTCGTTGATGCGCCTTTATAATAACATCCACCATCTTGAAGATGATCTTGCTATCTTGAAGGTTGACATATCAGAAGAGTCCTTTGCCAAGTTTTATATGGAGAATGAATTAGAGGAAAACAGTCGTTTTATGATGTTAGGTCAGAATCATGAGATTATTTCAAGTGATAAGTCCGAGGAAATTGGTGAAAAGATAAGTCAAGATCTGATAGAGAAAATCGATTCCGATCAAAGTAATGGCTTTTATGAAATGAAAATTGATGGGGAACCCCATTTAATTACCTATTATCATTTGAACGGATTCCCGTTTACCTTAGTTAATGTCGTTCTATTACATGAGTTGATTAAAGAAAATAAGGTTGTTAAAAAAATCACTTTAGCTGTCATTGTGTTCAGTTTTTTACTATGTGCTATTTTAACTGTATTTTTTACGTCCCGTGTATTAGGACCACTTAAACAGCTACAAGGATTAATGGCGGATGTGGAAAAAGGGGAGTTTAATCATACGTTCCAATCTAAAAGTAATGATGAAATCACTTTATTAGGTAAAAGCTTTAATCACATGTCTTTACGGCTGAAAGAACTAATCGATAAGGTTTACATCGCAAAGATGAATCATCAAGAAGCAGAGTTTAAAGCTTTACAAGCACAAATAAACCCTCATTTTCTTTACAATACACTGGATACGATTTATTGGATGGCCCGTATAGAAAAAGCATATGAATCAAGTAAACTTGTTCAAGCTCTTTCAAACCTTTTCCGTTTAAGTTTAAACCGTGGACAAGAGCTGACGACGGTTCAAGAAGAAATTCGTCATTTAGAAAACTATATTATGATTCAAAAAGTTCGATATGAGGAAATTATTACTTTTAATCTTAACGTCGATGAAGATGTCTTATCTTGTAAAACCATTAAGTTAATTCTTCAGCCATTGGTTGAAAATGCTATCTATCATGGCATTAAGGCGACAGGAGATACAGGAAAAATTGATATTAACGTCAAGAAAGAAAAAAATAAATTAGTGTTTGAAGTGATCGATGATGGAGTGGGGATTGACCTAGAAAACATCAACAAAGTTTTAAACGAAGAGATTTCGAATAAGGGGGGATATGGGATAAAAAATGTTCATCAAAGGATTCAGCTTTCTTATGGTGACCAATATGGAATTAGCTTCGAGCATTATGATGAGAAGGGAACCAAGGTCACGGTAAGGCAACCAATTATGAAATAAACTTGTTTTTGTTAGGAACAAACATGTCGGGAAAATCTTTAAAGCTTCTATCTTGTGGCTTATCCTGTAATGATTTATGGCGTTGTCACTGAACCGTACAAAGACAATAAAGATGAATTGTTTCATTTAATAACTAACATGAATCCGCTATCAAATCTAATCTTCAAAGAAGGATAAGATTTCTGATATTTTTATAGTTTAGCCCCTATTTTCACCTCGCCGCTGAACCTTATAATCTAATTAAGCTTTTAAAAAACAGTCTTGAAAGCGAAATCATTAAGGAGGTACGTAAGTTATGAAAAGAAAATTAGGTATTTTATCTTTTATTTTAGTCCTGTTCGTAAGCGTATTCATTACAGGGTGTTCAAGTTCAGCGGAAACGGCGGACGAATCCAATGGATCTGATAGTAAGTCTGGTGGGGATGAAAAAATTACCATCAGTTTTATCCATAATACACCAAAAGCTGAGATTAACCAGGCAGAAGGTAAAGCATTCTATGCTCAGTTAGAACAGTTCAAAAAAGATCATCCAAATGTAGTTGTAAAAGATGAAGGGTATACCTCTGACGACTACCGTACAAAAATTAAAACATTAGCAGCAGCAAATGAACTTCCAGATGTTTACTTATTAGAAGGAAGCTTTCTTCCGAATTTCTCTGAAAACGGTTTAATTGAACCGTTAAACGATACGATTGAAAACAAGGCAGACTGGACAGAGAACTTTATGAATGATGCTTTCGCTGATATGACTTATAACGGGAACATCTATGGGATTCCAAGTGATATGAAAGCAACATCACTAATTTTCTATAACGAAGATATTTTTAAAGAAGCAGGTGTGAAGGAATTCCCTAAAACATGGGCTGACTTCAAGGACGCTATCATAAAAATCAAAGATGCTGGGTACACTCCAATTGCATTAGGTAACAAAGATAAGTGGGTATTACAATCTTGTTTCTTAAGCACATTCGGTGACCGTTTTACAGGTTCTGATTGGTTCTATAGTGCACGTGATGGTGAAGGCGCGAAATTCACTGATCCAGAATTCGTAAACGCCTTAGAAGAAGTGAAAACACTTACTGAGATGGGTGCTTTCAATACTGATATGAATAGTATTAACAATTCAGCTCAACGTACAATGTTCTATAACAAAAAGGCAGCGATGTTCTTTGAAGGAGCTTGGGCGGTATCAGCAGTTGTCAATGACGCGCCAGAGGATGTGTTGGCTTCGACGCATTTAGCTCTACTTCCAGCTGTTGAAGGTGGAAATGGAAATGCGAACGCAGTATCTGGTGGAACATCATATGGTTATACTATCAATCCTAAATTATCAGATGAGAAAAATGAGCTTGTTCTTGAGCTAATCGAAGCATTAACTGGCAAAGGTTATGCGGAAACATTAAAAGAAAATAGTGGTTTCCCTGTATATGTAACAGAAGAGTTTGATAATAGCAAACTTCCAAAGTTAACTCAAGAATACTTCGAATTAACAGAGAAGAGTAATTTCACTCCTGTATATGACATGAAATTATCACCAACTCCAGTGGATGCAATTAACACTGGTTTACAAGAAATCACAATTGGTGTGAAAACACCTGAACAAGTTGCAGAAGAAATCCAAGATGCATTGGAATCTGACCAATAAGTAGAATAAAGAAGAATATTGATAGATGGCTATCAATATTCTTTCTTTCTACTTTAGCGTTCCAAGGAAAGGCGTGATATATTATGAAAAGTTCAGCGTTAAGACCAAAGTGGTACGTGATCTGGGGATTACTGCTCCCGACTATTTTGCTATATGGGTTTGTTGTTATTATTCCTTTATTCAATTCTATTCGTTATAGTTTCTATAAATGGATGGGTGGTCCCCTTAATAACTTTGTAGGTTTAGATAATTATAGTCGATTAATCCATGATGATGAGTTTTGGGGTTCATTCCAACACACGATGTTATTTGTGGTGCTTTGTATTTTAGGACAAATCGGAATCGGCTTTTTACTCGCCATCTTTGTAAATTCTAAGCTAGCAAAATTCCAAAGTTTTCACCGTATCTCTATCTTTTTCCCTGTTGTTGTTTCTGCGGTTGTTATCGGATTTATTTGGTCAATTATTTATAATAAAGATGTAGGTATCTTAAATTGGGTTTTACAATCCTTTAACTTAGATAATTTAATTGTTCCTTGGTTAGATGATCCAAAGTATGTCATGTATAGTGTTACTGCTCCAATTATTTGGCAGTATATCGGGTTATATATGATTATTTTCTTAGCTTCCTTACAATCCATTCCACAGTCGCTATTTGAAGCTGCTGAAATTGATGGGGCAAGTGGCTGGAAAAAAACAATCCATATCACTATACCTATGCTAAATGGGACATTCTTGGTTGCGCTCATGCTATGTATTGCCGGGAATATGAAAGCCTTTGATCACATTTTTGTTATGACTGGTGGAGGGCCAGGTAATAGTTCCATGCTGATGTCTTTATATGCTTATACTATGTCCTTCGATCGTATGCAAATGGGGTATGGTAGTGCAATTTCGATCGGGATGTTAGTGATTAGCTTGACGATCATTGGTTTAAGTAGAAAGTTACTTGGAGGTAATCAATCTTGAATACGACAACTGTTGTTGACAAACAAACTAAACAAACTAATCCTAATCTAAAGAAAGTTAAAACAAGTAATGGGATTAAAAGAACTGCATCCCTTATTCTAAATGTTTTTCTATTTTTATTATCAGCTACTTGTTTATTTCCAATCATTTGGGTTGCCTATTCGTCTCTTAAAACGCAAAAGGAATTTAGCTTAAACATTATTTCTTTACCAACACAATTTCATTTTCAAAACTTTATTGATGCTATAGAAATCACGAATATGGGAACATTGCTATTTAATAGTACGTATGTCACGGTCATCTCTGTTGTGTTGACATTAGTTCTTGGATTTGTGACAGCTTACGTGTTATCCCGCTTTACTTTTAAAGGAAGAGCTATCGTTTATACACTTTTCTTATTAGGAATGTTAATTCCAATTCATAGTTTACTTATTCCAATCTTTGCTCTATTTAATTCTGTAAACATCGCGAACAAATGGTATACATTGATTTTTCCAAATGTTGCGTTTAACCTACCGATAGTTATTTTCTTGATTGAAAACTTTATTCGTACGATTCCAAAAGAGCTAGAGGAAGCGGCCTATATTGATGGAAGTTCTATGTTGAAAACGATGTTTTATATTATCTTACCGATTTGTAAGCCAGTATTGGCAACGGCTTTGGTTTTAAGCTTCTTACACACGTGGAATGAGTTTCCGTTCGCGCTAGTACTGATTAATGATCAAAATCTTCGAACCATTCCTGTTGGCCTTGCTAACTTTACAAGTTCATTTACAGTAAATTATCCACAATTGATGGCAGCTCTTGTAATTGCTATTTTACCAGTAGTTATTGTGTATTTAGTTGCTAATAAACAAATTATTAAAGGGATGGCTGCTGGGGCTATCAAAAGTTAAAGGAGCATTTTGAAGATATTCTAATCTTATAGAGGGAGGAAAAGCATGTCAACCATCGTTGTATTTTATGATGACGCCTTTCCATATCCTGGAGATCGTCCAAGCAAACAACAAATTGAAAAATTACAGCAGACGTTTGTGATTGCGGATGCTGATACATTAGAGCAAGAATTAGGGGAGGCTGATAGTTTCATCAACTTACACGGCCCCTATTTTCCAAAGGCAGCTTGGCCTGCCATTTTTTCTTTTGTGAAAAAAGGTAGAGGTCTGGTTCACGTTGGTGGAGCACCATTTAAGATTCCTGTTTATAAAAAGGATGGCGAATGGTGCGAGGAAATTGAACAAAACGCTTATCATCAGCAACTAGATATTCATGAGACGCATGAAGTGGATGTGGAGCGAATCGATCATTATGTTTCCAATGATACGTTTCCAGTCGTTGATCAAGATGAGATATTGCTAGAAGTGAAGCCCACTTATTCATTTACTCTACACGTGACACGAAAGAAGGACTATCCAAATGAAAATGGATCAGGGGGGCCAATGGATGCCCATTTTTATCCTCTCCTTAAAGGGATTAGTAAAAATGGACGTGAAGCTGCAGCCCCAATGGTTTTGTTAGAGCATACTAAAGGACAATTTACAGGTGGAAGATGGATTTTTTTAAATCAAGAAATTACAGATGAATTTTGGAATAATGGGGGCGTAGAAGCTCTACAAAAATGGGGGAAATTCTGCTTAAAAGGTGTAACAGAAATCTGGGTGAAAACCAATTATGCGTCTTATCATCCTGGTGAACAGCCTCGATTAAGCATTCAAACTCAAGCCTTACAGCAGGAAAACTCACTTAAACAAAACTGGACTTTCCAGCTTTCATTGGTGGCGGATTCGGGTGTAGAAGTTTGGTCATCGCAAGTGAGCTTACCTGCTTCAGATGAAATTGAGTATCAACAATTTTCAATTACACACCAGGTGAAGACTGGTTATTACCATTTAACATGTAAAGCAATTGATGAGGATGGAGAGTGCCGAATTTTCCATCATGGATTTTGGGGATTTGATCAAGATCTGCTTAAGGAAGGAAGTGCCTTAGCGTGCGAACGGGATTATTTTGTGAAGGACGAGCGACCGTTTCCAATCGTAGGTATGACCTACATGACTTCAGATGTTGCGCGTAAATATCTGTTTTTACCGAATGTATCGGCTTGGGACCGAGATATGCGGCAAATGAAAAAGGCTGGAATTAACTATATCCGAACAGGATTATGGACGGCTTGGAAAAGTGTTATGTTTGTCGATGGTCATGCGTACGAAGAAGTATTACGTGGAATCGACGCCTTTATTTTAACGGCCAAACGACATGATTTAGAAGTGACTTTTAACTTTTTCTCTTTTACTCCGGAAACGTGGGAAGGAGAAAACCCATATTTAGATCCAAGAAGTGTAAATGCGCAAAAGCGTTTCATTGCTGGGGTTGTATCCCGTCATAAAGAAACGACTAATATTCAATGGGATTTGATTAACGAACCATCAATGTTTAATCCGAAGAAAATCTTTCAAGGTGCACACACCAGCGGCGATCATTTCGAACGAGAAGCTTTTATTGAATGGTTGAAAAATCGTCATAAAAACATTCGTGTTTTACAAGAGCATTGGAACATGACACCGGATGAACTTCCGAGTTTCGAATCAATCGAATTACCGAAACAAGAAGAGATTAACTTTAAAACAACGGAAAAGCAAGATATGAAAGGCAACCGTTGGCTTGATTATAGTTTATTTTCTATGGAAATGCATAATCGTTGGGCGCGCCAATTAACGCAAACGATTAAAAAGATTGCTCCAAATCAGCTTGTAACGGTTGGGCAAGATGAAGCGTTGGGAGGGAAGCGTCCATCGCCATTCTTTTACGCAGAAGCTGTTGACTATACAACCGTTCATTCTTGGTGGCTGATGGACCACCTGGTTTGGGATGGCATTTTTACAAAAGATCCACACAAACCAAATGTTGTTCAGGAAACAGGCATTATGCATGTGGAACGACCAGATGGAAGATCGAAGCGATCTGAGAAGGAATTGAAATCGATTCTTGAACGGAAATACGCGTACTCCTTCGCAACAGGTGGAGCGGGTGCTGTCCAGTGGCTTTGGAATACGAACCATTACATGGACAATATTAACGAATCCAATATTGGAGCTATTCGGTCCGATCAAACGGAAAAATTAGAAACAGATGTATCTTATGATTTTGGGGCTTTTATTCCGAAAATACGAGACCTTTTTAAAGGACGTAAGCTGGAAGATGTGGCAGTAATTTATCCATATTCGAATGACTTTTCTAATAGAGATGTTGCCTTTGCGTCGACTGCAAAGTTAACACGAGTTATGAACTACCATCTACGCGTACCTTTCCGTGGATTGAGTGAGTATCATTTAGATACTTTAGCAGAGCATCCACCAAAATTAATTATTGTCCCAAGTGCCCATAATTTCGAAACCGATGCTTTTGAAAAGCTGATGAAGCATATCGAAGTTCATGGTGGAACGCTCTTGTGGACTGGACCATTAAACTTAGATCCTTACTGGCGGCACAGACCGAGAACAGAACTTTTTGGGAAGACAAAACCCAGCAATATTGTTAGGGAAGAACGGATTGAGGTCGACGGTGTTGAATATCCTGTATCCTTTTTAACGGATCAGCAGTTATCTGTAACATTTGGGAAAAATAGATTAGCGGAACTTGAAAAGGAAGTCTTGGTGGAGGGATCTCGCCATGAACAAACAGGTTCCAAATTGTTGATGAAGGAAGTAGGAAAAGGGAAGGTCTTGTGGTGTTCACTGCCAATTGAGTTAAATAACAACGATGAACCGTTAAAAGGTGTTTATCAAAAGGCATTGAAAACCGCAGATGTCCAATCAGGACTCGAGTGGATCAAAGGGTATGAATTAGCCGGTGTATATGGTCGAAGAGTCGATTTTGAAGGTGGAAGTCTGTTTGTCTTCGTTTCCGAAGATTCGTTTGATAATGAGCTTACGATTAAAGATAAAAAAACGAATAAGGTATACGAGTTTACAGTAGAAAGCGATCGTACCGTCATGTTTGCGACCAATCGCAATGGAATAGTCACCGCTGTTTATCGCCCTGATGAGGTGAATGTAACGACCCCCTAGTATTTGTACACTAAAGCAGTCATTGGCTATAATAAGGACAGAGTTGACTTGCTTGGAGGGAACCTCATGATAAAAATTATGATAGTCGATGATGAAGCGATTATACGTAAAGGGATCAAGTTGTCGATCAATTGGGCAGAATATGGCGTTGAAGTTGTTGGGGAAGCTAAAAATGGCGTTGAGGCCTTAACGAAAATAAGTGAATTTGAACCTGATATTGTTTTAACAGATATCCGTATGCCGGTGTTAGATGGATTAGGATTAACAAGGGAAATCCGTGAAAATTATCCTCATATCAAGATTGTTATTTTGTCAGGGTATGATGATTTTGACTATGCCAAACAAGCGCTAAAGCTAAAGGTAGAGGATTTTCTATTAAAGCCCGTTGGATCGGAAGAATTGATCAAGCTCTTTGTGAAACTAAAAGAGCAAATTGAAGTTGAAAAAAGTGAGAATGAGGCAAAAAAGCAATATGATCAGTTGAAGCCTATTGTACAAGGAAAGTTGATTAAGAGAATTGTAACCAACCAATGTACACAGGAAGAGGCTGAGACCCAGGCTCAACCGTTAGATTTATCGATTCGGGGACCATTTTATCAAGTTTGTCTGGTCGAGATTGATAATTATGATATAAACGAACAAGATAAGTTCAAGATTTTTCATGATATAAATGAAATGTTAGAAGAAAAAGTGGGTGCAATCCTAGGCGATTGGCAAGGTAGTCAACTCATTTGTTTAATGAATCTAGAACAACAAAATAAAAAGATGATCATTAAGACGTATAAGCATGTTCAAGAACTCATTTTTCAAGAAATGAAGGATACCGTGACGATTGCCTTTGGATATGTTTATAAAGCCTTTGAATCAATTCAGGATTCTTATCTGGAAGCACATTCTGCCTTACAAGAGAAAATGTATCGGGGCGAAAATGTCCTCTTATTCTACCAAGAAGCTCTAAACGAAGTGACGGAGGACGTATTATATTCAAGTGAGTTGAACCAAGCCTTCATTGAAGCATTAAAACTGACAAACAAACAGGAAATTAGAAAGTTAGTAGATCAATTGTTTGAGGAAATAATGGAGAAGGCTGTATCTTACACGGAAGTAAAGGCCCTCTGTATACGCTATTTAATCGCTTCAGAACAAGCTCTATTAGATTTGGGAATAGGGAAGCTAGAATCGGAAGTCATTGATGATATTAACAAATATAAAACGATAAACGATATGAAGGCTTGGTTTGAAGACAAATACTATGGTTATATTGAGCGAATCGAACAATCCAAAAACAAGAAGTATCAATATATTGTCAAAGCAGCAATGGAATATGTGCAGGAGCACTATCACGTGCCCATTACGTTAGATCATATATCGAAAATTACCTACGTTACGCCAAATTATTTTAGCAGAATTTTTAAAGAAGAAACGAATCAAACCTTTGTCGATTGGATGAATCATTATCGAATTGTCAAAGCAAAAGGATTGCTTAAACAAGATCGAAAAGCCAAAACCGCTGAAATTGCAGAGAAAGTAGGCTATAACGACTATAAGTATTTTTCATATACATTCAAAAAGTACACAGGCAAAAGTCCAAGGGAATACCGAAAAGAGTAGAAATGAGGGAATCCTATGATTAGAGCAACGGAAAACAATATTGAATTAACGAGTCCTACCATGATTCCAAAGGCATCGGGCTATTTATGGAATGATGAGATGATGATTCATGTGAATTGCCGTGGGTATGCGGTTGCACAGTTCATGCAACCAGAACCGGCCAAATATTCGTATGCTCCCAATTTGGAAGCGAAAACGTTTATGCAGCCTGAACAACCTTATTACGCGCATCATCCTGGTCGTTTTATTTATATAAAAGACCAGGATAACGGTGAAATGTTCTCTGCCCCATATGAACCGATGCGTGTGCTTCCTGAAAAGTACACATTTTCTGTAGGGAAACATAATATCAATTGGAAGGTAGAACATAAGGATATTTTGATTGAAATGACTTTAAGCTTACCGAAAAAAGAGGCGATGGAACTTTGGCGTGTAAAAGTTACCAATCGATCTGAAAAGAAACGAAACATAAGTATCTATCCTTCGTTTACGATTGGATATATGTCATGGATGAATCAGTCAGGTGAATATCATGAGGATTTGCAAGGAATTATTTGTTCATCGATTACACCTTATCAAAAATATCAAGACTATGATAAGATCAAAAATCTCAAAGATAAGACCTACCTTTTAGCCGATCGAAAGCCGGTTGCTTGGGAAGTGAACCAGGGGGAATTTGAAGGTGAAGGTGGGATTACAAATCCATCTGCTCTACAACAAGATAAACTATCAAAAGGAGAGTCAAGATATGAAATGCCGATTGGCGTACTCCAATATAATTTGGAATTAAACCCTGGTGCGGAAGAAGAGTATCGCTTTGTGTTTGGACCGGCAAAAACTGACGAAAATGTAGCTCGCATTCGTGAGGAGTACTTTATACAAGATGGGTTTGAGCAAGCGGAAATCGAGTATGCAAACTACATTGCGGAAGGTAAAGGGAGCATTCAGATTAAAACACCAGATGCCGAGTTAGATAATTTTGTGAATCATTGGTTACCACGCCAAGTGTATTATCATGGGATCACAAATCGTCTGTCCACAGATCCGCAAACGCGTAACTATTTACAAGATAATATGGGGATGATCTATATCAAGCCGGAAATTGCACGAGGCGCTTTTCTGATGGCGTTAAGTCAACAAAAAGCGAGTGGAGCAATGCCGGATGGAATTATTTTGCATAAGGATGCCGAGTTGAAATATATTAACCAAGTCCCTCACACTGATCACTGTGTTTGGTTGCCTATTTGTTTAAGTGCTTACTTAGATGAGACAAATGATTACGGTATTTTAGATGAAATTGTTCCATTTTCAGGTGTCAAGGAAGAAGCAACGGTGTTTGAACATATTAACCGCGCCATGCACTGGTTGATTAATGATCGAGATGAGCGTGGCTTAAATTATATCAACCAAGGGGATTGGAATGATCCAATGAACATGGTTGGCTATAAAGGAAAAGGTGTTTCTGGTTGGTTAACGACTGCTTCAGCCTATGCGTTTATGATTTGGGCGGATATCTGTGAAACGGTTAATCAAGCAGAAACTGGTAAAGAGTTCAAGCAAGAGGCTGACAAATCAAATGAAATCATCAATAAATATTTATGGGATGGCAACTGGTATGCCCGTGGAATTACAGATGATAATGTCGTCTTTGGAATTAGTAAGGATAAGGAAGGTAGAATTTTCTTAAATTCCCAAGGATGGGCGCTTTTAAGTGGTGCGGCTAATAAAGAGAAGAAAGAGAAATTATTAAAAGCCGTAACGGAGCAGTTAGAATCTCCTTATGGTGTTGAGATGTTAGCGCCAGCGTATACAAAAATGAGAGTCGATGTCGGACGAGTAACGCAAAAGCATCCTGGCTCTGCAGAAAATGGCTCTGTGTATAATCACGCCGCGATATTCTATATTTATGCCCTCTACACAGCTGGGGAGGAAGACAATGCATATCGTCTCCTTCGTAAAATGATTCCGGGACCTGATCTTGAGGATATTAAACAACGCGGACAATTGCCGGTATTTATTCCGAACTATTACCGTGGTTCCTATCGTCAAATCCCACGCACAGCCGGTCGCTCAAGTCATCTATTCAACACTGGAACTGTCTCATGGGTATATCGTACGTTAATCGATGGATTATTTGGTTTACAAGGGACAAAGGAAGGTCTTCGCATTAAGCCGCAACTTCCGTCTCATTGGGAGGAGGCTTCTATCCAACGCTCGTTTAGGGGAGTAGAACTCACAATTGATATAAAGAGAGAAGATAATGTTGATAGTATAGAAGTCTATTTAAATGGTGAATATGTTGAAGATGGAGTCATTAAAGATTTAAAATCCGATTCTGAATATAACATAAAGGTGAAAATTCCGTTAGCTAAATAAATGATAAACAGAGAAAGTGTGTGCATTCTATGTTCAGGTACAAACATGTGCAACATCAATTTTTATAAGAAGCTGTAATGTTAACTCATGCAGAGGGAAATTTTATGACCTCTGCTTTTGTATTAAAAGAACCGCCAGTTAAATAGGTGGGGTGATGCTTACCACACCGAACCATAAACAAATATTTATCGATTTTAGTTATTACGTAGAGTTTGTTCTGTATATGAAAAATGGTGTTATAACCAAAGTGAAGCGGTCTGTATGAAAGGCTAAAAGGTGACTTTATTAGGTCACCTTTTATTTGTGGTAGGGCTGATTATGTAAGATGCGATATGCTCGGTAAATCTGTTCAAACATAATCGTTGTCTTTAATCCAATATCAATTTCCATTGGACTATTGTTAAATATCTCATCAGCAGTTATATTCTCTGTTCCGATTATAATAACAACATCCGACTTTCCTGAAATACCAAGGATATCTATTTTCGCCGAAAGACCCTCAGAGCTAATCATCCCTTCCTTGTCAGTTGACACAAGGATTTTATAATATTTATTGGTGATTTTCTTTAAGAGTGATTCCTCATTTTTAAACTTCTGTAATTTTATTTTAAAGTACCTACTCAAACGCTTTTCATATTCCTTTATTCCTTCTTGATAAAACTTTTCTATATGGCACTTACGATATAAAGTTTAAAGTTCATCTGCAAAACCTCAAATATATTAAGAATTATTAAAATTTATGCTTTGTGCTTTCAATTATTATTCAGCATAGCCAAGATCATTTAATGTTAGATCTTGAAAGTTCTCTCCTAGTTTATAAGACGTAACTCGTTTGTTGCCACTTGCCGGTTGAATAATTCCATTTTCAATCCATTGGTTAGACCATTTAGAGATTGTCCTTGAATGAACTTGAAATAATTCTGCTATTTCTTTTGGTTTTACAGGCCTATTTTTTTCTATTAGATAACGCAACAATGTTTTTTCATTTGGTTCAAGACGGCTAATCTTAGGATCTATCTCATTATTAGCATAACGTTTTGATAGATTTGCAACTTTTTCAAATGCAAGGGCCATGATTCGAACAAAGTATTCAATCCACGGGGCCAGATCTTTAGGTGCATTTCTTCCATTATAATAAGTGGGGGGAAACCCCATTTGTAAATTTTGATAATATCCTTGTAGGTCTTCAACATAATATTCTTCCATAGAATGAAATCCTTTTACATCATAATCAGCTAAAGACAAAATGTAAGAAGCAAGTGCTCGGGCAGTTCTTCCGTTCCCATCTTCAAAAGGATGTATTGTTAAAAACTGATAGCTTGCAATAGCAGCTTTAATTGGAGCAGGCAGTTCGTTCTCAATTTTTATCCAATCTACAAATTCTGACATCAGGGAAGGAACATCCGAATATTCTGGTGGTATGTAATCTGGTTGTCCACTGATATTATCAAAAACTGCAAATAAAACACCAGGTGGAGTAGGCCCTCTATATTCACTTTTAAATGGCTTCCTTCCTACTCCTTGCTGAATAATAATAGAATGGAGTTTCTGTATAAAAGTTTCTGTAATTTGAGTTCCTTTTTGCTTTTCTCGGGTTAAATAGGAAAGAGCTTCCCAATAATTTCGTACTTCCTGTTCAGCAGGAATACGTGCTTGATTCTGTTTTTGTTTGACCACACGCGATACTTGTTCGATGTCTAAATTGTTTCCTTCAATTCTCGTGGAATAATGAGTCATTTTAAGCTTTGCTTGTTCTTTTAATTCACGCTCAATATGAGCTGGAATGGGCATTACTTCAACTATTGCACGAGAGTGTTGAATTGACATCAAATCTCTAACCATAATATTAGTATATGAAAACGACGGATGATACAATAGATTTCCCATCCTTTACAAAATTTTTTCTACACTAATTATACCTTATTGGTACTTAAAATGTCTTTAAATATTCCTTATTTGTTCCTTAATCATTCTCTATTCGTTCTCTAATTTTTCTTTAATTGTTCCTTAAAATTGAATTATATATCAATAATAATAGAAAACATTATTTCCAGTTCTTATGTCACGGTGATGCCTACCATAAATAGTGGTAAAGCAGAAAGCTAAAGTCGTCTTAGATAAGGAGTTATTATTTAGAATCTTTAAAAAACAAGGATACCGTACTTAATTAGTAAAATAGTAAGGTATCCTAAGTGAACTTGTTATACAAATTGGATTGAAATTAGCCTTCCGCAAACCTGCCATATTGTTAATTTTAAATGCTCTAATGTGAAATGACATAGATATGACCTTACCCAAAAGTCAGGGAATACTTCTTCAACTAGTATTCAGAGGTGGAAGAAAGAATTAGCACCTCTGAATAGAGATTCATTTTACTTATTCCAGCGCCTGAGATAAATCCTCCTTTAGATCATCCACATGCTCGAGTCCGATTGATAGGCGCAGGAGATTAGGCGGAGCCATCGTTGTGCTCCCTTCAACTGAAGCACGGTGCTCAATGAGACTGTGCGTTCCACCCAGACTTGTAGCACGGGTAATCAATTGCACCTTTGCAGCAACAGCCATTGCCTCATCCTGACCGCCTTTTACCTGAAAGGATAACATACCGCCGAATGAACTCATTTGCCGTGCTGCAATATGATGTCCCGGATGTTCATCAAGACCGGGATAATGAACGGCTTCGATATTCGGGTGCTGTTCCAAAAAATCCGCAATTGCCGATGTATTTGAACAGTGAGTCTCCATACGCTGGGCAAGCGTTTGAACGCCGCGCAGAGCAAGCCAGCATTCGAATGGAGAAGGCACAGCACCTTTTGAATGCTGCCAAGCCCGGAGATTGTCCAACATAGAGCTATCAGATTTTGCGATTGCTGCGCCAATCATTAAATCACTATGCCCCCCGATATATTTGGTCACAGCATGGAGTGAGAAATCAACTCCAAGGTTGAGCGGACGCTGTAGAACTGGAGTAGCCCACGTATTGTCAACAACGGTGTACGCACCGGCCTCTTGTGCTATCTGTGCCACTGCTTCAATATCGATAACTTTCAGAAGTGGATTAGAAGGTGTCTCCATCCAAACCAGCCCGGTTGGTGCACGTTTTATCACTTTCTCAACCTCATGAAGATCTGTTATATCAACAATCACAATGTCAAATTTTGATCCAATATCCGTTTTCGAAAGAAGGGAACGAATACCAAAATACATATCGTTTGGCATAATAACTCGACGTGGTTTATCCGAAGGAAGTGCCTCGATTAATGAAGTGATTGCTGCCATCCCTGATGCGAATGTGACGCAATCATACCCATCCTCGAGCGATGTGAGGCAGTCTTCCAGAGCATGACGATTGGGATTACTTTCACGGCTATATTCGAATTCATTTGGATATGAGCCATCTTGAGCTCTTTCGAATGTCGTAGAGAGATGGATTGGCATGGTGACTGAGCTCGTTGATTTGTCAATCGAACGCCCGGAGTGAATGGCTTTTGTTTCAAAACGCATACATATTCCTCGCTTTCAAAGATTATTGTCATGATGTGTTATCCATGAGCTTTGTTTGCTTCAATTGAGATAATTTAAAAAGTTTTGTTCAACCTTTAAGCTTTCTTTCTAAGAATAGTTTTCATATGAGATGCAATTTCCCTCTCATCCTCACTTGTGGATTGTTCAAGTTGTGAAATAACAAGCTTTAATCGCACAGGGGAATGATTTTGACTCAACTTTGCCTTTCCTTCGATTTTATCGATTTTGATTTTAAACCCAACAATGCCTTTTGCTTGTCCATCTAAAAAATGGGCATCCAATTGGTCCCATTGATATGAACTATTTGGATCTTCATATTTCAATACCTTATGATGAAGGGAATCCATCATTTCTTTCCCGTTTATGATTTCGACCTTTCCGTATACATGAGCTGTTATGTAATTCCATGTCGGAACAGCTTTATTTGTTTCATACCAGGAAGACGAGATATAACAATGCGGCCCCTGAAAAACGGCAAGTACCTCCTGTTCCTCTATATCTTTCCACTGCTTATTCGGTTTTGCAAAGTGACCGTACAAATATCTGTTTTCTTTATCTAAAATCAAAGGAAGGTGGGTCGCATACGGATGACCCTGATGTTGGGAAAATAGCGTAGCAAATCCATTTTCTTTCATAATCTCATAAATCACTTCTTCATCTTTGATTTCAAAGTGCTTTGGAATATAGATCATTATCACTCCTTATCTTAATTAATGTTTGAAAGTATATTATCGCTCATATAAAATATATTATGATATAAACTGACATTTATAAAGATACAATTTAAAATAACAAAGCATGTCAGGAGAGACATATATGAAAAATTATCTTTTTGCCTTAAACGAAAGATCTCCTAAATACAAACAAATCTACGAGCAGTTTAAATCAGTTATTGAACAGGGTAATGTGAAAGCTGATGAACAGCTACCATCCATTCGGCAACTTGCTGATTCTCTTCAAGTAAGTCGTAATACAACCCTAATGGCGTATAACCAACTTGTAGTGGAGGGTTATATACGCGGAGAAGGACGAAAAGGTTATTTTGTCAATCAATTAGAGCCATCGTTATACCAGGAATCACCAATCCTCCCTAACAAAAAGAGGGCGAGCAAGAAAGAGTCCGTTCGTGTCGATTTTAGGACAGATGCTGTTGATCAGTCCCATTTCCCCTTAAAAATATGGAGGCGAATAGCGAATCAGGTCTTAACGTTACCTGAGAGCTTTCGGTATGGAGAACCCTTTGGAGAGGTGAGTCTGCGCGAACAAATTGCCGCATACTTACTCCAATCACGTGGGGTAAGAACAGATGCAGATGCCATTATAATCGGTAGCAGTACACAACAAATGCTTATTAATCTAGGCCATATACTAAAGGAAGATTATTCATGTATTATCGTAGAAGATCCAGGGTTCCATGGTGCAAGGGAAGCTTTTCAATTCCATCACTTTTCACTTGAATATTTGCCGGTGTATGTAACAGGTGCAGATCTCTCGCAAATTAAACAAATGGATTCAGATTTAATCTATGTAACACCTTCTCATCACAGTCCGTACGGTGTGAACATGTCTATTCAACAACGACAAACGCTCATTTACTGGGCAAACAAGGTACAGGGATACATTATTGAAGACGATTATGATAGTGAGTTCCGATATACGCAACGGCCGTTTCCAGCGCTCGCTTCTATTGATGCAACAAGGGTCATTTATCTGGGAAATTTCTCAAAGTCTTTTCTACCGGGACTACGTATAAGCTATATGGTGTTACCAAAGCAACTTATAAATCGTTATAAAAATCAGTTCCTGAATTTCGAAAGCTCAACGTCACTTTTTAGCCAATTTACAATGGCTAAATTTATGGAAAATGGGGAATGGAATCGGCACATTAAGCGAATGCGCCTTGTTTATAAACGAAAAATGGAACACCTCGTCTCATTATTAAAAAAACATTTTGGGCAAAGTATATCCATTATTGGCGAACAGTCTGGTTTGTACGTTTTAATCAAGGTATATCTAGGGCATTCAGAAGAATGGCTAATCGAGCAGGCTTCCCTTTATGGTGTTAAAGTGCGTCCAACTTCGATCTATTTCATAAAAAATCATCCGGAAACTCCAATGATTAAATTAGGGTTTAGCGGTCTTTCTTATGATGAAATCGAACTTGGTGTAAATCTTTTAAGAAAAGCATGGTTATAAGAGTACCTTTTTAGAGATTCGTCAACTCACTCAAGGATGTTCTTCAGCAATACCAGCTTTAGAGCTTAATGGACTATATAATCCTACAGAGGAATAAAAATATTCGTTGTTTATATTCCAGAATAGAATTGTCACAAAGGCAATGAGTGGGTGTGGCAGAATTTTAGGATGCTTTACCATGAATGCAAAGTGAACCGTACCATAAATAGTGGTAAAACAAAAGGTTGAAATTGAGTTTATTAAAAAGTATTAGATCAAATTAGTATCAGTTAATAATTGGATGACACAAAAAGGAATAGCAGAGCTATTCCAAAAGGAGTAAATACGATTAATGAACACATTAAGAATATCCTTAAACACTTAGAAGAGCAAAGTTGTTTTATAGATCAGACCTAGCTGGAAGAATTGCAATGTGCTTTAATTTAAACTGAACCCTTTTTTAGAGGAGTGTTAACATGAGTTTCCAAAAAAATCAAACACATGAGGTTAAAAGAAATAAATCTTTTGAGGAAAAAGCAGAATCATTGAAACCAACTCTATTTCGCCATGTGATAGAACCAACAAACTTAATAGATGTTGTTGAAAATAAAGAAAAAATTCATAACTGGGAAGCAAAACCTCTAAAGCCAGCGAATGAATTATCGGAGGAAGTGCTAGGAAAAGGCGATAGAGTGATACTTGACTTTGGTGATCATCAAGTGGGCTATCTGCAACTTCATATTGTACCTGTTGGCAGCCCGCCCGATGCACCGCTTCATATGCGGCTTACTTTTGGTGAAATGCCTGTAGAGATGGCTGAGTCTTTTTCTAGTTATGACGGATGGATTAGTAGCTCATGGCTACAAGAGGAAACAATACATGTTGATGTGCTACCGAATCAACTGTCCTTACCAAGACGCTATAGTTTCCGCTATTTAAAAATTGAAGTACTTGACACCTCACCAAAATATAAAGTCTCATTTAAAAAGGCAACTGTTGAAGCTGTCACTTCGGCGGATGTATGTAAGGTAGGGAGCTTTAGTCATGACGATCCAGAGTTAGTTGAAATTGACCGGGTAAGTATAAAAACATTACAAGATTGCATGCAAGATGTATTTGAAGATGGCCCCAAACGTGACCGTAGATTGTGGTTAGGCGATTTACGTTTACAAGCTTTAGCAAATTATTCAACTTTTAAAAACAATGATTTGGTGAAGCGTAATTTGTATCAATTTGCCGCAGTACCTAATCAAGATGGACAAGTTTCTGCAAATCTGTTCAACGAGCCATTCTTGATCCCGGACGATACGTTTTTATATGATTATTCTTTGTTTTTTACCACAACGTTATATGACTATTTTCAAGCAACAAAGGATTATGAGACATTAGAAGAATTGTGGCCAACAGCTTATCGACAAGTGGAAATAGGATTAAAAAGGTTAGATAATCATGGGATTTTGAAAGATGATGAAAGTTGGTGGTCTTTTATTGACTGGCATCAGGATTTAAATAAACAAGCACCATCACAAGCCATTTTGATATATACCTTACGAAGAGCAATATCATTAGCAGATACACTTGGGAAAAAGGAAGAGCAAGAAAAGATGGAAAAGCACCTCAAACTAGTGCTAGAGGCAACGATTATACATTTATGGCAAGAGGACTTAGGCTTTTTTGTTAGTGGTGAAAATGCCCAGGTTTCTTGGGCAACACAAGTGTGGATGGTCTTAGCAGAAGTACTACAGCCAGAAAAGAATCAGGAACTATTAACAAGATTGTTAGAAAATAAACCTAATATTGAGATGAATACTCCGTATATGCATCACCATTTGGTAGAAGCGTTGTTAATGGTAGACATGAAGAAAGAAGCTTTAGATTGGATGAAAATGTATTGGGGCGGTATGCTTAAAGAAGGAGCAGATACATTCTGGGAGTTATACAATCCGAAAGATAAAGAATTCTCACCGTATGGTAACCATTTAATTAATAGTTATTGCCATGCTTGGAGCTGTACACCAACCTATTTGTTGAGAGAGTATCTATAAAATAATCTGTAGGTTTTAGGTGGAGACAGTTGCGGAGGTAGTTTTAAAAGAGGATGATTCCAACTAAATAGATTTAATCGTTAAAACAGGATTAGGTCTGCTATGAGCAATAATAGTGGTATAATAAAAAGAAGTATCCCAAAAACATTAGGGATACTTCTTTTCTATGTATAAAATAAATCAACTAGTTTTGTCTGATTCAAGAAGTGAGGGATATTATGAGAGCTTTTTGGCGGAAATGCTTGTCACGATTCCAAAGTGCATATATACGTACTCGTTTTCTTACGGTTATGATACCTTTAACAGTAATCCCATTAGTTTTGTTAGGTTTTATTTCTTTTAATATTGCTAAAAGTACCCTGATAGATAAGCATGTTGAAACCAATCAAGATTATTTACAGTCCACAAATGAACTAGCGGAATTAATGTTTGAAAATGTTATAAGATTACACCGGTTAATTCTTGGTAATCCCTCCATTCAAGAGGAATTACGATTAAGTGCCCAATCTGATTTGGGAGAAGAAGGTGTCATAAGTGAAGGGGATCAATCTTTTCACATTCAGCGGATTATGTCCCAATATTTCATTGACCAAAATAACATTAGCTCCGTTTGTCTGTTAGATAATCGTCTTCGAGCGGTTTGTTATGGAAGATCGAACAATATTGGGAGATACGAGGGGAAGTCTTATGAAATTATTGACTCGGATTGGTATCAAAAAATTGTCGATGCAGATGGAAAAGAAATATTCTTTCATTATAATGTACTAGAAGATACTGGCGATTCAATCCATACGTTTTCATCAGTAAAGCTGCTACTAGATCCAAATAACTTTCCACATCAAAGATTAGGGATTTTAATTGTTAACCTTAAAAAAGATATGTTCGCAAAGATGCTACCGAGGGGACCAAATAGTAACTTTATTGTTCAACATGATAATAATGCAAAGTCACCAGTTTTTTATTCGCGGAGTAGTACGGATATTGGGGATGACATACAAAGCTTAGAAAAATTAAATGATAATGGCTACTTAATTACTAGAATTCGCAATCAAACAACGGGATGGACATTTGCTACAGCTGTTGCTCCTGATGTATTTTTTAAAGAAACAAATGAAATAAGCGGGTTAACGATAACAATCGTCTTAGTGATCTCAATCGTATCCATTTTGCTATCGCTAATTTTATCTAAATCAATTACCCAGCCATTGAAAAAAATAAGAAAGATGATGCTAGACTGGGCGAAAGGAAAGAGTACATTTGATGATAAATTCAGTAATGATGAAATTGGAACTATTGCAAATACCTTTAAGACAGTTTCAAAAGAAAATGATGAATTAAATAAACGGGTTACTGCGCTGCAAGTAAAGGAAAGAGAAGCTGAATTGCAAATATTACAATCACAAATTAATCCACATTTTTTATATAATACGTTAGATTCTATTTATTGGATGGCAATGATAGATGGTAATGATAAAATCGCTCAGATGTCCATTTCTTTATCAGAGAGTTTTAAATTGGCATTGAACAGAGGAAAAGAAACCATGCCAATCGAAAAAGAGTTAGAACATATCAAACATTATATAAATATTCAGAATATACGTTATGGAGACCGGTTTGAGTTTATTAAAGATATTGATCATGATTTATTGGATAAGGATATTCTAAAATTGCTACTGCAGCCACTTATCGAAAATGCTGTCTATCATGGAATTGAGCCAAAGGTAGGCAAGGGAACAGTAAAAGTTACCGGAAGATTAATTGACAATAGCGCAATATTTACGGTTTGCGACAATGGTGTAGGAATAAAAGATATGGACAGAGTCAACCAGGGTTTTGGTATGAGAAATGTTAGAGAACGATTGAAATTATACTATGGATCGGCAAGCATGTTTAAAGTGGAAAGTGAAGAAAACAAGGGTACAAAGATTACAATACGATTTCCACTGAAAGGAGGAGAGGATCGTGCTTAAGGCAGTAATATTTGATGATGCACCAATTGTCATTAAAGGCTTACAGCAAATGATTGATTGGTCGAAATATGGAATTGAAATCGTTGGAAGTGCAACTGATGGAAACACAGCAATGGACGTAGTGAAGAAGAAGCAACCTGAGATTATATTTACAGATATCCGTATGCCTGGATTAGATGGACTGCAGTTAATTGAATATGTAATGGATGTTGCACCAGAAACAATTTGCGTCGTGTTTAGTGGCTTTAAAGAGTATGATTACGTTAAAAAAGCACTTAAATTAGGTGTTATTGATTATTTAGAAAAGCCGATTACTATTAAGAATATAGAAGAGGTTATCGTCAAAACCTTAAATAAAATAGAAGAGCAAAAGCAATCTGAATTGAGTCAAACGGAGCAATTAGAAAGAGCAATGATAGAACTTTTATTTAAAGGTGACAAGGCAGAGGGCAAATGGCAAAAGCAAATTGACCAAATATCACTGAACCCTATTTTAGGCGTAACTGTTCTTTCCTCAACAAAAAAGCTTTCATGGAAAGATGGTGACCAAACCACTTATTTTGTACAAGAACTTTATCTTGAGAATTATTACATCTATGTAATCTTGGAGTATGATATCCTGACCTCGTACTCAGAGATACTCGCAGATGAACTTGATCTTGTGAAAGCAATTATAGGGGTGGGAAGAACATCAATCAAGAAAGAGGGAATAACGAGAAGTTATAATGAATCTGTTAAAGCACTTCGGTATGGCCAGTATATGAATCTGTACGGCTTTTATTATTACGAACAAATTAAAAGTGAGGACTATATTTCTGATGATAATGTAACCATTATTTCTAAGATTAGGGAAGGGGTTACGCAATTAGATAGGGAGAGTGTTTTACAATATTTTGATAGTTATATAAAAATGTTGGAAAATAAATGGTTAGAACCGGATATCGTCGAAAGAGAAGTCTTAAAGGTTATCTACATGGTTATTGAAACAGTTCAAGAAAAAGGGTTAGCAAAATCTAAATATCTTTTTATGAATTATTTTCCTCACGTAGAGATACGGCAAATCAAGACGAAGGAAGAAATGAAAGAGTGGTTTAGACTTCAGATTGAAGGAATCATGGCTGGATTAAACAATGAAAATATGAATATCCATCCATCTATTAAACAAGCGATCGATTATATAGAAAAAAATTTTGGCAAATCCATTACGTTAAGTGAAGTTTCTGAACAAGTTGACATGAATCCTACTTATTTTAGTTATTTGTTTAAGGAAGAACTGGGACTTTCTTATATTAAATATTTAACAGATATAAGAATTGAAAAAGCGAAAAAGATGCTGGAAAAAGGGGAGAAGGTAACAGAAGTTAGTGAAAAAGTAGGTTACCACACGTATAGACACTTTTCTGAAGTCTTTAAGAAAAAGGTTGGTGTAAGCCCTGGTCAGTATAAAAAGTGAAGATTATGAACGGAGTTGTGTCTTTGAATATCCAAAAATAGACACAGCTTTTTTTTCTAAAAAAAACGTATATTAAAGGGAAAAATCCAAAAAAAACAGACAAGATTCTAAATAATGAAGCGATTACATTTTAAAATAAATGCGCTTACAATTAAAAGTGTCATAATAAATAGAAAATTGAAAGGGGTAATCAAATGAATAAGAAATTACTTCAACTACTATTAGCAATGATGATTTCATTATTAATTGTTGGTTGTGGAAGTAACAATGAAGGCAACAATGCTGAAGGAAAAGAAGGATCATCTTCCAATGAAGCAAGTGACGATAGTGTTCATTACTTATCTACAAACAATGCAAGTGGCGGGGAAGTTCCAGTATATGTTTCATTAACAGAAGAAAAAACAGATTATGAATTAGACATAGAAACAGTGCCACAAACAGATTTAGTTAAGAAGATTCAATTGTTATCGGCAAGTGATGATTTACCGGAGGTTTTTGATTATGAATCTGGTAAACCTTTACAAGAACTAATCGATGCAGATGCAGTTCTTAACGTAGAAGATGCGTTTAAAGAATTAGGAATTTATGAACAATTAAATCCAGGTGCAGTTGATTTATTGAAGCGTTTAGCTGGCGGTAAGGGATTATATGCTGTTCCTACTGAGTTAAACCTTGAAGGATTTTGGTTTAACAAACAAATTTTTGAAGAAAATGGCCTAGAAGTACCTACTACTTGGGATGAAATGTTAAACGTTTCTGAAACCTTAAAACAAAATGGTGTTCAACCGTTTGCGGTTGCGGGAAAAGAAAAGTGGCCGATTACACGATTAATTAATGCGTATGTTATGCGTTATTATGGTGTAGAAGCTATGGAAAAAGTTAGTCGTGGTGAGCTTGATATCACAGAAGAAGGCTTTGTGAAGGCAGCTGAACAAGTGAAAAGCATGGCAGATAAAGGATACTTTGGAAAAGGTGCTAATACACTTGATGCTGATGCTGCTGTAGATATGTTCCTTCAAGGACAAGCTGCTATGTATTATATGGGAACATGGGCAATTGCAGACTTTAGTAATGAAGACCGAAATCAAATAGGTATAGATAACATTGGTTTCTTTAATGTTCCTACTGTTGAAGGCGGCGTTGGAACACTAGATGAATACAACATGAATGCTGGGTTAATCGTTGCTTTCTCTAAAGACAAGTACAATGACAAAATGAAGGAATGGACGAAAGCGGTATTCTCTGATTATGGTGACAGAGCGATGAAGGACCTAGGTTTAATTTCTGGTTTTGATGTGGCAGAAATGCCTGAAGATGTTAATCCATTAACTAAGTTAATTAGTGAAGAAATTGCAAATGTAAAAGATGGAGCATTATGGTTTGAAGCTAATTTCGATGCAAGAACAAAACAAGTTTCAGAAGATAATGCACAGTTATTAATCTCAGATGGTATAAGCCCGGAAGAGTATATGGAAGAATTAGCAAAAGAAATAGAGTAATAAAATATTAGAGGGAGGTCTGGGTATCGGACCTTCCTTGATTTACTAAAGTAAGAAGGAGGGATACTAATGCAAAAGGTTTTACGAGATAAACGAGCTATTTTTCTATTCATACTTCCATCATTATTAGTTTATATCGCAGCTGTATTAGTACCTACAGTATGGTCCATTGGTTATTCTTTTTATGAAGGGTCGCCAATTGGTGGATTTGAATTCATCGGATTAAACAACTATATTGAAATCTTTTCGGATCGGCAATTTTTTAGTAGTTTTTGGCTAAGTATAAAATATGCTTTGGTTGTAACTACGGGGCAAGTATTCTTAGGATTAATATTAGCTATTTTTTATGTTTTAGTACTAAAACGTTTTTCTGTCTTAATTCGAACGCTAATCTTTTTTCCGATTGTGTTGCCAGCGGTAGCCGTTGCACAATTGTTTTCTAAATTATTTGAAATCACCCCTCAACTTGGTTTGGTGAACAGCATACTAAGTGCATTGAATTTAGAAATGTGGGTGCAAGCTTGGCTTGGAAGTGGGGATACCGCCTTCTGGGTGATTGTTATTATGGATGTTTGGCGTTCCATGGGATTCTATGCTGTTTTATTATATGCTGGATTAATTGATATTCCAGAAGAACTTTTAGAAGCAGCTAGGTTAGATGGTGCAAGTGGCATTAAGCTATCCCGTTTCGTTATTATTCCAATGATCCGTCCAATCTTAATATCTGCAATTATCTTTAGTTTAAATGGTACACTTAAAGTTTTTGAATCGATTGTAGCCTTGACTAATGGGGGTCCAGGAACAAGTACGTCGCCATTGACAGTATATATGTATCATTCTGCTTTCTCATATAACGAATACGGCTATGGTAGTACAGTAGCAGTATTTTTGTTAGTACTATGTTTAATTGTAACATTACTCATCTACAGATTTTCGCGTAAAGATATTGACTAAAAGGAGGGGAATAGAATGTTGCAGAAAGCGTTTAGTAACTTTATAGGAAAAGCGTTTATTTTTACGTTTTTGTTAATAACAGTTTATCCAATCGTTTGGTTAATACTATCATCGTTTAAAGACCCAGGTGAGTTTTCTAATCCAATGTATAGTTTACCTGACGGGGTTTATATTCAAAATTACATTGATGCATGGACAATCGGTAATATGGGTACTTATTTTAAAAATAGTATTCTCGTAACCTTTCCTTCTCTATTTTTTATATTGATATTTGGGGCAGCAGCAGCTTTTGCAATTGAAAAAATGAAATGGAAACTGAATAACGCAGTAATGCTACTTTTTCTTGCAGGGATTATGATTCCAATGCAAATCGTTTTATTGCCGTTGTTTTCGATTTATCATAGTACTGGTTTACTAAACAATCTATTAGGATTAATTATTGTTTATATTGCATTTGGATTACCTCTAACAATTTTTTTGTTTAGCGGTTATTATAAGACATTACCAAATGAATTAATTGAGGCAGCAATTATTGATGGTGCAAGTATTTATCAAATTTTCTTTAAAATATCGATACCAATGATTCTTAATGCCTTTGTTTCTGTCGCATTAGTACAATTCTTCTTTGTGTGGAATGACTTAATATTTGCTATGACATTTATTAGTGATTCTGAACTAAGGACAATCCAGACGGGCTTAATTAACTTTACAGGACAGTATGGACAGAGGCAATGGGGGCCAACATTTGCTTCTATCTCATTAGCGATTATCCCGACATTAGTCTTATATCTAGTTTTGAATAAGCTTGTTATGAAGGGTATGACAAGTGGGGCAGTAAAAGGTTAACATTCGTTTAAATAGAAAGAAATAGAGGCTGTCCCAAAAAACAAAGGGTCAGCCTCTCTAAAAATCTAGATGACATTTGGTATTTATGGGATTGCACATATCGAATGCGGATTAAGTCTGGCTATAAAAAGGAAGGTTAGTACAATGAAAATAAGTAACTATGAACTGTATAAGGTAACACCTAGATGGTTGTTTTTGAAAATTGAAACGGATAATGGAATTGTTGGCTGGGGAGAGCCTGTCATCGAAGGAAGAGCAGATACGGTTAATGCTGCGGTCAAGGAATTAATGGATTATTTAATTAATAAGGATCCATTACGAATTGAAGATCACTGGAACATGATGTATCGCTCTGGTTTTTATCGCGGAGGGCCAATCCTTATGAGTGCAATTGCTGGGATTGATCAGGCACTCTGGGATATTAAGGGTAAATATTATAATGCCCCTATTTATCAGCTAATAGGTGGTGCGGCTAGAGATTCTATTCGTGTATATTCATGGATTGGGGGTGACCGTCCTTCCGATGTTGGCCAGGCTGCTAGGAATGTAGTAGATTTAGGATTTACTGCTGTAAAAATGAATGGTACTGAGGAGCTACAATATATTGATTCCTACAAAAAGATAGATGAAACAGTGGAACGTATTGCAGCAGTACGAGAGGCTGTTGGTAATGACATCGGAATCGGTATTGATTTTCATGGCCGTGTACATAAGCCAATGGCAAAAATACTAGCAAAAGAACTTGAGCCATATAGACCGATGTTTATTGAAGAGCCGGTCCTGCCTGAAAATAATGAAGCACTACGGGATATTGCTAACCATACGCATATTCCTATCGCAACTGGGGAGAGGATGTTTTCTAGATGGGATTTTAAAACCATTTTATCAGATGGTTATGTCGATATAATCCAACCAGATTTATCCCATGCAGGTGGAATAACCGAAGTAAAGAAAATTGCTTCAATGGCTGAAGCTTACGATGTGGCGCTTGCACCACATTGTCCATTAGGGCCAATTGCTTTGGCTGCTTGTTTACAAGTCGATGCGACCTCGCATAACGCTTTTATTCAAGAGCAAAGCTTAGGCATTCACTACAACAAAGAAAATGACATCCTGGATTATGTGAAGGATCGAAGTGTGTTTGATTACAAGGACGGTTACGTGAAAATTCCACAAGGACCGGGACTTGGCATTGAAATCAATGAGGAATACGTTAAGGAAAAGGCTAAAGAAGGCCATAACTGGAAAAATCCAATTTGGAGACATAAAGACGGAAGCATCGCCGAATGGTAATTGATGAGAGACTGAGAAGTTAGATTAAGTTTAATCAAGTTGTCTATATAACATGCTAATTTGTCCGGATTAGCTATCTTATAGTTGTTTAATAAATACTATAATTTATTTAGATAAATTACTAATAAACTTGAAGGTTATTTATTGGGGAGGGAAAGGTTTGAATATACAAAAGGATAATTTAAAGAGCAAGGTAAAGATTAATAACTTGAAAGTTGAAGGTTCATACAACCCACTGGGCATTGATGAAGAAAAGCCACGATTTAGTTGGATGATGGAATCAGGTTTACATGGACAAAAACAAACCGCTTATCAAATACTTGTTGCGTCAAGTCCTTCAAAATTAAATGAAAATAGTGCAGATATATGGAATAGCGGTAAAGTAGTATCAGATGTTTCCGTAGCAATTAAATACAATGGGGGTTCCCTTAAGCCATCAATGAAATATTATTGGACAGTTATTGTGTGGAACCAAGATGATAAACCGATTCAGGCTGAGGAAAATGCTCAATTTGAAACAGGTTTGAAAAGCACGGATGGTGTGAAAGGCTGGAGTGGTGCCAAATGGATTTCAATGGATGGAAAAGCTTCTGATAGTCCTGGTGCTCCTTTTCTTAGAAAGCAAGAGAAGTTAACCGGTGCGGTTAAAAGAGCAAGACTATATATATCCGCATTAGGAGTCTATGATGCTTATATAAATGGTAATAAACTTGGGGTCATTAATGAAGGTAATGAGAGTCCTAAGATAGAATTCATGCCTCCAGGATGGACGAATTATGATTCCAATATAAATTATATGACCTATGATGTAACGCCTTATATGAAGGGTAACTCTGTAACCCTTGCAGCCGTACTGGGAAATGGCTGGTGGAATTGTCGTATATCAAAGGGAGACGTAAAAAGTGGCCAAACAAAGTATTATTCGGATGAAGGGAATGAACTCGCTTTATTTGCTAAGTTATTCATTACTTATGAAGATGATTCTGTTCATTCGGTGGTAACGGATATCAATTCTGGTTGGAAGGCGACAGATTCTGGCCCAATACGTTCAGACGATATATATGATGGAGAAACATATGATGCAACCATGGAGATTCAGGGTTGGAATGATAACGGATTTAATGATTCAGAATGGAATGAAGTTAAAGAACATGATTTTACAAAGGTATTCCCTAATGCAACCGTTACTGCATTTCATGGTGATACAGCACAAATTATCGATGAATTAGATCGATTTCCTCAATCCATTACTTATTATACAGACGTAATCAATAAAGGCTCTAGTAAAAATGGACGAGGAACGATCAATACTGATTCAAATCGGACAATTCTCGATTCAGAGCGAGCTAAGAAAAGCGATGTTACAATCTCTGATAAAGATACGGTTATTTTTGACCTTGGCCAAAACATGGTGGGAGTTCCGAAAATCACTGTTCAAGGAGAAAAGGGAAGTCAAGTAAAATTGCGTTTTGCCGAGATGTTAAATGACGATAGTGAAGGGGCTGATGGTCCTCAAGGGTCAATATATACCGCAAACTTACGGACAGCAAAAGCAACAGATTATTATACGCTAAAGGGAGACTTAGAAGGGGAAACATACCAACCTACTTTGACATTTCATGGTTTTAGATATGTTGAAGTTACAGTAGTTTCAACGAATACTACAATCCATGTGAAAAGCTTAACCGGTAAAGTTGTAATGTCTGCACTTGAGGAGACCGGAAGTGTCGTCACGTCACATCAAGATGTCAATAAACTATTTTCTAATATTTTATGGGGCCATCGAGGTAACTATCTATGGATTCCAACCGATTGCCCACAAAGAGACGAGAGAGTTGGATGGTCAGGAGATACACAACTTTTTGCGAATACTGCTTTATATAATATGGATGCTGCCATTTTCTTGGAAAATTGGATGGAGATGCTTACAGACTCTCAAGAAATTTATGGTGAGGGCAACTTCCATTCCGCTTCGCCAAGTGGAAGGTACTCAGATTTTATGGGTGTTGTCGGAAATAGTGGTTGGGCTGATGCTGGTGTCGTTGTTCCATGGACGGTATGGCAGATGACTGGTGATACGACGATTATCGAAAAAAACTACAATGCCATGGTTAAATATATGGATTGGATCTATCGCCAAACAGGAGAAACATATCGAGGGCCTGGTAGTATAGGAGATTGGTTGAATTTTGAGGGGACAGCTAAAGAGCTAATGAGTGATGCTTATTATGCTTATGATGCGAAACTGATGGAGAAAATGTCACTAGCCATTGATAAACAAACGGAAGCAGAAAAATATCGTAGGTTGTTTGAAAAGATTAAAAAAGAATTTATCAAGAACTACATTGAGATAGATGAAAATGGGAAATTAACTTTGAAGTCTACGAATGGTTCTCCATTTTATATGCCTAATTTTTATGCTTCCGCTGATGTAGCAGATAATAGTCAAGCTGGACTGCTTTGGAGTATAAAATTAGAGCTGTATGAAAACGAAGACCAGAAGCAGCAAATGGTTGATTTACTTGTTGAAAATATAAAAAATGATAAAGAATATAAGCGAACACATCCGAATAGTAATCGTGTAAATTATGCCGAAAATACATTGGCAGTTGGTTTTCTTGGGGTAAATGTGATTGCTCCAATATTATCAGAGGTTGGTCATTCGGAAGTTGCTTATTCCTTATTGTTACAGGATCAAATGCCTTCATGGTTATACTCTGTGAATAATGGGGCAACAACAGTTTGGGAACGCTGGAATTCATACTCTGTAGAGGATGGCTTTGGCGACGTAGGCATGAATTCATTTAACCACTACGCTTACGGAGCTATTGCCGAATGGATGTACAAATATATGGCGGGTATATCTAATGATGAGGAAAGACCTGGATTTAAGCATATACATTTACAACCAAATATTGATAAGAATAAGCGTCTTACATCAGTAAGTGGAGAGTACAAGTCAGTCTATGGCACCATAAAAAGTGAATGGAAGATTCAAGACGATACGCTTCATTATAATGTTTCCATTCCGGCGAATACAACTGCCACAGTTTGGTTGCCTACTAGTAATCAACATACGGTAAAAGTAGATGGAAAACTGGTTAGTGAGCATGATGAAATGGAAGTTATCGATTATAAGGAAGGAAAAGCAATTCTTCAAATAGAATCGGGGTATTATGTGTTTGAGTCAACTATTCAGAACAATAAAGTAACTAATTAATTTTTGCAAATTATATAAAACCCTTTCAAATAGTCATTAAAATAATGAAGATAATTAATCAAAGATTCTAATTTAGGCATGGTGGATTTCAATTAGCTGTTAATCGAACCTACAGTTATGTGCAAATTAGTAATTGAAAAATGGCATTGGTGAAAAAACACCAATGCCATTTTTGCCTTTTAAATAACTACGGTGTACAGAATACACCTGTACGTACGAGAAATTAGAAATAAGATTGATTCTATTATCATTTATAATGAATTTCATTCCACTTTAATCACTAAGTAATTAAATTAATGTGGGGAAGCTAAAAGGATTCTATAGAATCTTACAAATTTTGTTAGTCTATTATTGAGAAAATAGTAGATTTATAGTACTCTTATTTAGAGAAGTACTTGTTTATTAATTTTATGTAAGCGGTTCACTTCTTGTAAGTACGAATTATAAAAAAGGGGGTAGGATTTAGAAAGCATGTAACAAATGATGAAAAGAATGGCAATGTAAAACAATTGTAAGCGCATGTAAAGGCATCTGTTTTTCAGTTTCTTATATATAAGAATACTTGTTGTTCTCAACACCAAGAGATATTTCCTATCGGGACTTTCAAAAATTTTTTAGCCAAACGATAGGAATTTTTAAGATTTAAAATGGATGCGCTTTCACGTACTATAATGAAAGGGGAAATGAAATGTTGAAGAGTTTTACTAAAAAATGTTCATTGATTTTTCTTATATTACTCTTATTCATACCAAGTACTGTTCTTGGTAATGAGCAAGCTAGTAATTCGGAACCAATAGAATTTGAGCGTGCTTCTGTGCATGATCCATCTATTATTAAAGCAGATGATGGCTCCTATTATGTATTTGGTTCACATATTGCAGTTGCTGAATCAGAAGATTTAATTGATTGGAATTCTATAGTGGAAAGAGAATATCAAACTCCTGAAAATAACCCAATATACGGTGACTTATCCGCAAACCTTGCTGAGTCATTTGAATGGGCTGGAGAAGATGATGCAGATAGTACGGGTGGCTTTGCCGTATGGGCTCCTGATATTTTCTGGAACAAAGATTATGTATGGGAAGATGGTTCCACTGGTGCATACATGCTTTATTACAGTGCGTCCTCTACGTATATTCGTTCTGCAATAGGTGTTGCAGTATCCAAAGATGTTGAAGGCCCATATGAATATTTGGATACCATTATGTATTCTGGTTTTACTAATTATGAAGCTTATGACAACAACAGTGATGTTAATAAACATTGGGAAAATACGAATATTGCAGATCTAATTGATGAAGGTGTGATGGATGAGGCAAATCCGGATTGGTTTACGGATGAAGGTAATTTTAATAATGCGCTGTACACCAATGCGATTGATCCAAATATTCTTTACGATGAAAATGGCGATTTATGGATGACATATGGTTCTTGGTCTGGTGGTACATTTATTTTGCCATTGGAAAAAGATACTGGTCTACCTGTTTATCCTGGTGAAGACGGAGAAACTGCTGATGGCAGAATGATTGACAGATATTATGGTACAAAGATTGCTGGTGGTTATGGAAGATCAGGTGAGGGAACGTATGCAGTGTATGATGAGGAAACTGGCTATTACTATCTATATATCACATATGGTGGTCTAGCATCTGATGGTGGATATAATATGAGGCAGTTTAGGTCAGAAAATATCGAAGGCCCATATGTAGATGCAGAAGGAAATCAAGCTGTTTTCCCAGAAAGCTTTGATATTGGCGTAGGGAATTTCCCAGGCAATGACGATCATAAAGATATTGGGAACAAAATGATGGGGAATTTTTTATTTAAGAGAGATCTTGGGGAGGCAGGTACTGGAATCGGTACTGGTTACATGGCTCCAGGTCACAACTCTTATCTAATTGATGATGGATTAGGTAAAGAATTTATCGTTACGCACACTCGGTTCCCACAACAAGGAGAAATGCACCAGGTTCGTGTACACCAAACGTTTAAAAACAGTGATAACTGGCCAGTGCCAACACCATATCACTATGCTGGTGAAACAATTGAAATCGTTTCCGAAGCGGACGTAACAGGTGATTACAAGTACATTAACCATGGAAAAGAAATTACTGGTGAACTTACTGAATCAACATGGGTGAAATTAAATGCAGATAAAACGGTTTCTGGTGCTGTAACAGGTACATGGGAGCTATATGATGATTACAGAGTAGAGCTAACCATTGATGGTGAAGGTACTTATGATGGTGTATTCATTCGTCAATATGACCCTACTTCCGATAAATGGGTAATGACTTTAAGCGCAATGTCTAATGAAGGTGTCGTTATCTGGGGTAGTCATGTAGAAGCTAAGGCAGATCAAGAAGTTGTGGATGGCATGAAACAAGAGCTAAGTACTGCAATCCCAGAGAATGCCATTAATAACATTTCACTACCAACAGTGGCTACACAAGGAACGCAAATTACTTGGGAATCTTCTAATCCGGAAGTTATTTCTAATGAAGGTGTTGTTGTACAACCAGAGTATGGTTCTGGAGATGCGACTGTTGATTTAACAGCAACAATCTCACTAGGAGTTGTAACAGAGACACAAACGTTAACTGTTACTGTACCAGAACTAGCAAAAGCTGGCTTATCCGCATCCTATGACTTTAATGATGGATTCAAAGATAGCTCTGGTAATAGCGCTGATGCAACTGTAACCGGAAATCGTTTCAACAATGAAGGTGGAGAGATTACTTTCGCTGAGGGTGTTGTAGATCAAGCTGCTAAGTTTGATGGAAACGCAGGACTTCGTTTAGATGATGGGTTAATTACAAGGCACACTTATTCCGTATCCTTATGGGTGAAGCCTGAAGAGATTACTGATTTCACTACTACATTCTTTGGTAACAGAACCGAGAATAACTGGATTAGCATTGTTCCCAAAACAGGATTTGCACAAACAATGGTTTGGTCACACAATGGCGATGATTGGTATGATGCAATAACGGATATGACGATACCAGTAGGAGAATGGTCACATCTAGCATTTACAGTTGAAGACGGTGATGCAACATTTTATATCAATGGTGAAGAGAAATTCTCAGGGGACGGCTTCCCAAATGTATTTACTACGTTAGATGCAGGATTTGGTTTAGGTGTTAACTATTGGGATACACCTTTCAAAGGTCTAATGGACGAGGTACGTGTTTATGATGGAGTTGCTCTTCCTGCCGATGAAGTTGTCTCACTTTATGAAAAGCCAGAGGAAACTGAAAATCAAACAGAAGACGACAGTCAAACTGGAAATGATGGACAAGCAGGAGATGAGAACCAAACAGGAAATAATGAACAATCTGGAAATGACGATCAGCAAGGAGAAGAAGGTCAAACCCTGCCAGATACTTCTACAAACCAATATAATTGGTTAGCACTAGGACTATTATTAATAGTAATTGGTGGTGTTATCTTCTTTATAAGGAGTAGAAAAGGCACTATTAATTAAGAGCTAATTGAACCCCCTTTGTCTAATGATGGCAGGGGGTTCTTTTTTTGTTCTAGTATAGCCAGGAAATTATAAAATGGCTGGCTTGTGGATAATTGGCTTAGGTTAGCGACGTCCAGCTCCAGAGCCCAGTGAGACTTCCCTCGCTGTACGATAAGTCAACATCGGTTCCAACTTAAGGAAGGCCGACTAAAATCGGGCTCCTGAGCCCAACGTCGGCATACCCCTATGAAGGGGCATGTTTCCTTTATTACCTGCGGTTAAGTCCAAATGTTTTCGGTGGGACGAGTAACCGCAGTCCCAGTCCATACGTCGCTACCAGGGCGCTTGCGTTTTTGTTCTAGGATATAATCAAACGTATAACGATTAACTAAATTTGACGGGACAAAAATTACCAAATGGTCATTAAAAGATGCATTTCACCTTAAGTAGAGGCAAAAAAAACAATTTAGACGAAATTCATTAGAAATTTACATTGTTTTTTCATGATAATTTTATGATATAAGTCCCGGATAGATTACAGTTTTTGGTAATTATTTTAAATTCCCTTGTATGAATTTATGTTTATGTCATTTATGAATGCCCTTTCTTAATCAAGGAAAATATACTTTCTCCTACAACAATAAAAAAGATGAATTTTTACAATATATTTAAAAAAATTTTAAATATTAATGAAGGATTTGTAAATTGATTAAGTAAAGAAAAAATTGTTACAGCAAAAAAGATATAAAAAATGCATATTTTTTCATTTTCTAATTGTTCTACTCTATTAATGGTTCCGTTTTATTTAGTTATTAATTATTACAAGTTTATTGCATCCTTGTGATATGTATAAGCTTTTATTGGCTTTTCTACTATCAAAATGATAAGGGTAAATCACCTGCGTCAAATGGGGAGTTATCTGACTATCTGCATATTACTTTAGCACCTTTTTCCGTTATATAGAGTATGATAGGCTTGTTTTGCAATTGTCATCTACGTACTTAATAGAAAGAGAGGTGACGTATGGTATTAATTCCAAAATATTCACCGGATGAAATAACAGAAGTTATGCTTAGAGTGGTGAATATTCATTTGGATGATAATGATCTCAAAGAGAATGCTATTCCTTTCATACTGTATAAGAGAGAGGAGGGTTTTTCATTCTCGGAATTAACTCAGATTCATTATCATATGGATAACGATGAGAAAAGCCCTGGTATGCTACCTGTTTCTGCGGCTGTAGAGTTCTTAATTTTGGCTTTGGATATACTGGATGATTTGCAAGACCAGGATGATATGGAAAAACCTTGGTCAAAAACCCCATTTTCCACTTCAATGAATATATCAACAGGTTTTTTAATGCTAAGTGTGCTTATTCTAGAGCAAGCCCCTTATGAAGAAAAGTTGAAGTCGACTGCACTTCAGCATCTGCATGGACAGGTTTTGCAAGCAGTCAAGGGGCAGCATCAAGATCTTAAACGCTCCAATACTATCGAAGAAGATTTTTTACGAATGATTGAAGATAAGTCAGGGTCACTAATGGCTTGCTCGACTCTCATCGGAGCAACGCTTAATCATTCAACACAGCAAGAAACCATTCGTGATTACTCCCGTAGCTTTGGGGTTACAGCACAACTAGCCAATGACATAAATGGACTACTGCGTTTAGATACGAAGAATGATTTGCTGCAAAAGCAATGGACGCTTCCAATTATGCTACTTTCTAAAGAAAAAGATGAAAAAGCGCAATGGATACGAGATTATTACAATAACAAGGTAAATCAAAAGTTTTTGGTAGAGAGAGAAGAGTCTTTGTTTCAGTGGATACATCAATCTCCAGTTATATCATACGTGCGCATAATAAAACGATTGTATCAAAGAAAAGCAATTGATAGAATGAGAGATTTGCATGTAAGTCAGGAATGGAAGTCCTGTATGGAAGAGTATTTAGAACATTTATAAAAGATATTCTAACAGTAAGGAGGATAATAATAATGTTACAGAAAGTAGTTGAAAAATTAATTGAACAACCGAATCTTTTGGAAGAGTTTAAAAAAGGTAAGCTTAATTTTGGAATTTCAGAAACAGAAAAAGCCGCTGTACTTGATGTGTTAGGTAAAGAGGATGTTCAAGGCATTGATGTACAAAAATGCTACTGGCAATAACGATTTGCGGTGCGATACCAGGCATTACTTCGACGGCATCTGGTTTAAATATAATAAGTATTTGATGTTAAAAAGCCAGAGTTACTCTGGCTTTTGTAGTTTTTGATAAATAAGGGGAAAGGAGAATTGCATGGAATTTATCAAATGCAATAAGTTTATTGTTTTTTTTTAATCATTATTAAACTAGTTGCTATATATATGGTTTATGTGACAGTGGCTGAAACCTATGTAGGACTAGATGTAAAGAAGAATACAAATGGAATGTGGGAAGTTACAAAAGTAGACTCTATTGGTTGGGCAGGACAAAGGAAGATTCAATTAGGAGATATCATTACAGAAGTTAATGAACAATCTCCCGACTTGTATCATTCTATTCAACAGTATGGAGTGATTGGTAACCTCGATCAAGTGAAGGTTCTGCGAAATGGAGATCAGCTTGAATATAAAGTTCAAATTCCAATTAACTACAATACTCTTTTGTACCATACGTTATTACCTTTGATTGTATTCATGGTGCTCTTTGGATTCTCGTTTTATATTTATTGGAAGGAACGAGAGAATAAGGTCGTTTTAATCTTAATTGCGTTTCTATTAGCGGTTGGACTTGGTTATTTGAGTGCGGGAGCTTCAGCTCGGGCAGATCCATTCGCCCGCTTTATTAATAGTCTCTCTCTAATGATGGTACCTTTACTATTTATTCATTTCCATTATCGTTATTTTTTGAAGTATCAGTTCCAATTAATTAAACGAAAAATTCTTGCGATGCTTTATGCGGTAAACTTGTTCGTGGTTTTAATCGGCATGCTAGCGAGTTATTTATATATCGGCGGTATGTATGAATTTATTAGGAATGCGCAATTAATCCTATTTTCTTTAGAATTTTTATTTGGTTTCTTTGTACTTATTCACTATTATATAAAGTTCCGAAAAACGGTTCATAAGCCGATTTTTCAGAATGCGATTTTTGGTATTGCAGTCTCATTCTTCCCATTTATCTTTTTAACTGCATTACCAAGCACTATATTTGGAGTGGAATTGCTTCCTGCTCCAATTACGGCTGCATGCCTTGTTTTTTTACCAGTATTCTTTCTTTATTTAGCTTTGATGAATCAAGTGTTTGATATTGATTTTATTAATGGTCGGCTTCGGTACTATTCTTTTATTTCATTGATATTGACAGGAGTGATTATCGGATTAGTTATATTCTTTACAAATTTATCGTATTTGCAGTGGGCAAGACTAACGATGTTAACTTACGGATTGCTAATTCTATTTTTCTATTTAGAAGAGAAATTAAATGTTCGACGCAAATTATTTAAAGAACAATTCAATCTCGATCGTTTCTCTTATGATATAGCTAAAATAGTAAAGAAAGAAGAATTAGATGAGAGGTTAATCCAAGAAATCAAAGAAGTTATCCCTGTTGAAAATGTCTCTCTTGTAAGGTTTGATAAGGATGAGGCGATTGTGCACTCTTCTGCTGGTGATGAACATTATTCAAAAGACTTAATAGAGATGTATATGATTTATCACGAATCAATGTTATCAATAGGTTCTCAATTTTTAATTGAAGGTAATTTGTGCTACATCGTCAGTGAGCAACATGATTCTATTCATATTTTATGGATTGAGCAGAAGGCGAATTATACTTCATTTAACCAAGATGAGCAACGATGGATAGAGACGCTTGTTCATTATACGAGCATTGTGTATGAAAACTTTCAGCTGATAGAAGGTGTTACTGAGGATTTGAATCAATCGTTACACAATGATCATGCTATGCCATCCTGGATTCTGAGGTTATTATTTAACCTATCTGAAAAAGAGCGAGCAAGATTATCTTCTGACTTGCATGATTCCGCTTTACAAGAGCAATTAATATGGTATCGCAAAGTGGAGGACTTATTGGAAGGAGATCAAATACCTATTCAAATTAGAGAACAATTAACTGATTTACGAGAAGGATTGCTGGGGGTTGTGGAGCAAATTCGAGAAACTTGTACACTATTAAGGCCACCATTTTTAAAAGAAACGGGTATTGTTGAAGCATTATCTTACTTGATTCAGCATTATCGGGCTCGTGAATGTTTTGACATTCAATTTATCTCTCGGGATTTTAAAGTTGATTTGGGAGATGATCAAGCTTTGGCCATTTATCGAATTGTCCAAGAATTATTAAATAACGCATCGAAACATTCGGAAGCAAGTCTCATTAACATTGAAATAAAGAGTGCAGGTGATCTTGTTATTATAAGTTATATAGATGACGGGGTAGGGCTGCCATCGAATAAGCAATACAGTCCTACTCAAAGTATGGGACTTGCAGGAATAAGGCAACGTGTCCATAGTATGCAGGGAAGTATGGAGATATATTCACCGGAAAATTCCGGTGTCGAAGTTGCCATTCTACTTCAATCAGAACTAGAAATTAGAAACTATTTTGAAGTAATGTAATGGGAGGAGCAGACATGATTAAAATTATGTTAGTGGATGATCACCCAGTCATTGGAGAAGGTTCTAAGCTAATTATTGAGAAAGAGGAAGATATGAAAGTGACCATCGTTGATAGTCCAGGAAAAGCCATCGATATTCTAAAAAATGAAGACTTTACGATTATGCTGTTTGATTTGCGTATGAAAGGGATGAATGGCATTGAATTGACAAAGCATGTTCGTTCGATGGGTAAAACTGCTCCCGTTTTAATTTATACTGGTCATGAAGTTGATCCATATTTTAATACATTAATTGATGCTGGGGTGTCTGGTTTTATTAGTAAAACATCTTCACGCGAAGAACTGATTCAAGCAATTCGTTATGGAGTGAAAGGAAAAGCAATTGTTCCTGTTTCTTTGTTTGAACAATTGAGGAAAAGTGAAGTGCGGGTAGATGAAACGGAAACAACCTCTGATGAAGTGGCAAGTGAAGTTTCAATCAATCCAAAAGAGCAAGAGATTCTAAAAGAAGTTGCCAAGGGGAAGAGCAATAAAGAAATTGCTGAACTCTTTTATAAGAGTCCTCGTACGATTGAGTATAATTTGACAGAAATATTTAAAAAGCTTCGTGTGAAAACAAGAGCGGAGGCTGTGTTGAAATCAAAGCAATGGGGCATTATTACAGATGAAATCCAATGAACTACTCATCTATTCAACACTGGTTTTTTCATCCTTTCATGATTGATTGGATCTACTCACACTTAACAGATAAAAAAGAAGCAGCCAGAGAAGAAAAGTAACTTCCCTTGGCTGCCTTTTTTTATTGGTTTTTCCAATAGCGATAGGCGTGAACGGTATAGCCATTATATGCGGAATTAGAGTTTAACTCTTTGTCCACGATTTGTAACTGTTCTTCCATTTTAGCTTCTCCTTCTTCATGAAAGGAGATGTGTGGGTTGTCTCTGTTTTCTTTTAATTCCACAGAGATAATGATATTTTTATCGATGCTTTCTGCAAAATCAGTTTCATTTTGAGCCATGTCTAGTATACCACCGGATCCTTTGGCATAATCGCGAAAGGCCATTATTGAAGTATGGTCCATTTGATTGATTACCCATTCGTGAAAGGGGGTGTCGGGATAACCTGGAGTTTCCGTGTCATCAAACCACATGGCTAAGTCCATACTGGCTTCCAAATTCGATTCTCGTTTGGTTTCTTTAACAAACAACTCGATATTGTCCATCCATTCAGATAGCACCTCATTTTGATTTTCGGTCCATGATGGTGTGACGTAGGGTTCGATATCAAGGTGGATTCCTGCAAATTTCTGATTTTCATTGGCCGAATCATTATATTTTTTGACGTAGTCTACGAGTCTTAGCACGCGCGATTCTTCTTCCTTGAGTGCCCAGGCTGGGTGACCTCCCATAGCATGAACCTCAATACCAGCTGCATTTGCCTTTTCAACAAAGTCAGAATATGCACCGAATGGTTGAGTTAGGTCTAGTCGTGTGTATAAGAGGTTAATATTTTTATCGATCGCGAACTGAATAATTTTGTCTTTTTCATTGATTAGTGTTTCAGCTTCCCAAATATACGTACCTCGATATTTCTTTTTGTCTTCTGACTGTGTTGAAAGCTGTTCTTCTTGATCTTTCCAACTGGATAAGTCATCAACTGCTGTTCCTATATACGAGTTGTACTCAGCTAGGTGCTTATCAATAAGCCTTAAATGCATATTCATATCAACAATGCCTTCTTCGAAAAAAGTGGTATGATCTTGTCCTGTATCTGCTATTGTCACTCCAATGATAATTTGTTTATTGTGCTTATCAGCGGTTTGAAATTCACTTTTTGTTAGATTCACAATGCCATTTGGACCCTCTAACGTATCGCGATAAGCGAGAATGGTAGTATGGTCAAATTGACGTATCAACCACGTATTAAATGGCGTATCCGGGTCACCTGGTGTCTCAACATTGTCTAGCCAGAAAGGAATGGAGCTACTTATTTCTAGCTGACTGTCTTCTGGTATAGCATTTAAAGAAGCGGTCAGGTTTTGTTTCCATTCCCTAATAACGGATGTTTGATCATCGTACCATTCAGGTAGATATTGTGGCTGTATTTTTAGATGAATTCCAACGAATTGTTCCTCTTTAGAAACCCCTTCATTGTATGTTTTTACCCATTGAATAAAGTTAAGAATTTGTTGTTGATTTTCCTCTTGTGTCCAGGATGGCTCCCCGCCTAAAGCATGGATTTGAATTCCTTCTTCATTCGCCTGCCGGATGAAATCAGTATAAAATTCAGTGGCTTTTTCTTGATCAATGTTTAGATATAAGACGTTAAACTCATTTTCCTTTGCAGTTTTAATGATTGCTTCACTACTTTTATTTATGTCTGAATTTTCTACCCACATGACTTTCTTCAATTCATTAGAATTTGAGAACCCTGTGATTAATATAAGGGCGGTAATAGCCAGTACGAATAGAGATAATTGTTGCTGCTTCATTTATAGACCTCCCATGTTTTTTGCTACATTGTATTAATTTTGTCCTATTTTCTTATTAGGCAAAAATAAAAAACTAAACAAATCCAGGGGTGTGAACCCAGGGATTTTAGGGGATTCCGCAATTCCGAAACTAAATAATATGGAAGCGTTTTATACATCCTTAGTGTCTACGTTTTTTATAAAGACCTAGTAAGTAAAGTTCGGGGTAAATGTTTATTCATGTAAGAGAAATACTGTGGTACCACAAATAGAAATTCGTTCTTCCGAAATATAGTTTTCGATGAACATTGGTAAACTCCGTGTTACTGTAAATGGCGAGGAAAACAAATCACATTTTTAAATTAACTGTTTGAACCAATTTTTGCAAGTGGTAAAATATTTTTCCTTAATACAAAAAATAAAATATAAGGAGGGATGATACAGAATGAAATGGAAAGGTAAAGGGCTTCTGATGCTATGTTTAATGACAATTCTGGGGGGATGTGTATTTTACTCAACAACACACTCAATGAATCAAGCAGAAAGTAAAGAACTAGAGAATGGAGCACAAATAAAATTCCGGACGAAGAAAGATCAGGTCGAAATTTACAAAGATGAAAGGTGGTCCCCCTTTTTTGTTAAAGGTGTTAATTTAGGAGCTTCTTTACCTGGACATTTTCCTGGTGAGCTATCAATTAAGAAGGAGGATTATCTGCGTTGGTTTGAGATGATCCAGGAAATGGGGGCCAATACCATTCGTATTTATACGATTCTCAATCCTGAATTTTATCAAGCATTAGTTGAGTACAATCAGGAGAATGTCAAAAATCCCCTCTTCTTTATGCAAGGGGTATGGTCACCAGTCAATTTACTGCATAAGACAAATGATGCATGGTCTCCTGAAGTAACAAAACAATTCGAAAAAGAAATATCCGACGCCATAGGGGCCGTTAACGGAGAAATAACACTTCCAGACCAACCTGGAAAGGCAAGTGGCAAATACACAGCAGACGCCAGCTCATATTTAGTTGCCTGGCATATAGGAACGGAATGGGATCCGGAAATGGTGGAAAACACGAATAATCAACATAGCGATGATCCAGTTTTTCAAGGCGACTTTTTTAAAAGTAATAAAGATGCTTCTCCTTTTGAAAGCTGGTTAGCTCATCTAATGAATCATACAGCAAAAGAAGAAGAGAAAGCAGGTTGGCAGCATCCGATCACATTTACCAATTGGATTACAACAGATCCACTGGAGCATCCAGATGAACCACTTGTGATGGAAGATCTTGTAAGTGTTGATGCAACCAATATTCAGCGTATAAATGGAGAAGCTGGTTATTTTGCTTCCTTTCATGCTTACCCATACTATCCGGATTTTTTAAGATATACCGACAAGTATAAAGATGTGAAGAATGATAAGGGACAAATGGATACATATAAAGGGTATCTTCGTGAACTCAAAAATTATCACAGAGAGATGCCGGTTATGATTACGGAGTTTGGTGTGCCTGTATCACGTGGAAATGCGCACATTGGTCCACTTGGACGAGATCAAGGGGGACATACCGAAGTCGAGCAAGGTCGGCACATTACGGATATGCTTAAACATATCTACCGGGAAGGTCATGCGGGTGCTGTTATCTTTACTTGGCAGGATGAATGGTTTAAGAAAACATGGAACACGATGGCGTTTGAAAATCCTGATCGACGGCCTTTCTGGTATAACGCTTTATCTGTCGAAATGTCCTATGGCCTGTTAGGAATGTATCCAAATAAACATAACGATCTAAAGATAGATGGTAAGTTAGAAGACTGGTCAACGATTGATGGTAGTGAAATCAGAACAGTTTCAACTCCACTGGCTGATTTAAAGGTTACGAAGGATGAGGGTTATGTCTATATATCAAGCCGATTACCTGGAGATTTTAATCCTAAAGAAAACACATTCTACCTTGGTGTGGATACACTTTCCGGGGGTATAAAGAATCCTGATTTCCTAAAAGGGAAAATGCTTGATGAAGGACTAGAGACAGTGGTTCGGTTAGGTAATGACAACGAAAGTGAAGTACTGGTTGCTCCAAGTTACGATTTTCATCACCGTCTGTATGTTCATGCACCAAAAAGTAATCAGGACAATGCTATCCATTCGTGGAAGTTAGCGGTAAGTCGTAAACTTGAGTACCCCGATGCAAAAGTAGAATTACCTTTTGAAGAAGTGGTTGTAGGACATATGGAGCGAGCTTCACTATCTAATGATTCAATGGCCGAATGGGCTGTTCAAGGCAATGTCATTGAGATAAAAATTCCTTGGGCTTTACTTGGATTTTCAGATCCCAGCTCTAAACAGGTGGTGAGCTACAGTCCTATAAAAAAAGGAGATATAGAAATGCCTACAGAGAAAATAGACGGAATACGTTTTATTCCATGGATTATTGATAAAAGCTCTAAAACTGTCCACGGATTAAAAAGTGAATCTTCACTCATTGCTATAACAGATTATCCCCTTTATAACTGGGATGATTGGCAGGAAGTTGAATATGACGAACAAGTCAAAGAAAGCTACTACATTGTTCAAGACGCTTTTAATGATATTGAATAAGGAAGGGGGGAAACACCTTGTTTATCAATTTACAAGCTGCTTATTGGATGATAGGGATTTTACTTATGTTAATGCTCACCGTAGCTGTGATTACGTTAATCATTAAATTGAACAAAAAGAGATTTAAGAAAAAAGAAGAAAAATGCTTGTCCGGTTTTCGAAGTTATTTGGACTACCTTCAGATTCAGTTAGATAATGAAGCCCGTTTGCGATCACCAAGAAATCCATTAAGTTATTTTGAAAAAGAAGTCCTACAAAAAACATTATTACAATGGGTGGACCGGTTGGATGGAATTCATAGACAAAAGCTTCTCACATTATGTGAAGATATAGGTTTAATTGAACATAACAGAAAGCGGTTGAGAAGTCGTTGGACGATAACTCGTATTGATGCCGCATATCATTTAGGAATATTAAGAGATAGTGGATCAACACCAGAATTATTTTCAATGCTATATCAGGAAAAGTTTAAATCTTCCGTTTATATTATCGCTCGTTCGATTGCTCAAACATCAAAGGAACCAAATGAAATAAAAGGTCTTATTCAATATCTTGTTGAGAATGGGAACGAGAATATTCACCTGATTGCAGATATCTCGAAAGAATCATCATTGGACTTAAGATCGGTTTACGTCAGTTTCCTTTATGAAGAACAAGCACAATTAAATAAAGTAGGCTTAATAAGTTTACAAGATCAAATTGAACTTGATCTACCGGAAAACATTCATTCGTTCGTTCAATCCGATGACAAAGGGATAAGAATTCTTGCTGCCAAACTATTAATGACCTCCATGGTTCTAAAGGAGCAAGATATTCGTGAATATCTTCAGTTTCCGGATTGGGAGATTCGTAATCTTTTTACTGAGTGGATCGGAAACTCGGAACTCATACAATATGCTGAATTATTGAAAGATCGAGTTCAGGATTCCAATTGGTTAGTTTCCCGTTCTAGTGCAAAAAGTCTCGTTCAACTAGGATCTCGAGGTTTTGAAATTCTCTGCGAAATAGCAGTCGGTCTCTATGGAGAGCGTGGAAGAAAAGTGGCTAACGAATTTATTGAAGAAGATCTGAAACAATCAATCGATAGGTTTTCGCAATTAAATGATATGACTGTTTATAACAACAAATTATATACCTATCAAAAATACTTTGGAAAAAATGATGATTTAACAAAGGCGATATAGAAAGGGGGGGCAGTAGTGAGAGAGTTACTACTAGCTTATGGGATATTTGCTATGTATTACGTAATGACAATCAACACGATTTATTTAGGAATTATCACGTTTTCCTTCAAGAAAATTGTTGAAATCATTAAGGAAACCTTTTATTCAAGGTATGAACCTCTATCAGGTTCTAAGTATGTGCCGCCCATTTCGGTTCTTGTGCCGGCATTTAATGAGGAGCTTACTATTAAAGAAAACGTTCGTTCTTTGTTAGCTTTACATTATCCAACTCATGAAGTCATTGTGGTTAATGATGGTTCTGAAGATGACACGTTGAAGGTTTTAATTGATGAATTTCGATTGAATTACTATAAACCGACTTTTATGAAAGACACCATTGCTACAGCAGAAGTCAAGGGGGTTTATTACAACCCTGAATATCCTAATTTATATCTTGTTGATAAAGAAAATGGAGGAAAAGCAGACTCCTTGAATGCAGGTATTAACTTGTCCCATTATTCACTTATTTCTTCGATTGATGCGGATTCGCTTCTGGAAAATGATGCACTTATTCGAATTGCTAGGAAATATATGGAGAGGCCAGATGAATACGTAGCGATTGGTGGAAATGTCCGAATTGCAAACGGCTGTGAAATTGCAAATGGTATGGTGAAGAAAGTCCAATTACCAAAAAAATTGTTGCCGATGATGCAGACCGTTGAATATATTAAGGCATTCCTTGGAGGAAGAATCGGCTGGAGTGAAATCAATGGATTAATTATTGTATCTGGCGCATTCGGTGTTTTCAAAAAAGAATATGTTATTAAAGTAGGAGGCTACCGCGGAGGTTATCCAGGTGAAGATATGAATATAATTATCAAGCTACATCGCTATATGCTGGATAACGACCTCTCTTATAAAATTGACTTTTGTCCGGATGCGGTGTGCTGGACACAGGCCCCCGATACCTTCAAAATTTTGGGAAGCCAGCGAAAACGTTGGGGTAGAGGGAATCTGAAGAACATGATTGAAGAGGGAATGTACATGTTCATGCGCCCGAAATACAAAATAATGGGTTGGCTTACAATTCCTTATAATATTATTTTTGAAACATTAAGTCCTTATTTTAGAATTACTGGTTTTCTATCTCTTATTGGCTATAGTTTGTTAGATATGACGGGATGGAAGATTATAGCTGTCTTTATGCTGATTAATGTATTGTATGGAACATTGCTGGGACTAGGGTCATTATTGCTTGAAGAAATGGCCTTCCAACGTTATCCGAGAATTAGAGACTACTTTAAAATGGTACTCTATACCATTCTAATGTTTTTTGGGTACCGACAACTCGGTATTGTGTGGAGGTTCCTCGGACACATTGATTTCATGCGAAAGAATAACACCTGGGGAACGATGACGAGGACCAGTTGGAATGAAGGTGTCGAAAAAGATCAAGCTGCGTAAAGCATTTATTTATTAGGAGGAATCAGAAAATGACTGAAGCACATATTGATTCTAGTATTTTACAATCCTTTCATCACTTTCTTTATTATTATCAAGCGAGTAATTTACCTTGTGGAGTAATTGTCGCACGTGCAGACCTTGATAAATCGTGGATTAGTAAGCTAAAAGAACATTTGGAAAAGGAAGAGCCTGCTACGGCTGTTCAAGTTAACTATGACGCGAAGAAAGGTATTATTGGATTATTGTTGGATGGTTGTAACCTTGGTTACACTCACTTTTACGCCTTATACGTAAAAGAATTCTTAAAGGAACATGATCGATTAACGGGAACCATGATTGTGGGGAGTTTTCCTGAAAACAGTGATGACGCTGAACAAATGCTTTTCCATATGATTAAGGAAATTATAGATAATAAGCGTGATGGAAAAGAAATTCAGGTTTTTAAAAATCCAACCCTAAAGAAAACTGAAACAAGTTCCATACTCATTGTAGATCAAGATGTTCACATTCTTCAGCTTTTGAAAAAATATTTAGAGCATCATACAAAATATACCGTCCATACGGCAACAGACGGAAAGAGTGGTCTTGATCTATATAAGAAACTGCTGCCTGATTTAGTCATTACAGAAATCAATCTGTCTGCTGTAGATGGCTATCAATTTATTAAACAAATAAAAAATATGGATGAACAAACTCGTGGTCACTCAGAAATTATCGTTTTAACTAATAAACATTTGGAAGAAGACATTAAACGAACCTTTGAATATGGGGTTGCGGAATACATGACTAAACCCTTTTCACTCATTGAGCTTCAAGCTCGAATCAAAAGACTCGTTAAAGTGACTGAATAAATTCTTTTAAAAGAGAGGGGAATTAATATGGGGTATTTTGAACAGTTAAGCCAAAAGATTGAAATGAAAAAAGCCAACATCGGGGTTATTGGTATGGGGTATGTCGGTTTACCACTCGCTGTTGAAATGGTAAGAGTAGGATTTTCAGTATGCGGAATAGATTTGAATGAGGGAAAAATTAAGTCCTTAAAGGAGGGAAATTCATACATTAATGATATTTCAGATCAAGATTTGCAAGAGTGTTTAGATACGAATCGTTTTTTCCCTACCAATAACTATGCAATTGTGAAGGAACTAGACGCCATAAGTATCTGTGTTCCGACTCCACTTAGTGAGAATCAAGATCCAGATACTTCTTATATCACTAGTGTAATAGAAAGTATTAAGCCGTATATGAAGAAAGGAATACTTGTCACCTTAGAAAGTACAACCTACCCAGGAACAACAGAAGAGTTAATCTTGAAAGAATTTAAGCGAATGGGATATGAACCTGGGAGCGATATTTTCCTTTGCTATTCCCCGGAGCGAGTAGACCCAGGTAATCAGTCTTTTCATACAAATAATGTGCCTAAGGTAATGGGCGGAATAACAGAAAAATGCAACCAAGTTGGCGAACTTCTTTACAGTAATTATATCGAAAAGGTCGTTCCGGTATCCTCACCTAAAGTCGCTGAAATGTCCAAGCTTTTGGAAAATACTTTCCGTAGTGTAAATATTGCATTCGTTAACGAAATTGCAATGATGTGTGAGCGAATGGATATCGATGTATGGGAAGTAATTGATGCGGCAGCGACAAAACCTTTTGGTTTTATGAAGTTCCAACCTGGTCCAGGAATCGGTGGTCACTGCATTCCATTAGATCCGATGTATTTATCCTGGAAAGCGAAGGGCTTCCGCTTCTACAGTAAATTCATAGACCTTGCCCAATCTATAAATAATAATATGCCGGATGTCGTCGTTGGCAAAACATCACAAGCACTGAACATTTATGGGAAATCTATTAATAGCTCGAGGATTCTTATTCTAGGCATGGCTTATAAGCCAAATATTAGTGACTTACGTGAATCTCCTGGTCTTTATCTTTATGAATTGTACAAAGAAAATGGGGCGGAAGTGGACTACTATGATCCTCATGCTCATAGCTTCATTGATGATGATGGCTTTATCATTCACTCCATATCGTATAGTAAAGACCAGTTGAAGCAATATGATTGTTTGGTATTGGTTACAAATCATAGTGATTTTGACTATGATGAACTGGCGAATTTAGGTGTTCCGATTGTGGATACACGGAATGCTTTCAAGGATTATGATCAACCACACATCCACAAGTTAGGTACTACATCAAAAGTGAACAAGAAACAAAACGAGTTTATTGCTTTGTAAACTAATTCAAAATAAAGGAGAGGAAAAATATGTGCGGAATCATTGGTTATATAGGAGAAAAAGACACGCAGCAGGTGTTAACGACAGGATTAAGAAAGTTGGAGTATCGTGGGTATGATTCAGTAGGCATCGCAGTTTTTAACGGTGAGTCCGTTCAAGTAGAAAAATCAAAAGGTAGACTTGAAGAATTACAACAACAACTTGATCAAGCACCTGTTCTAGGTAATATGGGCATCGGTCATACACGCTGGGCTACCCATGGTCGTCCATCTGATGAAAACTCTCATCCTCATACAGACGATAAACAAGAATTTGCGGTTGTTCATAATGGCATTATCGAAAACTATTTAGAGATTAAAAGAGAGCTAATAGAAGAAGGGTATACATTTCGTTCAGAAACAGATTCTGAGGTCATATCTCATCTATTTTCTCATTTATATAGTGGAGATATGGTTACCACCATACAAAAGGTTGTTCAACGATTAGAAGGCGCATATGCATTAGGAATTGTCTCTAAGCATGAACCAAATCGTCTTTATGCAGTACGTGAAGCTAGTCCTCTCATTATAGGGTCGGGAGAATACGAAGCATTGATCAGCTCAGATATCCCGGCTGTTCTTGAACATACACGCGACATTTACATTTTAGAAGATGGTGAAATGGCAATTCTCACGAAGGAAAATGTTACTCTTCTACAAACCGAAACGGGAAGAGAGTTGAGTCGTGATATGTTCCGTGTGAATTGGGATATGGAGCAGGCGGAGAAAAACGGGTATGATCACTTTATGCTGAAAGAAATTCATGAACAGCCGGCTGCATTGCTAAAAACGATGACAGGAAGGTTTAATAAAGAATCAATGACGGTAGATTTTGAAGAACTACAGTGGTCTGATGAATTTATTGCACAATGGAATAAAATTACAATCGTTGCTTGTGGAACGGCCTACCATGCTGGGTTGATAGGGAAGCATGTGATTGAAGAATTAACTCGCATCCCTGTCGATGTTGAGGTAGCTTCTGAATTCCGTTACCGTCGACCGATTGTCAATGAGAAAACGCTGGTTATCGTTGTCAGTCAATCCGGAGAAACCGCTGATACACTGGCGGCACTACGACAGAGCCAACATCTAGGAGCAAATGTTCTTGCAATTACCAATGTAGTTGGAAGTTCCATTGCTCGCGAAGCGGATGAAGTAATCCTGACTATGGCAGGACCTGAAATTGCGGTGGCATCTACGAAAGCTTATACTACACAGGTTCTAACGTTCTATTTACTAGGTATCTACCTTGCTCAAAGAAAACATACCGTATCCGAAGACTATAGTCGCCAACTGCTTCAATCTGTTATCGAGATTCCGAGTAAAATAGAAGAAATCCTAGAACATTCGAAAGGGATTCGTTGGTATAGTGAGTCAATTAAGGATGCTACAAGCGTGTTCTTTATTGGAAGAGGATTGGATCATGCGGTTTCTCTTGAAGGTTCCCTGAAACTCAAAGAAATTTCTTATATCCATTCAGAAGCTTATGCAGCCGGAGAACTGAAGCACGGGACACTTGCATTAGTTGAAGAAGGAACACCGATTATTGCACTTATCACTCAGGACGAGATAAGTGAGAAAATGCTAGGCAATATTCAAGAAGTAAAAGCGCGTGGCGCCCAAGTTCTTGGAGTTGCAACAGAAGGAAATGTGAACATTTGGGAGTATGTCGATCAAAGTTGCTACATTCCTTGTACCCATTCGGCTGTAACTCCTTTATTGACGGTGATTCCTTTACAACTAATTTCTTATTATACTTCTTTAGCTCTTGGCAACGATGTGGATAAACCGAGAAATCTCGCTAAAAGTGTCACGGTTGAATAGGAGCTCCTGTTAATAGGGAAGTTAAGAAACCATTCATTATTGTAGCTAGATTGATAACTACTGTTGATATGAATAAAGAAGTTTTTTTACCAGTGAAAAGAATGGAGGGTTATCAAAAGATGAATCAAACGTTTGCTATCGTATTAGCCGCGGGAAAAGGAACTCGAATGAAATCAGATTTGCCAAAGGTTCTTCACGATGTTTGTGGTGAACCGATGGTACAGCACGTCATCGATCAATTGAAGCGTATTTCTATAGATCGAATTATTACGGTTGTAGGTCATCAGTCAGAAATGATTAAACAACAATTGGGCTCATCTTTAGAATATGCGCACCAAGAGGAACAGCTTGGAACTGCGCACGCAGTGAAAATGTGCCATAAAAAGCTTGCTGACCAACAAGGGTCGACGTTAATTATTACTGGAGATACGCCATTAATTACAGAGCAGACTCTAAGAAAATGTCTAGAACATCATTGTAGTACAAACTCAGCTGCTACTATCTTAACGATGTTTCCGGAAGATCCAGCGGGCTATGGTCGTATTGTGCGGGAAAAGAATGGAGAAGTTATTAGAATCGTAGAGCATAAGGATGCGTCTGAAGAAGAACAGTTAATTCATGAAGTAAACTCTGGCATTTTTTGCTTTGACAATTACCTGTTATTTCAAGCTCTTGAGAAAGTATCAACTAACAACCAGCAACATGAATATTATTTACCTGACGTTATTGAGATTTTGAAACGTCAAGGCGGAAAAATATCCGCTACGAATGTGGATAACGCAGAAGAAGGGTTAGGTATTAATGATCGCTCACAGCTCGCTCGAGCAGAGAAAATTTATCAAAAACGGATCATAGAGTATCATAGGCGTAATGGTGTTACGATTATTGACCCATCTTCTACCTTTATCGAGGTTGGGGTTTCAATAGGTAAGGGTACCGTAATAAAACCACGGACCCATTTAAAAGGAAATACGCAAATAGGAGATAATCGCATTGTTGGTCCTGATATTGGTCTATGGGATTATAAATCTATAAATCTAACAAAATATCAAAACTCCTCTACAACCAACGATGTAAGTGCTATGCCTTATGTTGAATAAATATAGAAATAAAGGACCTTTCACTCATGAAAGGTCCTTCTTTAGAAAAAAATCATTATTCTTTATAATAACAGGATTTGTTGCAATCACTATAATAGTAATGGTCTTACTATCAATAGGAATTAATATGAATAAAAAAAATTATGTAACAGCGACTTGGATTTGGGACCTTGATAGTCTCGAAGAAAATTATGAGGATGTCATTTCATTTGTAAATGAACAAGGCGTGAATTTAATTTATTTACATGTCAGCTTAAGATCATTCGATAAAGTAAACTTTCAATCGTTTATCAAAAGGGCATCAGAGGAGGATATAGAAGTCTATGCGCTTGGTGGTGACCCGAACTGGGCTTTAACCAAAAATCAGAAAAGCTTAAATGAATTTGTTTCGATCGTTAAAGGTTATAATCGTCAGGTAACCGAAGAGGAGATGTTTCAGGGAATACATGTCGATATTGAGCCTTATCTACTACCAGATTGGGAGAACAACAACGATGAGATAATTAATCAGTGGATAAATAACATCAAACATCTTACGAAACAAGCAAAGTTCGGTACAGAACTTAACATAAGTGGAGATTTCCCATTTTGGATTGATGAAGTCAAAATACCTGGGGAAAGTCAAAGTGTTGGTGAATGGATGATCTCAAAATTAGATTCCATAACCATCATGGCCTATCGAGACTACACAGATGGGAAAAATGGAATCAGATGGATTTCATCTCCTCTTGTTGAACAAGCTGCAAATCACAATAAATCCGTTGTTGTTGGAGTGAATGTTATTAAAACCAGTGAAGGCAGTCACACTACCTTCTACGATACTCCTCCTAGAGTTATGGAACAGGAGTTACGATTGCTTAAAGAGCATTTTTCAGGGCATCCAGGATTTGGAGGTATTGCTGTACATGACTACAGTTACTGGAAATCCAAGTTACTTAAATAGACGTAAAAGGAGAAAGGACTGAATATACTTAAGTCCTTTCATGTTACTTTAGAATTTATAAGTTTTGTTGGAGTTATCCCTCCTCATTAACATAACATTCTAAAGAATTATGAACATTGCTTCAAGCTTAAGCACAAGATGAATATTACGATAGAATGAAATGTAATTACTTAATTATTTTAGCTTCTTTCTGAAACTGAGATGGAGTAATTCCAGTCCATTTTTTAAAGGTGGTACTAAAATGTCGTTCGTCTTTATAACCAACCTCATCAGCAACTTCATAGATCTTAAAATCCTGTGATAGCAGAATATTGGCTTGTGAAATACGGTACTGATGTAAATAATCCAAGAATTTAATTCCTAACTCTTGTTTGAACAACGAACTTAAGTATGCACTAGAAACAAATACTTCATTAGCAATCGATTCTAAAGTTAAGTTTTTGTCATAATACCGATCCTGAATAATAGACTTTGCCCGTTGAACTGTCCGATGAACCGGTCGTTCTGAAGTTAAAATCTCAAAAACGTTTTGAAATATTTTTTTCAGTATGGATGACATATCATCAAATGTTCTCATAGTAGGCATCTGTTCGATCCAGTTAATGAAGTCATTTTCCCACTTAATTTTTGTATGTGTTTTTCCTCGTACAAATTTTTGCATTTCAATAATAAGGGCAATTGCCTTTAAGTTCACTTGATCCTTCGGGTAAAAAGTACTTTCTTTTAGATAGGTTAACCAGCTCTCCAACATATCTAGAGCAGCATCATATTGCTTATTATATATAGATTTAACCAGGTCATCTTCCAGTTTTAAAAGTTGTCTGTCATGAAGAATTAACTTATCATCACGATCAGTTAATTCTATAAAGAAAAAAGCATGCTTCTCTTTGTGGTAATAATGTTCATCCAAGGCTTGCTTAGCTTCTTTATAAGTTTGATGTAAATCATTAATTGTTTGTTTGGGATTGCCAATACCGATATAAATGGGTAATTTTAAATATCGTTTGAAGTTATCCATTAACTGAGAGAGATACGGCTTAAGCTCACTTGGTTTGTATTCAGTATCAGTATTTGCCACCCAAACTAATAATTCATGATTAAATAATACCTCCATATTCCCTTTATAAAAGGGGGATAATGTTTCTGATGTGATGTTAAGGCACGCAAATTTAAACAGCTCATAATCATCCATATAATAAGAACTTGATTGATTCGTACATCTTACTATTCCAATTTGAATATCCTGATTAGTATTAAACCGCATTTTTAAATCGTTAATACATTCTTCTTTGTTATCCGTTCGGGACTGTTCTGGGAAATGAAACCAATAGTTTAGTTTCTCAACTTTATCTAAGTAATTTCTTTTATCCGTATACTGTTCTAGTAGTTGAACTTGTTGATCCATAAGCTGTGCTTGTTCAATCTTTTGTTTTGCTTGAAGAGTTGTTTCTAAAATTTTATCTGGTAGAGCAGGTTTCAATATATAATCAAATACATTAAGCCGGATGGCATCTTTTGCATAGTTAAAATCCTCATAGCCTGTTAGCACAATTGCTTCAAAAGAAAAACCTTTATCTTTTGCCCGTTGTATAAAATTTAACCCGCTCATTCTTGGCATTTGGATATCTGTAATAACAATATTAGGATTTAGTGACTCAACTAAGTAAAGGGCTTCTTCTCCATTGCTAGCCTCTGCACAAACATCAATATTATGTTTCTGCCAGTCAATGGAAGATACAATTCCATCACGAATTGTTTGCTCATCTTCGGCAATTAATAATTTAATCAATCTTATCACTCCTTTTCCATTGAGCATCCTTTCAGCTATGCTGAAAGTCGTGTGAAATCTTGATTTCACACGATGAGTCAAAAATCAACACTGAACTTTAACATAGCCATTAAAAAGTACACTATTCAAATGAAGAATCATTTACTTAGAGGAATCCGAATTGTTACTTTTGTCCCCACTCCTTTTTTACTTTCGATCGTCATCTTCGACTTGCTGCCATATTTTATTTTTAAGCGTTCTATTATATTTATCAGTGCATAACCTGGTCGGCCCTGCCGTTCAGCCACTATCGGCTCCTTAAATTCGGTTGATTGTAGATAATCATTAAGACTTTTTAATTTGTTCTTGTCTATCCCAATTCCGTTATCCATAACTTCAATGAGGAGATCGTTTTCTTCCTTATGAACGTGAATATAAATAAAACCATTATCGTCAATAGAATCAAGTCCATGGATAAGCGCATTTTCAACAAGTGGTTGTATTAACAGCTTCGGTATCAATAATTCCTTAACTGAATCCAGCGCATTGATTTCAAAGGTGAATTTAGTAGAAAAGCGATTTTTTTGGATTGTTAAATAATTTTCTACCAAAGACAATTCATTCCCCACGGTCACAAATTCTTTTCCATCACTTAAGCTTAATCTAAAAAACTGTGATAGAGAGTAAATCATTTCAGCTATTTCCATATCGTTTTTCTTTTGGGCTTTCCAAAAGATTGTATCCAATGTGTTATATAAAAAGTGTGGATGAATTTGCGCTTGTAAAGATTTTAATTCAGCTTCTTTTTGACTAAGTTTTGATCGGTAAACGTCGTCAATCAACTTTTTAATTTGTTGTACCATCAAGTCGTAGCCTTTTCCTAGTTTACCTATTTCATCTTTGCCTCGAAATGCCACTTGTTGATTAAAATCCCCCATCTGTAATAGATACATTGATTTCGTTAGCTTTTTAAGTGGTTTTGTGATGACTAACGACACATACCACGAGAACCAAACACCTGCAAAAAAACAGAGTGCAGTCACAACTAGTGTCCAAACTTTAATCGTATTTAGTTCCGTAAGAATTTCCTTTCTAGGTTGTAAGAGGAGTACATCCCAACCGTTTTCAGTGCTTGATCGTGCTAACATCATTTCATCATTAGTAAGTGAAATTTTGTCATTCAAATCCTTAAAGTAAGGAATATCGTTCACACCTTTTCCAATCCACTGTTCGTCTGTTGATGTAACAACAGTGTTCGTGTTATTCAAAATAAACAGCTGTGCTTTATTACTTAATCCAGTCGTGTATTTGTTTCTCAATTCTTCTACGTTAATTCCAATTACTATAATTCCTAGATCTTTTAATGTGTATGAATTTTTAATAAATCTTGTAAGGATTATTTTTGTTTTACTATCTCCTTCAAATAAATTAACGTCTCCGGTTAATAATGTCCAGGATGGCTTAACCTCACGTTTTAAAGCTTCCTGGAAGTGGTATGTCTCTTTAAATTCATTAAAAGACATCGTACTAGTGACCCCTGTTTGGTTGATTGCTAGTGGCGGCACATCATCTCTAAAGCTATATAAAACGAGTGATTGAAAATCACGTTGGTTAATTAATAGACTAGAAACAATTTCGTTAATTTGTTTTCGTCTGGAAATCGAATCTTCCTGGGTAATAGGATTTAAAAATTGTTGAACACTGGAAAGAAGAAATAGGTAGTTTGTAAAATCAACAGCATCTCTAGAAATGGAATCTAATTCACTACTAATTTGGTCTGTATATTCTAGCTGTGCTATATTAATCTTCTCTAATACTTGATTTTTAGCCGTGTAATAAGAGTACCATCCGGTTACTGTAACTGTAATTAACAACAAAGGGATGAACCAAAGGAGAATCTTAAATCGAACGGGTAAATCTAGATAGGAGGTTACTAGCTTTTTCTTCTTCATAATAATCATTTCCTTGTAAATACATATGTTGTTATTCGATCGATCTCATCAAAATGTTGTCTTAAACTTCATAAAACTTATAATTTACTGTAATTGATTTTTTAAAAAATGTAAACGATATCTAAAAAATGCTACATTGTTATAATAGTCTCTATCCCATAAACTAAATATAGAAAGCGGATACAAAATTTAAAAGGTGGGAAAATGATGAAAAAACGGTTACTAATGCTAGTATCTATACTTGCTCTATCAATTACTTTAGCAGCATGTAATAGTAATGCTAAGGGATCAGAAAATTCAGATGGAAATGGGACTGACAAAGGTGATGGATCAGAGAAAGTGACATTAAACTTCTTTACACCAAATCCAGACCGAGAGACCGGTATGGGTGGTGTTGAACAACAAATTATCGATTCTTATATGGAAGAAAATCCACATGTAACGATTGAAGTGGAAGCGTTACAAGATGAACCATACAAAGATAAGATTAAAATTTATTCATCTACTGATCAACTGCCTGATATTTTGATGACATGGGGGCAATCTTCATTTATTGCACCATTAATTGATAATGGATTGTTACATGAACTTGATTCTGCTGAATTTGAAGGTATGGGATTTATCGAAGGATCTTTTGATGGATTTTCGAAAGATGGCAAACTTTACGGGGTACCAAAGAACACGGACTTTTTACCTCTTTTTATTAACAAACGACTTTTTGAAGAAAACGGATTAGAGCCTCCGAAAACAGAAGAAGAATTAATTGCAGTTTCTAAACAGTTTCGTGATTTAGGGATAAATCCAGTTGTAACGAATGGTATGGATGGTTGGATTCTGCCAATGTGGTTTGATTATGCATTACAGCGTGAAACAGGCAGCTTTGATTTGATGGATCAAGCACTTGCTGGTGATGCTTCTTATACTGACCCAGCGGTTATTGATGCAGCAGCTAAAATGAAGGGAATGGTAGATGCTGGTGTATTTGCAGAGGGCTTCTTAACTGCAGATTACGGTACTGCAAGAAACTTATTTGGACAAGAAAAAGCAGCAATGTATTTAATGGGTGCTTGGGAAATGGGACTTGCTACAGATGAAAACTTCCCAGAAAGTTTTAGAGAAAACGTAGGTGTTATCAATTACCCAGTTACTGACAAATCAGAACCAGGAGATTTATTAGCTTATAACGGTGCTGGATATTCCATTGCTGAAAACTCAGAACATAAAGAAGAGGCTGTTAAATTTTTAAAGTATTTCTATAGCTCTGAAAATTGGCCTAAACTTGTTTGGGAAAGTGGAGCAGGAATGCCAGCTCAAAAATTTGATTTAACTGGCGATGAGTCCCAACTTCAGAAAGAAATGGTCGATATCTTTAATAGTTTAACATCTGCTAGTGGTACACCAATACTTGATGAATCAACACCAGAATTTAAAGAAACAATTATGAGCCTTCATCAAGAGCTATTTACAGGTGAACTTACACCAGAAGAGTTCGGTGAAGAGTTGGATGCAGCTGCACAAAAAGCTCGAGAAGCATCAGAATAATATCTGAAGTAAATAAAATAAAGGAAGGTGATGGTGCAGCTGTGCCATCATCTTCAACATAAAGAGGAATTTGTAGATGATATTTACAGATGAAAAGAGTGGTAGAAATGAATCAGTTGATGTCTGATAAAAGAACAATCTTCTTCCTTGTTGCGCCAGGTTCTTTAATTCTTATTTCAATGATTATCTTCCCAATTGGGATGAGTATATATTATGGGTTTACAGATTGGGGAGGAATTGGAGACTACAATTTTGTTGGTTTAGAAAACTTTAAGAATATTATTTTTAATGATGAAATTTTTAGTACATCATTGATAAATGCCCTGCTTTTAACAGTGGCAACAATTCTTATTCAACACCCAATAGCAATTTTCTTATCTATTTTAATTACACATTGTGGAAGATGGGAAAAAGTATTACGTACAATTTTATTTATTCCGGCAATCATTTCGATTGTTGTAACTGCAAAATTATGGGCTAGTATATACAACCCACAATACGGATTGCTAAACAATGTCCTAGAATCAATTGGCTTATCTGCATTAAAACAGGATTGGTTAGGTAATCCGGATATAGCTATATGGTCTATTATTGTCGTAACAATGTGGCAAGGTTTTGGTTACGCGTTTTTACTTTATTATGCTGGACTAAAAGGGGTCCCAGATGAACTTTATGAGGCTGCTAAGATTGATGGAGCCAATCCATTTCAGTTATATCTTCAAGTTGTCATTCCGTTGTTAGCACCTATGATGCGTGTTGCTGTTATTATAGCTGTTATTGCATGTTTAAAACAAATGGAAGTAGTTTATTTAATGACAGGTGGCGGTCCAGGAAATAGCACACAACTACTCGGTAATTACTTGTACCAAACAGCATTTTCATCTGCACAATATGGCTATGGTAATGCAATTTCTGTGCTATTTGTCATTGTTGTTCTAATAATCACAGTAGTTTTAAACAAATTTCTGAAAAGAGATGTTGGTGAATACTAATGGAAATTCAAGGACATACAAACCAAACTATAACTATTTTACAGAAGAGGAAAAGAAAGCCACTTGGAGTGGGAAAGGTAATCCTTTATACTTTTATGGCAATTATAGGATTTTTACAAATTTTCCCATTACTTTGGTTATTTAATTATTCCTTGTTAAAAAGTGGTGATTTTTTTGGGGATACAATCTTCCAATTGCCTTCACCACCACAGTGGGGGAACTATGTTAGTGCCTTTACTCAAGGGAATGTATTACCGTACTTTTTTAATAGTGTTTTAGTTACTTTTGTTTCTGTTGCACTTACTGCATTTGTGTCTATTCTCCTAGCCTATGCGTTCACAAGAATGAAGTGGCGATTTAGTGCATTGTTCATGAATATTATTTTATTAGGTATGATGATCCCTATTCATGCTACATTATTACCAAACTTTATTATCTTTAATGAAATAGGACTGTTAAACAGTTATTGGGCGTTAATATTGCCATATACTGCATTTAACATTCCAATTAGTATGTTTATCGTGACTGGATTTATGGAAACTATTCCGAGGTCCATTGAAGAGGCGGCTGTTATTGATGGTGCCAGTATATGGAAAATCCTTTTTAAAATTATTTTTCCAATTACAAAACCAGCTATTGCAACAATAAGTGTTGTAAATTTTATAAACTGCTGGAATGAGTTTATAATGGCTTACACATTTAACACCATGGATCAGTTTAAAACATTACCATTTTCTATCGTTCAATTTGTTGGACAGTATTCCTCCAATTATGGTGCGCAATTTGCTGTAATGTCTTTAATTGCGATTCCATCTATTATCATGTACTTAATCTTTACGGATGAAATCAATAAAGGTTTAATGGCTGGTTCTGTTAAGGGTTAATTTATAGAGGGAGGAAATAGAAATGCCAATGGGTAATTTGATGGGCTGGTTATACAAAATGTGCGATTGGGTAACAAGTCTCGTTTATGTCAACTTATTATGGATAGGGTTTAGTTTGCTTGGCCTCCTCCTTTTTGGTATAGGACCAGCGACATCGGCCATGTTTACCGTTATCCGGAAATGGCTGATGGGGGAGGAGGATGTAAAAGTTTTTTTAACCTTTTGGCAAACATATAAAAAAGACTTTTTGAAAACGAATTTCCTCATATTGATTCTTTTAGCAGTGGGAGGCTTGCTGTATTTAGATTTTCTATTCATAGGTAATTTTGAAGGTATGTTAGTTAGCATTCTATCAGGATTGCTAATATTACTAACTATATTGTATTTTTTAACATTAGTGTTTGTTTTCCCAGTCTTTGTTCAATTTGAGTTGAAACCGTTACAGTACATTAAATATGCCGTTCATTTGGGTATATATTCACCGCTATCAATACTAATCATTTTAGCAAGTATACTATTTATGTATTATCTTACCTTGTTTATTCCTGCAATTTTCCCATTTTTCTCTGGGAGCATTATTAGTTTAATTATTATGTATCAAGCGGAACAATCTATTGAAAAAATTAAAAATAAGTATATTATTTCTGCCTGAAAATAGGAAGATGGCTTTAATGCCTTGGGTAAAACTCATTTTAAAGATAGAAGAGGGAAAGAGGGATTGAGTGTTCAATAATATTAACCCCTCTTTCCAATTTCTAAAATCATCCGACTGGACTCTTATCTGATGACTTATTCCCAAGCTTTCTTTGTAGTAAAAAAACCGGCTAATTCTATGCTAGCTTTTCTGTAATCTTTACGTAATTCAGTTCTTTCCTGATTCATGTGATTTAATTTCTTCTTTCGTCTCCAGAATGACTGCCGGAACTTTGGAAGGTTTACCGTCATCATCTAGGGCAACAAATGTTAAAAAAATGCCGTAGCTTCCATTTTTCCAATCATTCATTAATTTACCTCCGAATAATGTATTATGATCATTAATATCGTTAGAAAAAAAACTGCTAGTTCTCACAACCCTTGTGATTCATTTACATATTTTGATTCCATGAGTCATTGATTGAATCAAAATTTCTCCAAATGAAACATATCTGATAAGAAAAGCAAGTTAATGGAGAAATCCGAGTAGTAATGTTAAGAATAAGTTAAGTTCCATCTACTACTCTTCTTCCTGGATTCATATTTCTGTATCATAAACAATAGATTAATGTCGAAAAAAGGGTGAATCTGAGGAGGAAGGAAATGAAGGTACTATCAATTTTACAAAAGATACGGTTTAAACAGCTTAGGGACGTTCATTTATCTATTCGCTCAAGACTAATAGTTAGTTTTGCAATGGTTCTTTTATTATTAGTTACTATGAGTGTCATTATCTTTAGTAAAATGAATGCTATTTCACAAAATGATAAAGAAATTAATCAATTGTCTCTTCCTATACTCATTGAGGCAACAAATATGAATAATGATATGCTTCAAATTAATAAATATGCAAATTTAATGGTTAATTCCACCATGTCGGTAACAATAAACCGAATGCAAAGTGAAATACAAGATACGATTGATCGATTAGAAACAAGTCGAAATGAACTAGAACCATTAATAGAACGGTTAAATAACGAAGAAATAAATCAACATTACAGTGATTTTACCAATCAATGGGAAGGATACAAAGAACACATTGCAAGTACCATTGAAAATTCTATAAGTGGTAAACACCTTGTTGCAAAAGATGAGTTATATAAAGGAAATGCTTTCTTTGACCGTTCTAATCATTCACTTTTATCTATCATTGATAACGCAAAAGTAAAAATAAGTGAAGGTGTAAATGATTCAGTTCGGTTAAATGAAGAAGGGATTTCTTGGATTTTTGTCATTGCTATTAGTTCGATTATTTTTACAGTAATCCTAATTTACATAACCATTGTCGTAATCACTAAGCCCATATCACTAATTTCTCATCAAGTAAATAAAGTAGCTATAGGTGATTTTACGGTTGAACCTTTAGAAGCAAAAACGAATGATGAACTAGGACAATTAACCTCCAATTTTAATTCAATGACTCAATCATTAAGTCAAGTAATTAAAGACGTGATGCAGAATGTTAAGAGTGTAACACATACGGCTGAACATTTATCGTATAATGCGGAAGAGACAAAAGCAGGGGTAAATCAGGTTGCAGTTTCTGTTGAGCAAGTTTCATCAGAGACAAAAGAGCAGTTAGAAGGAATTAGTAAAACAGATCTTTATATGAGTGAGATCTCAAATGATATTCAAGAAGTAAAGGATAATATTCAAGCTGTTACATCTTTATCAGAAACTGCAAATCAAAACGCACATGATGGTAAAGAGGATATGAATAAAATTATTGAAAAGATAAATGAAATGGAATATAAGGTAAAAGAATCGGTAGAAAAAATAAAAAGGTTAGTACAAAAAACTTCTGAAGTGGATAAAATTGTTGATTTGATTCATGGCGTTTCTAGTCAGACAAACTTATTAGCATTAAACGCGGCAATAGAGGCTGCGAGGGCTGGAGAATCAGGAAAAGGTTTTGCTGTAGTAGCTGATGAGGTAAGAAAACTAGCCACTCAATCATCGAAAGCAACAAAAGATATTCGCTTTATTATTGAAGAAATTCAATACGACACAAGAGAAACAATGGAGTCAATGGAACAGACGAATGAAATGACAGAACAAGGGAAAGAAATTATAATAAATGCTGGTAATAATTTCGGGAAAATTGTTGATTCAACTTTTTCTGTATCCGATGAAGTAAAACAAGTGTCATTACATATAGGTAGGGTTATGGAAAGAACAAGAAATGTATTAGAGACGATTCAACAAATAGAAGCAGTTGCAAAACAAAATTCAGCAAATGCTGAAACTGTGGCTGGGATATCAGAAGAAGCAAACGCAGCAATGGAAGAGGTTTCTGACGCATTGTTAAAGCTTTCTGAGATGAGCGATAACTTAAATGGTAAGGTACAAAAGTTTATTGTCGATTAAAAATGTAATGCTTTCTTATAACGAGTATGTTACAAAATCAAAGGGGGTCAGACCCCTCAACTAAGAGGGAGTCAGACCCTTATGGGACAGACTCTTCTCCATTTATTTATATGGATCAATGGTTTGAATCGTCCCATCATTGTTATATGTTAATTCAGTATATTTTACAGAACGTTTATGATTAATACCGTTGGATAAAGAACAGTCATGATAAAATAGATACCATTTATCTTTAAATTGAACAATGGAATGGTGGGTTGTCCACCCTATTACAGGTTCAAGTATTTTTCCTTTGTAAACAAAAGGTCCTTTTGGATTTTTACTCATTGCATATGCAATCGTATGTGTTGTGCCAGTAGAATAGGAAAGGTAATAATAGTCATTATATTTATGTACCCATGCACCTTCAAAGAATCTTCTATCCTCATCACCAGCTAGGATCGGATTTCCATCTTCGTCAATGATCGAAATTTCATGAGGTTCTTCTTTGAATGTGAGCATATCATCACTTAATTCAGCGACAATCGGCCCCAATGCTGGTTCATTGGCTGCAGGACCTTCCGCATCAGGAGTAAATGTTTCCGTTTGCCATTTTTCTAATTGTCCTCCCCAGAGTCCGCCAAAATAAATATAAGATCTGTTATCATCATCTACTAAAACAGCCGGATCAATACTAAAACTCCCTGGTATGTAGCTTTCTTGGGGTGTAAAAGGCCCTGAAGGATTGGAGCTAGTAGCTACACCTATACGGAAAATATCATCTTTATCTTTGGCTGGAAAAAACAAATAATAAGTATCATTTTTATAAGCGGCATCAGGTGCCCACATTTGTTTTTTTGCCCAAGGTACGTCTTTCACATGAAGTGCTTCCCCGTGATCTATACAAGGAGAGTTAAAGTCCTCCATTGAAAGTACATGATAGTCTTCCATCGCGTATTGGTCGCCATTATCATTAGAAGGACCATCGTGGTCGAGATCATGTGACGGATAAATGTAAATTTTCCCTTCAAATACATGGGCAGAAGGATCTGCCGTATAAATATGGTCTACGATAGGTTTATGTGGCTTTGGGATTTTTTCCATATTTAGCCTCCTCATATAATTTGTTTAAAAATCTAATCTATTATCTATTTTATCCGATGAAAGCGTTGTAATCAAAAGAATAGTTTCACATGTAACAACAGCCCATTGATAGATTACGTTTCGTTTATAGGTAGGTGAAATGTTGACCGTTTTCTAAATCGACAAAATCTTTAGAAAAATGCACATTGAAAAGGCTGTTAAATATTGATAAAATAAGCACAAAGATTATGTGTAACTGGCGAAACGCGGATAACCGCAAGGGAGCACATAACATGGATTAGTCGTTCGCCTGGGCAAATGAGGTAAGGAAATTGAATCCTTGCCTTTTTCTATTTACTACTAAAAAATAGATAGGATGTTGCGAAAATGAATCGAGTTTATAACTTCTCAGCTGGTCCGTCCATGCTTCCGTTACCAGTGTTAGAAAAGGCGCAAAAAGAATTGCTAAGCTATGGTGATTCTGGTATGTCCGTCATGGAACTGAGTCACCGTTCAGCACTGTTTACTGAAATCATTACGGAAGCGGAGCAATTGATTAGACAGGTAATGGAAATTCCCGATAATTACAAGGTGCTTTTTATGCAAGGCGGAGCATCGCAGCAATTTAGTATGGTGCCAATGAATCTTCTTGTAAAAAGTAAAAAGGCAGACTTCGTTAACACGGGTTCCTGGTCGAAAAAGGCAATAAGTGAGGCGAAGAAATTTGGTGATGTTCGAGTGATTGCTTCCTCAGAGGATGAAAATTTCACTTACATCCCAAAGGTTGATCAAGGTATGATTAATCCGGAAGCGGATTATGTGCACATTACAACGAATAATACCATTGAAGGAACGGCATTTTCAGAAATTCCAGATACAGGTGATGTACCACTCGTCGCAGATATGTCCTCGAATATTTTGTCAGAACAGATCGATGTTTCAAAGTTTGGATTGATTTACGCTGGTGCACAGAAGAATATTGGACCTGCAGGATTAACGGTTGTCATTATACGTGAGGACTTAATCGGACAAGCATCAGAAACGTGTCCTGCGATGCTAAATTATAAGACGTTCAGTGATAGTGGCTCTTTGTATAATACGCCACCAACATTTAGTATTTATATGGCCAAGCTTGTTTTTGAATGGATAAATGATTTAGGCGGACTAAAGGAAATGGAACGAATCAATCGTGAAAAAGCACAAATCCTTTATGATTATATTGAGGCTTCTGACCTATTTGATTCTCCTGTTAATAAGGAAAGCAGGTCAATAATGAATATTCCATTTATTATTCCAAACCGAGATTTGGATGCCGAATTTATCAAGGAAGCAAAAGCATCAGGATTGGAAACATTAAAAGGACACCGCTCTGTCGGCGGCATGCGTGCAAGCATCTATAACGCAATGCCAATAGAAGGAGTAAAAGAACTAGTAGCTTTCATGAAGGAATTTGAAAGTAAGCATTAAATATAAGGGTGGTGCCTCACCACCCTTATAATATTGTTACACAAATTGTTTCACGAAGCTTGCTGTGTTGTTGTCTACTTTTGACCCAGAAGCTGCCATTTTCTAAGTAATCCCATGTATTTTGGGATTTTTTTATAGTCACTAGGCCTGTCTATTGGATCCTCAATGCCATTAACAAGCAAAGTAATCTTAAAACGTTCACCAGGTTCATCAATAAAATAAGAGCCAAGCTTGAAGAGATCGGCCTTTGAAAAAAGATCATGAAGACGTAAGTTGATTTGACGAAAGGCCTCCATATCCATATCACGAGTATATCCAATGTTTAAAATTAATTGCTTGCCGTCGGTGAAGTCTTCTGGTAAATAAGGTGTTGAGATAAGATATTTTAAGGGTTCATCAAATGATTCTCCCTCAACAGTATGTAAAAATAACGGACCTTTATTTCCTTTAATGAAAGTTTGAATATCTTGAAAATCAATATTCATTTCACCTGTCATTTGAATCATTTCTTTTAAGGACTCAATCGTTTGTTCCTCAATTGCATTGAAGATTAGGTTTGCATCACGAATGGTTGTGTTCGTATCAATCGTTTCCATTAGACCATCACTATTAAAATAAATAACGGCATCACATAGCTCTTTCATCCGAAAATATTGTGTGGTAGCTGTTTGAAACCTTTTTTTACCCTCAAAGCGAAAAGGGAAGCGAAAGACTCCAATTAATAAAACTCTTTTCTCTTTCAGTTCATATAGTTGGTTGGTCAAATCATCTGTTTCACTAGAGTTACCACCAATAAAGCGATAGAAGCACATGTCGTTAGGTTCTAGCTTTGCTGCCATAGCTTCTTCTGTTTCAGAAAATCCACTATTCATTTGATAAATTCTAACAGCTGTCTCCATATTGCCCTTCTCCCCACTCTGCTTTTTCTCCATTATATAAGAATAATTACATAAAACCTGTCACAGTCTGTCGAGAATAATGACTAGTTTTGTTGAAAGTAGATGATTCGGCACAAATAGAGGAACGAATGTCTGGGAATCAATAGAATTAAACCAAAGGCGTACAGTCTTGAATAGACCGTACACCTTATTATTACTAGAATTTAAATTTCAATAGGAAACTTCTTTTGTCCACTCCCCTATAAATTCTACTTCATCATATTCGAAGAAATCCTTTAAAATCTTATCTTGATCATCTAAGAAAAGCTGATCCGCTACTGCTGATACAAGTCTTGGTACACCAAATCTCATACCTGAAAGTGCGGATGCCAAAATACCACAGCTAATCAAAGCTGAATAGTTAAAAGCAAAAATACCATGTAGCTTCCTTTTACCTTGTTCATCGCGGCTTAAAAATGAAAAGCCTGTGCTAAGATAAGGATGTGCGTCTAGTATAGGACTGGCCAATTCCTCAGGGGCATGATAGCGATCACCCCAACGAGCGATGTGATTATCAACAAGCTCTAACTCTGGGCGCAAAGCAGGATCAGTACGAAGACCTGTGCTAATGATCAAGAAATCAAATGTGAATGTACCTTCAGGAGTCGTTACTTCTGCTCCCTCTATTGTTTGCTTTACATCAAGCCACGGAGAACCTAAATGAAGGTTAAAGCCAGGCCATGATGAAGCACGATTAAACGTATCGTTAGTTGGCGGTTGATTATGCTTGAAAAAATGAGCAATAGCGGCATATTTATCTGCATCTGAAAGGGTATGAAAACGTTCAATCATCCCCGATACCTCCATCTGACGGATTGGGTTGATTCGTGGCAAATCCTTTCGACGAACAAAAACATGGGCTTCCCCTACTCCTTCTGAAAGTGCAAAATTAGCATTATCAAAGGCTGATGCGCCTCCTCCAAGAATGGCAACTCTCTTCCCTTTCAGTGCTTTAAAGTCAATTGTTTCAGAGGTATGGGAATAGAGATGACTTGGTAAACTTTCTGATATCATCGGTGGCACATGCCATTCACCGCCCCCCTGAATTCCAGTAGCGAGAATTACCTTTCGTGCTAGAACGGAATTGGATGGTGCACCAGGCCCTTTTATATGAAGACGATGAATCCCTTCTTCAATCGGCTCAATTAACTGTAGCTTTACTCGATTAATAACAGGTAAATCGAGAACCTTTCGATACCATCGGAGATAGTTCATCCAGTCGCTTCGAGGAATTTTTTCTATTTCTTCCCAGCCTTCTTCTCCATGTTGAGCTTCCCACCATGATCGAAAAGTTAGAGATGGGATACCAAGGTCGACTGAGGTCAGATGCTTAGGTGTTCGTAATGTCACCATACGTGCATATGTTTCCCAGGGCCCTTCAAAGCCTTCTGGGTTTTCATCAAGGACAAGGATATTGGAGATTCGTTCACGTAAAAGTCCAAACGCTGTTGCTAACCCACTTTGTCCTCCGCCTATAATTACTGCATCATAAACATGACCCTCAGGATGTTTGAGCGGACGTACCCAGTCCTTCCCACCGAAAGCAAGATAGGAAAGATCTTTTTTTACTCGTTCTTGTAATGCCTCTAAGCTCATGTTTTATCAGTCCCCTTCAACGTCGTCTTAAGTAAAAATGTGATAAATTGTTTATTACCCACTTAACTTTCATACTCACTTGTAAAAGATATTGTTAAAATATTCAGTTATTTTATATGTTAAGTTTCATTACGTTTTATGTGACTATATTCATCGTATCATTTTTTTATCGATTATCGTATGTTTAATATATCTAAATTTTCTTTTGTTAATTGTTCAAAGTCACTAGTACATAATTGTTATCATTAAATGAAGTTAAGGAGAATGCAACATGAAATTATTTCTACCTAAGTAGTAGCTGATCGGAGGGATAGGAGAAATATTGTCGAATTGCAAGGGAGATTCCCGTAGCAATATTCGTTGCCATGGTGTAAATGAGGTGAAGATTTGTGTAAACGATGGAACTTTTTTCTGTTAAATTATCTTCCAAAATGACACCCATCATACTGCAATCTCCAATCGATGGGAGATTATGTTCAAAAGCAGCACCTGGATGTAGTGCTCCTTCACTAACGACAATGGATTCGATATATTCTTGTTTACCGAAAACGCTGTCAATTGCAATGACAAAACTATTGTCAGGGAAATGGAGGTTTGAATAAGTGGGAACAAGGGTTGTAGCATCCAATGGAAACTCAAGATTTCCTAATACGGTAAGGTGCTCAGGGTATAAGTCACGAAGAAGTGTACCAACAAAGGGGCCGAGGCTATCGCCATTAATAAGGTTGGAGCCAATTCCAACTACAAAAATGTGCTGTGTCCCTTCTGGAATAAGAGAAAATAGTGTGTTTCTAATGAATAACGGTGCTAATTTATGGTTATATGGGATTATTTTTTGAAGCGGATCAGCTGTTTTTTCCCATTCTAAATGTTGAAGCATTACTCATTCCCCCCTCATCAATCGTTCATGAATACCTTATTAGATAACTATTCTTTTTTTCTCTGATAAATCCTTCTAAATGAACGAGGTAAATAATGGTAATTTTTAAAATAAAAAAGGATCGAGCATGAGGTTTAAAGTGGTCCCTATGTCAAGGACACTTTTAAAAAAAGGCCTTAAATTTTAATAATTAATAGCGTATTCTTCCGGTAAGGAGGAGATACGACATA
>NZ_JAFBDR010000023.1 GCF_016908325.1 Aquibacillus albus | reverse complement strand
TCATAAAATCTATCATATACTTTTCCGAAGGAAATTGGTTAATAAGTGTTCAATTTTATCTAGCAAGAACTGTCTATTTTAGATTAGCAGTTACAAGAGGGTTAGGGTTGGCTTTATCTAAAGTATTTCTTGCCAATGATTTTGAAGTATTTGCTGGACGATTTATGAATGATTGGCCAGAGCTTGATGAGCTTAAAGAGCAATATGGTGATGATTTACATATTTTATCTTTAGATGTGAATAATCAAGCATCCGTTGATCAAGCAGCTGCTTATATTGAAGAAAAAAGAGGACAGTTAGATGTGCTTGTAAATAATGCTGCGATTTACAAAGACCGTTCCGAAGATATTTTTGGTGAGTTTAACTACGAGGATATGATGAAGCTTTTCGAGACAAACTCGCTCGGACCATTACGTGTATCAAAATCAGTTGTGCCTTTATTGATGAAAGGTAATAGTAAAATGCTTGCAAACATTTCATCAGAAGCGGCTAGTTTAGAAGATTCATGGAGGGTTAAGGAATATGGTTACTCGATGTCTAAGTCAGCGTTAAACATGGGGCTAACGATATTACAGAATCAATTAGCTGATCACGGAATTAAAGTATTAGCGTTCCATCCTGGTTATGTAAAAACATACATATTCGGTGAATTTAATGAAAACGCGACCATTGACGCGATAGAATCAGCAACAGGCATTGTCAACCAGATTTTAAAAGCACCAACGATTGAGGAACACATGTTTATTGACTACCAAGGAGATAAAATGAACTGGTAAGGAGGAATAGAAATGGTAAGGATAGTAGCTTTACTAGGAGATTATTGGCATTCAGAAAAAGAAGCAAAAGTAGGTCTCGAGGCAGCAATTGATCGATTACCGAATAAAGAAGAAGTGGATTTACAGTATATTACTTATGAAGAAGTGGGACAAGCGCTTAGGGGAAATCCAGATGTCTTTATTAATGCAAAAATGGACCAAATCAATCCAAGAGATGAAAAGGTTTATACATGGTTAACCGATGAACTTGATAAGCAGCTAGTAAACTATGTCAAAGAGGGTGGCAGTGTGCTTGCTTGGCATGGCGGCATGGCTGCTTTTGACGAAAATAGTCATTACATTAAAATGCTTCGAGGATCATTCGACTACCATCCACCTGGACTACAAGAGGTTACTTACATGTTAAACGAAAATGAAAAAACGGGCCCGAATACATTTACGATGTCTGATGAACAGTATTTTGTCCATCTCGATAAAGAGAATACGGAAGTTGATTTATGGAGTACAGGTGTGGATGGTGATTCGATTGCTGGTTGGAAGCATTCTTTTGAAAATGGAAAAGTATGCTGCTTTACACCTGCCCATACCGAAGAAGGCATGTTGAATGAAAATGTCTCTAAATTATTAGCTGAAAAAATCAGTTGGTTGTTATCTAGATAATTCATTCTATTTTTAAAAAAGAACTATTAGTAGGAATAATAAAAAAAGGTGTCAGTGTATAATGGTAAATAAGGCAACCACCTTTTTTAAGTAAAAAAGGCCGGACTTAACTAAAAACTCTTAAAAATCGTTTTTAAAAGTTCATCTATCAGAGAACTTTTTGATGGAGCTCCTCTAGAACGTGAATATGGGGCCTTGCTTTTCATCCTACAGGAATACCTTCTAGCAAGGATAGACTCCGTTTTCACGTATTATTCCGTATTTATAGGACAAAATCCATAACGCTGACACGCGAGGTCTTAAGCCTCAGGCACGAGGAACAATGTGATCTAACGTCCTAGAGGAGCTCCATATTTTTATTCCATCAACAAAATTTAAGTTCCGATTGAAAATACTTACACTTTTTTATGCATATGGACGAGATGTTGATAAGGCATGATGTTGATAAAAGTGTTGAACATTGGTGCTATGTAGCTTCTTTTTTAATTCATTTATAACACATACGATTTAATTCTTTATATATTAACTAGTATCCTATAAATGAAGTAAGCAATCCAATTTATCATAAGAATTTCTCAGCTCTACAACTGATATAGATTCAAAAATAATTTCTTATTGTAGTTAATACACTTTCTAAATCACTTTCATGTAATTTCCCAATCTTGAATAATAATTCTTCATAATGCAGTGTATTTAATTTTGAACATCTTACAACAGATGGTTTAGCTAAGCCGGCTTGTTCCCAGTATTCAATAACGACATCAAAGTCATTCCTAGATTGCTGGCTAGTAACTGTAGCGATTAAGTGATCTAACTCCGCAATAACATTATCATTGCTAACAATTACGACTGGCCTTCGCTTATCATTTAATTCAGCGAACCAAACTTCGCCTCGTTTTCCTTGTTTAGTCATTATCTTTCCCCCAGAACATCTCCTCTTTCTCTTTTATAATTTGTTCCTTAGGAGGTCTGTTATCAAAGTAATAATCAAATAATTTATTTAGTAACTTTATTCTTTCACTATTTTCCATACTTTCTATTGCTTTCATAATCTCTTCAGCAGTCATTAAGAACCACCTCGATTTAGAATTTTCACTTTACATGTATTATACAATAATTTTTCTTTCTCATAAAACCAATGCTGTACATATGAATGTATAAAAAAAGACAAGGATTTTTACCCTGTCTCATTTCTTAGAAAATATTATTTAGTTATTTGTGTGCTTAGATTAGATACAGGTGGTCGGGGTCGAAATAGGTCATAAAACATTGATATAACAAGGTTTTACACTGTTTATGTGTAAGAATTGTGTAAGGGAATTTAGTGTGTGTAAATTTTAAGTAGTTGATGGGTTTTTCACCTACTTTTGTCCTTTATTGTACACAACTCTAAAAATCCTAAATCACATTTCTCCCTATGCTTTTTTACTAATTTCTGAATCAGCCCAACTTCACCACTATATGTGATACGATTCACCGTATCGGTTTGTAGGGTAAAATAAAGCAATTAGAGCTCCTCTAAAAATATTTTGTGAGGTGCTCTAACATATGAATGGTTCTTTATCTCAATAACATTTTGACTTTAGTGTCCTTATTGTCCATCTATTTATCAAAAGTGTACTTTGTACCCTCACCATGACCAGTAACTGCTACACCATCAGATATTAATTCTTTATTAGTTAGATCATCTTCCGATTCTTAAATACAATTAAAATTAAATTAAGTATTGGTTGGTGGCAGGTACTTATATTTTAACAGATTTCAAGAGCCAGGCGAACAAGTTGAAGTGAAATTCGGGTATGTTAGACACTAAATTAAAAACTGCTTTCAAATATAAATGTTCTTATTTCTCTTCTTTAGTAATGTACCAATGATGCGGAATCTCCACCAAGAAGTATGTACCAAACTCATCATCGTCATGTCCTAATCTGGGCAGAATTTCATATGGAACTCCCTCAGTTAGTTCCTCTAAAACAAAATGTGCACTTCGATATGGTTGATCAACAGCAAATCCTCTTGACGCCAGATAGATTGCCTCATCGTCAGATAATGAACTTTCATCAATTTCTACGCGTATTCTCAGCCCAGAATTATCGTCATCACCTTCAACATTTACTGGTATAACCCTCCCTATTTCTTTTGCAATTAATTGTTTTGCTAATTTTTCTACTTGGTTAAATGAAATATAGGCAGGTTCTAAGTCTTTAAGCATTGCCTTTCCTCCTACTATGCTATTAATTTTTATTTCAACCATTCATACGATTTATTTCAAGCTTATTTTAACGTTAGTAGTTCCACTTGGATACTTTGGTCGGACCCTTATTCTTCAAAAACATTTTTTACTTTAAGTATTAAAAGGTCTATCATTTTCAGAGAGGGTAACTACAATATTTGATTTTTGTATTAAATCATTATCTTGAATTTTCTCTTTTAAAACTGCTACAATATATTGACCTTCTATGGAGTTCACGATATTGATAATAGCCTTTAGAGCTACCTGATCGATAGTTTCGATTACATCATGAACTATAAAATTTGGTACCTTTTTCTCTAAATCTCTAGCTAATCGTTGATATGCTAAATCAAATGCAGCAATAATGGACTTCCTCGTACCTGTACTTAATCCCCTTTTAACGTAATCGATTCCAAACGGAAAACCTTTTTCAGTTTTATAGAGCATGAAAGGTTCACCATTAGTTTTTTCACTATATTGTGAAAAGTATTTATTAAAGATAGACAACGAATCTTCTTTGACATCAGCTTCTTCTTCAGTCTTTTCTAATTTTTCAACAAGTTCTGCTATACGCGCCTCTAATTGATTATAAGTTGATCTAATATTCTTACTACTTCCAAGTTCTTCGTTGTATTCTGCTAGTTTACCTTGCAACGAAGTGTACTCATCAATTTTATTTTCTTCTATCAACATGATTACATTCTTATGCTTCTCAAACAGTCGACTCTTTTCTTTTTCGAGACGAAAAACTTTTTTCTCTACCTTTTCTAATTGGGAATTGAAATATCTTATTTTGTTATGCACAAGTTCATCATTAAACTTCACTAAGTCCTCAAAATCCTTTTGCAAATTGCCCATCGCTTTAAGAGTTTCATTATATAAGTTTTTTAGAACATCTTTGTCAATTCCATTATTTATTTCATGCTTAGCATCAGCAAGAATTCCGGTAATTCTCTGTCTTTTAAATATAAGTTCATCAATCTGGTCATTATAGTTTGCATACTCAATTTTTATTTCAGATATCTTTTCTTCATTTTCTTTGAACTTCCTTGAATTCACTAATATGTTCATTTGATTATTCAATTCATCAATAGTCGATTCCAGTAGAGTCACCTTTTGATTAATGCTATCTATAGATTTAAAATTATTTATAGACATAAAGTTTTTTATTTCTTTATTTTTCTCTGCAATTTCTTTTCTCAAATCCAAAATATAGTTACTTACTTCCTGATCTTGTAATTCAAAAAGATACGAATAAATATTCTCGTAAGTTGCATCATTAGTTCTATGTAAAAATTTGAGAAACTTGTGATTGTCTGCTCGTTGATCTATTCTAACAAACATATTAATTAATTGTCTAAATGTAGGATAGTCAGCCAAATTAGAAAAAAATATCACATTAAGTTGCTGCCAATAATCATTTTGACTCATTTCTATACCATTAATATATCTTTTACCTCGAGGATAAAGATCCACTGAAAGAATATATTCGCTTGATTTTTCATCGTCGAAAGACTCGACAATCATCAGTTCAACATTAACCTTGTTACCAATGATATAGTTTTTTAGTTTCTCATTTGTTTGTTTTGTCTCATCATCAAAATATAAATATTTCCTGTCTTTAGCTCCCAAACATATATCTATCAACTTCAAAACAGTGGTTTTGCCAACACTATTTCCTTTTTCCTGATCTTTCCCGGCATCGACAATAAAATTCATTCCTTTAACAAAAGGAATTTCTCTAATAACTTCAAGAGCAGGTTTTGTTTCATTAATGGTCAAACGCTTTATGAACATTGAAGTACCCCCTCCTCATTAATAGTAATTTTGTCGATAAGAAAAAGAAAATCTAATGAAAGTAAATAGATGGTATAGTCCAGTGAGTCATTGTACTGTTCCTTTAGAGTTTCGTATAAATCCTCAACGTTATGCTTTTTAGAGGAAATAACCCCCAATATACAAGCAGATATGTAATATATGGTATCCTTAGGATTTGAATCTCTGTCAATTATCATCATATTAATCATCCTTAGGCACTGGCTTTAATAATTTACATTTAGTAAATGCATAGAACATTATCATATAAATGGCTGCGTCTACTTCTTCATCTAATAACTCGGATTCACTAGTCAATGCACTATACCAAACTTCTTCTTTAAGACGATTAAACACTTGTTTAACTACATAATCACCATCAAGTTTTTCCTTTTCTCTTAGTTTTTCAATTTCTAAATAAACCGTCCGAATTTTTTTAACCATTATTGTCTTTTTTAAATAGCCATGTAAAACCTTAGAGACTTCATCATAACCGTCTGAATAATTATCAAAAATTTCTACGTAAACGTCAACTTTATTGTACTCAAACTTTTCCATCCAATCAGAATTGTTTTGGATAGAATATTCATCATCATAATCGATATCAAGCTCTGCAATTATTTTACAAACATCAAAGATAGCACTTCGTTTTAATATTTTGGGAGTCTGGCTGCTAAATTTATAAGTTGTTAGAGTATTTTCATTCCCAACAATTGAAGTTCCTTTATCCCCACTCTTAGCACTATTACTTAACGCCATTATTTTCCTCCATTATACTTATTGTTATCTCCTATTATACTAGTTCCATTGTCACCTGAAATTGCTTTTTTACTAGATAACACCTCTTTTTTTGATGAATCCATTGTAATATTCAGTTCCTGTTTCAAATATTGTTCAATTTTTTTATTTTTATCGGATACATTTTTTGAAAAAACTATCGCAGAAATAGATAGTATTGAAGCAATAATTCCTAATACTAAATTTACCGTTTCCATTAATTAATCCACCTCTAATATTAAAATTATCTTCTATTCTATCACAATAGAGATACTTACTTACTTTTCCTTAACACCTTCAATGCAATACTACTTACAATACCTAATGCAACTAAGCCTGCCGGTCCACCATTTTTAATGCCTTTACCAATACATTCTTTACAAACGTACGAGAGATTTACGAGATTTGAACATTTTTCTACTTTGCACTGTCTATATATTATTGCAAGTTTCACATTCATATTTATTCTGTTCTTTTTCTATAAAGCTCCTTCTTCTTTCACAATATGGACAGTTTAATTCAGTCATTATTTGTGTCTCCTATTAATAATTGTGTATAAACATAATAAGATATTTGAATCTCTTCAAATTGTGAAACAAGTCTTTTATGCATGTTTTTAATTTCATCTACTTTAATATCGTTTGTAGTTATTTCTTGTATTAAGTTTTAGGTATCTTTCTTTTTTTTAGCCTTTCAGCGATATGTAAAAGAGAAATATCATCATTGATACTAATACCATCAACATTCAACAAGTATATTAACTTAGAAACAAGTTCAGTCGAATAGTAGTTTATTTTAGATTCAATTTTCCTAAAATATTTGGAAGCATGATGGTATTCATTAGTTATTTGATAACAGGTTCCTATTAGTCCGAGAGTTTGGAAATATAAATCCAATAGAAAACTATACTCATGCATAAATAACTGGATTTCATCATTATATTTTTTATTGTATTCATTCCTATATTTACTTCTCCATTCCCAAACTTTCAACCCATCTATGAAGTTCGAAATAAGCTTATATTCTATTTTTCTACTTAATACTTCTTCTATAGTTTCTTCGATAAAGTCGGATAAAAACTTCAAATCTTTAATACAATCATTAATCCTAACCATTACATTCTTATTGGGAAGTGATTCGATGGCTTCTTCAATAACTGAATTTATACTATGCACGCTAGAAACTTTCTCTTTCCATAAAAACTGACCGAGTTTATCTATTTTTTCATGTATAATATCGAGTTTTTTTGAGATTTCAGCCATTTGTATTTGCCCCGACATGCTGGCAATATTTCTAGATATACTAGAGAGTGTGGATGGATTATTTTTCTTGATAAGTTCTTCGGGTGTCATATCATTAAGTTGAGCCTTCCCAACAAATTTACCTGTCTTGGTATTTCTAATCTCTAGGGATCCTTTTTTAATAGATAGATTTCCAGTATCAATTCCATTTTGAAACTCTGTGTTTATGGATATTTTCCATAAATCATCTATCTTATCTTTGTTTAAAGGAAAATCTTTATTTTTTATACTTTCCTGAATAATTTTATTTACAGAATCTATTAACTCCGAAGGAACTGATACATCATTACCCTTACTTTTTGAATCATTATAGGTTAACTCACCGCCAATAGTATTGATAATGCTTGGGGTATTATCCAAATCACACACTCCCTCTTTAAGAGTCTAATATTTATGGAAGCAAAAATAATCCTCTTTATAGTTTCCTACTCAGGCACATACATCTTCTGCAACGGTAATAACGTCCTTACATCATTCGGCATATTCTCATACCATTTCACAACCAAATCAACCAATTCCTCCAAATCTACTAACCTAACAGATTAAAGACTAGGGGTGTCAGACCCTCGCTATGGACAAATGTCCACACTGAAGGATTTAACCCTTGCTTTTGTTAATGACTAATCATGTATCTGTACATCGACAGCATTAGCTTCACTTCTAGCCTCATAACGTTTTTCAGGCTTTCCATATACGTTGACTAACTGATGGCTTGTTCAATTCAGTCAGACTGTTTCTTACAAGGTTTTTCGATTCGCTTAATCAATACAGGTTTTCCGACATTTTCTGTAACATTCCGGCATAAGTATAAACAGGTTAATAAACAGTGCCTGCCACCACCCGTAAATGACTCTTCTAGATGCACCACCTCTTAATTCAAAAATTAGAAACCTACATTGTACGCTAGACAAATATAAATATGTAAGTTAATGAATGCAATACCTGGTGATTTGTTGCCATACTTTCCTGCCAAAGTGTTCTGCTAAAAGGATCATGGTTTGATTCCATTGAATATCAAAATCATCACCTGCAATTTCTCTAATAATTGCAGTTACTTCCCTGGCTGGCAGTGGACTATTTAAAAGTTCAAATCGATTCAAATTCATGTAGTGTTCTTCATTTTCATTTCCCTCGTAGTCATTTACCTCTACGATTCCAGTAGCTAATCCCCTAGCAATAATTCCCTCCCCACTACTATATAAAAACACAACGTCATTTGCCTCAATGGTATCTATGTAATATTTCCATGGAGTATAATAGGCTGAACATTTTTGATTCTGTAACATTTCATCTTCACAATCGGGATTATTATTTTTATTAGTGTTAATCAAATATACTTTAGCCAAAGCCTTTCCTCCCCTACACTACAAAAAGTTTATACTCACTCAATACGCTAAACTTTCTTCTATTATCATCTAACCCAAACTTAGATGGTACGATTTTATAAATATTTTCAACTGTCATTTGATAACATTTCTTCAATTTCATCAATGTTGAATTCTAATATTTTCTGTGACTGCACATAGATACTTCTCATAAGAGGCCGAGTACTGTCATCAAATATTTTAATCATTTCGCTTGAAAACTCAGAGTAGTTAATGTTGTTATTCATCAACATCTCTGCTCCAACTATTGCGTAATCATCAAAATATCTAACCTTCGTATAAGATTCAATCTTGTGTATAAAAACCTTTTCAGGGCGAATACTTTTTATGTAGTATATATCGTCTTTTTTAAATATTCGAATATTCCTATCATTATTCTCTGTTTTAAAATCAAACATTTCCAGCTGATAATCCCAGTGTGGGAAACTAATAGGTTCATCCTTTAATGCCTTATCCAACTCTTTAAGGAAATGCTCATCTTTAATCATTTCTTCTGTTATATCTTTATATGTATATTCAATATGTACTCGGCTTAAAAGGTGTTCAGAATTTGGAAATTCCCTATCAAGCAACCAGTTAATATAATTCCTAATCTCACTAATTTCTAACGACTCTCCACGATCATCTTTCAGATGATTAGGGGGATTGTTTTTCAGCACAGGGATAAAGTAATCTATTAAAACTTTTTTGGTAATATCAATTTGGTCATCTATATATTTAACTAGCTTTTCTTTATGCTTCTCAAGTTCTTTAATTAGATTATTATATGCATTCTCGAAATCGTTTTTCTTCTCAACGAGTATTATTCGCCCATATTTTTTTGAAAGTGAATAAGTATATTTTTCTTTAAAGTTATCTACTTTTTCTTTCATCACTTTAGTATATTTAGAAATATCTTCACTAAATAATTTGTATGTTGCTTTCATTTTTTCTTCAAAACCTTTATCTTGAGTAACATTTAATAGTTCGCTAGGTAATTTAACGGTCTTCTGTTCAAGTCGTGCTCCACTAAAAGTTATCTCTATAAATTGTATTAGCTTTCTATAATCGGAAAGCAATTTGAGTGAATCGAAATCCGGAAGTGGTTCTTCTTCTATACTTTTCTTAATGTTTTCAATTTTTTCTTCTGTTTCGTTCGGTTCAGCTTCATTAATCGCTTGTGTTGTCTTCTCTCCCATTCCTATATCGAACAAAGAAGCCTGTTCTGGCTCTATCGGCATAATTAAATACCCTTCGAGAAAGTTATTATTAAGTTTTTCAAAAAGAGCATTCTTTCTGAAACTTCCTGAATTAGGGGAGGTAGTTTTGGAAATTGGAGTGTATATCCATCCTTTGTCATCAACTAACAACATACCTAATCTTAGTCCTGGTATATCTTTTAAACGTATTCCTGAATTCAAAAGAATATCTAAGGCTGCTGGGTTACCAAAACCTTCTCTATAAACTTCAGTACTTAAGTCTAAAGAAACAGCCACTTGGTCTAAGCTAGTTCTTTGCACAAATTCAAATATCTCGATTGCAACGTTAACTTCCATTGCTGGTGCAATATAAACCACTTGAAACTTAGCATTTGATATTAAATCTGCTATTTCTGTGTTAGTTAAATTCACAAAGTTATCCATAATAAACCTCCCCAAATTCAATCTAATTAATGAACTATCATCTAAGTAATCTTAAGTTTTTAATATACTATACTTCCAACAACTCACTCTGCTCCCCATACGAAGTAACAACTAAATAATCTCTAGCACGTGTTGCAGCCACATAAAGTAATGATTTTTCTCTCTGAATAATATCATTTCTGGAAACCTCATCTGCCGCTTTTTCTAGTGCGTTTTTAGGTGGCATTATTCCCTCATTTAAGGAAGCTATAATCATATGAGAGAATTCTAGTCCTTTAACTCTGTGCATAGTTGCTAAGCGAATCCCATCACCTTGATTGGTCTCATTAGGATTTAAGATAACAGATGTAATACCTTCTTTTTTGAAAAATGGTTCGTAAACATCTTCAATCAATTTGTTTGACCTTGTTACTAAACATAGGTTTGATAATTCAACTTTATTCATAACTGCATTTTGGACAAAGTCTTTAATAAAACTTAGCTCTTCCTCCAAAGAACCAAAGCTTCGAATTTCAGGATCTAAACCATGTAACAAGGACTTATACCCTTTTTGATCATCCAATCCTTCATCTAAATCATCATATGGTAAACCTTCAATTACAGAAACGGCCCACTTTCTAATCTGCTCTGTCGTTCGATAGTTAACTTTTAACCTTTTAGACCGCCCACCTCGAACATTTATACCACTATGACTTAGTACGACTTTATTTTTATAGATACGTTGATGCGTGTCACCTACTATAAATAAGTCATTTGGACCCTCGGGAATAATTGTACGAATTAGCTTATAGTCTTCTTGGTGTAAATCCTGAGCCTCATCGACAATTGCAGCTTTGTAAGGCAATACAACATCATTCTGTTCTACTACCATTCGGGCTTCTCGTACAACATCAACCCATTCTTTAATATTATGCCTGTTTAAATAGCTACGGTAGTCCTCAAAAACTTTCCATATCTGTTTACGTTGTAATCGAGAAATTCGGGTACCTCTTCCAATTCTTTTTGCTCTTAGATATCCTTTTTCCGTTGAAATGCCGTTACGTTGAACAACATCTTCCCATTCTTCACGATAAAATGATTCATCGAAGCCTAGTTCTTCGGTTGATACAGCAATTTCCCACGCATGTTTCACCTGTTCTCTTACCTCACGTGAGGAAACAGTTTGAAAGTTTTCGTCATATCTCTTTAGAATACGATTAGCCAGACTGTGCACAGTCGTGACTACGATTCGTTTTCTTAAAGATTCCGGAACAATAGAATCTAACTGATTTCTGATAACCTTTGCTAAGTTTGCAGTAAAAGTCAAAAAGATGATACTATCGGATGTATTTGTAAATACTTCTTCAACTAAAAATTTCGCCCTGTGCATTGCTGCAACTGTTTTACCAGTTCCAGCTCCGCCCAAAACGCGAACGGGACCTTTATTATTGTTTTTCACAATTTTCTCTTGTGTCGGGTGAAGAAATACTCTCCATTTATCCAACGGTGCATTCAACATATCGAGCAAATCTTCATTTGAAGTAACCGTTGCAAATCTTCTCTTTGTATCTGGATTATCTAAAGCCTTCTCAAAATCATCAGGATCAATTTCTTCGTTATCAGGTTCTCTTCCTAGTTCATCTAATGTTTCTTCAAAGCTAAATCCCGCAGCAAGGGAGAGTAATCCTTCATATGCTTCATCTGGTAAATGTTCTCTAATCTGTTCTAACTCTTCTTCATTTTCTAATCTCCGAATAGAAGGCAATAACAGTCTTGGAACACCTAGTTTTTGAAGTTGTTTATCAGTAAACTCATCGAATAATAAATATTCTTGATTTTCTTCTTTATTACTTTCTTCTACTTTATCAGCAACTTCATTTTCGGGCTGTTCTTTCTCAATAATTTCAGTGTCTATTATTTGTAATCCACCAGTTTCACTATTAATTTCAAACACTTTATTTTTAGCCCATCTCATTGCTTCATCATGATTGTCCACCCAAACAAGAATGTATACATCCCCTTTTGGTGCATGAAGAACAACTGCACGGTAAGCTAACCCTATCCTAACTGTTCTTACTTTTTTATCTTTAACATCATGAATGGGTTCATAATTAATACTAGATTGTGTAGGATCTTTTCTAAACTTCTCTGTGAACTCACGAACTTTCTTTTGCTCTGACTTTGGAATATTAGACATTGCTTTTAAGAATTCTGCACCGATAGCTATTTTAGGCAATTACTCTTCCCCCTTTCTAATTTAAACTATCTAATAATGACGTTACATTCTGATTTATCTCGGTTAAAAAGAATACTTGCCAATGTTTTTCTTTAAGAATTTTAAGCAAATCCTCGTCTTCATCAAGTAAAACACCTACTTTTTTATCTTCCCACGCAAGCTCCAGTTCTCCCAGCGTGCCTTGACTAGATGCAACTTCATAGCCTACTTCAGGTACAGGAGTTTGATTATCCATTAATTCATGAAGGACTGCTTTGCAACTCTCATCTACTATTTCAAAACGTTCCAGCCATTCTTCAGACATATCATTATCACATTGTGTTTCAAGTGACAAATCATCTCCAAATTCTTCAATCAATTCTCTTGAAACTTGATATACATTAGGTAAGAACTGGAGTAAATTACTTAGACGCCAGAATTCATTCCATGTCCGTTTATAATCATCCAAATTCCTATTTGTGAAATCATCTTCTATCCTGATAATCCCTTCAATTGCTTTTGGATTTAGGACTCCTTCTGCACCTTTCATTAATAAGTATAATTGTTGATATTGCTGAGCAGGTATTAAGAAGAAGCCTTTAAAGATATCACTTTCGGAAAATTTATTCTTAGGTATATAAAAGGAGTCTCCTGCTGGTGCATCATCTGCAACATCAATTTTTGGTTTCACTTCTGAATTTGCTATTTCTCTAATTTTAGTTAATCCATAATCCTCAGAAATCCTTGGGCGATTAACTAGCATACTAAACATAATTGCCATAGCAAATTTTTCCCAATTTTCCCTCTTGGGATTCTTTAATAGCATAATAAGTTGGTCCACTTTATTCTTAGTAACCAATGAATTAGCATCATCCTGAATGGGATTTTTTAGGGCCTTATTATATTGAAAAGCTTTTTTAACTTCATCAGGTGTTAATAACAAACTTTGTGAATCATTATGGTTACTAAATTCCTCGACATCATCCCACGAAAGTGTCCATACCAAATATTTCTGAGAATCTCTAATAGCCATTCTTTTACGAATGTCTTGTCCAATTTCGCCTCTTCTTTCATCCGGATTTACATGGTACTTAAACCCATCTAAGAAAACTGTAACAGGGTCTACATCGGAATTTTGGTTAATTGGATAAAAAATAAAATCTGGTCTGCTAGAAATCAACACATTATCATCTCTGTTTAATTCAACTTGTGGAACAAGTCTCCACCAGTTTTCATTATCAAATGTAAATTCAAAACTTTGCTTACCCTGATAGATTGTTTGAACCCAGGAGTTGTCAATATTTAGTGAGCTAATATACGCCTTAAAGTTATTTAAAAACCTCTCTTCAAGCTCACTTTCAACAAGGCTATCGATAGTTACATTCGATAAGGTACTGGTTGCCTCCAACTTATCTCTCTGATCCAAAATTTGTTTTAATAATTCTATTCCTTGTGTTCTTGAAATTGAATCAATCTCGAATTGGTTCTGATAAGCATATAAACAACGATAACATCCATCTTTATTGTCATCATTTTGACATTCGCATACAACTAAAGCATCGTATGCTTTCTGTATTACTTCCATAAACGTGTTCGTTTCTACAAGATTCTTTAAATAACCAGTACCACCTGGTACTTCATCATAAATAACCAAATAGTGACGACTTCCATGTTCCTCACCCTGAACTGGTTCAAAGTGATCTCTGACAAATAAATGCCCTGGATTTCCTTTATAGAATTCTCTTAAACCGAGTTCCAAACATGCTTTAAATGTTAACAGCTTTTCGGATTGTTGTGTTGTAGATACAGGTACTAACATCCTTATTGCTTCGGAAGTAATTTCTCTGTACAACACGACATCTGTCCATGCATCTTTTTGATCTTGATTTTGCTGGTTATACTTACAATTATATCGATGTCTTGGTTGCTTATGTCCTTCTATAAATACAGGTTTTTCTACAATCCCACAGTCTTTACACACTCTAAATCCAGTTTTAGAAACTTCATCTCCGGCAATATCCATTTTGTTATTTAAGGCTAAATTTTGTTGATAACCAAAATTGATTTCTTTCATCTTTACTTCATTCAAATACTCATACCCAAAAGGAATATCATCAATTACAAATGCTTTACTATCTTGATTTTTATTGATATCAAAGAAATGTTGGATATGGAACCTTATGTTCTCGCGTTCATCACCTTCATCTACCGTTGAACTAGCTACTTCATCTGTTTTTGATTCAAAATACTCCAGTTTTAACATTTGGCGATTCTGACCTTTATCCTCCCATGCTGTACTACCACACATAGGACATGCAGTTTTATAATGAGATTCAGTTACTAATTCTGTATGAGAACAATTATTGCAGAACTTCCACTCCTCAATTTTAGGGTTCTTTAATCCACCAGTGTCTACTTGATCTATTAGTATTTTCCTTCTTGAAGCATAAAAAGTATTATAAGGAGCAAACTCTCGCAATGCTGACCTTGCCGGCCTTAACAACTCAAACACTTCGTAAGGGTCTTCTTCCTCGTTTAAACGTCTTTTCTTTATAATAGCCTTTAACTTTATTCCGCTTTCTGGGAAGGCATAGTTTGGTAATAAACCTTCGTTTGTGAAAAGTTCTAAAGGATATTTCTCTTTAATTTCATTCATCATTCGAAATACGAGTTTTCGTTCATTCTCCAATTCTTTAATCTTAATATCAAAATCTTCAATTACTAACTTGTTCACTTCCAACTTTTTCATTTCTGTCCTAATACTAGAGGACAATTTTTTTAACTTCTCTAATTCTTTCTCTGTTTTAGAAATAACGTGTACAATAGAATTTTCTAATATATTTTGCTTTACATATTCTTGAAGCATTTCATTGTTAGAAGCAGATAAAATACCTTCATAAAGATTTGTAAAATTATTTATTAGAGTTGACTTTCCCTTCTCATAGAATTTAATAAATGTATTCGGAAATTCACCTTTTTTATATTGAGTAAGCATCATTTGTACTTTATTCGGTAAATTTTTTGCTTTATGATCATCTCTAGCCCAAGTGTCCATACAATAAGCAAAGAAATGACGTTTTAATATTTCGGGTGCATCTAAATAGCTCCCAGGAGGTGCTACATGACCTGCCATCATCGTCTTCGGTTCAGCATAAAAGTATAAATCATGCTTTTGTGCCTTAGACATTGTTAAAATTAAAGAATTCCCCGTTTTACGTCCAGCACGACCTATTCGCTGAACATAATTTGCTGTTGTTGGCGGGACAGAATTTAACATAGTTGCCGATAAATCCCCTACATCAATTCCCATTTCAAGTGTAGGAGTACATGTAAGAAGGTTAGGAGCATCAGCATATGTCTCACCCTGTTTCGACTTAAACAAGTGTTCAACTTCTTCTCTTTTTGACCTTTCAAGTAGTCCAGTATGCTCTTCAGTGTATATTCTTTGTATATGACCTTTTGAATAAAGGTTACGGTAAAAGCTTTGTCGTTCATCAGTATCTATAACATAATGCCCTCTACACTGATAACGGCGGCAAGTTGCACCAATCCATGTAGATTGCTCATCATCTGCAATTGTTAAACGATAACCACATTTATCACAAATGATGCCTTTGGTTTCAGTAGTGATATAAAGGGATTCTGGTCTTATACCGTAGTTAGAAATATTGCCTCGTGTCACTTTGTCCAATATTCCAGCTTCTCTTGCATACTCCACAAATTGAACATATAATTTGTTCATATCTTGAATAGAAAGTTTGTGTGATAGGCTTCGCCCCATCCAATCAACAGCCCATGAATTTCGGTTTCCTCCAGTAACAATCGAATCAAAATTCTTACTATTTTTATCGTCTGTTAAAAAGTGTGGCACAGCTCCACCAATCGGTGACATATATTTGTTTCTTTCTTTTCTTAATAAAAATGTATTCCCCTTCTGGTCATTACGATAATGAGATAAAAATTCATGTTCTATACCGCCTCTAAATTTCACCCTCGTTAGAAGACCTAAAACAAATTGTTTTATCTTCTCCTCACCAAGATCAGATACGTGGCCATAATCACCAGATAAAAGTGTTGTGAACTTATCGGAAATATCATCTATTTTAGTTGGATCAAAATAAACAATAGAACTTCTCACTTTGTCTAGTGTTCTACCGATTCTAGCACTAAAACCATATTCCATCGTTATTTCCCATGACAACCGTCTTCTTAAAATTACTTCCAATTCATCAGGAAGAAGTTCAGTCTTACTTTTTATGAACTTTTTATAAACTGGCTCTTCTTTTAAGTCCGGTGGCAAAAACGTAGCAGTAAAATGTTGAACTGGGTTCTTGATGTCATTATCTTTTAAAAAGCGATTCATCCAAAAGTTATAAAAATGATTTGGTAGTTCCACTAAAGTCATTGGCCCATTTAAAGATTCTACCGCTGTTTGTAAAGCAGTACGGAAGTTAAAACGATATGTTCTATTTTCAAAAAAGCTTGCGCGGTGCGATGCATCCTGAACAGAATCCGTAAATACCAGTAACTTTTTATCTTCATTGAATGGTGAAGTGTACAAATGACTAATTGCAACTGAAGCTAGACTAGCAGCTTGGGAACCCGCGATAATAACTGAATCTTCAGCATCACACTTAGGACAACAATGTCTATCCTTTGGTGGCTTTGTGTTTGTTACCTTAGCTTCCCTTATAACAACAGGAACATAATTTCCAACTCTATTTTGCTCAGCTTGAATAGACAAATCCTTAGGATTAAGAAATGCCTTTTCAGTCATCTGCTGCTGATCGCCTACATAAATGTCTTCACCATCATCTATATAAATGTAACTGATAAACCGACTTTTATCGAAAAACCTATTATATATTGATGTTGAATCCTTTTGTAGAGGGCCGCTACCATCAATTGGGTATGTTAACCATCCAGAATGTCCGCATTCCCTGCAATAATACATTGGTAAGCCCACTTTATCTATTGGCTTATTCCCATCTTTCCAGTAAAACTCAGGCTTGTTACTTATCTTGCGTAACAAGCGTCGCATTTCACGTATCCAAATTTGAACTTGTACTTGTAGGAATGGGATCATCCTATCCCCATCCAATAACCTAGCTGAAGATATAAGCGTAATGAACGAGTGAATTATTTCCTGTTGACGATCGTTGGATTTTGATGCAAAGTCTGGATCTCTCTTAGAGAGCTTATTAATAAGTTCATCAATTTCTATTATTTCATTATGAAAAGAAGACAACATCGATTCAAGAAATCTATGCTGTTTTAGTTCAGTCCCTAACTCGATGGTAGTCATTTGTTCTTTACCAAACCAAGCTTTCATCTGTGAACGAATAAAGCTGTCCTGAGACTCACCTACATCATGAGTTAATTTATCTAAGTCATTAGGTAACTCATAGTATTTTGGTTCATAATCCAAGAAATCATCTAATTCAATTCTATCTTCCAAAATAAAGCTATCTTTATTAAATTCTTCTCCAAAGATATCACTTGCAAAGTCTGTTAAGGATTTAATAGAATTTTCATCCTCACTAGCGATTGTAGCTGATGTACCAACCATTGCTACCTTTCCAGTATCAATATTAAGGCGTGCTTTCAGTCTTCGAATCAAATTAGCAACATCAGAACCTTGAGCTCCATCATAAGTATGTAACTCATCTAACACTAAATACTTAAGCATGTCCTCTTCGTTGTTTTGCCATAATTGACGATCCTCAGGTCGGATAAGCAAATAATCCAACATTTTGTAGTTGGTTAATAATATATCTGGTGGATTTTTACGAAGTGTATCACGATCATCAATAACATGGTCTTTACCCATCTGTTTATATATACCGTTTCCACCTACATACATTCCAACACGAATATGACCCAGATTCTCCTGGTCATTATGAATCATTTCTGCTAACCGTTTAGCTTGGTCGGACGCCAAAGCATTCATCGGATACAAAACTATTGCCTTTATTCCGGCTTCACGTTGGTGATAACAATAATCTAAAATTGGATATGAGAAACACTCCGTCTTACCTGATCCTGTACCTGTTGTGACTAGAGTTGGTTTAGGCTGTTGGTTTTGACTAGACAACCTATCAAATGATCGTAATTGATGTACATATGGTGTAAAAGGGGGAAAAATAGTTAAGTTCTTTTTACCTTCCTCAGCTTTACGGTAAGGGAGCCTTACTGAAACATAAGGTCCCTTAAACATTTTTTCATCTGAATTTAATAAGAAATCTTTAAGATGTTCTGATAAAGAATCATCTTGAAAGCTAAAGGTAGTATCCAAATAATCTAAAACCGTTCTTTTTACTTCACTAGCAAGAATAGATGGAATCATACATTAACCTCCCCTTTAGCTATTTTTGAGAAATGTTCATATGCTTGACGCATATCAGCTTCACGGTCACATTGCTCAAACGGTAGCTTATAGCCCTCTAAATTCGAATCATTATGACTAACAGTACCAAAATTATTTGTATAATACTTCACCACATTATTAGGTACCAATCTTCCAAACTGATCATAATAGTTTTTATTTTCATACTGTTTCAAAACTGGAAACTGAGAATTATACATTACTACTAGCTCATCGACCTTTATATCCAGGCTTAATGCTGCTAAAACGTCTATTTCTAATAAAGCCTGTCTTCTTTCATAGTCATTTAATAGAATTTTGTTTTTGGACCATTTCCTTTCTCCTTTAAAAGAATCTTTTAATCGTAAATCTGACCTAGCCCATGAATCCCCTTTGGGATCAAATAGACTATCAAAAAGAGGTGAAAAATACTTAGTCACACAATTTAACAGCAATGATCTATTTATTATACATTGCTCCAATTTTTCATTTTTTTTCGGTGATGGAACATAATTAAATATATTTAGTCTTAAATTAGTTTTACCTAATTGTCTAATAAATGAATCATAAACAATGCTGGAAAAATACCCTGCTACTAAAACTAAATCATATTCGTTATTGTATTGAATACTATTTATTGAGTCACTATGAGCAACATGTGGCGGTATAATTGCTCCCATTAATGTTCTCTCAGACATTAAGTCAACCATTTTTCTATGCGCTATCCTGAAACCACTTAGATGATTCCATTGTTGTTCATTAAGAACAGTAATATCATTTATCCAATAGGTACACCTTGGTATAAACTCATCATCTACATCTTCTATTCTAATCTTTTCATAGTCCCTGAAGTTCTTACAGTTAACTCTAGGCTCTTGAAAATACATATTACACAATGAGATTTGCGGACCTTGAATAAACATTTTATCAAGTGTTCTCGGATGAGCATCTTTCCGAATTACAAAACCAGAATCTATAGAATTTTTCATTGATAATAACTGAGACGCAGATTTGGCTACAAACCTTTCATTAAATGAATCAACACCCGCTATCCTCTCTGATATTTTTAATAGTTGTTTTGCATGAATCTCTGGAAAATACACAGTTTGATAGTCATCATTTTCCTTTTCATAAATATCTCTTATAACTTTCAAACTCTCATCATTAATTTTAATAATTCTATCCTTATGGCCACGTAATTCCCAGTTATTTTGTTCATCTTTAAGACCAGGTACATCATTTTTCTCTTTATGTTTCAGACTCTCTTCAATAGTTTTGGGATGAAATAAATTAGATATTGAATAGAAAGAAATATTTCTTTTCGTTTCATTTCTAAATATGGATAGGAAATATGGACGTGCATTTCCAATGTCAAATAATTTTAGCTGATTCCAAAATTGAAACCTATATATTAACTTTTTATAGAGAAATTTCCGAGCATCTCCTGCTTTATTTTCATCATATATCCCTTTTCCATGCACTAGACCTTGAATACCCTTTTCTGACATAAAATGAAAGCCTTGGAAAATAAATGGTTTATAATAGTTAGGTTTCAATTTTTTCATTTCATGTAATAATGAACCATGCTGTAAGAAAGATAATAATCCATTCATATATTCAAATTCACTAAAATAAATATCTTTCTTTTCTTTCAATAACAAATCATATATTTCTTTTTTCTCCTGTCGTGGTAAATTTTTTCTTATTGATAATAATGGGTTAAAGTCTGATAATACTAAATCACTTTCCCATTTAATTTGCCCCCATGGGGGATTACCAATAATAAGGTCAAAACCACCTTTAATAAACACTGATGTAAACTCTAGTTCATAATGGAAAAAGTGTAATTTTTCACTTAATTCTGCCACAATACCTAATCTCTCAGTAGCACTTAAGATTTGTTTAAGACTAGGTCCAAATCCTTCGGCAGAATCTAAGATTGTTGATATTTCTAACAAAAACTCATCTCTTGTTGGGAGTAAAGATGTTTTTTCAATGGGCCAAAACCAAAGTGCACACCAATAATCCATTACTAACTTTAACGCATTATAAGGAGAGTGTTCAGAATTCCTATTGGAATTCCAAAGACTATCTTTTTGTTCTATATTTAGTTTCTTCTCTTCATTATGCTCTTCATCACTACCCCAAATAACTATATTATCTCTAGTTAATTTACTAACCCTTTGTTCATTTCGGTAATGTCTATTCCACAAATCATCTATTCTATTAGATATTTCCCGTAAACTTTTAATTTCACTTAAATCAAACTCGCGATTAAAATTTTCTTTCCATTTCCTAATATTTTTTACATTTTCTGGTGCAATATCTTTAATTATACTATCATTTTCATATTGGACCATATTCTTATTAGGTAACAAAAAATGATAAATAGTATCATTTTTTCTATTCTGTTTTAAAGAGATTTTTTTTGGCAGTTTATTCTTCCATTTATCGGATATTATATCGTCTTCAAAATACACTGCTTTTTTAATCCCAATTAAGCTATTTCCTACAGAAAGTCTGTTAGCAAACCAAGGAGTATTTGAGCCATTATATATAGTATTTAACCAAAGTGATACCTTTGCTAATTCAGTAGCTGTTGGATTTAAATCAACTCCATAAATGTTATTAGTTGCTATATAAGATTTAACTTTCTGTTTTTGATGGATATAATCATCAGTATGAATTTCCTTCCCCAACTCTATTTGCTTTCTTTCAAGATAAGCATCAGCCAACTGATTAATTGATTCATTTAAAAATGCACCACTTCCCATAGCAGGTTCACAAATGGTTAACCCTAAAATTTCATCAGCATTTTTACCTTTCAGAAGTTCTGACAAACTTTGCCTTACTAAGGTTCTGGTAAGCACCTCAGGAGTATAATAACTTGCGGACTTTTCTCTATCTCTTCCAGCTAATCTAAATATAAAACTTCCTCTTTCATATTTTTTCCGTCTTTTCACCCCATCTTCATCCTTAAATAAAACAAATTCATCTTCTTTGTATTGCTCAATATCTGATCCAGGTACAAAATAGGACTGACCAGTTTCATCTGTACTACTGACATTTGCTGGCTTCACTTCATATAAAGTTTCTTGTGCAAAAAAACCTGAGTACGAAAGTAACCCTTCATAAACTGCTCCTAATTGGTTAATTCCTAACTGAGCATAACTAATTCTTCCTCTTTGTTTATTTCCTTCCTTGGATAAAGAAAGCAATTGAATGACTTCCTGTAATACAAAGTTACGAAATTTCACCGAAGAAAGTAAGGGTGTTTCCTTTGTGTTAAATAACGGACTTTGTAATCCATCAATATTAAAACCAAAATCTACATAATTCCCACTTTCATAATCCATTTCAAACTGATCATCATATCCGAATCCATCATTGACTATCTTAAATAGTGTTGTTAGACTTTCATGCAAAAAATAGCCTTCCCTAGAAGCTTCTGTAGTTAGTGGTACTTGCTCCAACTCTCTCAATGTTTCTAAGCTATACCCCAAGCGATATTCTTCACTTTTCATTGGGACAACATTCAATTCCTCACTACGGGACTCTGCGTAAAAAAGAAATAGTAATCGGTAAAGATAAGATAAACTTTCTTTGGTTAGCTTATCCGCTAGTTCTTCATCACCATAAACCTTTTGTTTCGAGATCTTTGAACGATAATAGATAAATTCATTACCAATTAACTCCACTGCACGTCGAATACCATACTTAAGATCTTCTGAAACAGAAAAAGCATGTTTATGAGAATTTTCATCTAGTTCGTCATGCAGAACATTTCCTTCTTCAGGTGCTAATGCATCCTTGGAAAGAAGAGCAGCAGTAGCTTTGAGTGTCTCAGCTTGTTTCCGTCCAAACAGTTCGTCTAAATCAAATAATAGATACTTACCCTGTCCCCATTTATTGCGGTCAATTAAATAGGCCTTTTGTGCCGCTAATAAAACCAGCCATCTTGGAGGTTCGTCCAAACGAAATATATCTTGAATTGCCATATCAATTGAATCATCAAACCAAGAAACCTCATCTTCATTATTTTCCAAGACTAAAGGTAGTTCGAACACAGATGTATCATCTGACCAAAATATTGTTTCTAGTACCCATAAATACTCGTTTCCGTCTCGCTTCTCACTTGTTATTACAGGTATTGCTTGACCTCCTTCAGAATACTTAATCACTTGATTAACCTCGTATCCTAAGGCTTCGAGGAATTTAATATGAAGTTTGCGAGTTATTTCAACACGATCTTCAGGTTTCTTTTCATTAAATGCATCTGTTTTTGCTTTAAAATATTTATTTGCTATACCTGATAATTTTTCATAAGGTGAACGATCATCGGTTTCTTTCCACTTTCTATATAAGCCTTTTAAATCCCCTTCTAACAAAGAATCTAAATAATGATGACTGTAAAATTCATTAACATTTGAAATCCCAGTTAAATCTATTGCCATATTCTCACTCCTTATTTACCAACAAATACAGCTGCTATTCGTAGGAACGGTCTTTCGTCGGTTGCCATAGTTTTATTAATCCACTCTCTCCGATTTTTATATAACTCTTCAACCGTTTTCCGTTCATGCTCTAGTTTTGCAGCAATGTGTTTAGGGATTGTTCCACGAGCAGATTTCTCTCTTTCTTCCTTTTCTATGATCTCTACCTTTTTATCTCTCCACTTTTTAAGCTTTCTTAAATCATCTGTTATATCTTGCATAAGGGATTTTCCACGTTGTTCCCGTAATTTGCTTAAATACTCTTTAGCAGTGTTTATAGCATTTATTTTTTCATCATGAAGCAAGGAAACGTCATATTCAAATTCACCAGGATTATATATTTCCGAACTGATACCAAGCTTCTCCTCGAGTTCATCAAAAGTATGTACCTTACTTTCTTCTTGAGACACTCCATTAACTTCAATGCCAAACCATTGAGAAATGACAGGTTGTGCTCGTTTATTAAACAAAACTCCTTGAATAAAGTAAATAACCTGATTACGTTTGATTGTTGGCAACTGAATAATTGGAGCCTCATTTTTATCGTATTTAACAATAACTCTTTCAATTAGATAAGCGAACAAAGGGTGTTGTTCCCATAGAAGTTGTTTATCAGGCCATTTCCCCTGGTTTTTACGAGCTTCTGAAATTGCCTTTTGAATACTATCTCTATTTGTAGTAAAGTGGAACTCTTTATTTTTGGGAACAGCTTCATTCGGCATATGTGTGAGTACATGTTTAACATCATCCGGTGCGAACCACACAATTGATTCATTATCCTCAAGAAATTCGATTTGATCTCTCTGATTTATGCCTTCATCAAGTACTACTTGTAAGCTTTGCTTCATAAATGCATAGTCATCCATCCATTGATAAGGTGTACTCTTTTTATATTCTTCACTTTTAGGAGTTTCTGCTTTGTTTAACATCTGGTCCATTTCACTAAGCATTTTATCCATATCCAAATCGTCTAAAGAAGGTAGAATTTCATCTGGAGACTTACCTTCTGCAAGTTCTTTTTCAATGTGCTCTTCCTCTTTCTCAGGATCAAACAAATTCATAATTGTTGCAGAGTCTCCAAGGTTTTTATGAGCCTCATTTTCCTTTTCAATTAACTTATCTAAGATTCTAAAATCGCCCTTTATTTCATCATCATCAGACTTTGTTAATAAATAATATATATGAGGTGTCTTATGTTGACCATATCGATCAATACGACCGTTACGTTGTTCGAGAGTTATAAGTGACCACGGAATATCAAAATGCACTAGATGATTACAGTAGTAGTGTAAGTTAACACCCTCAGATGCAACATCGGTAGCTAACAATAATCGAACTGGAGCATTTTCCTTACCAAAGCTTTCCACAACTTCTTGTTGTTCCACATCTGATAACCCTGCGTGAAACACACGAACAACATCCTCATCAACGTTAAACTCTTCTCTTATTTTCTCTGAAAGAAACTCTAATGTTTGAATCCTTTCAGAAAAGAGTATGATTCTAGGGGAGTTTTTCTTCCCATTCCACTTCAACTCTTTTAACAATGACTTGAATTTATCAAACTTACTAAAAGTTTCATCCGTGATTCTCAGGACTAAATCTTCAGCATGTTGTAGTTTATTTAAATCTTCACCTAGTACTTCTTCCGTTTGTGGTTCTTCTTCCATTCTCTTTTCTAGTTTATTAATACGTTGTTGAACAGTATGTAAACAGGCAGCTGGACTAGACAAGAAAGCCTTGAACAATGTATTTTTAAATAAAGTATCCTTTGTTCCCCTAATTCCTGTTAATCCGGGGATTGATAATTGTTTTGACTTTTTACCATCTAAAGTATTAAAGCGTAAACTGTGGATATATTTTAATAACCGCTCTTCTTCTCTAGTTGCTTTCATTGATTCGACATGTAGTTGGCGGTCACTGAATTGATCTCCCACTTCATGCTCGATGTCTTTCTTAAAACGACGAGTAAACAATCCTTCAATCTCTTCATGTGTATAATCCTCTTCATCTGCGATTGCTGTTGGTTCAATCATATTGATTAGCTGAGCAAATGACTGAGGTTTACCATTATGAGGCGTTGCACTTGTTAATATTAGTGAGTCACAGGTTCTAGCCAATAAACTCGCTAAACGATTTCTTTGTGTATTCGCATTCGCAACGTTATGACATTCATCAATAACAATAGCATCCCAGTGGGACTGTTCTAAAAACGTTCGATATTGACTATCATTTTTAAGTGTATCAACGGAAATAATTGCTTTATTATAAAAGTTAAAAGGATTTTTGTTACTTGGTATTTTTGAACGCACTTTCTGAAGTCCTACAGAATCTAGCCTTACCAATGGAATTGTAAAACGGGCCCACATCTCTTGTTGAAATTGACTTAACATAGATTTCATTGTAACAACAAGGATACGATCTCCACGCCCCCGTTTGATAAGTTCTGATAATAGTATCCCCACTTCAATTGTTTTACCAAGCCCAACAGCATCTGCTATTAATACTCTTGGACGAAGGTTTTCTAATGCCATGGAAGCTGGTTTTAACTGGAACTCTGAAAGGTCAAATGCTCCCCTATAACCTGTATATAGCTTGTTATCAATCGGTGGAGTTTTTCTAAGAAGTGCTTCTATATATAATCTACTTTTTCTATATTTTTCTGTATCATCAAATACAAATTCAGTATCTTCGGGTCTAATTTCAATTACTTCATCCAGGGTATCTAGAAATATTGCTTCATGGTTTCTCACTAATTCAGATACACCTATTACCTTGTAGCTATGCCCACCTTGTATGGCATTTACTTTTTTTACAATCCATTCTTCCCCACGGACTTCAACTCTTGCTCCTGGCGCAATTAATTTTTTGGAATCAATCTTTGTAACCATCTACTCACCCTCATTAAATATCAATTATTAAGCTCTCTTTACCAATCAATTTTAAACATTCATTTAAAATTTCTACATCATCATCAAATCCAAGTGGTGAAAAAAGATCCTCTTCTTCATCCTCTGAAGTAATAAAGTAATTGACTGTCGCATTAATATATCTTTTTTCCTCTGTAGAAACTGTATCAAATTTCTCAATTAAAATTAAACAAACATCTTTAATCTTTTTTGCAAGGTTTATATTTATAAACTCATTTTGTTTAGTCGCTTCCTGAACTTTATTATAGTGCTTTTCAACATTCTGCTTTAGTATTTTTTGATTTGTATAAACTTCACCATGTTCTTTAATTACTTTTAAAAATTTAGATGAAGGTTGATTACCAAAAAGAGATTCTTGATTCATAGTTACTCCCACCCAACATTTTCGGTTATTATAGGTAAAATTATACAGTAGTAAAAGTAAGTATAAAAGTGGAAAAACCTACAATTGTCCTATATTAGATGGTTAAAGTAAAAATATTTTAACTTTTTAAAAAATTACCTCTAAATTATCTCATTATTCCCCAACCCCCTACCCTAATTTGGCTACTTTTCTCTAATCTATTAATCTTTATTTAAGGGAAATATTTATTCCAAATCATTTGAAAAAGAAGGTAAAGATATGAAGCGAAGATTCACGAGTAAACAAGAACGGCAAATTATATCAAAATATTTAAGTGGAAATTCCCAATGGTTATTGCAAAGGAATTAGAGACAAGTGCCGTAACTATAAGGAATATTCTATCCAGACACAATGCTCCCAAAAGAAAAACTAGAAAACTTAGTCTAGAACAAGAAAAAGAAATCATTAGTTTATACCAACAAGGTAAGACATCAGTAGAGTTAGAAAGGTTGTACCCTTTGACTCAAAGGCAATTAGAAACCTTTTACATGATCATGGTGTAAATGTAAGGAATACCAAAAAATAATAAATAATACTCTTAAAATTGTTGATTATAATTATTTATGGTAGTTTAATAATCAAAACGGTACCTGGTACTTGTCGCGGACAGTTGTCCATAAAAAGCACCTGGTACCGTTTTCAATTACATTATCAGTATGAAATTCCTCGTTTAGTCTTAAAACTAGTTTGGGACTGATACATTACATAAATCTGAAATTACCAATAACCAGCTTTCAACTTCTTTTTCTGTATCTATAGAACATAATTGATCATAAGTCATTGCTTGTACTACCTGATTATTTAACTTCCTCTTTACTTTACCTTCTTTCTCCTTCTTCTTTTCATCTTTAACATCTTCCCATGGCTTCGGAGAATTATGTGCATGTATCATTCTTGCAATTAGATTTGGAACATCACATTCACTAGTTATTGATATATCTATTCCTAGCACTTCCTTAATTGCCTGAGGACTAATGTAATTTTCTAGTTCCCTTTTAACTGTGCTAAATGCTTTAGAACCATCTTCTTTGGCATTCACTATATCACAGTATTTCTGGTACTTAGGCGGGTTCATATTGTCACTATCATATATGTGTACTTCTGGAAGACCCAATGTCTTAAGATATTGTTGTTCAACCCATCCCTTTAATGTACTTCCGCCAGAAGGAATTATTGCAACTCTATCATCTTCACAAAAGTTAATTATACCATTGTTATTTTCACTTACTATTCTACTAAAAGTTTTAATAGTTGAAACATCGTGAATACCTTCAACAAATACTAGAACCTTTACCGTGTCATTGATTGATGGAAGAACACCTAACGTTTCAGCCACTTCTTGTACTATGTCCTTATTTATTTTTGCATTTATAATTTGCTTAACATCCATATACTCTTTAATAAACCTAAGTGATTCAACTGGCAATAAACCAGCAAATCCAGGTACATGAGTGGTCATAATAACCTGGGAACTACCTGTTTCAGATAGTGCTTTAAAAGCATTAGCTAATAAGATTTGATTACTTGGATGCTGTGCAGTTTCTGGTTCTTCTATTGCATAAATAATTCCCCTAGTGTTGTTTTCAGTTTGTTTTCTTTCGGCTTCTGCCCTAAAGAAGTTTAATAATATTAATCTTCTTACCCCACTACCTCTTTTGTTTATGGGGATACTATCATCACCATCTAAGGATAGCTTAAATATTTTGTCCCATTTAGGTTCTTCAATAAATTGAGGAGTTAACTGATTAGCCAGTGATTCATCCATTTCTTTAAGCTTTTCTAAAGTTCCTGCTGCTACTTTCATTGCACTCTCTTCTACACTTTTTTTGATGGAATCTAATTCTTTTTGAACACTCTCTAATGATTCTTTAATCGCTAATTTCATCGGGTCTTGTACTTCTGAATCACCGTCTAAACTAGGTCTATCAGATTGGAAAAGTGAATAGATAGGAATTTCCATTTTCAATTTATCCCATACTGACTTTGCATCCCCTTTTGCTAAAGGTACCTCCTTAATTCTTAATTCTAAGTTGTCCATATTATTATATATTCCTTGCCTAATACTTACATTTGACCGCATATCATCTACTTGACCTTCATCGATACCCAAGTCTTTAAGTTTTTTTGTTAGTTGGGGTCTAGTTAATTGTAGTAAATCGGAACAAGATTCATTTTCTGGATGGTTAGCAACTATAAAAACATTAGGTGTTAAAGTTTTCTTACTACAGTCATAAACCTTATGTATTTCTAGTTGATCATCTTTATTTAGGAGGAACTCTTCTTGTAGGGTAGTCTTTGCTGTGGAGTCAATCACTATCTCATTAGGTAAATCTGTAAATACACAACCAATTCTTACTAATGGGGAATCACTATGAACACATAAATCAGCCTGTTCAATCTTCACTAAACTATTATTAAAATAAATTTCGAGTGCTTCTAGTATAGTTGATTTTCCTATATCATTCTTACCAATAAAGGCTGTTAAATCATCAAATTCAATTGATACCCTATCCTTGTATGATCTGAAATTCTCTAATATAACTTTTTTTAATTTCAATATATATACCTCCCAAATTAGCTTGTTTTTAATCTACCATAATTTTCTAATTGATACTACACAATATTCTAAAAATTTACTTATTTCGCCAAAAGCTTGCAATAATGTATGGTAAAAATGGTACCTGTTACCCCACGTGAACTTGTCTATATGAAGTGCCGGGTACCATTACATTTTTGTGCTAAATTAAACTTACTAAACCAAGCTACCTTGCTCAACTAACTCGTCTTCGTTTATATACTTAAACGTTTCAAGGGTTTCTTTAAATGTAGATTCTAAAATCTCCGTTTTTGTGTTTGGTTCATAATTGTAAACGTTACTATATACAACAGGGAATTTACTGATGATACGTGGAGTGTCATGTGCAGTTAGACTAATTAATTGAATGTTATTCTTCTTAGCTGTTTCAAGAATCGGATCAACTACATGATCGTTGGATGCCTTACCGAAAGGATTGTCCACAATTATAGTGAATGGCTCCCGATCTCTTCCCGCTTCAGCTCGTCTAACATGCATAATATATACCATGAACATCGTCATATAAACGGTATATTGTTCTCCACCACTCCACTTAACAGCTATTTCCCAAGGCGCATACTCGATTCTTTTATTCTTGTCTCTCATTACTTGTTCTTTTTTTGGTTTATATATTTCAATTTGACACTGATGGAAAGGCGCGTAGCATTTCATTAACTCCCTAGTGTCTAACTGTGACTGAATATAACGTTGAATTTCTTCTTGACCGGCTCCTTCATTCAACCTTCTATTTATATCTCCCACCACATCTTCAATATGACGGGACATATGATTTTTAGCATCTTCATCTAACAGTCTATCCCACTTTAACCTAATGGCCTGTAATTCTCTACCGTATAAACTTAACCTTGAACTTTTTGGCATTTCTATAATACGATCATAGATAGCTCCAACCCTGTTTAAAGCCATTTCTATTAGTTCTTTCCTGTCTTTTTCTACTTCAACTTTAGTCTGTTCTAGCTGCTCCTTGTAAAGGTTGCTTGCTTCCAAAACTCTTGTGAACTTATCAATTACATAGTTAGAATCAAATAACCTTTCCTCTGCCAACAACAAGTCAAATTGCTTGGCTAATTGTTTAATTTTGCTGTTGTCTGTACCTTCTAGGAGAGCCTTGAAATTAATGAATTTACTCTTAACTAAGTCCTCAGCGCTTTTTAAACCAGTAAACAATTTCTTGAATTCAGATATTTGTTGATTCGTAAAGGAAATCAACTGTTCAACTTCACAATCAAAGGTATCAAGCGGTGCAACTATACCTGGAACTATTTCAGGAAGGTTACTTTTCAATACTTCATAACACTTATCGTATGCGATTTCTTTTGACTCTAAATTATCAATATCTTCAATCAAAACTCCTCGCTTATCTTCTAACTCACCTTGCAAGAAAACAAACTTATGGTATTCTCTGTCATCTGTATATCTATAAGCTTCTTTATCATACTTATCTTTTATAGACTTCAAATTGTTACCGAGAGCACCTTCTAATTTATTTAATTCCCCGTTAACATCGTTTTTTCGTTGTTCTAATGGTTCGATTTTGTCTTTGTAACTTCTTTCTAATTCTCTTGCTTTTACGATTTCATTATATGTGACATTGCGCTTATTAGATTCTAACCATGAGTCTTCAATTTCATTTTCTTTTATATCATCCTCTTCTCGTTCAATACCCTTTTTGCAATCTTCCAGAGAATCTTGAATCCCTTTCAACTCTTTATACTCTCTATTTAAATCTTCCCTACTAGATTCATACAACCCTTTAGCAAGTTGATAATCGATTGAAGGTCCATAAATTTGCTTACCCTTCCAGCCAAACTTTTTCTGATCCTCATTATGCTGCTGCCTTTCCATTACCAAACGATTCTCATTTTTATTAAGTTCGGTTATCTTGTCAGATATCTTTTGCATACGAACTTTTATTTCGCCTTGTTCCTTTTCTATCGCACCATCTCTTACTGCAATCTCTTTTAATTGACGAGAATGCATTGGTTCATCAGCGGATTTATCGACAAACTCTTTCACTTTCCTTTGTTTGTCCTCAGCATCTTTTAATTCGGATTCAACAACCTCCAACTCTTCTTTCCATTGTTCAATGTTGTCACTTAAAGTAACAAGAGAAACCTTCAAACTTTCAATACCTTCTTTTAATGCAAAACGTTTCTCTTTTAATTGATTTAGTACATTGACTGCAGACGATTCATACTCAAAGGAATAACTAGAAAAGAAATCCTCAGTTACCTCAATTACTTTTCGGCAATTTGAATGTTTTCCTTTAACTTCTTTAACTACATTTTGAGCACGAATCAACAGCTCTTCGTTCCGTTCAATAAGCTCTTCAATTTTATCTTTGCCGACAAACAAGTTCACATCAATACTTTGATATACCCATGTGTTTTCATGGGATGTTACTAAATTTAGGTTTTCTATATAATTACCTGTTTCTTGCGCTCTCAGTAATTCTTCTTTATCAATAAAGATGATAGGAGATAAGCTTTTCCATTCTACTCTGTTCATCTCTTTGGGAATATCTTTTATTTGTGAGCTTTCAACTAGTACTGAATACGGAAGAAGTGGTAGCTTATTTAGTATTTCCGTTTTCTCAGATTCACTTAAATCTTGATCGGAAAGCCATTCACTTCCAAGAACCACAAAGATATTCCTTTTATCGAGGTAACGCTTAACACCCTCTATTTGATTATTTGGTACAAAGTAGGGAGTGTCCTTTAAGCGTACTAGCTCTTCTTCTATTACTCTAACTTCATTACTGTATTTTTCCAACTCACTTTCTTTATCTGCTAATTCATTCCGCAGACTCATTAACACTTCATCTAATTCATTTTGATTAGAGGGTACTCGCGAACCGAAAGACGATAACCATGATGATAATTTATCTTTATGAACATAATAATCGCCTAACTTATTTTCCGCAGCTTCAATACTATTTTTTGTATCAATTTTCTGTATTTTTCTATCATTAAGCTCGTCCTTTAAGTTTCCAATTTTTTCATGACCATTGTTTATGTCGTTGGAGTAACTCTTTTTTCTTTCCAATAAAGCTTCTAGTTCCTCCTGCGATTTCTCTAGGCACTCTTGGGGATTTAATAATTCCCATTCATCAAACCAAGAAAGTAAGAGCTCTTTAGATTTTTGTAATTCTTCTACCCGATATTCAATCTTTACTCTCTTTTCAGATAGCTTTTTGGCTTCGTCACTAAGCTCGTCCTTTTTAGATTCTTGATTTTTTAATTCATCTGAAATTGATAACACTTCATTGTTGACCTTTTCTATCTTATGTTTTAACTCTTCCTCATGAATGATCCATGAGTAGGATGCTTCTTCATGCCTTTGTTCTAATAACCCCTTTAATTCAACATCCTTTTTTTCTAAGTTTTCAATACTAGACAACAAACTTTTATGTTTTATCAACAGCTCTGATTGACGATTATAAGCACGCATTGCTTTCAATTCCCGCATTGTTCTATTCGCTTCGTCCTTTGAAGTTTTAAGGAGTTCCAACTCTTCCTTCAAATCCACCAAACCTTTTTTTACATTAATTATTTCTGCTTTTTGTTTAAACGACTCAAAGCTTTCTATCTTCCAGTCAAGATCAGCAGATTCTTTGTTAAGTTCACTCAACTCCCGCTGTTTTAGCAAAATTGCTTCCTTAGCCGCTTGAATTGAGTGATTAAATGTTTCGGATAACTTTAATAGATAATCCTTCTTTTCATTCTTTTCTTTTTTTGCTGACTCGTATTTTTCTACAGATTGAATTACTTCCTCAATATTATCCTCAACAACTGCAAAGTCCTTAATGTTTTTTTGGATATCCGGTATCTTTAATAAGTTCTCTTGGAATTTGTAAAACGCATCTGTTAAAGTAGTTCCATTTTTATCTTCTGAAAACATAGCTTTTTCTAACGAAGGAATAAATAAACGGTCCAGTAATTTGGGAACTGTATCCGTTTTTTCAAAAAATGCATCTGCTGCACCTTCTGACACATTTATTTTTTTGATATTCTCCCATTCCTCAGGGATGACACCTTGCTCTCTCAATACTGCTTGATATTCTTTAACCTTTTTTGAGTTGTAAACTGTTGTAGGAACCTTAGTTATGTTCTTTACTTTATCTCTGAATATTTCATAAGAAGTGACATATTTTCTACCATTTTCTTCTGCGTAAACAGGAAGGTCATTTATTGAAAATTTACCCCTCGGATATTCAATTGTATAGGTGTAAAATCTTAGAGATGACTTTCCTGAGCCAGCCTCTTTTCTGTTTTCAAAAGAAAATCCTGTAATTAACCGCTGGTCCCCTTTATCATCTAGTTTCCATTCCACTATAATGAACCCATTTTTACCTTGTTCCAATGTTTCGTCTAGACTTCTCTTTCCGCTCGATGTATTCGGCAAAACCACTTGCAATAGCAGATGAATAAACGTTGTCTTCCCTCCACCGTTCTCTAAGATAAACAACGATTGTAAACCTTTAAAGCTGAAAGTATTATAAGGGATTAGTTTATCCCCTCCATCAATGTTGATATTGCATAACTTTACCGCATTAATCGTTGCCATAATTATCGTCCCTCTTCATTGAAAATATTGAGCTGTTTAAAAATTTAAATAACTGTTCTCGCCTTGAATCGTTGAAGTAGTACCGAATAATTAACGCATCCATTTTGGGAGTTAGCTTAATTTCATCTCCTATTTGCAGTAATAAATCTTCTTTTTCTAAATTTCTCAGAATTCGATTAATCAAACCAATTTTTCCGCTTGGCGCTTTATCTGGGCTTTTTGCCGTTTCAACCACCAGAGCTCGGTTATTCCAAACATCCAAAATACTTTTCAGATCAAGTTCAAGCTCTTCTGAATACTGTTCTACCGCTTTGTCACCTAATTCATTTAATTTGCTCATATAATGATTAATAGATTTTGAAAATTCACCTAAAGACACGGATGTTCTATCTGATAATCTCTGTGTAGATGAATTATAAAACATACTCAAAAGTATTAGCATTGAAAATTGACCGGCATACAATTCAGCATTGTCCTTTAAGCTCCACAATTCTCTAAGTTCTTTATTATTATATTGATGATACTCATTATCAAAAGATGGGATGATATAGATCGTCTGACTAGGATCTAGTTGAACAAACTTCACCTTTGTTTGCACTTCAATAACATCCTCCAGTACCTCTCTTACTTCTCCATCCTTATAAAGATTGAATAAATGTCGTTCGCTTGGCTCAACCTTACCCTTAATTTTGATGGACTCATAGAACTCTAAAGCTTTTGCAAAGATTCTTTTGTTCTCATTACTAATCATCATAATTTCTCCTAACAATAAAATTAGAAATTTCTTTTCCAAGTGGTTTAAGCACTATAAACTCATCCGTCTTCAAATTTATCGAAGCGCTTGAACAAACTTTATTTATTTCACTTTCGTTTATAAATTCCAATAAAGCCTGTGTAAATTCGTCTAAGTGAGGTTGTAACTCTGGTTTAATAGTTTTAAAGCTGATATATCGTCGTTGGTGCATCTGTATCAACGCTATATAAAACTCGTCTTGACTCTTAACTTCTTCTGGTATGGACTGTATATATCCTTTCATCTCATAGGACTCATTATTTAATAATGGATTGAACAACCATTCAAACACAATCTTTGCTTTAGCGATTTTCAACTGGGTCCTTTTCCTATCCTCTGCCTCTTTCAATCTCTTTTGCTCAGGAGTAAGCTCTGGAATAGCTTCCTTTGTCTTTTCATATTCTTTTTTCATTTTTTGCGGTTCGAAGAATATACCAGGATGAAATAGCCGAGACGGTTTTATAGGATTTAAAGGTTTTAATATTTTTCTCATTCCCTCTAAATCAATAAGGTTATCTATTGCAAGTGACAATACTTCTTTTTCAAAATTAATATTAGTGTGAAAGGAATTAAACATTAAGTTCTCAATGTTATCAGTAAAAGTCTTTTGTAAATCCTGCTTCAAAGAGAAAAGTACTTCATGAGCTTGCATCGCTTCACTCCATCTACGCTGAACCCTCCTAATTGCCTGGATAGCCTTCGCTTCTCTTTCTGTCCACTCACCATCACCTTTATAGTATTTATCTAGTGTATATTCAACCAATTGTTTTAGTTTAGCAAATGCCTCTTTTTCACTTCTTAAGGTTTCGTCGTATCGTTGTAATGTTTTTTCGAATTCTTTTTCTCTTGCAACCTGTAAAACGTCTTTTGATATTGTCTTTATTAGATTTTTCATTTCATTATGACGGTTCCTTAGTACGAATATAAGTTCTTCTACCGTTCTGATAGCTCCATCAAACACACCTCTATCAATCTGCTGCCTGAAATACATTTGCATAATTGTAACTTGCATTTCTTGGAACATTTCTTTAGTTTTAAAAAGTCCTTCAATCGCTTCCGGTGTTAAGACGAATGATTCACTTTGTTTAGATGCAGTGGATACGTCATAATTCTCTTCAAAATCTATTAAATGAAAACTTTTTTGATTAAATCTATTTTTCTCAAAATCATAATAATCGTACACAAATTGTTGGCCGTTATTTCTTAAATATTCTCTGACTATTAAAATAGTTTTTTCTTGAGCCTCAGAAAAGCTCATTTCATAATCCACTTTTTCTTTAATTAATCTTTGTAGAAACTTCGCTATATCCTTGTAGGTATTGTTCTTTTTGTAGTGAAGCATATTATCAATCATAAACAAAAGAATGCTCAGACCGATTGATGAAAGAGGGATATTCGCAACCCGTTCTTTTCGATCTAGTTCCAACAGCGGTTTGTATATCAAGATAGACTCTAACCTTGTACCAAAATCTTTAAAAATATCATTGTTATACATGATTTACTTCCTTTCAGCCATAGACCTTAAAACACTCTTATTCAAACCCTCTTGTGGCAAATAATATTCTTGGATGATCTCAAAAAAATCATCTCTTAAAGAATCGGATAGGTAAGAACCGAATTCTTCCGCAATATCGACTTTATACTTTTGTTTCTTTTTTCTTTTAAGCCGTGTGGTTTTATATATTAATAGCAGCTTTTCATAAAAAGCAGCCATAGGTTCTAAAGAAATCTCATTTTTTCTCATTAACGATAGACATATCTCTATTCCAATGGGATCTATATCACCAAAATAGTACCCTTGTATATCCTTTGTATCAGTTCCGACTATATCCCAAATCGATTCAATACTTCTTATGATTTTTTCGCCTTCTCCGTAAATTAAAAAATCAAATTTTACTCCAGCAAATGTCGTAATTCCCTCTTTAAATAATTCTTTAAAAGAACCGTAAGTATCCTTATTCTCAACAATCAAAACATTGCTTTGAGTTAGCTCTTTCCAAGAAGGTATCGCGAAGTAAAAAAAGGGTTCAAATATTTGTGAGCACCTTAGATCAGATAATGATAATCCCACCTTCTTCAACAAGGACATACCGTTTCCGGATAACCATTTTTCATCCTGAACTAACTGAAATGACCTCTCATTAACCGTTAACCAATCTTGTGAATCTGAATTCAAGAACTGATTTATTTTAATTAAGAAATGACGGTCTTCAGCGTATTGTTTAGGTTGCTGAATATAAAACGAAACTTTCATTTTCACATGATACATTGTTAATATTTCTTTTTTATATTCTTCTGAGACTACTTCTTGCACTTTTACCTTACGATATCTTTTATAAAGCTTGAGCTCTGGCCGATGGTGGTGACTCTTTCCACTAGACACAACAGGCTCAATAATATCCTCTTCAACTAACCTTTTTATTGAATCTGAAAATTTTGAATAAACAAAATCACAATGAAATTGCAATGAACTTTGGATATCCCAAGTATCTATATAAACCTTCCGATGATTATTAACAAATTCAAGCACTTCCCTATACATAAATACCTCCGTTTTCTCTAGTTCTCAAGTCAGGACTTACGGGAACCACCCAATCCCCTTTAATTAGCTCATTCATTTCTATATCTTAAACAAATAACTCATTCTATTATAGATAGAAATCTTTTAATCTAAATAAGACTTTTGGCTCCTCACAAGGCATAGTAAAATGTCTTACATTCAATAAATGACTGACTTCATAATCAGCCCTGTTGTTTGGTTTTAAAAAAAGGGACTACAATAATTTAAAAACAATTCTTTAAAACGAAACTATTAAATATAGGGGTCAGATCCCCTCCTTGTGAACATTTGTCCTACGTACGGAGGGTCTGTGACCCTTCATCTCAAAATAATAGGTTCCGGTAATTCTTCATAACAATCAAAACCTAACTACTTATAGAAATTTATTAATTATTTTCTTTTATAAATTGTAACAAATAGGATGTACCAAAAACGGCACACCCTACTCATTATACGCTTCTATCATCTTTTTAGTTTCTGCTTTTATATCATTAACAAGTGATACTGGTGATAAAACTTTCACTTGGCTTCCCCATCCCATTATCCAAGCTATTAATCCTTTACTAAGTTTTGCTTTTGCCTTTAAAAGAAAAGTTTCATTTTCTCCTTTTCTAATATCTGCATAGATTCCAAATTTATCTATCACTCCGTTAAGAACATCTTGTTTTAAACTAAATCGAAGTGTTATCCACTCGTCTTGTCCTCCAAACATATGAATTGAATTTTGTACGTAATTACTAATGTCTATTTGATTTCTAATAAAACTTTTATCCGTAATTAAAACATTTCTCATGCGGTCTAATCGATAATTTCTTGGGTTTTTTTCATCACCGTATTTTATATCTTCACCAATTAAGTAATAAAAGTTTGACTCCCAAATTAGAGCATAAGGCTTGATATGATAAAGTTCACTATCATGTCTGTACTTAAACTTTTTACTAATATCCACATCACCATATTGGAAAGTTATCATTCTTCTTTCATAAATAGCATGATGGATTTCATCAATGTGATGTTTAATCCTCTGGTAATCGTGATTAATGGATTGTTCATAATTAATCGGATCAGGAAGCGTTTTAGCTGTTTTCTCACTTGTTAGTTTTTTTACATTGTTTATAATAGTCTTTTTCTCTTCTGTTGTGATAAACCTGGCTGATAAGATAGGATCTACTAATAACCTCAATTGATAAGTCTCAAACAGACGTACCTGGTGGCTATAATACTTTTTACCATATTTGTCTTCGTTTTCTATAATATCGAACCCTGATTCTCTTAGTGTATTTATATATCTTTTAAGAGCTTTTTTATCTGCTGTACATCCTGGTATTGCAATTGCCAACTTATCAACCAGTTCTTTTATAGAAAGCTCACTATTTTCACCAGTATCCCTAAGGAAGATATCTCTTAAAGCTAGTAATCGTAGTCCCGCTTTTACCTCACTCACTTTAACACAACCTTTACGCTCTCTTTTACCAAGTAAAGTCTGACATACTAAAAATTATAAGGGTACCTGTAATCTCTATTAGAACAGATACCACTCTTACTACTACTCTAGCACCGGTAGTTTTAGGTCTTCCTTCGCGAAGTGAATCATTGCACCAACGATTGGCATATGAATCCACACTTCATATACTGGTTTTCCCGTTGCTTTGTAAATAGCTTCTGCATAAGTTTGCAATTGTGGCAGATGGCTTGTCGCGCGGGTTAGCCAGTCTGATTCTTTACCTGGAAAGGATTTATGATCGATAATGACCCAACCTTTTGGTGTCTGTATCAGCATGTCGATCCAGCCAGATGCCTTTTGGAGGCCTTTTCGTAAGTGAATCGGCCATTCGTCATGACGTTCGATTATATCAGGGTATTCTTGAGCCACGAACGCTTCCAAACAGTTCGCCGCTTGGACCATCGATTGTTCAGAAATGGCGTACGTATCATACCTCTCCCGTATCGCTCTTGCCATTGCCAGTCTTTCTTCCAATCCTTTTGTTGGATCATCCGCTGCTAAAAAGTCATGAATAACTTCTCCAAGTAATGCCATGTCAGGACTGCCAGCTAACGGAAGGCGCGTTCCAATTCGGTGAATTCTTCCGTAAGCCTTCTCCGTTTCCAGGTTTTCTCCGTCGCCTAAAAGCTCTTCGGCATGCCCACTTGGGCGGAACCTTGCAGATTCGAATTGCACTTGCTCTCCTCTTTTTCCAACATATACGAAGGAAGCCTCTGATTCGATTGTCTCTTCTTCTTCCAATTCCTCTATGGACAGGTTTCTCACTTTACATGGATGTGCCTCTCCATTCACAAAAATCGTTCCACCTAAGTTTTCTGGATCATCTGCTTCGTCTTCAACACCTAAGTTCCCCAGCACTGGCTGACCGCTCTCATCGGATAATTCATCTAACCAGCCAATCTTTGAAAAATCTCGTGTTGCAAAAACAAGGTAATCCCTAGCTCTAGTCATTCCAACGTACATTAATCGCTGGTTTTCCTCTAAGTCAAGCTGTTTTTTTCGATGTAGCTCAGGGGCTTTTTCCACATAGCCATCTAGGCTAACATGCGCTGTTTGTTTTCCGTATGGCCACGGCCAATAAAATAACTGTCGTCCTTCTAGTGGTGCTTCTACTTGAAAGGCTGTTGTACTTACGGCAGTAACTTGGTCAAATACCGGCGGCTTGCTTCGGCCTGATGACTTTTCCAAGGAATTTAAAATAACAAAAGGCCACTCCAATCCCTTTGCCTTGTGGTAAGTTAACACTCGAACCGCATTCTCATCAGCCGATTCCGCAACAAGATTTAAGTTCTTGTCTTGCTCAGCCCTATCTAGGAAAAATAAGAAGCCACTTGTCGTTGCCACTGTGCCATTGGTTGATGATATCTCTTCAAATTGTGTTGCTAATTTACGAAGGGCATCTACATTGGCTAACCGCTGCTCGCCATCTCCCCATCTAAGTGTTACTTCGTCTACATTTGCCGCAACAAGTGCCATATCCAATACTTCTGACGGGCTCATTTGATTGATCTTTCCACGTGCCGTGTCCAAACGCTGAATCGGTTCTTCTTCCTTTAAGATATCCATCCGCTTTTCCTCGTCTAACCATTCCGATAACCAGCGTCCCTCGCCCCACTTTTCAGATGAAAAATGAATGATTTCAGCTAATGCTAACGTATCATTCGAATCAATTAAATATCGAAAAGCAGCTACAGCAAAAACTACTTCACGCGTTGCCATTAAGCCATTTTCCCCTACGGTAGCCGGAATCCCGATCTGAGACAAGGCTCCTGCCACTTTCCAGCAATCCTCGTTAGCCCTACATAAGATAGCGATATCACCAGGCTTTAAGGTACGGAGATCACGTGTCATCTTATCAACAACGAGATAGTCGTCTCGATTGCGGAGCACTTTCTTCACCCCGAAAGCTAAATGCTGTGCATCAGCAGTTTGATTTTTCGAATCGGAATAAGACCACGTTTCAATTGCTAAAGCTTGCTCAGGTTTATCGTCACGCTTAGGATCTAAAGCAACCTTCTCTTTTGTCATTCCTTTTGTCTTAAAAATAGGTACAAATAAATCATTCACAAAAGTAACAAGGGATTTCCTAGATCGATAGGACTTATCCAATACCTCGATATCCAAATCAGGAATACTTTCCATTGCCGTATTCATCAATTCTGGATCCGTCCCTCGGAAGCCATAAATCGCTTGTTTTACGTCCCCAACCCATGTCGCTTTATCAGCAATTTCTCGCAACTGCATATTCAAAGCAATTTGTAACGGACTGGAATCCTGAAATTCATCAACGAAAACTTCTGTAATTCTATCCTTTAATCTTTCTTGGTACGTCTCATCCTGCAATAACTTTAATGCTAATGCTTCTTGATCTGTAAAATCAATTAAACCACGCTTCCCTTTTTCTTCTGCATATGTATCCATCGCCTCAGCTGCACAATGGAACAAAGCAAACATAGCGTGTTTCAAATCTTCATGAAGCCTAGGGTGCCGGTCCTGAATCGAGGCAGCAGCATGTATTGGCGATACTACCTCCCTGCTTTTCGCTCCCGGCTTTAGTTTCATCAATTTTGCCCAAAGCTGCCAAGACAACGTACCATACCGTTCCCACATGTGGAGGGCTGCTTTGATGTCATTCATGGCATTTGTGGTCGCTTTCGTATTATCCTCGATTGGGAACTGTCCAATCGCCACAGTCAATGCGTCGCGAAGTGCTTGATCCAATTCCTTTGCATTGTCCAAAGGATCCGGAAGCCATACATTCATGCGTGTCCAAGAATAGTCAGCACATCTCTTTACATCCGTTGAATCCATCCCATTTTCCCTAGCAAGCCTTAATATGTTGAGCACCGTTTTCGGAAAATCCTCTAAGCCAAGACGGAAAAAAACGAGGCGGTAGTCTCTATCAAATTTATCAATACTATCTGTTGCAACACTCTCAAACAAAGTATTAGCTTCTGAGTCTTCCAATACTTTTTGAACAGGAGATAACCCCATCTCTAAGGCAAACTCCTTTAATAGGCGACCAAACACGCTATTCATCGTGCCCATGTAACCATCTAGAATTCGAGCAGCAGCGGTTGCATCCCCTTCTGCTAGCAGCTTGATACGTACACGTTCCATCAGCTCATCTGCGGCCTTTTTTGTAAAGGTTGTTGCTACAATGTTCTCTGGCGGCACATCGTGTTGTATCGATTGCAAAATTTCACTTGTTAACCGCGTTGTCTTCCCCGCTCCTGCACCAGCACTCAGCATTTTTAATTTACCTGTCATTTTTTAACGCTCCTTACACCACAGAGATTTTTGTAATCACAAAAAATACATGGGGGATCAATGATGGATGTAAATATTTTGTCATCATCATCCGGATTTTCCGCAGCAACCCCTGTCGCAATCGCTGTCCCCTCCGCCAAATGTGTCCACACTTCCTGAACGGATTCTTTTACAGTTTGATAGGATTCTATAAGAGACGGACTTTCGACGTGGTGCTCCTGTGGTACTTCTTCATGTGATCGTGCAAAAAACTCACCAGTACTTAACATAAAATAAGCGACAGGCAACTCATCAGAAGAATTGTCGGATAACAGCCAGTGATACAACGCCAATTGAACAGAAAGGTTTTCGATACGCTTCTTATAGTTCTGTGTTCTTTTGGACCATTTTGCATCAATTAACATCTTGTTCCCGGACGGGGTTTCCCCAACGAGATCCAATATTCCTTTAAATTCAACATTGTGATTCCAAGGCTTTTGCAGCTCATGTTCCGTATAATGAATGTTTATTCCCGCCTCATTCAGCACAAGGAAAAATTTCTTCAATGACTCTTGGAGGTGGAATCTCGTTTGGTTTAGTAACCTGGTCTTTTCAGGCTTTAATAGGGGTGCAGCTAACTTCGGAACCCACTCATCAAACAATTCTCCTCCCCGAAATCTTACCTCGTCCGTGTCCCAATTCGTTTTCTCTTCTATTAATATCTCTAAAATTTTATGACCGAGGTTTCCAAGCATAATCGACTCATTCGGTAGAGACAAGATACTACCCTGCCTAATTTTCGCGCCATACTGGAACGTCCACCGAACGGGACACCCAACTAAACTTTCCATACTTGTTGCCGATTCGACCTTTTGCGGTTGTACAACATCTCTCGGCAGACGCCAAGATCTTATTGGCTGTGGAAGCGCACGGGATTCTAATGGCACACGCTCAACCGCTTTTTCTTCTAAGGTACAGTTCAACTCTTTTCGCAATGCTCCGGCATCCACGGTCAGTTTATCTACGGTTGTATCTTCTCTTGCTACGGCATAACGAATCTCATCCCAAAACGGATGCATCGTCCGTTCTTCCCCTTTTACTTTTGTCGGAGCAATCAAGATCAACCGCCTGTTCGCTAATTGGGCAGCACGTTGCCATGAAGCTGCTTCTCTACGACGTTTTACATCCTCCCCTAATAGGAAGATCCCTTGTTCCTCAAGCCATAAGCGCTCTTTTGTTGAACACGTTCGGATATTCGGTCCTGACATGTCTTTATGAAATCCCCACCACAGGATTGTTTCTCCGTGATTCCAAATGTCGCCTGGTTGCTTCACTATTTCCCATTTGGAAGCTTCTTGCTCATTATTTGGCAACGGAGCACCTTCTCCAATCACCGACTCAATCACCCGGACCACTTGTAATCGGGTAACGTTTTCTACACCTAGGGTTTTCACTCCTGTCACGATTTCAGTTGCATGCTGCATCACTTGTGAATAGGTGATGTCACCTGTAACCTGGAATCTCGCTGTTGCCCATTGCCCTACTTTTTGACAAATATGTGATAGCTTTTCCACAGGCATACCAACATATGGATCAAAGTAATCGTGTTGAATCCAAAGGGCAAGTTTATCTTCTAGATTCTTTCTCTTTTTCTTCAGATCTGATTGACTAAATTCTTCTTCTTCCCACGCTTCTTCATATGCCTTCATTCCCTCTTCAATTGCTTTCTCCCACTCCGGTCCACCTATTCCAGGAGCATTTGCTAATACTTTTGCAAGCTTAAAGCGAATTTTCCCAGGGACAGGAGAAGACGGAATTGTTAATAATTCAAGCAGTTGATCGACTCTTTGTGGTTGCCAATAGGTTTCAATCGTTAATGGTAATACTTGTAGAATCGCACGCCATTTCGATGGCACAGATGTTCCAACAGCAGGAACTCCACGCCGATGAAGCATCTCATCAAGAAACAGCGAACCTTCTCCTTTTATCAGAATCGTGTCGTCTGAACCTTTTTCCTGTAACCAGCTAATCAGGAAGTCCGCTGCATCCCATTCCTGTCCTGCTTTTACAAGCAGCAAGCTCCCGTCCCCAGTCGCTTCCTTTGGCTCTGTTTCACCTGCAAAAACAGATTGTAGAAGTGATAGGTCATTCAATGGACGTGAGTTATTCTCTTCTATGGAAGGTAATTGCTTGGTCACCTGCACGCCGAGGTCTTTCAGGCAATTGATTAATTGAATAGCCCACACATCCCAAAGCTGTTCGTCTTCATCTACAATCCTAATTTGATCGATATCTAGCTTGCGGTCTGTTTGTTTGAGCGTGTACAGTAATGCCTGTACTCTATCTGGGAAACCAAGCAACTTGTCTTCGTTAGCAAGCTCAAGCTCTGCCAAGGTTTGGATCCAATCACTTCCACCAACGTGCTCTTCCGGGTCCCAACCCGCTAACACTAATTCATCACGCCGGCGCAGCAACTCTTTTGCGGTATTCCATGAATCCGTCTGATACGATTTCGCATAGGGCTTGTCCTCTGAAGCGTGACTACCGAGCAGCTCCTGCCAGCTTGCAATTCGTAGGTTCTCTGATACCTCCGGGGAGTTAAGCCCTAACTGTGTTTCTAAGATTCCAATAAAACCTTTAAAGCCAGTAACAACTGTCCCAACAGATGCTTCCTCTTGCCCTAGTGCATCTGGATAGGTGGTAGAATCTAACCAATAACCTAGTATTATTTTCAAAATAGTGACCTCCTTTTTTTAAAAGTAAATTCTCATTTCTATTGTCTATCTCTTCTCTATTACAAAACTCAGATTGTGATGTCACTTCGACATCTGGTCTTTAAAAGTGTCTTTTTACCTATATGTTTTCTATTATAAAAATGTAAAATCCTTCTAATTGATACACTTAACGTTTATTTATTATATTGTACTCAAAAAGGTACACCAAATTTGGTGTACCTTTTTGATAACGTATGTGCAAATGAAGGTGGATAGATTTCGGAATAGTAAACGAATTCCTCTCCGATGGAATATCCGAATTTTCCAATGTCCATCTTAATGTATTGTATATGCCTTTTAGTTTGTTACGCACTAACCTTTTAGCATCTCTAAATTTTAACTGTGGCATCAAACTATTCCAACTGTTTCCTGAATTTCGTGCGATTACCCTCTCAAGAATATCCTTATCTGCCTTTAAAAATTATTCCTATGTCGTTAGGGAATTACGTGTTGAAGTTGAAAGAGAGACTGTTAATAATTTTGAGGACATGATTGGGGGAATTTGAATAGGACAGGATTGAAGTATCCTGTCCTTCATTAATCAGCTACTTAGACTTCTTTCTCAGTCAATTAGCCTAGATATAACTGGTTGAAATTTAATAAAGCAGTACTCAAGAACATTACAAATGATTTAACATTTTATTTTGCTCCATACATATCATTTGGTAAGGGGGAGTAATCATGTCTGAATTCTTAATGCTTGGAAGCTTTTCACCGATTCTCAAAAAACTAAGAAGGGAAAAAGAAATTTATGGGTGGAGAGAAGCAAGCCTATATCATGGACACTACGCTTGTATTATTAGTGGACTCACATACGATTTAACTGTTCATCACCTGAAAAGTTTTAGCAGTATATTAGAAGAAACAGTAGATGAATTAACGCAAAGTAAAATTATCGATAGCGATTGGTATCTTGCTCCATGTATAACTAATGAAATTAGATCTCTTTTCTTAAAAAAGCATAGAGTATATGGTTTAGGCGTTGTCCTTCACAAAAAGATTCATCGTGAATTCCATCGCTTATATGGAAATAAAAACACACATGAACAATTTAAAGATTTTAAAAACTCTATCACAAGAAATAGGTTAGATGAACTTCTGAAAACTCCTGAGGACGGTGATACTATTTGTACAAAGTGCAATAAAGTAGTTGAAATATTATTTAATGACAGCTGTCTAAATTGCTTAGATTCATAGCTGTATGTTTCTCTGCAAATCTTACAAAATTCAGTTTAGGGTATCCAACCTATTATTCAGTGAGTTCAATTTTCTTTGACGTTTATAATCTTCATCCTCTGTATAAACCACCTTAAAAAATTTACGTACCTCCTTCTTAGAAGCAATACCGTATTGAACACAAAAAACGCAAAAATCTTCAATTGTGTCTTGTACAATCAATTCTGGCACTTCTTCTTCACTGACTGCTACACTGAATTCCTCGTCTTCAATAACTTCTCTTATTTCGTAATCGTTACTACATATAATATTAGCCGATAAAAGAATTGCTGCAGCTAACGAATCAATTTCTCCAATATTACTCGTATTTTTGATTTCTCGGCCCTGTTTTTTCTTTTTTTCATTTAATCGACGAAATCCATCTCTTACATTTTGTATGTAATGTTCATAAATTGTAAATTGTTCATTAGATAAGCAATTTTCATCATCTGGATCAAAAAGTATCCAATTGCCATTTTCTATTTGTTCTTCTGCATAACTTTTATTAGTAATAAGTTCATTCATAACAGAAATATGTATGTAAATCTTATCGTAGAGGTTGTTTATCCAACCCAAGACATCTTCCCTTTTGTAAACGACAGCTAAGTTAATGATATTAGCATCTATAAATACTTTACCTGATCTCCCCATTATTGCTGATCCTCTTCTTGTGCAGCATTTAACTTTTTAATTGCTTCTTGTTGATATTCCTTAGCTATGTCAGGGGACACTTGAGCCAATTTACTTGCAGCTTCCATATTACTTAGCTTTCCTTTTTGAATAGAGTTTTCAAGCTCTTTTTCATATTTCTTAAACTGGGAAAAAGGAAAGGCTTTGTCAAGTGGACTTTCTGTCAGACGGAGTACTTTACGTTGGTTAATCCATTCACTCTCTGAATATTTCTTTATAGATGATGGTATATTTAGTTTTAATTCCTTAATTCGCCTGACTACTGCTTCATACGGAGCAGAAGCCATATCGGCTATCATTATTACTGCCTTTTCATTTCCAAAGTCTTTTCTGAGACGTTCCCATAACAGACGTATAAGTGAAGCTGGCATCATAAGAGCTGCTGCAAATCTGTCAGCTGCTCTTTCATGATTTATTTCTTCCACAATCATTTCACTGAACTCAAGTAAGTGCCATAGTTCGTGAGCAGCCGTAAAATAACGAATACGCAATGGTTGTTGTGTGTTAATACCAACAAAAGTTTCGCCCGTTTTATATCTAACTGTTGCTCCATAGTACTCACTATCTGGGACATCTTGAAAAATTACATTCGCAAGTTCTTGAAGTTTTAATTCAAGTCCTGGACCAATAAATATCTCTGCACCAAAATATTCAAACAATGCTTGATATGCAAAAGCTTCTCCTACTTGTTCAGACTTATATTGAATTTTATCCATTTTACTTAATCCTTTGCTGAATTCATTTCTTCAATTCTTAGACTATCTTCAATAGCAAATAGCATGTTATTCAGGTGACGTTTTGCAGCTCTGGAATCTGCTTTCCCTCTTAAAGATAAGGTATACGCTTTTTCTTCTTCACTTTCTTTTGAAAGCAATTCCTCAACTGAAATACCCATAACTTTAGCAACTTGCGACATTCTTTCAGGTAAAAACTGTCGCTCTCCCGTCAGGATGTGCCCCATTAGGGATTTACTTATTCCTATCTCTTTAGCTAACCATTGTATCGATTTATTTTCTTCGTCCAACCAATGTCTAATTTTATCTATAGCTATTTGGTTCACTCTATTCATACATTCCACACCCTTACCAATGTATTTTTTATTTATCCTATAGTTGTATTATATCCAAAAACTCTATATTTGTGTAGACGTCTACAAATTATTTACTTGAAGCGGCTTCTTATCATCCCGAAAGCTATAATTCAAGAATATCTATAGAAAGATTAAGATAATAGAGCTCAAAAACAGTACCTGGTACTATCAATGGACAGGTGTCCACGTGTAGTACCAGGTATCCGACCTCGCCTTGTAAGTATTTGGAAAGTTATCGATAAACCATCGGCTTCATATTTCATTAACCTTCACTCTTCAATACTAGCCCTTCAAAATCCTAAACATTTCTTCTTTATGTTTGTTCGCTTTTTCCTCAGTCCATTTTGGATCATCAAGAGTGACTAATTCTTTCATGATCTTAAGTTTCAAACTTTGCTCGATAATGCTTGGGTAAGAGCTGATTTTCCCCTCTGGTGGTAAATTAGAAAACTTCGAGTTTCCTGACACTGTAATCAGTGCAAGGTTTCCAAAACCATTAAGGTCATCTGACTCCCAATTTACATCTTCAAATGGATTCTGTGGTTGGAAATGTTCAATGGAACTTCTAAACTGAAATTGCCAGTCATCACGCATTGGCGGAATAATCCTCCTACCCAAGTAAGAGTACCCATCCTTGTATAAAAGATAATCAAGGTAAGTGAATACGATTCTTTCAAAACCAAATCCACTTGTATTCTCAAAGCCTGATTGGATAACTTTTGACTTGCAATAATCTTCAAGGATTTTAATGATGTCACATGATTCATTCTCTAATAAGTTTGTTAAGACTAGTGAAATCCAATGCATAGTTTTAGGTGCTGTGTAGGTTATGCGCAAGCAGGATTGCAGCGTTCTTAATTGTTTATTATTCTTACTATCGTCATCACCAAAAGTACCTACATACTTTGGTTTATCGCTTTTCGCATCTCTATATTTCTCTAATCGTTGTAACGACCATTTACCAGTTTCTTTATAATCTCTAGCATATTCACGTTTCAAAATATATTTATCAAATAACACACGACATTTTAGTATATGATATAAAAAGTTCTTAGCTTTATCTGCATCACGCCAAGCCCATGATAAATTATTCAAGAAGTGTTTATCATCAAGTGTTGAATCCTCCTCTCCTAACTTATCAATAACTGCATTTACCTGAAGTAAAAAATTTGTGAATGAAATAGTCGATTCAAAACGTTCATTCTCAATCTCATCTTTACTTACTCTATTATTAAGAAGTTTCTTTTCTTTTAGAATTTCAATTAAAGGAACTGAATTTTTGTCATCTTCACCATTCGGAACACATTCCCTAATTGAATCAAAATCCCGGATACTTTCCTTAATGCTAGTCCAATCATTTGTAAAAAGATCTTTTCTAACTTTGGAATCAAAATTCATTTGGATATATGAGTCCATATCAGAGCATTTGTCCCAAATCAATGCAGCAGTTTTTTTATCATGTTCTGTATCCAAAACTTCTAAAAACTTTGCTTTTGCTATTTCATGAAGTTCAAGTTGCTCCCCACGAGTATTCATAATCTCAAAATAATGATTTAAATCAATATCTTGTGGGACTTGTGTACGAATAAGAAAAACCTTCTCTAGTTTACTAATTAATTCATTTTCGACTATATCATTAGTTTTAAAATAGTTTTCAATGATTTGATAACCCTCTAAAATTTCACCAGATACTAATTCCTCCAGCAATTCAGCATTGTTGTCATTTATCATTTTAAGTGTACGGTTGGATTTTTCTCGTGCTTCAAATCTCAACGCATCTTTCGCAATTTTCATACCAAGATAATTTGCTAATAGAAATAGTGTTGTCAAACGTTGTTGGCCATCTATCACTTCATAAACATTATTATCCGTTTGGTTAACAATAAGATTTCCAAGAAAATAGTTTTTATTTGGATCGTTTATTGAACTATCAATATCTTCTATCAGTTGTTCAATTTGCACTTCTCCCCATGCATAGTTTCTTTGATAAATCGGAATCACATAACTAATATTAGTAAAAATGCTTGATACCGGTATAATTTTCAGATTATTATCCATCGCCTACCACCTATTCCATTTACAAAGTAAATCATACACCGCTTTGTATTTCTCTTTATTTTTATTTTCAACAGCAGGTTGTTCCAAAACAATAAGTTTTAATTCTTCTGGATGGTTCATTTCACTAATTCTTGAAAACAGATCCAAATCCTTGTTTACACGTTCATGTCTTCCTCGTGCGTACTTATTGATTGTCTTAAGGTACACAGCATCCATGGTCAGTCGCAAAGAATAGCTCCATGAATATAGCTGCTGCCTCACACCTTTAGATAGGTTTTCAATACCAAAGCGATCAGCAAAAAACAATAACGCACATTCATATAACTTCTTAATGTAAATATCTCCAGAACGTCTACTTGGAATTTGTTCCTCTGTGTGATTCTTATTTATTAATTTTCGTATTTGCTCAAGTTGTTTTCCGTAGTGAAGAGCATAATTAAAAAATCGTTTTCCTGCCATTAGCGGCTGTGTTAATTGAAATTGATTTAATGCTCTAGATGCAAGTAGTTCATTACTTCCATTTGTATTAAACTGTTCCACGAAAATGTTACTTGCTTTATGATAGATGGCATAATTAAATGCATTCGTTGTTTTAATTCCTTTGAACACATCAATTTCACTTGAAGAATAGCCCAAACCACTCTTTCCCTTATACCATTGCGTCAAAGGGTAAAGATAACTATTAAATAAGTCATTCAAATCATCCTGGTTCACATTTTCCCATTGGTTGATAACTCTTACTTTCTGATGTTCGTCTTCATCATCCATCTCTCGTAAATGATATGACTTCAATAAATCGTGAGGTGATAACTCTTTGCCCCGGGAGTTTTGTGAATCGAAAAATTGAAAAGCCTCTTGCTCGTTGTCTGTGACAATTTGAACGGCACTACAATGTTTAAGTAAATATTCTTTGTATGGACTTTGCTCATCATCTGAAAGTTCACTTATCCTCTTAGATAAAATTTCAAAATTAGTCACTAATACATCATTAGATAGTTGATTGTATTTTTCTAGTAATAGCCCTTGAGTCTCATCACCTAAACAATATAAAAGAATCGAAAGGGTTGTCAGTCGCTGCTGGCCATCCACAACGTTGTATTTTTCATTTTCTTTATGTAAAATTACAGAACCAATTCTGTATTCTTGTGTATCTTCTTGATATGCATTATATGTATCAAGAAAAAGCGTATTTGTAGCCTTCACACTCCAACTATACGGACGTTGATACGATGGTAAGGCTAATTTCATTCCAAGTAATTCTTGAATCGTTGTTATTTTTAGTTCCTCTTGAAGTAGAGCCATCCTTAAATCCCCCAGACAATACTTAACGTTTTTTCTATAATACCACCCGCAACTCTTTTTCCCTAGCATGTACTTGGGTGAATTTATGTTTTTACAATAAGCTAGTATTTATTAATCATATTAATCCTTATAAACAATTTCTCCCCATGCCAATACAACAATATCACTATAATTTATAGCGTACTTTATATACCCCCAAGCTTCATCATCAATAAAAAAATGAGCTCTTCTAGTTCCAGAACTCTTAGTTTCCATTGTTGTAATTTACATATACATCCAATTCATTAAATTTAATGGAATCATATATTTCAGATACTAAAACAGATAGCACCCCTACTTGGTGCTGGTGCTTTTCCACATTCAATGCTTTCTTTACTACTCTTAATTGTTTAAGTTCATCTTTCAGATTTTTCATTTGTTCCATATCCCCTTTTCAGTTCTGATAATAAATCTATTTCTTCTTGTCCGATTCCTTTTGAAGCGAGTAACTGAAAAACTTTACTTTTCCAGCGTTCATTAATCGGTACAGTTCCAGTTTCCCACCTTGTTGTAACACTAGAAGGATGTACACCCAAAGCTTCAGCAAATTCTTTACGTGTTTTAAATCCGGAAATTATTCTGCAATACATTAATAAATCATTATCCAATGAGTTCACCACCTTCAGTAATTACTACAATAAAATTGCTTATTAGATAAAATAAAAGATGCTGGAAAACCAGCATCCACACTTTCAATCCTTCTCTAAAAGAATAATCACACATGATATTTTAATTTTAAAAAGCTTGGAACTATTGTTTTAAAACAAGATTCATCTGCTTATATCATTTCATCAGCTTATTAACCTGTTCATATAATAGGTGTTTCATTTTGGCATAAAGTAAGACATGCTATAATAAAAAGAAAAAATTATACTGAACATGTGGAAGATGGACTGAATGGAAAAAACATTGAAAGCAATTATGGAAAAGTTAGAAATTATGAAACAAGGATGGAGAGTTTAGAACAAGAACAACAAGGAATTAAACTAGATGTAAAACAAATTAATAACAAACTGGATTTACTAACTAAGCAAACAAGTAATTCAATTGATACTGATAATAATGATACTCAAAACCATATAGATTTCCTTGAACATTAGGTTTTGGAATTAGAAAAAGTGTTGTTCTATATGAAAAATAACTTAGACTAGAATCTTTTCTAAGGTTAAGAAATATTCAGTCATAATATAACTATAGGGTGGGTGCTTATATGAAGGAAAAACAAGGGTTTACTTATCATGTGGAAGCTAATTCAGATGAAACCAAGCTTGCAGAAAGTATTTTACTATTAACCAAGTCAAGAACCAGTGAATACGGTATTATTGATTTTAGGTTAGTTAAGGATAGAATTTCAAAAAACACAATCCTTATTGATACAGATAAAGAAATTGATTCATTTATTGAAAAACATATTGGTAAAATAACTGATAAAGGTGAACCGACTATTTTTACTATAAATGAAAAAGATTTATCTGAAGAAGCTTATGAAAGAATTGATAAATCATTTGATGATGATAAAGGTTATATTGTCCAGCTTGATAAATATGGTTTACTTACATAAAGATGGATATTGTTCCAGCATCTTTAAAATTTCAGTAACCAAAATTATGGTGCGTAACCGCAAACCCTGAACAGAACAATCCCCCGGTAAAGTGTTACGTTTTCTTAAATTGTAATTTAGCTATATAGACGTTATATGCATTTGCACATCTTTAAGAAGAACTATGCGGCGTACATATACTATCACTTTACCGTACTAACGGACAAACGCCGTTGTCCCTATGTGTTTTCGATTGAATAAAAATACGCCTGTCACACCCCGCATAAAGCTTGTGTACCCTTGTGCAGTATGGGAAGGAAGAAAACTTTGAACAAGCAAGGGAAAATGGAGATATAAGAAAAATGTATCCATATCACATTCTTGACCAAGATTTAGATAAAGGAATTAAGGGAGAAGGCATATAATTAATGATAAAAATAGGTAGTACCCCTTTAGAAAAGTGGTACTACCTATCAAAAAATTGTTTCTTATATATTTTATAGAAATGCAGTTAGATAGTTTGATATTTCTCATTGAATCTTTCCGTTTTCAAGACTAATATCCATTATTTTGTTTTCAAATTCATCCTGGACAGAAATATTTACGTTTTTTGCGTATCCTATCCATGACTCCCTAAGGATAGATTCTCTTGAGAAACTTCTTCCATCAAAATGTTTGTTCCAGGTTTTATCTACAGGATTCCAATGATATTTATTTTCATTTAAATAAGATTTTATATTGTAAGTATCTTCAAACGAGTACTTGTTAGTTACTCTTACTACGTAATGAGTCCCTTTCCTCTCAGGTACGTTTAATATATTCAAATCAATCGGATTAATAACAGACTTTCGAATCACATTCATAAGAAAAGGGGAAACATTTCCACCTTCCGTCAGAAATACAATGGATTTCATAGCACGACTTAATGCAACATAAAATAACCTTTTTTCCTCAGAGATTACCCGTTCAATAGTATTACCTAGTACTTCAAAAAAAATATTTCTTGGATGTATAAGTGGAAAACTACGATTAACTGCATCAACCACAATCACTGCGTGTTCTTCTTTTCCTTTATAGGAATGTACAGTATCCATTGCTACTACCATCGGTCTATACTCTTCTGGTAGAGAATTTCTTATTGTTTCGAGAAATTCAACATGGAACTTCCGCTTTATTGAATTATATGGTGTATACCAAGGTAAACCACTACCCCTTCTACACAATAAAGCTACCTTATATCCATTTTGTATAAAATTGTAAACTAATCTTATTAGTGCAGGAGTAACAATATCTCCTTTATAGAGACTCCTTTCTAGATCATTAGGTGTAAACTTTCGGGATTGGTCGATTCTTCGAAGTTGAAATCCAATGACGAAATAACCGTGAATTGGTTATGCAAATAGATTCGGTCAATCGGTGCGTCCTTTTCGAATCCAAACGAAACAAGGTCTTCGGACGTCGCCCCGTTCATGATTTTCTTGTGAACGTCAATCGATTTCAAAAGTAAACGGTCTTTTAAATATTGCGTCATTACGTTTCCCCTTCCGTTCAATGTTACGTCCATTATATCGGAATTGACAACAATATAAAAGGACGACCATTCGAAGGAAGACGCATAGAAAGAAATTTATTGAATTAGTTTTTTACGTTGTTTAATCTTTAAATAGAAACCTTTAAAGGATTCAACAAGTATTAATCGAGCCGTACGAACAATCATAAATATGACGAAAACTTCAAGAAAGAATTCAATTGTAACCCACCACCACGGTCTAAAGAATCCGCCTAAGTGTTGTAGTTGTTCTTCGGTAAGGAAATTATTTTTGAATGCGAACGATATAAACCAAGCCATAAACACCGTAAATGCGGCATTAAATATGGTTCGTTCAATACGTAATAATTTCTCCATTGTAAAACCCCGCCTTTCATATCTTTATACGACTTTCTTAATTAACGGTTTTATATAGACAACATATATTCCTTTCCCTAAATAGTAAAACGTGGATAATACAAGTGTAATTTTAAATGTATCCATTAAAGAATAAACTAAATATTTAATAGTATGAAATCCAATGCCAAAAGTATCATTACTTTCAAACACCGAAAAGTTTTTCGTAAACGCTACTAAAAAACCAAACGTCAAAATCACGAAAATTGAAGGTAGTTTTCTAAACGCTTTTTTCACAAAATCACCCGCCTTTCATTTTGTTATCTTTACTAAGGGAAATACTTTTGAATCGTTTTATTTTATTGTATTTATTGTACGTAATTCATTTATAAGTTTTATCGTTGAATATAAGACTATCACCCCGACAATCCAAGGAAACGAATATATAAACGTTACAAATATAAACGTAAGGGTTTCAAACCAAAGCGGGTCTATATATCCACCAACTTCTTCACCACGAAATACAGTATTAAAAGGAGTTACCGAACTATGTACAATTATGATAGACAACATAATGAAAAGCATTGGAAACTTCGTAATTAAATTTCGTATTTTCTTCACAATGAATCACGTTCCTTTCATTCAATAATTTTTCCGAATTATAACACAACTATTCCACACGAAAAAGGTTCGAATGAACCGAAGTCCCAATTTACAATTGTTTATAAACAAGACTTTGAAAGGTTTTTATTTTTGCTATAATAGTAAACAAGATTACAACGGCAAAGGGGTTATTATCCTATGATTAAACGTACAGTTGAACGTATAAATTTCAAAATGATTTTACGAATATTTGCGGGTATTACTATGACAATCGGTGCGGTGGTAACACTTTTCGGTTTTGCATTTATCGCATGGGCGATTTCCGAATCGAATAGTGAAGTGGAAATGGTCGGTTCCCAAGATTTTGTTCCATTAAATGAAAACATTAAGGAATATCAGTTCTTGGACAATATTCATTTAATGACGCACCAAAAAGTGTATGCGGATGAAAAATGGGGTTCGGCAGAAATTACGAAAGAACGAATTGTAAAAATGCGTGAAATCATATACGAAAAGGATTTTGCGAATGAACAATTCTTATCTTCCGCATTGTCGCAATGGGAACAAGGAAACTTCGAAAATGCGGTTGACGTTCACAACTATATTTGGGAACAACGGAACGGTACGGCTGGAAAAGCAACAAGGTTATTGACCGACGAAGAAGAACAAGAATATATCGAAGAACACTTTGAGTAAGGCGGACATAAAATCCGTCTTATTTTTTTTTGAAATTTTTATAACACCCAATTTTATTTATAAAAAGACGACCTTTCGTCATTGGTCGCCTTTCTCCCAATTAAATATAAAATTATCTTGATATAATCCTAACTAACGGCAAATTTAAGTCTTCTTTCATTTCCCAAACTTTTAAAGTAGTTCTTCCCGTGTATTCGGACGTACTTTCTACGACATTAATTTCGTATGGTTTTGCACCCGTATAAATATCAATTTTGTCTTCTAATGAATTGCCGTCCAAATCCGTTACGTGCATTAAACCATCACGGATAATTAATTTCCCTTGATATTCGAACAATAATTCAATATTGCCGCCTTGGTAGATAGTTCGTTCCGTACCATTCAACAAACCATAAGAAACAATTTTCTTACCGTCGGAATAAAACATTTTTGAACCCGAATACGTTATTAAATCAACTGAATCAGTTGGAAGGTTTTTGACGGTCTTTTCTTCGTCCCCTTCACGTACATATAACGCATTGTTTTTTACAGTATATTCTTTACCGTCAAAGTCGTATTCATTTTTATTCAAATCAACTTCGAAATGAACATCACTTGCCAACAGTTCAAGTCCTTGTCGTTCCCCGTCCATTGCACGATAAAGGAAAACGGAAAATTGTGCCCTTGACGTCGGTTCGGAAGGTGCAAATGTGCCATCACCTTTTCCGCCCGTGATTCCGCTATCCGCCAACGCCGCTATTTCGGTATAATTCCAATAGTCGGGTTGAATATCCGTAAAATAAAAATCTTCATTTCTATTAAAATCGAATGCACGTGTCAACACCGTTGCCATTTGTGCCCGTGTTAATGATTCGTTTGGTCGGAAGTTTCCGTTTGAACCCCGTATCAATCCCGCTTCATACATAGTAGCCGCTAGTTTGTAACGTGGGGAATCCGTTGCGATATCATTAAATTGTACGGGTGTTCCTTCCACCAACGACAAGTCCAAGACCTTTTTCAACATTGCCGCCGCTTGGTAACGTGTGACCGCTTGATTCGGTTTGAAGGTTCCGTCGGGATAACCGTTTATGATTCCTTGTTCTTCTAAGTAGTTGATTTCGGTTTTCGCCCAATAGTCGTTTGATACGTCTGAAAAATCGTTTTCTATTTCCACCGCTTGTGTTGAACAACCAATCAATGAAGTTGTCAATCCAACAACACCAATTGCTTGAAGTAGTTTCTTTCTTACAAATTCCATGAATATGTCCCCTTTCTCCTTCCGATTATAGGTTATAAGAAATGGTAAAACAATTCCAATTTTTGTTCTTAGGTATGTTTTATAATATAAATAATTTCAAAATTAATAGTCACAAATCGGGTAGTTTTCCCCACATATTATAGTGAAAGCAATTTTTTAAACAACAATTTTCTAATAAAAGTCAAGGCATATTTGAAAGTATGGTCGGATAGATTTCGAATCCTACAATCACGAATAAATAGATTGTAAAGATATTCAAATGAATCAATTTCGGATTTTGACGTTTGAAGGACTTTCGGGGAAAGTTTATTCTTATGTCTTACCATTCGAATTACCCCTTTCGGATTGATATTTCGAACAATAGGACGTCTTTGACTTCGCATTATTGGTTCGCACGACTAAATCGTGCCTAAAAACGCAAAAAAGCGACTTCCAAAACGTCTGGAAATCGCTACATATCGCTATTTATAAGTACCGGTGGACCGTTCTCCACTTCATACACACAAACACTAAAAATAAAAAGAACTACGCTATAACTTGAATAATTCACTGAGTTATATATTTTTTCATTATTTTAAATCTTTATCTTTTAAACTCACATTAGAGAATGCTTAATGTATAAAAGGAATGAAAAGACAAATATAATAAGCAGGAACATATGTTATATAACTCATGGTGAAAAAGGGTTAGGCACTAAAAGGACGATTGTCTATTTGCAGTGTCTGACCATAAATTTATTCAGGTATTACTGGTAATATCACATGGGACGGATAGTCTGTTTGATGATACACCTTTTGGTTGGTCCTTATCAAATCAATTGTATCCATTGTGCTTTTACCTGTATTTGGGTTCACATCATAGCGTGGAAAATCACTAGATGCAATTTGAATTCTAATCGAATGACCTGGTAAAAATACATTGCTTGTAGGACATAACTCAATTTCAATGCGAACAATCTCACCATTTACACTTACTTGGTCCACATTGCCGTCTTGATACTTAGTACGGACAATACCGTCTGCTAGATTATAGGCTGTACCATCAGGAAAAACATCGACTAATTTTGCTGTAAAATCGGTGTCAGTGGCTTCCGTTGACGCCCATAGAACAACTTTTGCTGAGCCTGTCACTTCCAATGGTTCTTCTACTGGTTGAGATGTGTAAGTAACAACATCATCTCTTTGTCCTATTAATCTTTGATCCCGGGGTCCTGCATTTCTACCATTATAAAATAACGTTCCACCACCATGGGTTGGTACTGGATTTACCGGGTCATGAATAAACTGGTCAGGTTGTTCATTCGCTGGAGTTGTCGTGTTTAGATACCCTGATTCAACATGAGTATTTGCTTGGCCATCACTATGAAAATGGTATTTTCTGTATTCGGTGCGTGTTAACGGCCATTCCTTTTCAGACCGCCATTCATTTATCCCCATTACAAAGAGTTTAACAGCATCATCGTTAGTAACTAAAGGTTCGTCTTCTTCTTTTAGCCAATGGTTAAACCATTGAATATGAAGCGATGTGAGGTCATTTTTACCATCAATGGAGTGAGTAGAACTATGGACACCAAAAGTTCGTTCCCCTAGTTCTGAGCCTACCATTCCATGCCCCCAAGGACCAATGATTAATTTCTGGTGGTGATTGTATTTAGACATCTGCTCATAGTTTAGTAGTGTCTGACTCAAGAAATTATCATACCAACCAGCGAGATGATAAGCAGGAATATTCATTACTGCGGAATAGTTTTTAGTCATGGCATTCTCACTTGCTTTGTTAGTGAACTCTTGATTAATATACCTAGAATATATCTCTCGAAGCGCAGGGTGCTTCATGACTGCTGGCAAATCTTTAATCGGTTTATAGTTATGCCATTTTTCAATCTGATTAAGATCCTCTATGAGTTCTTGCATTGCTGCCTGATAGTCATCAGCTTTTAGCTTCCTTTTTAAGTAGTCAGGAGCTAATGAATCCAGCATCCACGTTTCTGCTGAAGCTAATGCTAGTACACCATTTTCACTAAACGGTTCATTAAAAATATTTCCTGTCATAGCAGGAAATATAGCTTTTAGAGCTGGTGGTTGTTCTAGTAGTGCATATAATTGCGTAAAAGCATAATAGGATAGGCCGAACATTCCTACTTTCCCATTAGAATATGATAGATTCGCGGCCCATTCGACGGTATCATAACCATCTTTTGCTTCTTGGACAAAAGGTTCAAATTCACCTTCTGATGCATAGCGACCTCGAACATCCTGAATAATTACGACATAACCTTGTAATGCTGTACGAATAGGGTCAATCCATCTGTGAGAAAACGCTGGAAGGTTCTTATTATAGGGTAACCGAGTTAGTAGTACAGGATATTTATCTGCTGCTTGAGGTCGATAGATGTTTGCATATAAAGTTGTCCCATCTCTTAAGTTACATGGAACATCTCGCTCAACCGTTACTTGCTTTAATTCCTTCATTTTTTGATTTCCTTTCCTAAATAATCATTCATAAATTATTTGAATATATTTGAAAAAACTCGGCATTCACCTCATCCTCATCCAATAGCGAGTGTCGGAGTTTTACTTATACTGTCTACTATAAAATTTTTGAGAGTATAAACAAGGTCTGTGTTGAATCTCAACACAGACCGCATTGTTTTTTCTTTATTCTATTCCTAACATAGCATTTACTTTATCTTGATTGTTATCAATCCACTCTTGTGCTACTTCGTTCGACGGGATTTCTTCTTCTTCAATTTTAACAATCATTTCTTCCACATCACCAAGTGGGATACTCCAGTTGCTTAAGAATTCATATGCATCCGGTGCAGTTTCTTGTAGTTCTTTGTTAGTAATTACTTTAATGGTTGCTGGTTCAAAGAAGCCTTTTGTATCTTCAAGTACTTTCAAATCAAATTTGTTAAACATTGTGTGTGGACGCCAGCCATAGAATACAACTGGTTCTTCCGCTTGCATTTTACGCATCGCTTGAGCAAGCATACCACCTTCAGAAGAATTGACCTGTTCCATGTCTAAACCATATCCTGCAATAAGTTCGTCAATTACTCCGGTAGCACTTGCACCTTCTTCAATGCCGTATAGCTCATTATTAAATTCACCTTCCATACCTACTAAGTCTTGAACAGTGTTTACATCTTCCATATAAGCTGGAACAACTAAACCAGAATCTGCACCAGAATAACTCACTGCTGTTTCTTCAATAGAATCACTATACTTTTCGATATATACATCATGTACTGGGAACCAGCCGTCCATAAATACATCAATATCACCACGAGAAAGGCCGATATACGTACTACCTGCATCTGCTTGTGTTTGCTCTACGTTATAACCCATGTCTTCTAAGATAATTTGTGCAACTTCCGTTGGAGGTACAGTACTTGTCCATGGTGTAACGCCTAATGTGATGGTTTGCTTCTCATCTGTACCTTCTGGGTTACTACTAGTATCTTCTTCTTGTTGGGAACAACCAACGATAACCATTACGAATAATACACTGATAATACTTAATACTACTTTTTTCATGTGACCTCTCCTTTGTTTTTTCCTTTATATAATCATAAAAAATGATATTTGTTCTTTGTTTGGACTTTTCACTTATATCTATTTATAATTTTTGACCAATCCCTTGTGTAATTCGGTCAAGTATAATAGCAATTACAACAATAGCTAAACCACCCGTTAATCCTAGACCAACGTTAACCGTTGAAATCCCTGACAATACAATTGAACCAAGTCCTGGGGCACCGATCATTGATGCCACAACAGCCATAGATAGTGCCAACATAATCGTTTGGTTTACACCAGCCATAATGGTCGGCACAGCAAGTGGTAGTTGAACTTTAAATAGCAGTTGTTTCGACGTTGCACCAAATGCCTTTGATGCTTCCACTACCTCTTCGGGAACTTGGATAATTCCTAATCGTGTCATACGGACAGCAGGTGGAGCAGCGAATACAAATGTTGCTATAACCGCTGGTACACCACCAAGTCCAAATAGTAGAATCGAAGGAATTAAGTAGACAAAAATAGGTAATGTCTGCATAAAGTCTAATATTGGTCGAACAATTTGGTCGATTAGTTTACTTTTAGCACTTAAAATACCAACAGGAACTCCAAATATGACAGAAATAATTGTTGAGACAATAACAATTGCAACAGTTTGCATTGTTTCTGCCCATAAATCGACGGATCCAATATAAAGACAACCGATTAGCGTGAATAATGCGATACCTTTACTAGCAAGTTTCCAGGCTGAGAGTATAAGCAGAATAGCAATTACCTCAGGAGGAATAGCTAGGATAAGGTTCGTTACACCGTCAATAAATGAGCGAAGTGTGATACTAATGCTATTAAAAAATCCACTCATGACCGGAAGTAACCAACCGTTAACAAAGCTATTGGTCCAATCTTCTAATGGGAAAGTAAAATAATTCATACTGTACCCACCTCATCTTTCTCCTTTCCGAGCACTAATCCTGAAAGAATCGAAACTCGTGATACGATTCCTAGGAGTTTTCCTTCTTCAACGATGGCAATTGGATACTTCACATCTGCAGCGACACCAATCAAGTCATTTAAAGGTGTATCTGGAGAAGTAGTATAAATGTCATCTGAGATAAGCACTTCTTCCATTGAGATATTGTTTTGATAAGCTTTAACAGCATCATCAATGGTTAATAATCCTTTTAGGTTTTTATCTTTGTCAGTAACAAAGATACTAGAAATACCTGCTTCCTCCATTTTTCTTACTGCAACGCGAGGGCCATCTTTGTAGGACAATACAACTTTAGGTTTTTTCGTGACATGGGATGCTTCTAGAACTTTCGAACGATCTACATCTTTAACAAAGTTGGAGACATAGTCATTGGCAGGATTTTCCAATATCTCCTCTGATGTTCCGATTTGAACAATTTTCCCATCTTTCATAATCGCAATACGATCGCCAAGCTTCAATGCTTCATCTAGGTCGTGGGTAATAAATAATACCGTTTTATCTAATTTGTCTTGTATTTTTAGCAATTCATCCTGCATCTCACTTCGTATAATAGGATCTAATGCGCTGAACGCTTCATCCATTAACAGGATATCTGTATCATTGGCAAGTGCACGTGCAATTCCAACTCGTTGTTGCATTCCGCCACTCAATTGGCTAGGATAACTATTCTCGTAACCCTTAAGACCAACATCTTCAATTGTTTCAAGCGCTTTTTTCTCTCGTTCTTCTTTACTCACATCTTGGATCTCTAACCCATAAGCAACGTTATCTAAAATGGTTTTATGAGGTAGTAAACCAAATTTTTGGAAAACCATTCCTAATTTCTTACGTCTTGTATTAATGAGAGATTTTTTGTCCATTTTGGTAATGTCTTCCCCATCAATTAATACTTCTCCGTCTGTAGGTTCAATCAACCGATTTACTAAGCGAATCAATGTTGATTTACCACTGCCGGATAAGCCCATGATGACAAAGATTTCTCCAGGTTTTACGGCAAATGAGGCTTGATTGACACCGACGGTCATTCCGGTTTTTTCAAGGATTTCACTTTTTTGTTCTCCTTTTTTTAACCGTTCGAGACCTTGTTGTGGATGAGAGCCGAAGATTTTTGTTAAGTGATTTACTTCAATCTTATTCATCAACATTCTCCTATTCTTATAAAGGTGTTTTTTAGAAAAAGCACCTGTCTTAACTTTTTCTTTTAATACCAATGGTCCTACCCACTTGTTTTGAGATTTCCAACTGTTTATGCTCATTCCAAATTTCTTCTATAAAATTTGTAATAGCTTCCGGGAAAGGTCCTGGTTTTCCTTGATACGTATCCATTCCCATTAACATTTGTTCACTAGTTGCAATTGCTTCGTTGTTGGCATTATTCATTATAAAAATAACGTGTAATCGCTTCGCATCAACATCTAACAGTTGTACTGTTACTGTCAGTTGTTCATCTTCATGTGCTTCTTTTAAATAACATAAATGTGTTTCTAACGTGAAGATAGTGTATTGATATTCCACACGCGAATTCTCATCTAGTCCAATTGCATCCATAAACGCATCCACAGCTAAACTAAATACTTTAGCATAGGCTGCGTCGTTCATGTGGCCGTTATAATCGACCCAATCGTGACGTACAAAGTCTTGATATTGAAAGGCTGGCTTTGTCATTGTAAAAATCCCCCACACTGTTATGAAATTTTCGAATTCGGCCAATAATCTTCTACTAAATCTAGTAACCTAACTAAGAATTCATTTCGTTTATCTTCTAATTCGGAAATAGGAACATCACCTGCATGAATTTCACAGCCTTCAATGACTTTTTCTTTTAACTCATCAGTAAGTTCAGGTGCTTCTAACTTTGTCCAAGGCTTCTTAAGTGCTGGACCAAATTGCTCTAACATGTGGCGCATTCCTTGTTCTCCTCCAGCTAAGTGGAAGGTTAAGAATGGACCCATTTGCGCCCAACGAAGACCTGCACCATAAATAATTGCAGCGTCCACTTCTTCTGTTGTTACAATGCCGTCATTAACTAGATGTAAAGCTTCACGCCATAATGCTTCCATTAAACGGTCAGCAACATGACCTTCAATTTCTTTATTAATCACTAATGGTTTCATTTCAATAGATTGATAGAACTTTTTTGCTTTTTCCATGGTTGTACCATCAGTGGCTTCTCCTCCAACAAGCTCAACAAGAGGTAAAATGTAAACTGGATTAAAAGGATGAGCGACAATTACTCGCCCTGGATGCTGGAGGTCTTGTTGTAATGTTGTTGCCGTAATTCCAGAAGTACTAGATCCAATAATGGCCTCTGGCTTGGCATATTGATCGATACTAGTTAAAACAGTTTTTTTAATATCTTCACGTTCTGGAACATTTTCTTGAATAAAATCAGAAGATTGTACAGCTTCTTTAAGCGTTGAAACAAAGGTTAAGCGATCTTGTGAAGCATCTTCCGCCATTCCTAGTCCTTCCAATGATGGCCAAATTTGCTTGATTACTTTTCGTGTATGCTTTTCTGCACCTTCTGCAGGGTCAAAAGCAATAACATCTAGCCCTTGAGCCAGAAATCTTCCAATCCAACCATTTCCAATTACACCTGTACCAATAACTGCTACTGTTTTTGAATGACTCATGTCTTTTCTCCTCCGTAAGGATTTCTTAATCCGAATTGTGCTCTAGCCTCTTCTGGTGTCATCACTTTGATGTCGTGGCTGTTTATGATCGTAACTGCTTTGTCAACAAGTTGATCATTGCGAGCAAGTACACCTTTGGATAGATATAAATTGTCTTCTAGACCGACACGAACATTTCCACCTAGCTGTACTGCTTGAGCAAGAATAGGAAACTGCATACGTCCAATACCAAATGCAGACCAATGCGCGTTCTCAGGAAGACGATTTTTCATATAAAGCATAGTTTCCGCGTCTACATCCATTCCCCAAGGAATACCCATGCAAAATTGAAACATCGGATCATCATCAATTAATCCTTCTGCGATTAACTGCTTAGCAAAACGTAGGTGTCCTGAATCAAAGCATTCTAATTCTGGTTTAACACCGCTCTGTTGAATTAATTTTGCTTGGTCTCTCAACCAATCAGTTGGGCTCATGTATATCATATTTCCAAAGTTTACCGAGCCACAATCTAATGTACACATCTCAGGAAGTAGTTCTCCAACTGGTTGATGACGTTCTTCCGGTATTTGTATATCCGTTCCATCTCCACCAGCTGCTGGCGTATTTAAGCTAGGAATGAAATCACCACCACCTCCAGAAGTGATATTGATGATCACATCTGTTTCAGATTCACGAATACGATCGACAATCTCACGGTAATGTTCCACGTTATGACTGATTCCTCCGGTCTTCGGATCACGAGCATGCACATGCGCAATAGTTGCCCCAGCTTTCGCAGATTCGATTGCTGCTTGAGCGATCTCTTTTGGTGTTACCGGAACATGAGGACTTTTCGCTGTTGTATCCCCAGCGCCTGTTACTGCAGCTGTAAGCAATATTTTGTTTTTCATTAGAAAGCCTCCCTATTTTTTATGGTTTCATTTATCAATTAGTTATGTTTATTATTACTTTACCATCCAGACGGTTTTTTATTTCACAGTTACTTACTATACCATCTGGACGGTTCTGTTTCAACTAAGAGCTTCTAACAAAACCGTTTTCATTCCTTATTTAACAAAAAATTAATTAGGCTTACTGCAGTCATAACAAGCTTTTTAACATTTTCCCAAAAAAAATTAAAAACACCTCCTGCACAAGAAGGTGTTTAGCATATAATTATTTATTCATTAGCCCAGTCTTTGAGCTTTTTAAAGATAGCTTTTTTCTTATCTTCTCCAATGTGATAAATATCAAACAACTCCGATAGCCAAATTCCATCTGTAGCTAATCGAATAATGCTAGCTTTTACCGGGTCAATTCCATCATGCTCAATTTCACGCTGCCATTCGGAATATAATTCACGAATAGGGTCAAGAGAATTTGTACTAACTGCTTTTGCTGCAAGCAATCCATAATGCATATTCTTGTTTTGATAAGTTTGATTAAAAGTTACATCGACGTATGCGCGAATCCATTTCCCTTTATCTATAGGATCATTTTCTGCATTATTTGAGATTTTCTCTCTATAATTATTGGCTAGGTGTTCCACCATACCATGTACAAGTGCTTCTTTAGAAGGATAATGGTAAAGCAAACCACCTTTACTAATACCAGCTTCCTTCGCTACAGCTTCGAGTGTTAGATTAAATATGCCTTGGTCACTAACGACTTTGGATGCCGCATGAAGTATTTCTATTTTTCTAGAATTTCTGCCCATTCAAAATCTCCTCTATTTTTTTAGGTTATATTAACTATACTATCCGGACGGTACACTTTCAATCTTTTTTGAAATGTCTTCACTCATGAACCTTTTCCGATTATTGTATATCATTATAACTGAATTACTTGTTGAATTCACGTTACTATCAGGGATATTATCCTCCCCTAGTCGGTGGAGGCCGGTTTTGCTGCGCAAACGGGTCAGGGCCCTTAGGTACAACGGTATCCAGTACTCCGCGCTTTCTCTGTAATCCTACGAATAAGCCAACATTCAAGAATTATTAAACTACTTTTAATCACTTTAAAGTCATACTTGGTTTACGATTAGAATTAAGCTGCTATAGGTGCTAATGGTTGTACTTTCTGAGAACAATATGGTTCATGACTTTTAGCTATTGATACCAATATTCTTGCTAGTTTTCCTACGAGTTTCATTATAGATTTCATTTTTTTCATCTTTTTGACGTTAACATTATTAAAATGAATCTGCTTGAAATCAGAGTTATTGCTCACAAGACTTAATGTCGTCAAAAATAAAAAGCGCCTTAGTCGAGATCTCCCACGTTTTGAAACAACAATTTGTCCTTTCCATTTACCTGAGCTTGCTTCTACCAGGTGCAAACCCGCATGCCGTAATAGAGAATTACCATGCGCGAAGTCACTTAAATCACCAGCTTCTCCTAAAATACCCGCCAATGAAATTTCACTAATTCCTTCAATGGCAATTACTTTTTTAGCGAAAGTAATTTGGTCAAGTACGGAAGTGACTTCTTTTTCTACTCTTTCGAGTTGGATTTTTGCTAAATCGAATTCTTCAAGTAAATGTTCCAAGTGAAGCTTATAGGCTTCATGAGCTTGTTTACTACCAACAGAATTTTTGGCTAAGTCAATTAGCGATTGTGCTTTTTTAAGTCCTGCGTGACGTTTCATCACTTTTTTCCAACCTTCCACAATATCCTCTGCTTTCATGGAACATAGTTCTGAAGGTGTTGGAAATAACCGAAGTGTTGCGATTGCCCCTTTACCTTTTACATCTTTAAATACTTCTCGAAGTTCAGGGAAGACAATATCTACCCAACGATTTATTTGATTAATAGAACTGGTGAGGCGTTTGACGATGACATCCCGGTTAGCCATTAGTACTCGAAGCTTTTCAAAAGCTTCAGAAGTGGGCCGGATAAAGGAGTAATACCCATTCTTGATCATATCTGCAATCACAAGGGCATCCTTTTTATCGCTTTTAGATTGGGTATTATCACGATTTTCTTTATTTCTTTTCACATGATGAGGATTAACTGTTACTACATCAATATCTTGATCATATAGCCATTTAGATAGGCTCAACCAGTAATGTCCGGTAGGTTCCATCCCAACTATTTCAGTATTCAATCCTTTTGAAATTTTTAAATGATTAATCCATTCTATTAATCTAGCGAAACCTTTCTCGTTATTTTCAAAAGATAGAGGATCACCGACCACAATACCACGATAATTTACAACTCGTGCCACATGCGTTTGTTGGGCAATATCCACACCGACAACGAGATGTTTATCGGAAATTCTTTCAATTAGTTGATTTTGTTTGTCTTGCATTTTAAACTTCATATAAGAGCTCCTCCTTAGATTTGAGTTTTAGAGTGGTGTCTATACTCTTATCTTACTGAGGGGCTCTATTTTTTTCAAAGTCGAAATTAACGCACTACAGGAATGCTGCGCAGCAAGGGCTTTGCTTTGTTAGTTGTTCTTCTCAAAGTAAGCCCCCGTTTAGTTCAACCAAGATAACTTAAATTGAATGGTAATTATAAGTTCTTTGTTTGTATTGCATGGTTGCTCTTCTATTTCTTTATGGGATTTTTACTATTTTAGTTAAACCCAAAGATTTGCAATTTTTATCGTTTACTGCTATGATGAATAAGAATTATTTTTGTTCGGTGTAAAGGATAGTATGAATATGGACGTTTCGTCTTGATGATACTTTTGGGCAAGAATAGTAATACAATGTGTGGCAACGCACTAGGAGGCAACAAAAATGGAAAAAGGTTTAGTAAAATGGTTTAACGCAGACAAAGGTTTTGGATTTATCGAAGTAGAAGGACAAGACGATGTATTCGTACACTTCTCTGCTATCCAAGGCGAAGGCTTTAAAACACTTGAAGAAGGTCAAAGCGTTTCTTTCGATATCGAAGAAGGTAACCGTGGACCACAAGCTGCTAACGTTCAAAAAGGTGCTTAATCTTAAATCGTTTATACAAACAGGCTCTTTATATTGGGGCCTGTTTTTTTGTTGTCTGTATAAAACTCTATAAAAAACCCTACTCAACGTTCGAGTAGGGAGATGGTACAAGTAATAAAAAAAGTTTAAAGCTTCAAAGGTTGTTTACAGTATAACATACTGGATTGACAATATGGGAAATGTATATAAGTTATTTATTATTCTTTCCTAACACAACTACATTTTATTATTTCTTTTTACACTATCTATTAAAATACAACAAAACCTTCCAATTACAATTAAAGGGAAGTTATTTGGCATGTTCATTTTTGGTATCATGAGAAAATTATTGACAACTATTAGCCGGTTTACTTGAATAAGAAATAAGCATCTATAAAATTTATTTTCCCTTCAAGTAGAACAAGCATGACCCAAGTTAGATTTCCCCAAAAAGCCCTACTGGTGTTCACAATATAACCTAAATGCTGATAAAAAATAGGGAGACCGCTCTTCAAGTAACCTTCGTTAGCTTAAGTACATTCTTTTACAAAGGCATTTAAAAGTGAAGACTCTTGTTGCACAGTATCAGTCTAATGACAATCACTTTTATTGAATTAGATATCTTTTATGCTGCTCACGTTTTCTTTCATGAGTTATTTTTGCATACCTTAGTGTGGTATCCGGCGAATTGTGACCTAACAATTCTTGAATTGCTACGAGTTCAGCTCCATTATTTAATGTTAATGTTGCAAAAGTATGTCTTAAAACATGGGGACTAACCTTGTCATGCAAACCTGCTATTTTCGCGATTATTCCTATTTCTCTTTGTATTCCTCGTTTAGATAATCTTCTATAAGGTTGTCTCTCTGTAATCATCAAGGATTCACAATCATCTTTTCGTTCTTTTAAATATTTACCTAAATGATACATTGCTCTAATTGAAAAATAGACTTCCCTTTGCTTATCACCTTTACCTATAACTAAAGTGCTCATATTCTGTTGATTGATATCAGCTTTATTTAATCCATGAACTTCAGATAAACGACAGCCAGTTGCATACAATACTTCAAGAAAAGCACGTTGTCTATCTGTTTCACAGGCTTCTCTTAACATTTCCAGTTCTTCAATTGATAAGGATTTAGGAAGTCTGTATTCGTCTTTTGGAGCTTTCAATTTAGTAGTTGGATCATGTTTAATATATTCCTCTGAAACTAACCAACTAAAAAAACTCTTTAAAATAGATAGTTTCTTTCTAATTGTGCTCATTTTTAACGTCCCCTCTTTACTTAGGTACATTCGAATGTCTGCTATAGCTATGTCCTCAGCCTTCTTTTTTACGATGTCAGCAAACATACTTAATTCTAGGAGATAGTTATCAAGAGTAATAGAACTTAATCCTTCAAGTCTTTTTGCCGAAATGAACAATTGTATTTTATCCTCAAGATCAGGATGAACCTCACCTAACCCAACTCTTTGAATATAATACTCAGATAAAACAGTAGACAATTTATTCTTGGTATTTTCCACTTCGATGTTAGGGTACAAATCTTTTAAAGCTACCACTAAATCTGATAATATTTGCTCTGCTAGGTTCATAAAGATCAACTCTCCTTAGTTTTAATTAGTAAACTAAGGATTACCCATTCAAACACCAAAAATACCAACTAAGTATGCGTAGATTATTTATTTTCTTAGAAATTATGTTTATAGCACATGAAAAGTGAACCACATGACAACTTAAAATTGAGCCACTTCAAGTTTGTGAATTTTACTTACCGTAAAATCAATTGGATTTATATGGAGAGGCGGGCATGATATCCTGGTTGTGGAGTGCGAAATTCTTTCCCCTGCACGCTTTCGCAAAGAAGTCATGCCCGTAGAGGCTCCATGTCAATCCTACGCAGTAATAAAAATATCTCCCCAAAGTTTGTGAATTCCTCAAATTTTAGGTGGTTCAAAATTAGTTGCGAAATGGTTCAATTTTCAATTGCGAAATACAAAATTAGCCTAATTTGGATTCACAACGTTCTTTAAATCTTTTAGCCTCTGATTAAATCTTCTGTGCAGATTTGGTATTAATTCCGTACCTTGAGCATCTTTTAACAAGACGTCTATTGATAGTCCTATAATATGTAAAGTTTCTTTATGAACAACTTGTATACTCATAAAATCCTCCTTCCCCTTTATTCAATTACACTAAAACGGTTATTGTCAGGATCATAAAGTGCAAAACCTTTCATTCCATAAAATTCATGAATATCTCCTACATTTGCACCCTTTTCTAGTAACTTTTGGTGGAGCGCTTGAATGTTACCCGTGTGGAAATTCATATAATGGTCTACATTATAATCATTTTTAGGAAATTCTGGCTGATTAAAATCATAAGACTTAACAAGACAAAATGTCACAACACCATCCCAAATTTTTAGGGAATTGGCTTTAGGTGTGTCATCAATAAACACTTCGAAACCTAGCATTTCACAGTACCAATTTGTTGACGTTTCTAAGTCAGAGACAGGTATAAAAATTCCAATTCCACTCAATAAATCTTTTTGCACTATTTCACTTCCTTTCATAATATTTTTTTCTTCAATTAAATAACGTGTTTCACAATGAAAAAGATACGGAAAAAATTAAATTTTTTCTCTAATCTCAAAAACATTTCCATCTGGATCAGAAATTGTGAAAACAAAATACTTTTCTTTTTGTGTAACTGATACACCTCGCGTAACAAGATTATGATATGTTTTAACAATTATTTTGTGGTCATTTTGTTTCAACCCGAATAATAGACGATCAATTAAATTCTCAACTGGTTCTCGGTTTTTCAATGATGAATCTTGCATCTCTATTAATGTTGTTCTTCCTCTATGCAATGCCGCTTTCACACCACCTATAGTCATATCTAGCATCTTGGCCACTTCCTTTGCAGAAAAACCAAAATACTCTGTAAGCAAAATTGAGGAGGCTTGTTTAATTGGTAACAGAGAAATTAACATTCCAATAGAATCCAAAAAACTAATATCATATGTAGCTTTTTCAATTTCTATTTCCACTTCCTCATGTTTTCTTTTTCTCAATGTGTCCCGCCATTGATTTGTAGCTGCTGTGAACAAATAACCTTTCGGGTTTGGATGTCTGTTAAGATTTGATGCTCTTTGCATAATGTTCATTAGCATGTCCTGAAACAAATCATCCCCATCCCATTTACTTCCTGATAATGAGTAACAGTAATTTTTTAGATCAGATAATAAGGATCAAATAAAGGATTCATCTGCATAATGGTCTCCTTTGAAAATAGTTCTAAAATAATGGTCAGTGTTATCCATTTGTAAAAATTGCATTGTAGTTTTTCATTCATTGTTCAACAAAAAGGAGCACTTTTCCTTCTCGAAAAAATGCCCCTCACTTTCACATACATTTTCCTGATATTAATCGAAGGTGCCTGTCACTTGTCTAATATATTGTAGAAAAAACTAAACAAAATAGCATATAAAATAGTTAGAACTCTTAACTATGCCTGTGGTAAGTGAAGACGGCTTGTTGCACAGTAATTGTCTACTACGTAATACAAGAGTTACTCCTCAGAGGTGGTATATTTCAATGGCTGCAATCATAGATTATAGTCTAAAACAAAATTTAATTAAACCCGCTCCTCATTTCAAAACTAAAGAGCAGGTTTTTCATTTTTATTCTGTAGTTAGTGTTCTGATAGAGCTTGAATGTAAAAGTAGGTTAATTTGTTTCGTTTTCAAAGAACTCCTCTGGTTGCCTTCATCTACCGTAACAAAAGAAATATGAATGATTTAATCTCCCTTTCATTTTTTGCGTTAGTAAACTGTAGGACTTATCATTAACTTAAGCAGAAGCTATTCTGCACTCTCTCCTTTTAAAATAAAGTATAGAAATGCAAAATCCCGCTCCTGACCGGAAACAGGAGCGGGTATCATTGTCTATTGCATATTATCGTTGAACTACGCAGTTATTTGTTGCGATTCAAAATAAATATCTTTTAGGAATTAATAGTTGAAATAACCTTGGCAAGGTACTGTATGACTTTAACAGCGTGTCTTGTACTAATTCATCCCCATCCCAAGATAAATGGTGATCATGTTACAGTACTTCCATAAGGTAGCCCTATTAGGCTTAATCAGTTGATCAAATTCTATTTTAGGTCACGCATTTCATCAGATACATAATCAAGTTTTTTCAGTTACAACACTTCCTCCTTAAATACTAATTATTATATAAACACAGTAAATTTCAATACTATAGCAATTAATAATCACTAATATTCCTTGACAGGAATATTCCTATTATGGAATAATAAAATTAGCAACGAGGTACGACATATTCAAAATGTTAAAAATTAGAAGGTGGTAATCTCTAAATAGTTTTAGAAAACACACAAGTGGGAGAGGATTCAACATGAACGTGCAAACCTTCAGTGCCCTGGCTGAACCCAATCGACTTGATATCGTCGAACTTCTTCTAAATGGATCGCTTCCAGTAGGAGAGATTGCGAAGCAGCTAGAGTTAAACCAGCCCCAAACCTCGAAACATCTTCGCGTATTAAGCGAAGCTGGTATAGTCGAAGTTCAGCAAGTAGCTAACCGTCGTATTTATAGACTAAGACCAGAACCGCTTCAAGAGTTAGATAAGTGGCTCGAGTCCTACCGTCGATTGTGGGAGTCCCGGATGGATCAGTTGAACGATTATCTAAACGTATTGCAGGGGAAAAAACCACTCAATTGATGTGTTGGTTTGTTATCGTAACAAAATCAAATATTAGTAAAGTCATGTTACAAATCGCTAATAACAAAAAGTTATTTAATTGAATGGAGGAGTTTAGATGTCAATCAACGAAATAAGCTCAATAGTAGAGAACGATCGCGTATTAATATTGGAACGCATATTTGATGCACCACGCGATCTCGTATTCAACATGTTTAAAGAACCAGAACACCTCAAGCATTGGTGGGGACCTAATGGTTGGGAACTTCCGGTTTGCCACATTGATTTCCGACCGGGTGGTATATGGCACTTTTGTATGAAGTGCATGGACAAAAATCAAGGTGAATTTTATGGTATGGAATCTTGGGGCAAAGTCGTTTACAAGGACATAATCGAGCCAGAAACGATCGTTTACACCGATTATTTCTCGGATGCTGAAGGCAATATCAACCAGGATATGCCTTCAACCGAGGTCACGTTGGAATTCATTGATACAGATGGGAAAACGAAGCTTGTTAACCGCGCTGAATATGTGTCTGCAGAAGCTCTCAAATCAGTCATGGACATGGGAATGTTACAAGGCATTACCGAAACTTGGAACCGTCTGGAAGACCGTCTGAACGAGATCAAATAAAGGAATTTTCTTCTGAAAGCCGTCTTTTCAAAAATAGAAGAAATCATCATCCATAATTAAGAGGGAAGGAATATCAATGATAAATCAAAAAATAGTCCCCCATCTGTGGTTCAATCAGGAAGCAAAAGAAGCTGCTCAATTTTATACATCCATTTTTCCTAATTCTAAAGTCACCAATATCACAACATTTCGCAACACACCATCTGGGGATAGCGATGTCGTATCATTTAATATCGATGGATATTCATTCATGGCCATAAATGGTGGCCCACATTTTCAGTTCAATCCTTCGATTTCTTTTTTTGTCAATTATGATCCTTCAAGAGATAAGAACGCAAGGGAAAATTTAGATCAGCTGTGGGAACGTCTGTCTCAAGGCGGAACACCACTTATGCCACTTCAAGAATATCCGTTCAGTAAACGCTACGGATGGATACAGGATAAGTATGGACTGACATGGCAACTAATCCTCACGAACCCTGAAGGTAAGGAACGCCCATTTATCTTACCTTCAATGATTTATGTTCAAGATGTGTGCGGTAAGGCAGAAGAAGCAAGTGACTTTTATCTTTCTGTTTTCAATGATTCAAAACGAGGGGAAATCACTCGCTATCCTGCTGGCATGGAACCAGACCAGGAAGGGACTTTGATGTTTACAGATTTTATGATTGAGAATCAATGGTTTGCCGCAATGGACAGCGCTCATACACACGCCTTCCATTTTAATGAAGCCATTTCACTTTTGGTTCGGTGTGAAAATCAAGAAGAGATAGATTACTATTGGGAAAAGCTTTCCTCAGATCCAAATGCTGAGCAATGTGGTTGGTTGAAAGATAAGTACGGTGTCTCTTGGCAAGTCTGGCCAGAGATTATGGGAGAAATGATGGCAAACGGATCGAACGAACAAATGGATCGATTAACAAAAGCATTTCTTCAAATGAAAAAGTTTGACATAGAAAAATTAACAGAAGCATATCAAGATAATTAACCACTGTGTACTGTGTTGGTTCGGATTAAAAAGTAATTGATATTAAAGCTGGTAAATGCCAGCTTTTTTATTGCGCAGTATGTGTCTACCGCGCAGTAGTTATATAATGTATATCCCCTATTTTACAGCCCATTTCCCTTTACAATCAGGATATTTCCATTTCACAATTCGGTCTCTCTCATTATCTGAAATTCCAACTTTTCAAGTAAAGTGTGTAGCGTTATATGAATCTTGATGTTCTTTCGGTATAGATTCTCCTTGTAAATCAGCATTGCAAAGCGGACAATTTTCTTTATTATTCTTCATTAATTTATACCCTTTCAGTTACTTCACTTTTTTCTGCAACTTAGAGTTACTCCACAATCTGGTCCTGTAACGTGGAAAACTAAGATATTGCAATTGTTTATTGATCTCTCAATTGCCTTTAAATGAAAAGCTGCTTGGAATGAATAAAAAAGGTTTTAAAATTTTTATCACTTACAATATCCATCCCATTTTGTTCATGTTAATCTGTATTTAGCAATTCACTTTATAACCAGTTTTACGCAAAAACTACTTGGGATGATTAAAAAGTTTTTAAAAATTTTATTGCTTATAATATCCATTCCAAAAATTCCGTGCTAATCTAGCATTAACACTTAGTTAAGAACCCTCTATTCATTAGATCTACTAGGTGTAAATAATTTAAAAGGGAACTTGCTTTTTAAAATTTTCTGTGATGAAAATTACACAGAAATTACATTAAGTATAATCAAAAAAAGAATAATTTGCGAGCGGAAGCACCGCCAGATTTTTTCCATTAGGATTCTTATTCTTATGGATATTCTGGGGTGCTTTTTATTTTCCCTAACTTTTAAACAAACTTCTTAGGATTAGGAGGCAGTAACAATGCAACAGCTATCAGTAAACTTAACTATTCCAGTTCCTGAAGACTTTGTACTCATCTCCAAAGTAGAGTTACAGGAGTTGAAGCAGCAACAACTAACAGGTACCTGGTGGACAATGCATGACCTTGAAAAGAGAATGAACCGCAAACATGAGTGGATCAAAGATAAAGTTCTGTATCCTTCTAAATTTAGAAAAGTTCTTGATGTAAAAAAGGGAGGATTTGTACGTTATCCAGAATCACAAGGGGAAAAGTGGTTATTTCAAGCATCCAAGATGGCAAAGTTTTTAGATGATCACTTTCAACAAATTTTTTCTAAATAAGTGTTAAGAGAAACTAGCTAACTATTAAAAAATGCTATTCAAAATTTTACCTAGAATCTTTTAAAAGGTAAGATTTGAAAATAAATAAACCATAGAGGTGAATTAGAAAATGGCGAGCATTCGAAAAAGAGGACAAACTTGGGGATATGCCGTTAGCCACACAGTTAACGGCAAAACAAAACAATATGCAAAGAGTGGGTTTATAACGAGAAAAGAAGCCCAATTAGCAGCTGCTGAATTGAAAGCAAATTAAAGCGAGGAAAAGTTCCTTACTTTATAAATAGAACGACAAATGAGAAACTATTGAACCTTGTCAATAGTGAATTAGTAGTAAGAGAAGTTAAGAATAGAATCAAAAATGAGTCAGACTACTACTTATTCCTTTTAGGCTTAACTACAGGAATGCGTCATGGAGAGTAAGTTGATCGACTCTTACTTGATCTTGACTTAGAAGTAGATAAGTCTGAATAACAAGACCCCTTGAAATAAAACCAAGAACTATGAATTGCCTGTTAGTTAGAGTGGCTATCAGGCCACCCATCACTTTATTCATAAGATCATATATATACTTAAAATGGGATAGAAAGAGGAGATGAAAGAATGGCAAGCATCAAAAAACGGGGAAAGACATGGCAGTATGCTGTAAGTCACACAGTTAATGGAGAATCAAAGCTTATCAGAAAAGGTGGATTTAGTACTCAAGCTGAAGCAAAAGCAGCAGCTATTGAACTGGAAGCAAAGTTAAACAAAGGAATAGTCCCTCATTTGAAGCCTGCACCAATTGATGAATACTTTGATAACTGGGTAGAGCTATACAAAAAGGGCTTAAGTGAAGCAACACTAAAGCATTATAAATACACATCTGATCGTATCAAAGAACATTTAGGTAGTAAGCCTTTGCAAGAAATCACAACCCAAGATTATCAAGAATTTCTTAATAAGGTTGGTGAAAACAAGTCAAAGGAAACCGTAAGTAAACTTCACGGTCACATTCGTGCTTGTGTTCAAGATGCTAGGGATGAACAAATTATCCACAGTGATTTCACCAGAAAAGCTATATTATACTACACTGTTTCAGCTAAAAAGGAAAAAGAAAAACACGTAAATTATCACGATTTTGTACTACTTATTAAAACACTACTAAGTAAAGTTGAAGATGATTTAGGCTATTACTTATTGTTATTAGCTTTAGCAACTGGTATGCGTTTCGCTGAGCTTGTTGGGTTAACTTTTGATGACTTTGACTTTGATAACAACCAGATTGATATTAATAAGACATGGAGCTACAACAACAAGAAGAAGAAGATTGGATTTGGTCCTACCAAAGGTAATGATGAGAAAAACTGCGATAGAGTTATTGATGTGAATAAAACGGTAATGAACGCATTTAAAGAATTATTTGCAACAATGCCAGACAACGACAATCATTTAGTGTTTTATAATGCTAAATCTAAATATAAAGTCATAACCAACAGCCACGCAAATGATCTTCTAAAGGAAACATTACTAGATCTTAAAATACGGCCTCTAATTAGTTTTCACGGTGCAAGACACTCGCACGGGAGTGTCCTATTGTATGAAGGTAATAAATTGGAGTATGTGAGTGAGCGTTTAGGTCATCTTGATATAGAAACTACTTACAGAAAGTATATTCACCTTTTAAATGAAGGAAGAGAATCAGAAATAAATTTAGCAATGAAGACATTTGAAGATATGTTCGAGGATTAATATTGACAATAAAATATTTATGAAAATAGAACTAGTCAAAGCTTATCAAGATGGGAACCAACTTGATAAGCTTTTTTATAAGTATAATTCAGTTGGTTTTTAAAGGGTATGTTGTAAAATTTAGCTTGTGTAAAATAATGTGCAAAATACTAAGTCCATTGTGCAAAATTGTGTAAAGAAGAAACGAAACCTATCTTATCTAACCGCAACTCCCAAAAACAAAAAAACTCAAAAACATTGATATATCAACATTCTTGAGCATTTATCCTTACCTATAAAAAACGCTAATTTCTTGGAAAATACCGGTGGTCGGGGTCGAACCGACACTCCAGAAGGAACACGATTTTGAGTCGTGCGCGTCTGCCAATTCCGCCACACCGGCATAATAATGGAGGCGGCAACCGGATTTGAACCGGTGATAGAGGTTTTGCAGACCTCGGCCTTACCACTTGGCTATGCCGCCTTAATTATAATGGAGCGGAAGACGGGATTCGAACCCGCGACCCCCACCTTGGCAAGGTGGTGTTCTACCACTGAACTACTTCCGCATATATTGGCTGGGCTAGCTGGATTCGAACCAGCGCATGACGGTACCAAAAACCGTTGCCTTACCGCTTGGCTATAGCCCAACGTATGTTATTAATGGGGCGATCGATGGGAATCGAACCCACGAATGCCGGAGCCACAATCCGGTGCGTTAACCCCTTCGCCACGACCGCCATAGTAAAAAAAGCAGGGGTAGTAGGAATCGAACCCACACTGGAGGTTTTGGAGACCTCTGTTCTACCGTTAAACTATACCCCTATGACATACAATATTAACTTAAGGTGAATAATATGGTGGAGGGAGTAGGACTCGAACCTACGAACCCGATGGGAGCGGATTTACAGTCCGCCGCGTTTGGCCAACTTCGCTATCCCTCCAGTTAATGTGTTTAGTTAATTAGTGGTGGCTCGGGACGGAATCGAACCGCCGACACACGGATTTTCAGTCCGTTGCTCTACCGACTGAGCTACCGAGCCATGTTAGTTTGTGAGATTATATAAATGGCGGTCCGGACGGGACTCGAACCCGCGACCTCCTGCGTGACAGGCAGGCATTCTAACCAACTGAACTACCGGACCAATAATTTTTCGCATAGCAAAAATATCTTTCCTTATTTCACAAAAATAATTTGGTTGCGGGGGCAAGATTTGAACTTGCGACCTTCGGGTTATGAGCCCGACGAGCTACCAGACTGCTCCACCCCGCGATAATAAAAAACATATATATAAAGATAATGGTGGAGGATGCAGGGCTCGAACCTGCGACCCCTTGCTTGTAAGGCAAGTGCTCTCCCAGCTGAGCTAATCCTCCAAAGTGGTGACCCGTACGGGATTCGAACCCGTGTTACCGCCGTGAAAGGGCGGTGTCTTAACCACTTGACCAACGGGCCAAAGTATAATTAAGAAGTGGCGGAGAGCGAGGGATTCGAACCCTCGGTACGGCGTTGACCGCACACACGATTTCCAATCGTGCTCCTTCGACCACTCGGACAGCTCTCCATAATGGCTCCACAGGTAGGATTCGAACCTACGACCGATCGGTTAACAGCCGATTGCTCTACCACTGAGCTACTGTGGAATGGATATAAAGCCTGGCGACGTCCTACTCTCGCAGGGGCAAAGCCCCAACTACCATTGGCGCTGGAGAGCTTAACTACTGTGTTCGGCATGGGAACAGGTGTGACCTCTCCGCTATTGCCACCAGACCATTTGAGCTTAATCGAAGAAATGGATTGTTTTTTTGTGACAAGAAATATTATACTTGTTTTTTCAAAAAAATCAATAGATTAAATAGAAAATATCTATTTTAATTAAAAGGTAATTTATACCTTCAAAACTAGATAAGAAAGGGTACAAGAATCGAAACATATTTATTTAGTTAAGTCCTCGATCGATTAGTATCCGTCAGCTGCACGTGTCACCACGCTTCCACCTCGGACCTATCAACCTCATCGTCTCTGAGGGATC
>NZ_JAFBDR010000022.1 GCF_016908325.1 Aquibacillus albus | reverse complement strand
AACTTTCTGAGGCAGAAGAGTTACTGGTTCTTATGTCGTATCTCCTCCTTACCGGAAGAATACGCTATTAATTATTAAAATTTAAGGCCTTTTTTAAAAGTGTCCTTGACATAGGGACCACTTTATTCGGCAACAGCCTCTTTTTAAACTATTTAGTTAAGTATTTTTAGTCCATGTTCTTAATTAATTCATCGCCAAATTCAGATGTTTTTACTTCTGTAGCACCATCCATCAAACGAGCAAAATCATACGTAACTACTTTAGATGCAATCGTTTGGTCCATTGACTTCAAAACAAGTTCCGCTGCTTCTCTCCAGCCAAGATGTTCAAGCATCAGCACTCCAGAAAGAATAACAGAAGATGGGTTTACTTTGTCCAAACCTGCATATTTTGGCGCAGTACCGTGAGTTGCTTCAAAGATTGCATGTCCAGATTCATAGTTGATATTTGCACCAGGAGCAATACCGATACCACCAACTTGAGCAGCTAAAGCATCAGAAACATAATCACCATTCAAGTTCATTGTAGCAACTACATCAAATTCACGAGGTCGAGTTAAAATTTGCTGTAAGAAAATATCTGCAATGGCATCTTTAACGATAATTTTCCCTGCTTGCTCTGCTTCGCTTTGAGCTGCATCTGCAGCGTCTCTGCCTTTTTCTTCAACAATTTTATCATACTCTGCCCAAGTAAATACTTTATCCCCGTACTCTTCTTCAGCAAGTTCATAGCCCCAATTTTTGAATGAACCTTCGGTAAACTTCATAATGTTACCTTTATGTACAAGCGTTACACTCTTACGACCTTCATTAATTGCATAATCAATTGCAGAGCGTACAAGACGTTTTGTTCCTTCTGCTGACACTGGCTTCACACCAATTCCTGATGTTTCAGGGAAGCGGATATTTGTTACTCCCATTTCATTTTGTAAGAAATCAATCACTTTTTTAACTTCTGCAGAACCTTCTTGCCATTCAATACCAGCGTAGATATCCTCAGTGTTTTCACGGAAAATCACCATGTCGGTATCTTCTGGACGTTTAACAGGTGATGGTACACCATTAAAATAGCGAACAGGACGTAAACAAGTAAATAAATCTAGCTCTTGTCGTAGTGCAACATTTAAAGAACGAATTCCTCCACCAATCGGAGTCGTTAATGGACCCTTAATCGCAATTTTATAGTCACGAATCGTGTCTAAAGTTTCAGCAGGAAGCCACTCGCCAGTTTTATCAAAGGCCTTTTGACCAGCGTAAACTTCTTTCCATTCAATCGCTTTTTCACCTTTGTACGCTTTCTCTACAGCGGCTTCTAACACTCTGCTTGCTGCAGCCCAAATGTCTGGACCGGTTCCATCCCCTTCAATAAAAGGAATTACTGGTTTGTTAGGTACATTAAGTTCCCCATTATTTACTGTAATTTTTTCTCCTTGTGCCATAGACATAATCCTCCCTATTCTTTATCGTTAATATTTTATCATGAATAACCACTTGTCTATCATAACATTGGTCAGTCCATTACTATCTTTTTTCTAATGGTACGTACTTTTGATGTGATGGTCCTACATAACTTGCACGAGGACGAATCAAACGATTATTTTCATATTGTTCAAGAATATGCGCAAGCCAACCTGAGAATCGGCTAATTGCAAAAATTGGAGTGAATAAATCGTGATCAATCCCTAAACTATGGTAAACTGATGCGGAATAGAAATCCACATTTGCTGGTAAACCCTTTTCAGATTTGATGTAATCTTCAATTTGTACTGACATTTCATACCATTTCGATTGACCTGTTAAATTTGTTAATTCTTTTGACATCTTTTTTAAATGTTTTGCACGTGGGTCTCCATTACGATATACCCGATGACCCATTCCCATAATCTTTTCCTTATTCTCCAACTTTTCTTTAATATACGGTAATGCGTTTTCGACTTCTCCAATTTCACTTAGCATTTTCATTACACGTTCATTTGCGCCTCCATGTAAAGGACCTTTTAGCGCGCCAATAGCTGCAGTAATTCCTGAATACACGTCTGATAACGTCGCTACACAAACACGAGCAGTAAATGTTGATGCATTTAACTCATGGTCTGCATGCAGAATCAATGCTTTGTTAATTGCTTCTACCTCAATATCTTCAGGATCTTTCCCGTTCAGCATATATAAGAAATTCGCTGCATAGCTTAAGTCATTTTTTGGAGATACAGGTTCTTTACCATCACGTAAACGTGCGAATGCCGTCACAACAGTAGCTATTTTTGCTTGCAAACGAACGGCTTTTCTAACATTCGCACTTTCATTCATTTCATCAGCTTCAGAATCAAAAAGACCGAGCAATGAAACTGCTGTTCGCAATGCTGCCATTGGATGAACAGTTGTTAAATCATACGATTTCAAATGATCGATGATTTCGGATGGAATTTCCATATTAGAAACTAACTCGTTCGTAAAACTATTTAATTCATCTTTGTTAGGAAGTCTTTTATTCCATAATAAAAAAACAACTTCTTCAAAACTAGAATTTTCTGTGAGTTCATCAATACCATAACCGACATATGTCAATTGATCATCGATAATAGAACTAATTGATGACTCTGTTGCAATAACCCCTTCTAGTCCTTTAGTGGTTGACATTGCATCCCTCTCCTTTTCTTTATCATAGTAGCTTGCTCTTTAATGTAAACAGTAACATTATTACCTAGCAGAGCTTTATAGGTCAAAAGCATAAAGCTATTCGACAAAATATGCTTCTAATCATCCCCAACCTTAATTATAAACAATTTAGAATTGTTTGTGAAATGAAACCGATTAATTTTTTTATATATCCGAAGAAATTTAGGAATAACTATTAAATCAAATGAATAAACTTCAAGCTTACCTGTCAATTATAACGAATAAAAAAATCAACCGCTCTCATGATTAAATATGCAATACCAGCTCCAATTAATGGGCCAACTGCAACACCTTGAAAAAAAACCACTGCCATGATAGTTCCCATAACTAATGCTGTAGTAAGATGTGGATCGTCAGCCAGAAGCGTTAAGCCACTTTTAGCTATCAAAGCCACGAAAACTCCAGCAGCTAGAGCAATCCAAGCATAGTAGGATTTTATGCTTTGCAGCAAATCCTTAAATCCAATTTCTCCAGTCGCTATCGGAACCAATACCGCTATTGTAATAATTGTTACGCCCCAACCAATACCTTTCTCCTCAATAATAGGAAATAATTTCCCATCTAATTTAAAGAGCTGTAGCCCAATCAATACATAGACAGCTATCATAATCGATTGATTCTTCCCTATGTAACCAAGAGCAAATAAAAGAATCAAAAACAAGGTTGACTGGTTAAACATAGTACTCCTCCATCATCTTACCACATATCAAACCATTTTTAATACTATCACATATTATTTCAAAAATAAAAATATCTTATTAGAGTAGTACTGAAACTGATTAGAAAACTTCATCGAGTCGTCATTTATCGTAAACCAAATATTGTTATGATCCATTGTCTGGTATCACAATTTTTCTGGAGAAAATAAGGAGGGATTCTATTGAATCTTACCAACTTATATCGATTTATTCGCTTTCTAATCGTCGTTTTCATTACAATGGTTTCTATTATTTTTCTGTTTATCGTCGCAAAATATACGTATCCTTTCATTATCGCATTGATTCTCGCTATATTAATAAATCCAATTGTAAATTTCTTAGAAACAAAAGGTAAACTTTCTAGGCCATTTGCTGTAATTATCTCTATTACAAGTATTCTCGTAATCATTACTGGTATATTAGCATTACTTGTAGTGGAGCTTATCAATGGTTCTACTTACCTCGCAGAACACCTTCCAAAACATTTTCAAGCATTTGTTGTTATGTTTCAAGAGATGATTACGGACAAACTAATCCCAATCTACCAAAGGATTATTTCAATGGTTAGCATGCTTGAAGAGTCTCAGCAAAATATGATTATGGACCATATCCAAAGATTGGGTAATAATATTGCTGCAAATGGTGGAACAATCATTCAGTCTATGTTGCAGGTCATTCCACGTACATTAGCTAGTTTACCAAGTTATATGACGGTTTTTATTTTTTCACTATTAGGAACATTTTTTATTAGTAAAGATTGGTACAAGCTAATGGATTGGTTACGAAAAACGGTACCACAATCTTTCATTGATTCCAGTCATAATGTTGGGAAAGGTTTAAAAAGGGCTTTCTTAGGGTTCATAAAAGCGCAGCTTACGCTAATCATGATTACAGCAGTCATAGTCTTTATAGGATTAATTATTTTAAAAGTTGATCATGCAATTACCATTGCTGTGATTACTGGAGCGATCGATTTACTACCTTATCTCGGAACAGGCATAGTGTTTATTCCTTGGATATTATATATGTTTTTTAAAGGTAATTATTTTCTAACAATCGGATTAAGTATTCTCTATATTACAATTGTTGTACAAAGACAAATGATGGAGCCAAAAGTACTATCATCCAACATAGGATTGAACCCTTTAGCTACATTAGTTGCAATATTTGTAGGTTTCCAGCTTTGGGGATTTGCAGGATTAATTATTGGACCCGTCTTTCTTGTTGTAATAAACACACTTTATCAGACAGGCGTTTTGAAACAAATATGGAATTATATAAAAGGAGACATCCATAGCGAAAAATAGCTATATGGAAGGAATGGCTACTATCTACGCCTATGATTAATGATGGTAACCGTTCCTTTATCCATCATAATTTTCAAAGTCTTTTGCATCCATCGTTTAATTGGTCTCCTTGTTGAAGGTAGTAACAAACAAAAGCCTATCGCATCCGTAATAAAACCAGGAGTTAATAAAAATGCAGCACCTACTAATATACAAACTCCATCGAAAATTTCAGTGTGAGGAAGCTGACCAGTAGCAATAGATTGCCTTGCCTTAAATAACGTTTCCATGCCTTGCTTTCTAGCTAACCAAGCTCCTACTACTCCCGTTAAAATAATTAGGAATATCACCCACCATGGACCGACCTTGCCTCCTGCCCATATAAATATACCGATTTCTAATGCAGGTACTACTAATACAAATAATAAGATCCAACGAAACACTTCCATTCACCCCTTCTCTTTGAAAATTCCGATAGTAGTCGTCAAAAATCAACACCGAACTTTAACACAGCCAATTGTTAAAGAAAAAGCCCCAACCCCCTTGTATATATTGATAGTCAGTACATGGGAGGTTGGGACCCTTTCACCTAGCGTTTTATTATTTATAACACACCTGCATGTCCAGAGTAAATGTCACCTTTGCTTGCATCTATCGTTATATCTTTGCTTCCTTCGATTAAATCTACAGCATTCTCTACTCCAACAATAACTGGGATACCTAAGCTTAAGCCAACTACTGCTGCATGTGAAGTAAGTCCACCTTCTTCAGTAACGATACCACTTGCTTTTTCGATTGCAGGCATCATTTCTTTATCCGTACCATACGTAACCAGAATATCATCTTGTTGAATTTTGTTAATAGCTTCTTCTGTATTTCTCGCTACAACTGCTCTTCCATATGAACTTCCTTTACCTACACCTTGACCTTTTGCAAGTACATCACCAATTACATGCACTTTCATTAAATTCGTTGTTCCACTTTCTCCAACAGGTACACCCGCAGTGATGACAACACGATCTCCACGTTTGAAATAATTATCAGCCAACCCACGCTCTATCGCTACATCTAATACGTCATCCGTGGAACCAGCCAATTCACCTAACAACGCTTCCACTCCCCACACGAGGGATAACCTACGACATACTCTTTCATCGAATGTAACAGCAACAATCGGAGCTTTTGGACGGTACTTAGAAATCATACGTCCCGTAAAACCACTAACTGTAGGGATAAGAATTGTATCTACATCTAAATTTAATGCAGTATGGTTCACTGATTGACTAATAGCGTCCGTAATTGTCATATCAATGGCTTTGGAACGGATATCTAATATTGCTTTATGGTCAATTGCAGTTTCAGCCTTTGTAGCAATATTACTCATTGTTTGTACTGCCTCTACAGGATAGTCTCCAGCTGCAGTTTCACCTGAAAGCATAATTGCATCTGAACCATCAAAAATAGCATTTGCCACGTCAGACGCTTCCGCTCTAGTAGGTCTTGGATTTCTTTGCATAGAGTCTAGCATTTGTGTCGCTGTAATTACTGGTTTACCAGCTGTATTACATTTGCGAATCATGTCTTTTTGGACTAACGGAACCTCTTCAGGAGGAATTTCTACTCCTAGGTCACCTCTAGCAACCATTAAACCATCACTAACTTGAAGAATCGATTCAAGATTGTCTACACCCTCTTGGTTTTCAATCTTTGGAATGATGTTAATATGTGTTGCATTGTGTTCTTCCAATAATTCACGAATTTCCAATACATCTGAGGATCTTCTTACAAAGGAAGCTGCAATAAAATCTACATCCTGTTCAATCCCAAATTTAATATCTGCTGCATCCTTTTCAGTAATTCCAGGTAAGTTAACACTTACATTAGGTACATTTACACCTTTTTTATTTTTTAATAATCCTGAATTCAATGCACGTGTTTTAAGTTCATTTTTATCTTTTAAAATATCAGTAACTTCTAATTCAATCAAACCATCATCTAATAGTATCTTTGATCCAACATGTACATCGTTAATCAATTGATTATAGGTGACAGAAATTCGTTCTGATGTACCTTCTATCGAATCATCCATCGATACATAAACGATATCTCCTTTGTTTAAATTCGCTTGTCCGTCTTTTAAAACTCCAGTTCTTATTTCAGGTCCTTTCGTATCCAACAGGATGCCAACCGTTTTCCCCGTAATTTTTGAAGCTTCTCGAATATTAGTGATTCTCTGCCCATGCTCTTCAAAATCACCATGAGAAAAGTTTAATCTCGCAACGTTCATTCCAGCTTCCATTAGCTGAACTAATTTATCAACCGATTCTGATGCAGGACCTATTGTACATACAATTTTTGTTCTTCTCATAAATATTTCCTCCTTAATTCTAGACGACAACAACTTTGTACATTGCTTTTCTTTTTATATAGAAAGTTCATTAGATAAATTGTACATATCTAAATCAATTTCATGCGGCTCTTTTAATACTTCTATGATATCATGATCTACTAACTCATTCTTCTGGATTCCAACCATTCTTCCGGCTTTCCCCTCTAATAAAAGGTCAACAGCCCTTGCACCTAGTCTACTTGCCAAAACACGGTCAAACCCTGACGGTGATCCCCCTCTTTGCGTATGACCAAGAACAGTAACTCTCGTATCCATCTTTGTTTCGTTTTCGACACGTTTACCGAATTCAACTCCACTTCCAACGCCTTCTGCTAAAATAATAATACTGTGTTTCTTTCCTCTTTCTTGTCCCCTTTTTAACTTCATGATAACCGAATCAAAATCATCCGGTTTTTCAGGTATTAAAATACTTTCTGCTCCATCAGCTAGCCCCGCCCATAAAGCAAGGTCACCAGCATTTCGCCCCATTACTTCTATAACATATGTACGTTCATGTGATGTTGCAGTATCTCGTATTTTATCAATGGAATCTATAATAGTATTTAAAGCTGTATCAAATCCAATGGTAAAGTCGGTTCCTGGAATATCATTATCTATTGTACCTGGAACACCAATACAAGGGTACCCTTTTTGTGTTAATTTTTCAGCACCTCGAAAAGAACCATCTCCTCCAATAACAATAAGTCCTTCAATTCCAATTGTATTTAATTGGTCAATAGCCTTTTGCTGACCTTCCTCTGTTTTAAACTCTTCAGATCGAGCCGAATAAAGAATGGTCCCTCCACGCTGAATAATATCGCCTACTGAGCCCAAATTCATTTGCTTGATGTTTCCTTCCATCAAGCCCTGATAACCGTTGTACACTCCATATACTTCCACGTTATGAAAAATTGCCTTTCTAACAACAGCTCTAACAGCTGCGTTCATTCCAGGTGCATCACCACCACTAGTTAAAACACCAATTTTCTTCAAGTAGCTCACCTCAATTTATTCGTTTATCTCTTAAAAGTTTTAAACAAAGATAAAACTATCCCTGACAAGTTTATAGTTATTTTTCTTTAATTACAAGAACCACAATAATCTTGTCATTGCTTCCTTACACATCGTTGATTCAGATTTTATATGTAAAATCATTTTAAAATAGTACTACCTTCCCTTATAGTATAAACCAGTTTGGTACCATATAAAATTATACATGAAAGAAAGATGAATCTCATCCCTAAATACGACAATTTTAAACAATTATCATCATTTCTTTTCTTCCAATAAAAAAAGCAGACTCAAAGGTCACAGAGTTTCCTTAAATACCTCGTAATAATGGAGGTTAATAAGAAAAACTTCATCGATTGATACCAACTGAGTCAGCCTCTTTCATACGGACAAATACTATTCTTGTTTAATGCCTAACCTATATAAAAGACATCATGCATTGCGAAAATCACCAATTGCCTTATACTTCCTCCATCTATGTTCTAGCAATTCTTCTGCATTATGTTTCTTTAAATCATTTATAGATTTCTGTAATACCTCATCGATATAGGATATTTGCAATTCCATATCTCGATGGGCTCCCCCCTTTGGTTCAGGGATAATTTCATCAATAACCGCTAACTTTTTCAAATCATAAGCAGTAATTTTTAATGATTCAGCAGCCTTCTGTGCTTGTTTAGAATCCTTCCACAATAACGCTGCCGCACCCTCGGGTGAAATGACTGAATAAGTTGAGTTTTCTAACATATGTACATGGTCACCAACACCTAATGCCAATGCACCTCCACTACCACCTTCTCCTATGACAATACAAATGATAGGGACTTTAAAACCAGCCATCTCCATTAGATTTCTAGCAATTGCCTCACTTTGCCCCCGCTCTTCCGCTGCTTTTCCTGGGTATGCACCTTTTGTATCGATAAAGCTGACGATAGGGCGTTTAAATTTATCTGCTTGTTTCATGTGTCTTAATGCTTTCCGATAGCCTTCAGGATGTGGACTTCCAAAATTTCTTCGTATATTTTCCTTTGTGTTCTTTCCTCTTTGATGACCAACAATTGTAACAGGATTTCCTTTATATTTGGCTATTCCAGTAACAATTGACTCATCATCCCCAAATAAGCGATCTCCATGAAACTCAATAAAATCTGTAAACAAATGTTCCACATAATCTAGTGTCGTTGGACGTTCCGAATGTCTAGCAATCTGGACTCGATCCCATGGTTTAAGGTTACCATAGATATTATTTTCAAGTTTTTGTAGTCGATTTTCTAAAGTTGTAATCTCTGCCGATAAATCAATCTTACTATCTTGTGTTAATTTTTTTAGTTCAGCTATTTTCTCTCGTAACTCTATGACAGGTTTTTCAAACTCCAGTGCTTGTTTCATTATTAGCACCCCCTGTTGAGTGAATATCTAGTATTGTGGTTAATACATCTTTCATATCATGTCTAGAAACTACTTTATCAAGCTGTCCATGCTTTAATTGGAATTCTGCAGTTTGAAAGTCATCAGGAAGTTTTTCTCTAATTGTCTGCTCAATTATTCTTCTACCTGCAAAGCCAATTAGAGCACCTGGTTCAGCTAAATTATAGTCACCTAATGATGCAAAACTAGCCGAAACTCCTCCAGTAGTAGGATTAGTCATGACAGAGACCATCAATCCCCCTGCAGTATTCAATCGTTGAATTGCTACAGACGTTTTACTCATTTGCATTAAGCTTAAAACACCCTCCTGCATTCGAGCTCCTCCGGACGCAGTAAAAATTACAAAAGGGATAGATGATTCCCTTGCATTTTCAATCGCTCTCGCAATTTTTTCTCCTACAACAGACCCCATACTACCCATACGAAATCTTGAATCCATCACTGCAACAGCAGTCTCAAAGCCATTAATCGTACCTTTTCCTGTAACAACAGCTTCGTTTAAGTTTGTTTTCTTTCTATCTTTCTCTAACTTATCTTCATAATCAGGAAAGTCCAATGGGTTACTAGAAATTAATTGCTTATCCCATTCTATAAATGACCCTTCATCAAACAGACTTTCTATTCGCTTAAACGCACCGATTTGGTGGTGATGCCCACAATTTGGACAAACTTGTAAATTTTTATCCATTTCTTTTCGATAAAATATTTTTTTACAACTTTGGCACTTTTGCATTAATCCTTGAGGGACATCTTGTTTTGCTTTTTCACTAGGAATTGATGCGTATTTTTTTTTCTTGGTAAAAAAATCTTTAAGCAAAGGGTTATCCTCCTTTTTAGAAAACTTGGCTTTTCTAGAGTGCAAGTCCTAATGGCAAAAGCCTTAGTTTTACTTATACTTTCTAAAGAATCACATTTTAAATGATGAAAGCATAACGAAAGCATCCTCGAAAGGTTACAAATATATTCATGTATAATGATTAAAACATGGTATCAATTTTATCATATTGTTGTCCTATAAATACACCTATTAAACGTTGATAAAATACCTTTTACATTATAACAAATGAATTTATCGTGTAAAGCTAATCCTGTCTTCTTGCTTCACCTTCTGTTAACTACTATTTTGAATGGCAACATTATCTCGACCGAATGCATGAAAAAATGCTTGCATACACGATTGGTTTGGCTGAACAAAATAATCACTTGATAATTTATAAGTGGTACGTTTTTTTTCATGGAAAATAATGATAGGAACCGTTCCAGGAAATTGGTCTGAGATGTGCTTCATTTGATTTAATGCAATTTTTTCTTGATCCTCTGTTACCTTTATAAATAATCTTTTGGATTCATTATGATTAAGTTCATTTTTATCAAATGGACGTATGTCTGAAATTAGGAGCTGAGTTCGCCCATTCCGTTCCTCTACTTTCCCCTTTATAAAAACTAACAATTCCTCATGTATAATTCGATGAACTTGACGATATAGATCTGGAAACAAGACAGCATCCATTTCATCGTTTTCATCAGCAATCGTTAGAAATGCCATAGAATCGCCACGCTTTGTACGAATCGATTTGATTGTTTGAATAACTGCGGCAGAAGATAGATTATTTTTTCCTATGTGCTTTCGGATATCCAATAAATTGATATAACCATTCTCACGTAAAGTAGACCGATGTTCTGTTAATGGATGATTAGACATATATAATCCAATTAACTCTTTTTCCATTGACAACTGTTTCATCTTCGAAAACGGCTCAGTCTCGATGTAAGTCACATCTAGTTCCTCTAAAAAAAACGAAGGCTGATCTTCAAATTCCCGAAAAAGCTCTCCTTGCTCAATCGCCTGATCAATTGTCGCTAGTAAACTAGCACGATTATGATTGGTTTCATCAAATGCACCAGCTAATATTAATGATTCAATTACTGGTCGATTAACTACCTTCAAAGAAACACGTAAACAAAAGTCAAATAGATGTTTAAATGGACCTTCTTTACGGGCTTGAATAATTTCCTTGATGGCTTGATAACCAACCCCTTTGATAGTCAAAAGTCCCATTCGAATATTTTGTTCCTCTGTCGTAAACTTTCCAAAACTATTGTTGATAGATGGAGGTAAAACGGAAATTCCAAACTCTTTTGCTTCTCTTATATATTCACGTGTTTTATCCTGTTGACCAGTTATCGAACTTAATAACTCCGCGAGAAAATATGCAGGATAATGTGCCTTCAAATAGGCTAAGTAATAGGAGATTTTACTATAACCAACTGCATGGCTTCGATTAAAGCCATAATTGGAGAATCGGACAATCCAAGTAAAAATTTCTTCTGCAACCTGTTTACTATAACCTTTCTCAAGACATCCTTGAATAAAAGATTTCTCCTGTTGCTTCATTGCCTCTTCCTGCTTTTTACTAACCGCTCTTCGTAAAATATCTGCTTGTCCTAAGTTAAACCCAGCTACTTTATTAGCAATTTGCATAATTTGTTCTTGGTAAACAAGTACCCCATACGTGCTTTTTAAAATCGGCATTAAATTTTTGTGTGGATATATAATTTGTTCTTTATTATGTTTTCTTCTAATATAAACTGGGATATATTCCATTGGTCCAGGTCGATACAGTGCATTCACCGCTACTATATCTTCAAAATTAGTAGGAATTAATTCTATTAAAACTCGTTGCATACCTTGTGATTCTAATTGAAAAACCCCATTCGTTTTACCCTTTTGCAATAGTGCAAATGTTTTTTCATCATCAAAAGGTATGTGATTGAGATTTATTTCTATGTTTTCATTTGCTGAAATAGAAGCAAGTATTTTTTCAATTAATGTCAGGTTTCGCAACCCTAAGAAGTCCATTTTTAATAATCCCATTGCCTCTAATTCCTTCATAGCAAATTGAGTTAAGTAAACTTCACTTTGTGATGCTATTAATGGAACATGATCAACGAGTGGTTGTTCACTTATTACAACACCCGCGGCATGTGTTGATACATTTCTTGGCAACCCCTCTAATCGAGCAGCAATTTTAAACAGTATTTGCAGTGGAGGTGATTGCTTTACATAGTTTGTTAATTCCTGGGAAGCATTCACACTTTCAGCAACCGACTTTCTCTCATTATCAGCAATCTCCTTTAAGACAAAGGCAGCATCCTGAGAATCAATTTCCATTGTTTTTAAAAGTTCTCTAATAATGGACCGTACACCAAAAGTACCAAAGGTAATAATTTGAGCAACATGATCTTTGCCATATTTATTTTTTACATACGTTATTACTTCGTCTCTCCGTTGATCAGAAAAATCAATATCGATGTCAGGCATGGAAATCCGTTCTGGATTCAAAAAACGCTCAAACAATAACTGATAATGAATTGGATCGACATCGGTAATCCCCAAAAGATAAGCAACAAAGGAGCCTGCAGCAGAACCTCTACCTGGTCCAACCATAATTCCTTGGTCCTTCGCATATTGAATAAAATCCCAAACAATTAGAAAATAATCACTGAAATGCATGGATTTAATAATCCGCAACTCATATTCTAACCGTTCCTTAACATCTGCTCGATCCCTGTATTTTGCCGGAAACATGTCATAGCATAACTCTTTTAAGTAGACATCAGCTGATTTTCCATCTGGGACAGGAAAGGAAGGGAGCCTTCGTTGATTAAGGTCGATTGTTAATTGGCAACACTCTGCAATGTGACCAGCCTCTTCCAATAACTGAGGCCATCCCGTTCCATATGCTTTTTCTACTTCTTCCTTACTCCATAAATAGGAAGCACCTTCTGATTTTCCTGCCATATTTGGAGACCATTTGTTTCCTTCTCTCATAGCTTGTAAACAATCAAAGGCCAATTTATCCGATTTATTCAGAAAACGAACATCACCGATTGCGGTAGCTGAAATATCACTGGTAGTACACAATTGCCTCAACCATGAACTGAATGCTAAATCCGTAGGTTCTACGCCAAGATAAAAACTACAGTTATTTACAACAGACTTCCAGTTATTCACATATGTACTTGCTTCATTTAGATTGTTCTCTGAAAAATAATGGGATATCTTGGACTTTGCAACTGGTAAAATAATAATTAAATCAGTTAAATAGCTATTTATATCACACGAACGAATCCAGTTGGTTTCTGATAATTGGATGTGGGAAGATAGCCTGATTAAATTTCCATAACCTCTGTTATTTTTTGCAAGCAAAATACATTCTTCTGGTAATTCATTATCATTATTAATCAATACAGTCATACCGATTATTGGTTTAATTCCTGCATCCATACAAGCTTGATAAAAAGAAACAGCTCCATGTAATACGTGTTCATCTGTTAGGGCTATACTTTTGTAACCAAGCTCCTGTGCACGGCGAATCAATTTATCAACTGTAATGGAACTCTTCATAAGACTGTATCCACTTCGAACCTGTAAATGTGTAAAGTTCACCTTCTTCCCACCTTTCCTGTATATTCGTGATATTTCTACTGAGGAAAAACTTAGTTCTACATCAATTATGTTTTCTGCTACTAAAATACTGAACTCAATAATCTATTATAGCTGAATTAACGGAGTGTTTGAAATGAATAACATATCTCGTCCCTTAAAATCATAAAGTGAAAGAAGCAGGAAATGAGAATGTAAAGTGAATCAGAACAGACGCTTATAAAGGAGAGAGGAAACTTGGAAGAGAGATTTATTTCCTCGATGATTCAATGTTACTTTATTGCATTAGGCGTAATTATGGGAGGAGCATTAATAGGAAGTATAGGAGCATTTGCAACTGGTGAGCCTCCCTTAACTTTAATGGGACGTATCGCAAATAGGCTTCGTATTTGGGCTGTAGTCGCAGCGATTGGTGGAACATTTGATGCAATTTCTAATTTTGAACGAGGAATATTTGAGGGCTCAACCATTGATATTGTTAAACAAATCTTGTTGATTATCACAGCAATGGGTGGAGTTCAAACATCACTCGTTATTATTGAGTGGCTGATTCAGGAGGAGATTGAGTAAATGCATATTCCTCCATACTATAAAAAAGAAAGTTGGCAAAAATTTCTCGTTGGCGCGTTTCTGGGAGCAATTATTGCATATGCAATCTTCATTTATATGTATGGACAGTTTTATGAAAGGTGGGTCGAGGAAAACCTTGCGTTACGTTCTGAGCTAAATGATCTTGAGTCTAATTATAATACATTGAAAGAAGAATTTAATGCAAAATCCAAAGAAAAAGTAACGGTAAACGCTATAGAAGTTTCTATTATGAACCAAAAACAGTTGAAATTAGATAGCCTCATTGTACATCAGCTAGAAGAATTAATAAAGGAGCAAATAAAGGATGTGTTAGGGAAAGACATTGAAAGTCTATCTGAAAATTATACATTACTTACCTCGACGATAGAAAATAAAATATATAAAGTGGATGGTTTTTCTTATAGTGCCAGTGTAAATCAATTGTTTTTAACTTCAACATTAAGATTAAATGTACAACTGAAGATATCAAACTAATTATAATGATTATTTCATTCATACTTGAATCATCGTTCAACATTAAGAATATACTAATAGATATAGGCAAAACCCTCATCTTTCCCTAAGAGAAGGAGTGAATTAGTATGTTCGTTTTAAGCAGAAGTCAAATGGTTAAAAATAAAATTGAAATGTTGAATCAAGGCTATTCTGCTTATGAAGAATCAGATGAATTAATCAGAATGTTGAAGCGTGAAATTTCTAACCAACAGTTATCAGTAATTTGTGATTATGGAAACAGTGGTTGTTGGTTTATACCTGAATCTTTACAAGATAACCACTGAGTAGAAGAAGGACCAACCTTTCAACATAGGTTGTCCTTTTCATTCATTTCTTCATTCTTCAAACTCTATACAAACCTTTTCTAAATCACGAATCAAATCATCCATTTGCTTCCACTCATAAATAGTTGCTCCCGATGCTAAAGGATGACCTCCACCATTATATAGTGCAGCAACTTCATTAATAGCTGGCCCTTTGGAGCGTAATCTAACACGAATAAGATCTTCTTCCTCTACAAAAATCGCCCATGCCAAAATCCCCTCAACATCTCCTAGCACACCAACAATTTGACTTGTCTCTGATGAAGTGAGACCAAAGTGCTCTAGCTTTTCTTTTGTGATTTTTATCGAACTAACACCTGATTCGGAAATCTCAAAGTTTTGAAGAATAAAACCCTTTAATCGAGCTACACTTGGATTAGTTTTATACAAATTTTCATACAAGAGTGTCCGATCAAAGTTATACGCTACTAAATCTGAAGCATACCGAAACGTTTTTTCCGTAGTACTTGGAAACAAGAACCTCCCCGTATCCCCGACAATACCACCATATAATAAGCTTGCCGCTCGATCATTACACCTTAGGCCTTGTTCGCATCCTTGAAGATATAATTCATAAATCATTTCACTCGTTGAACTTGCTTTTGTATCTACCCAAGCAATATCACCGTAAGAATCCACATTTGGGTGATGATCGATTTTTATAATTTTATGACCAAGTTTATATCTTTGATCAGAAATCCTTGCTTGATTAGCTGTATCACATATAATGACTAACGAATCCTGATATGTATCATCTGAAATTTCGTTCATATTAGCCAAAAAGGACAATGAAGGATCTTCATCCCCAACTACATACACGTATTTTTCTGGAAAAGAAAACCGGATGATTTCAGCTAATCCTACTTGTGCTCCATAAGCATCAGGGTCTGGGCGTACGTGACGATGAATGATAATTGAATTGTAATCTTTAATTGCTGCAATAATGTTTTCTTGAACCATTCTAACACTCCTTTTGGGTTATTTGATTAATCGATTCGTTCTATTTTTAATTCTGGTAAAAGTAAACAAAACAAGCTACAATGATGAAAGTGAATGTAGATAGGAGTTGATTTTTTGTTAATATTCCCAATAGTTATTGTTATTTCTATTATTATGTACATCTATTATAAAGTTGCAATCCTAAAACAAAGCGATGAACTTATGCAAGTTTATATGAATGCTAAAGCTCGGGTTTTCCTTGGCATATTCATCAGTTTTTTTGGTATTAATCAATACCTATTTTATGAAACAAAACTTTCACTTTATATTACAATCATTTTCTTAATTCTCGGTTGCTTACAACTATTTGCAGGGGTAAAACGGACAAAACATTATGCAAATGAAATAGAAAAAAGAAAGAATAATTAATCGATGTTATGAATAAAAAGTAAAAACAATCAGTGATTCCCCTACCTAAGATTTTAGGTAGGGGATTACTATAAATAAAACATCGATTTACATTAATTATGATTGCCATGACCGGTTAGATCTTCTAATTATCGATCGATTAATTGAGCGGCTAATACAGCTTTTCCTACCAATACCTTTTCATGATAAACTTCGACATCTACTTTCGCTGATTTCCTTCCTACCTCCAATAAACGTGGTTTAATTTCTAACAAGCTTTCCAATTGGACCGGCTTAATAAAATATACAGAAATATTTTCTACAACTAAGTCACCTTTTCTCGATTGTCGAAGTAATCTGCTGCTGGCTTCAGTCACAAAGGAGACAAGTACTCCATACGATAACGTCCCTAATGAATTAGTCATTTGAGGTGTTATCTGTGAGCGATAAACAGGGTGATTACTTTCTGTAGAGATATCTTCTAACCTACTCGTAATCGTATCATCAATCGTCTCACCAACTTGTGGTTGGCGTTGAATATGTTGCAATGCCTTCAACACATCTTGCCTGGATATAAGTCCTTCTAAACGATGGTGGTTATCAACGACTGGCATAATCTCTATACCTTCCCATACCATCATATGTGCGGCATAAGCAAGGGAGGTTTCCTTTAATACGGTGATTGGATTTCTTGTCATCACCTTATCAATTGTTAATGATTTTTCTCTACCAATTATATCCTTAGAAGTGACCATTCCAGTAACGCGATTATTCTCATCAACTACTGGATAACGACTATGTGTGGTCTGATCGTTTAATTGATACCATTTCTCTAAAAGATCTTTAGTTGTTAAACAATAGGTTTCGTTAAAGGGTGTATAGATGTCACTTACTAACACAATTTCTTTTTTTATTAACTGATCATAGATTGCTCGATTAATCATAGCCGCAACTGTAAAGGTATCATAGCTTGTCGAAATAATTGGCAGTTGCTTATCATCTGCTAATCTTTTTACATGTTCTGCTGTATCAAATCCACCAGTAATTAGTACAGCTGCGCCTTCTTTTAATGCTAGTTCATGAGCTTCTACTCGATTCCCAACAATCAGTAAAGAGTCCCTTTCCGTATAACGCATCATTGCATCTAATTTCATTGCACCAATAACAAATTTATTTAACGTTTTATACAATCCTTCACGGCCACCAAGTACTTGTCCATCAACAATACTGATAATTTCTGCAAAGGTTAACTGCTCGAAATTCTCTTTCTTCTTTCGTTCAATACGAATTGTGCCAACTCTTTCAATTGTACTAACGAGTCCTTGGTTCTCTGCTTCTTTTATAGCACGATAAGCAGTACCTTCGCTTACATTTAATTCTTTGGCGATTTGTCTAACTGAAATTTTATTTCCTACTTTAAGTGATTCGATAAACTTGAGAATCTGTTCATGTTTGGTAGCCATTGCCTTTCACCAATCTTTCCATCTGTACTAACACATTATTCTCTATTGTTATTATACAGATGTATAAAAAAAGTATCAATTTTTCTCCGTGTGGTAAACTTCATTTATTTGATCTTTTTCCATTACTGGCGGCTGTATCATTTTTAATATTGTAGCAAAGTTCGCCCCTACAACTAACAGAAAGAAAGCTAACCATGTAGCCCAAAAGATAGAGGATAATTGTGTTACTTCACTACGTATAGATGGCCAGGCAATATAAAGAAAAAAGAATGCTAATAAAATCCTCATAAAAGCATACTGTTTCACCTATTTACACCCCCCTGTTTTAGTTTTAACTTAGTACGAATCTATCATCTATTGTATGCGATTAAATGAATAAAAATGTTCAGTACCTGACCTAATAACATGCATTCAACTATGAAAAGAGAACCCTTTGAGACTCAAACTGCTATTTTCGTATTCTTTGTTACTTTTTATTACACAATTGACACATGATGCGAACAAAAGATAATTTGTCATTAATCTAACGAATAAAAAGAGTGCATAACCGACGCTGTGGAAAAACACTCGCTTTCCGTGGGCAACGCCTCAGCCTCCTCGGAAGAAAACCGCTTCCTGCGGGGTCTTCACCTGTTGCTTTTCCCACAGGAGTCTCGCATTTTTCCACAGCTTGGATTTATTTATTTATAAGTGAGAAACTATCCAACTGCTGTAACGAAGCTTTTAACTAAAATTAGTTATTTTATAAAATTTCCACTATCAAGCGGTGGAAGCACATGTAGACTAATCGAAAAGATAAACCAATTTCTTATATGCGATGTAATAGTGCTGGTGCTTTCCTGAGGATAAGACATCCACGTAATGTGAATTCCAGTTCTTACACATATAATTAATCGAAGAATCTCTTTTAGCGTAGGCAGAATACGTAGACTACTGCGGGAACAGCACGTGTCCGAAGACCCCGTGGATGCGCCTGCGTCTTCTAGTAACGCTCCGCAGCTTGCTTCCTCGGCGCAAGGGAACAAAGAAACTTATTCAAGTAGCACCCTGGCTGAGGCCGTGCCCGCGGAAAGCGAAGTATTCTGCCGAAGCGATTGTATGGCACTTGATAAAAAAGACCTATATCCATGTATTAATTGTTTCGCATTTATCTTTTGTTGCGTATTGTGGCTTTGTTTTAATTAGAAAACAGGCCAATTAAATAAAAAGAGCATCAAATTGCTTTGCAATTTGATGCTCAATCACCTATATATGGATTGTACTCAAAGACTACCTACTTGTTCATATGGTCTTCGGATTTTCTTTTTCAAGTTAAGGAGGAAACATATACGAGTCGATTAAAGATCTATTCCTTCTCCCGGCTTCAATGCAACTCCTTTTCCTGGTCTTACTTTGTCAGCAAATGCATCTCCATCCTGCTCAATTAACGGAAACGTATTATAATGGATTGGTACTACTTGCTTTGCCTTGATCCATTCTGCTGCAATTAAAGCATCCTCTGGACCCATCGTGAAGTTATCACCTATAGGTAAAAAAGCAAGATCAATATCATTTAACTCTCCGATTAGTTTAAAGTCTGAGAATAATGCAGTATCGCCTGCATGATAAATTGTTTTCCCTTCAACTGTTAACAGAATCCCAGCAGGCATACCGCAATAAATACTTTGACCATTTTCATCAGTGAAAGCTGATCCATGAAATGCTGGAGTTAATTTAACACGTCCAAACTCAAACGGATGAGCTCCACCGATATGCATCGGGTGCGTATTTAAACCTCTGGACTCTAAATAAACAGCCAACTCATAAGGAGCAACGACAAGTGCATTCGTCCGCTTTGCGATGTCTATTGTATCTCCTACATGGTCGTTATGACCATGAGTAAGTAAAATCACATCGGGATTTACCTCATTTGCATCAAGATCACATGTTCCATTACCTGAAATAAAAGGATCAATAAGTATGTTATGTTTAGAAGTTACAACTTGGACAACCGATTGTCCATGAAAGGATACCTTCATTAGCCATCTCTCCCTTTTAGAATTCTTGTATGGTATTCATTTACTTTACAGCCATTTGTTTCATTTTAAAATGTAAAAAGACGAACTGCAACTAAACACTATGACAAACTCATCTTTAAGTTTTAGACAATTACTAATAGTGCGTGTATCCTCTAATAGTTTTCCCATGATTTTTCATATAATTGGATAAGTCTAGGATTTATAATTGTATTTGGTTCTAGTACAACTTTTTTTCCTCTTTCATTCCGTATATCTTCGTCTTCATCTTTGCCAAATACTGTTAACGATTGTATTAGTTCCGTAGTTAAAAATTGAGTAGGTACCGATATCTCAAGACGATTTAGATCTATAGCCCCCCTACTTGCAAACACGAAGCCCCAATTCCCAAAGCTTGGAACATCGACATGAAGGTTTTCAATTTGAAGCCCGGTAGATTCAATTGTTTTGGAAATCGTCCAATATACCTCTCTTGCGAAAACTGGACTAGTCGCTTGTACCATCATTGCCCCATCCGGCAACAAATGATTTCTTGCTAATGAATAAAACTCTTTTGTATATAATTTGTTCAGGCCTTCGTTATTAGGGTCTGGTAAATCAACGATAATGACATTAAACCATTCATTCGTTTCTTCTAAATAATTAAATGCATCCTTATTGATAATATTTACTTTTTCATCCTTTAAAGCCCCATTATTAATAGTTAATAGATTGGGATCATTATTTGCTAACTCAATAACAGCTGGATCTAAATCAACAAGTGTAACCTTTTGAACATCTGGATACTTTAATACCTCTTTCGCTGCTATACCGTCACCACCACCAAGAATCAAAACATGATTATGGTTCGTTGCTTGTGCCATGGCAGGATGTACTAATACTTCATGATAACGATATTCGTCAACAGAGCTGAACTGCAAGCCACCGTCTAAATAAAGCCTCGTATCCTGTTGATCTTTCGTAATGACTATCTTTTGATACTTACTTTCTTCCATATGGATAATTGGATCTCTATATAGCTTCTGTTCAAATGTCAAGGCCATTTCTTCACCAAAAAATAACCCCGCTATTAAAATAATACCAATGATTGCCCCTACAAATAGATGTGAAACAAATTTAGTGATTTCTTTTCGAAATAAGAATAATACAACTAGAGCAACTGCTAAATTTATACAACCTACTAAAAATGCAGTCTTAACCATTCCTAGTTGTGGTCGTAATAAATATACAAATAACAATCCACCGATCAAACCACCAGCATAATCGGAAAAAAGCACCCTTGCTGTACTTCGGTTTAATGATACACCAATTTCATTTGCCTTACGAATTAAGATAGGAAGTTCTACCCCAGTTAAAGCTCCAACAAGAAGAGTGATGAAGTAAAGGAACAATGCGTCCGTTCCATCTGGTGAAAAAGCTGTTATACCGAACATAATAAAACTTGAAGTACCACCTATGAGAGCAACTAAAAATTCTATATAAATAAAAGCAATAACTAAATTTTTTAATACCTTTTCACTTAAACTTGCTCCAATACCCATTCCAGTTAAAAACAACGATATTGTTAGTGTATATTGCTTAACTCCATCCCCTAATATGTAAGAGCCTAAGGCACCGAAAAGCACTTCAAATATAATTCCACATATAGATACAATTCCAGATGCCCAATAAATAAAATGACTTTGTTTAACTGCTGAATCGTTCATCCTCTCACTCCGTTTGTTAAAAAAACTTGGGTTGTAGACACGACTAGATTGAGCAAGCCTTCGTTTTACTTTCAACCCCATTATTAACAGCGGTCTGGCCACGTTTGACCAGACCTTATGTTTGGCAGGACTTATTATGTAATAGATGCTCCAATAACAAATGCCAAGCCAATCGATACTGCCATCGTTATAATACCTACTGCAATGTTATTTCCTTTCAGTTGTTCTTCTACAGAAAACTTTCTCGTTAACCCTTCGAAAACCCAATAAGCAATCAGTTGTAACACGACACCATAACCACCCCATAAAATCGTTTCCCAAACAGTTATGCTATGGTATATAGCAAAGGAAAGAATAATGCAAATACCTATTATTTTACCTGCTATAGATAATGCCACTGAATGGTTACCGTTCTTAATCTCTTCCCAATCTTTATACTTTCTTGTTAAAAATTCAAAAACAACTAAGCCAATCACAACAACAATAATAGCCATCAAAAAATAAATAAACGTTGAAATAAAAGCTTCCATTTGTTTTCACAACCTCCTTTTTTATTTGCCAGCACTAGGACCGCCACCCCTATAAGTTGACATCCCCCTATTTTGGTTTCGATCCATTGTATAACCTCCATAGCATCCACCATTACTGCATTGGTTTCTTTGCCTATTTCCCCAATTCGGTACTCCTAGTACACTTTCTAATGTACGAATAGCAAAATACGTACTTAAAAAACTAGGGGAATAATGATTTTGGACAAATTGCTTACTTGCCACTTCCATTAACACAGCATTATTATCCTCTTCACTTTCCTTAATGGTGACAAAGTTATTTGGATAAATTAATATTTGTTGGTTATCTTTTAGGTCGCTAATTTCCTCAGGTTGGATTATATCTGATAGTACAGATACCAACTCTGAAATAGATAATCTATTTGTTGCATAAATATTTGCCTGTCCATTATCTCCCTCGACTACATCTAGTAAATAAAAATGGTTGGATATGACTGCCTCTATATCACTTGTTGATGATGCTTTAATCTCGTCTAATAATTGTTCCTTAGTTGGTTCATCAGGTATATCGCTAACAGATACAGTTGGTTCTTCAAAACCCGGTATGTTTGTATATCCACATGCAGTTAGAAAAATAGAAACAAATAAAAATACAACCAAGCAACTTTTTTTCATGGACACCCCCCTTTCTTATACTTTTTACAACCGCCTCATTTGTATAAAACTAAAAGTACAATAAAAACCCTTGCTGCTACTTAGGCATACAAGGGTTTCTGTCCTATTGACTTGAAATCTAAGCACTTATTGCGTAACTAGAAAGAAGCCACCTATAAACCCCTTATTCTTTCCCCATTTTCTTTTTAAGTGCTGCCAATTCATCATCTACACCATTTTTCTCTAGTTCTTCAAACTCATCATCTAAAGTACGACTTGCCGCTGAAAGATCTTCGCTCGTATCTGCCTCTGCTTCATAATGTAGAACCTTTTCTTCCATTCGGTCAAAACCTTGTTTGGATTCATCATTCCCAATCGAAGACATTGTACGATTAATCTTTGTTCTAGTTTTAGCCGATTCTGCGCGTGCTTTTAAAGAATCTTTCTTTAATTTCATATCTTGATATTCTTTTTTCATTTCATCGAGCTTCGTTCTTAGTGTATCTGAATCCGACTTTGCTCTTTCCCAAGATTCCTTTAAAGAATCTGCTTGCTGCGCTTGGTTTGCTTTATCTTCTAAAGCACGTCTTGCAAGATCTTCATTGCCAGCTTCAATTGCCTGTTCTGCTTGCTTTTGTCTTTTATCAACAAGTGCTTGAGCATCATCATATTTCCGCTTTAACATTTTTTCATTTGCAATTTGTTTTGCAACGGAGCTTTCTACCTCACGAATATCAGATTCCATATCTCTCATAAATTGATCAAGCATTTTCACCGGATCTTCTGCTTTATCTAACATGGCATTTAATTCAGAACTTACAACAGTTTTTACACGTTTAAACATTTTAAACATAAGTTTACCTCCTCTTAAGAATTAGATCCCGCTATAATTTTTAATTCATATTCTTCAATTGGATATCCTAAGCTTACCTCCATTTCACTACCCCAGTGTTCTAAGCTAATGAAATATGACTCCTCATCATCATAGTACTCTGCATATTTCACTATGCTACCATTTACATTTCTGCTTCTTCCTTCACCTACAACTCTTGCCTCACCTTCCTCATCAAGATAATAAGTTTTCTCCTGATAGGAAATTTGTTTTGGAAAAGGATACGATACTGGAAGTTTTATCGGTTTGTAAATACCTAGTTCCAGATCATCGTCCATTTCTGCTGCAAGCCAAATGGTGTCATTCCCCTCTAATAACTGATAACCAAACCATTCATAACTTCCTTGACGGTAATTAATTTTGCCTACCACCTCATAATCAGTCAAATCATAAACCACTATATCTCCTACTTCTAAAGAAAGCGGGGTTCTTTCTTTTATTTGTGGTCTATTATCTTTCTTTTTAAATAATTTTTGGAATAACCCCATTGGTGCACCTCTTTCTGCTTACTTATAATAAATTTACGATTATTCCACACAAAACGTTTCACATTTATTTGAATTTTATATAGAAATAAAAAATTTTTCGATATTAATTTATCATATCAATGGAATGAATAAAACTTTCCATTGTTCTTATTTAGTTTTTATTTTGCTATACTACTATTATTATGACTTTCCATTCAATGGAAAACAACAATGAGCTAGGAAGGTGATTGATTTTGACTAGGGTAAATAAATTATTAGATCGTTTACAAGAGTGGAACCAAGAAAGTATGTTCATTACATCTAAGGCAAATGTCTATTACATAAGTAACCATTACACAGATCCACATGAGCGACTAATTGGTATCTTTATTGACAAACTAGGCGAGCCTTTACTTATTCTACCAGCCATGGAAAAAGACACTGCAATAGCTTCTGGTTGGCAAGGAGATATTTTAAGCTATGCAGACCACGAAAACCCGTGGGAGCTGTTTTACCACTACTTAAACAAATCTAAGCGAATTCCGAACACAATCGGAATTGAGCACGACCATTTCACTATAGAAAGGTTCGAGCAAATTAAAGCCTTTTTTCCTGAAACAACAACAAATGATGTAAAAGAACATCTTGCTAACTTGAGAGTCATAAAAGACGAAAAGGAGTATCATTTACTCAAACAAGCCGCAAACCTAGCTGATTTAGGAGTTGAAATAGGAATAAAAGCTATAGAAGAAGGAAAAACAGAACTTGAAATACTTGCAACAATTGAATATGAGTTAAAGAAGCAGGGAATTCGCGAAATGTCATTTGCTACGATGGTACTTACTGGAAACAAAACAGCTATTCCACATGGTACCCCCGGGTTAGATACAATAAAACCTGGTGACTTAGTATTGTTTGATTTAGGAGTTGTTTTTGAGGGCTATTGTTCAGATATAACTAGAACTGTAGCATATAAACAGATTAATGACCAACAAAAAGACATTTATCAGACTGTCTTATCAGCTCAAAAAGCAGCGATTTCTCATGCGAAATTACAACAACCCATTGGTTCTTTAGATCAAGTTGCTCGTAAACATATTACTGATAAAGGCTATGGTGAGTATTTCACCCATCGACTAGGGCATGGTATCGGGATTGATGTTCATGAGTTCCCGTCCATGACTTCCACAAATAGTTTACCTCTTCTGCCCGGAATGAGCTTTACCATTGAACCCGGTATTTACATTCCTGAAATTGGTGGAGTTCGAATTGAAGATCAAGTATTGATGACAGATGGCGGCATTGAATTACTAACTAAATATCCAAAAGAACTGCAAATCCTTTAAACAGTATGCCTGACTTTTTTTAAGAAGTCAGGCATACATTTTTAAATGGATTCTTTTAATAATGTAGCCGCATCAGCATACTCTAATTGTTGCGCTTCTGCAACAGCTTGGTACGTAACATAACCGTTTAAAGTATTGATACCTTTTAACAACGAAGGATGTTCTAAGCAAGCTTTCTGATACCCTTTGTTTGCTAGCTGAAGTGCATAAGGAATGGTAACATTAGTTAAGCCCATCGTGGACGTTCTAGGTACTGCTCCCGGCATATTGGCTACTGCATAATGAAGTACTCCATGCTTCGTATAGGTCGGATTATCATGGGTAGTAATTCTGTCCGTTGTTTCAAATATACCACCTTGATCAATCGCCACATCAACAATAACGGAGCCTTCTGGCATTGCTTGAACCATTTGCTCTGTGATAAGTTTTGGTGCTTTTGCTCCTGGAATTAAAACAGCTCCTATGACAAGATCAGACTCGCTGATGGATTGTTCAATATTTAAAGGATTTGACATCAGTGTATTAATAGAAGAACCAAAGATGTCATCTAATTCTCTTAATCTGTCAGGGTTTAAGTCGATAATGGTAACATCCGCACCTAAACCGATGGCAATTTTTGCTGCATTTGTTCCGACAACTCCTCCGCCAATAACGGTAACCTTTCCCCTTTTAACTCCAGGGATGCCTGACAGTAATATTCCTCTTCCACCATTTGACTTTTCTAAAAATTGTGCACCAATCTGGGAAGCCATTCTTCCTGCTACTTCACTCATTGGTGTTAGCAATGGTAAAGATCCATCGGGTAATTGGACTGTTTCATAGGCAATGCCGACAACCTTACTCTGTATTAAAGCTTTTGTTAATTCAGGTTCAGGAGCAAGGTGTAAATATGTAAACAAAATGAGACCTTCGTAAAAATAATGGTACTCTTCCGGTAATGGTTCCTTCACTTTTAAAACAAGCTCTTGTTCCCAAGCTTCAGCAGCTGAATCAACAATTATTGCACCTGCTTCTCGATATTGATTATCCGTAAACCCTGAATCCAAACCTGCTTGTGTTTCAATTGATACCGTGTGCCCTGCATTCCCCAACGTCATTACACCAGCTGGAGTTATTGCCACGCGATTTTCATTATTTTTCATCTCTTTTGGAATGCCGATTTTCATTGTATGACCCCCATAATCTCTATTTTTTCTATTTAACGATATCTATTTATCACATCTAATCCGCCAGTTACTTCAAACACTGAGCCTGTTATCATATCTGAATTTTTTTCACAAAGAAAAAGGATGGCTCTTGCAATATCTTCACCTGTTCCTGATCTTCCTATTGGTGTATTCTCATCCAGTATTTCTCTACTTTCACTTATACTAGACTCTTTCATATCTCCGATAATGTTTCCAGGACATATCATATTGGAAGTAATCCCATGTTCAGCTTCCTCCAATGCGATTGTTTTTGTTAATGAAACAAGTCCTACTTTTGCTGCTGCAAATGCGGAACGGTTTAACCAACCGGATGCAGAGTTAGCACCTTGGAAACCATAATTCACAATCCGACCAAAGTCTTGATCCCTCATCATAGGAACCGTTAGTTTAAGCAAATGGAACACGGCATCTAAATTACCTCTGATCATCAAATCCCATTCATGGTTTGAGTAGTCCATTAATTTTTTTCTTTCAAAAACAAATGGCCCTGCATTGTTAATTAGATAATCAACGGTACCAAATCGAAGGGTAGCTTCGCTTACTAATTTTTCTATATCTTTTTTGCTTGTTACATCAGCTTGAACAATATGTAATTGGTTATCTGCATACCTCTTTTTAAGTTCTTTGGCCCTCATTTCATCTTTCCAATAAGTAACAGTTACTTGATGACCTTCGCGAACAAAGGATTCTGTTACTTTTAAGCCTAAACCTTTCGTTCCAGCAGTAATGATGGCATGTCCCACAGTCATCCTCCCTCCACTAAACTATTTTTGGTTAGTAGTTATAGTTAGAGATTTTACAAGTATATGGTACATGAACAATTGAATAAAAGCTATTAGAAAAACTCAAGTTCACCTCTTCTCAACAAGTGTCAAAAAATCAACATCGAACTTTAACACAGCAAAATAAAAAAGACTAGTAACAATGCAACAATGTGTCACTAGCCTTTTGAAGCAAGCAGGTCGAAGCGGCTTAGTAAAATACCACTCACTTCTCACTCAGAATTTGGTGCTCAACGAGATAACGTTTTTGGTAAAATCGTAAAGCAAAATTTGTTACTTTCCTGGTTAATTGATAATTTGTTAGAGCCCCTATTCCTATTCCGATTAATGGAAACCCCTGAACAACCTTTTTTCTTGTCATTAGAATCAATATATTTTTAGCTAATTGTTGTAATAGTTGGTTTGTTGAAGCTTTATTTGTGATCTCCTCTTTTCCTTCATATAAATAAGGAGTTGTGTTATTCATTTCATCATTTAGTTCATCCCAAGCCTTTTTTTGAAACCTTTTCGGTAAAGTGGCTGCATGGAAAACTTTTAATGATACCATCATTTCATATGGTTTATCTATTTTGTGCCCAAATGACAATCCAATCAATTGAACAGCTTTAAGGTTAATCATCGCTAGTACAGGTAAATCTATAGCTGAGAGCAGTATTCCTCCAGCTCCCGTACACGAGCCCTGAACGAAAGCGCTCATCCTCTCTTTTTCCATTTGTTTTTCTGCTATATAGGTAAGTTGAGTAAGAGGCATGGATTGCAAATCTTCAATTGTATGAACTTCAGGATCAAACACCTTTCCTAGCTTAATAATCGCTTCTCTAGCTTCCTGTTGGATAGATGATCCTTGTAAATAAGAATGGACATAGAATAACAGTTGGTCAGCATTGTTTTGCAATTTTTGTTTACTTGAGGAACGAAGATAAACCAATAATTGGTTCATTCCTTTTTCATAAAATTCCTCGTAAGGATTGGTCTGATAAGACTCTAACAACTTTTCCCATGTTATTATTTCCTGCACATAATCATTGTTCACCAACTCACCTCTGTATGTGTTTAATTATTACTAATTTACCATATGTCTTTTTAATACCACGTTATGCTAAAAAGCAACCCCTAATCGTTTAAAAGAGGTTGCTTCAAAATTTTCTTGATGCCAAATGAAAATAATTAAAAATACATTATTTTTGGGCAACTTTATCTGTAAGGCGGATGGTATCCCTTGCAATCATTACTTCTTCATTGGTTGGGATGACAATTACTTTTACTGGTGAATGCGGATAGTTGATAAAGGTTTCCTTTCCACGAATGTTATTCAATGAAGGATCCCAATATACTCCCATAAATTCAAGCCCTTTTAATACTCTTTCTCGTATGGTCGTACTGTTTTCACCAACACCAGCGGTAAATATAATCGCGTCTATTCCATGCATCCGTGCTGCATAAGATCCAATATATTTATGAATTCTATTCGCAAATACTTCAAGTGCTAGCTCTGCACGTTCATCCCCATTATTTGCCTTTTCTTCAATATCCCTTAAATCGCTAGAAAAACCAGAAAGCGCGAGCATCCCACTCTCTTTGTTAAGAACATTCATTACTTCATTCGCTGTTTTACCTGTCTTATCCATAATATATGGGATTAGGGCAGGATCAATATTACCCGAACGAGTCCCCATAGTAACACCAGCTAATGGGGTGAAACCCATGGATGTATCAATAGATTGGCCATTTTCAATCGCAGCAATACTAGCACCATTCCCTAAATGGCAGGATAATAGTCTTAATTGATTTGAAGGAATACCTAGCAGTTCAGAAGCTCTTTCCGATACATATTTGTGGGAAGTTCCATGAAATCCATATTTTCTAATACCGTATTTCTTATAATATTCATATGGTAAACTATATAAATAAGATTGCTCCGGCATGGACTGGTGAAAAGCTGTATCAAAGACAGCAACAGCTGGAATCTCAGGAAGGATTTCTCTAAATGCTCTAATTCCTGTTAAATTCGCAGGATTATGCAATGGAGCCAAATCCGAGACTTCCTCAATTTCTTTAATGACCTCATCCGTAATCCGAACGGAGTCACTGAATTTCTCTCCCCCGTGAACGACACGATGTCCTATCCCATCAATTTCATTTAATGATTGGATTACACCAGAGGATGTTAGTTTTTCTAGTAGTAATTTAACAGCTTCTTCATGATTAGGAATATCTGTTACGCTTTTATCCTTATTTTCCTGTACCTCTATCGTAAATACAGAATCATTGATACCAATACGTTCCACTAGCCCCTTTGCCAATACTATTTCTTCTGGCATTTCGATTAGTTGAAACTTCAAAGATGAACTACCGGCATTAATTGCTAAAATGTTGCTCACATGATTCAATCCTTTCGTATCAGTCCTTGTTTATAGTCCTAAAACTAAAAATACGTACTGAGTCTTAATCCAATTAAAAGCGATTCTTTCTTACCCTACACCATTTTAACCACCGGTTTCTCTCGATTGCAATATGAATCCATTTATGATAACGTTTGCGACAAAAATTTGTTATTTTCTCATAATTTAATACCTTTCATTTTTAAACCAAAGATTAATTTTCTCTAATATGTCATTCATAGCTTTTACATTTTTAAAGGAAGGTAACTGTGCAAGTAAGGCTTGTTTTGGTGCAGTTGTAGTTTGTCCCTTTTTCTGTAAAATAAAAATACTTTTTGCATTATTTTCGGACTTAAACATACTGAGTGGTAACTGCAATAAACCGATCACATGTGCATGATTATGGAGATATGATTGCAGCTTGTCCGCTTGATCACTCACAAACAAGTTATTAGGTATAACAAAGATTAGGAATCCTCCATCCTTCACGTAATTTAAACTTTGCTCGATGAACAAATGATGAGCATAGGAGTGACCCTCATTTGATTTAAGCTCATATTTACTTGCCTGAAAATCGTTTGGATAATAACCAACTGGCAAGTCAGAAATAACACAATCAACGGGTTCTAATAAAAATGGCTGTAAACTATCTTGATGAAAAAACTCTACTTCTGTTTCCTGTAAATTTGCATTCATTAAAGCCAATTGAATTAACGTTGGGTCAACTTCACTACCATATGCCTGTGTTTTTTGATGTAATTGATTAATAACGGCTGTTAATAAGTTTGCTGAACCACATGCAGGATCAAACAATCGAATTATCTCGTTTTTTTCTGTTAACTTTTGTACAAGGTACCCAATAAACATAGCTACAGTATCTGGTGTTACCAAATGCTGTTGTTGCGTTGCTCCCTGCATTCCTTTTAATATCGCTAATTGAATCGCTTTTCTTATTTCTTCCTTTTCATAACCTTTTAAATCAATTTCTTTAACCTTACTAATTAGTTGCGCTTTTAATGAATCGTTTATATTCTCTGTTGGCTCTTGTGTAAACAACAGTTCTAGTCCATAAGCAAGACCTTCAATATATGGGTGATCTAATTGTTGTTGTATTAACTCTGATACTTCATCTAGTGATGAAAATAATTTTTCAACGTTCGTTTGTTCCAAATTTGCTCCTCCATTCATCCCTTTAAAAATTTCATACATTTAATGGTGGGTGCCTTTATTTTAACAAGTTTCTATTTAATCGACCATTGTTACATGTTATCACTTATAAGGAAAACTTGACTATCGATAAATCCTAAATTTACTATGTTGGGAATTAATACGTAGCTAGGTTTTTATACTTCAACAAGCAATGGAAAACCCGGCAATGTTTGCCGGGCACATCCTTTAAACCTATCCAAATATAGGGAATTATGTATAAAGACTGCCATTATTAGCTTATATGGCAGCTTACTTTTATTCCTCGTTATACTTCTTTATACTTTCCAACCTGTATATGAAGCTTTTTTTAAGTTGTTGTTTTGCTATTTAATAATGTTATTCTTGTTGATCTTTCTTTTCTTTATCCATATCTTGGTCTTTCTTTTCTTTATCCCTATCTTTTTGGGCTTTTCCTAGCATCTCTTGGATTTTATCTACTGCCTGTGGCGCTAAATCAATTAGCTTCTCTGCTAAATGGGCATTTTTATCAATGTGAATCATCTGTGTACCTTTTGAAGACACCACCAAAAATCCTATGGGTGAAATCGATATACCTCCACCAGCACCACCGCCAAATGGGTATTCTTGATCTTTTGAATCTGTGCTTCCGTCTTGAGAGCCAGAATCCTGACTTCCGGAGTTTGGTTTGAATTCTGAACCACCAACTGCAAATCCATACCCAACTCTACTAATCGGTAATATAACTGTACCATCTGGTGATTCTACAGGGTCGCCCAAAATTATGTTGACATCAACCATATCCTTTAGATTAGACATTACAGTGTCTACCATTCCTTCAATTGGATGCTGTTCACTCATTTTATCAACCTCCTTAAATCTTATGCTGGTTCATTAGCCCAATTAGAATGATTGCTATTGACATATTTAATCAACTGAACAAACGTGTAAATAGTTTGTCCTAATCGTGCAGAAACCATACCACTACACTCACTATATAAGCGCTTTTCCTGAAAAGTTGGATTAACTTCAATCATCGGTTTTTGAAGTATGTTCATATAATTAGTAATTAAACCAACAATAGACCCTTTCATCCCCCATAAAGCCCCACAAAGAATACCTGTAGCACTAGCATCACCCGTACCTATGTAAGTTTTCCAATATAATCGATGAATATTAATCCTGGACAAGACCTTTAATACAAGTGGCTTTGCATCAATCAGCTGAAATAATAATTCCTTAAACTGTTGTAGCTTTGAAGAAAAATTGCTTGGCCGATACGCTTCTCGGTCTGAGTTTAACTCACCATTATTTGGATTGATTAAATCTTCTTCTGAAAATAGAATTTGTTTTTTCCAAATAACTATACCTAGCACCTTTACTTTTATATAAAAATAACTATTTTCACCGTCTAATAAGAACTCAAAGCTCGTATATAATCTTAAAAACATGCCTAGGATAAGAATGGCAAGTAAGATAATAGCTATCAACAACCAAATCAAAACAAGCACCTCCCATAACACTTATTATCTTCAAAATAAGAGTTACATAAACGTATCTTTTGACAATTTGATGACATGCTATGATTCTGTAACCAATGGTGATAACATAAAAACAAGTATGGAAATTTTAACAAGTAACCCTACATGACATACAAAACAGATGAAATTAGGAGGGGCAAGCATGGACAATCGGAGAAATCTATACTTTTATTATCCACGAAGTGAAGAACTAGAAAAAAAACTAAATCCATTAGTTGAACTCGCAAAAAGTAATGGATTTACAATTGTAGAAGATTATCAACGTGCAAATATTATTGTTAGTGTCGGAGGAGATGGTGCATTTCTACAAGCTGTTCGAAAAACTGGTTTTCGACAGGATTGTTTGTATGTAGGAATAGCTCAATCAAATGAAGCAGGCCTTTATTGTGATTTTAATTTAAATAATTATGATGAAATGGTAAATTCCATGATGTATGAAGAACTTGAGGTACGACGTTTTCCAGTCATTGATGTAGTTATAAATGGAGAAGCAAGGTTTCAATGCTTAAACGAGGCAAGTATTCGATCAACAGTCATAAAAACAATTGTTATGGATGTATTTATTGATGATAATCATTTTGAACGATTCAGAGGTGACGGATTAATTGTAGCCACACCAACCGGTAGTACAGGCTACAACAAATCAACTTTGGGAGCAGTTGTAGATCCAAAAACCCCTTGTTTTCAGGTTTCAGAATTGGCTTCATTAAACAACAATCGTTATCGGACATTAGGTTCACCATTTATCTTGAACAATGACAGAACCTTGAAACTAGAAATAATCCAAGATGGTAATGATTATCCAATTATTGGTTTAGACAATGAAGCTTATTCAATTCGCAACATTAAAGACTTAACCGTAACATTAAGTGAAGACCGAATCAAAACAGTAAAATTAAAAAATAATTCATTTTGGGATCGTGTAAAGAGAACCTTTTTATAATTTCGTATAACATGAAAAACTGGGCACCAACAGTTGGTGTCCAGTTTTTGTTATTAAATTTAAATAGTCAAGCTTTCAGTTTTGGATAAGTGTTATCTTTTGTAAACAATTTCCTCATCAATCACTGTCATTTCTACCCTAGATGAAGAAATTTCCTCAGGCTTAATCTTAAATAAATCCTTATCTAAAATAGTAAAATCTGCTACATATCCAGGAATTATTTGCCCTCTGTCATGTTCGTGACAGATTACATAAGCACTTCCTTTCGTGTACAAGGAAATTGCTTCATAAACTGATAGTTGTTCGCTCTCATTATATTTTTTACCATCTATATACGACTTTCTTAAAACTGCTGCTTCAATTCCAAGTAATGGATTAACATCCTCTATTGGTGCATCAGACCCTGCCGCACAAGCTATTCCCTTGTTTAAAAATGTTTTCCAAGGATACGACTGTTTGACACGTCTTTGACCTATCCTATCAATTATCCAAGGGAAATCAGAAGCGACAAAAGTTGGCTGAATATCTAACACAACGTCGAGTTCCTGTAATAAGGAAAGCACGTCTTCATTTACTACCTGAGCATGGATAATTCGATCCCGCCTACCATTTTTCAGTGGGTATTTTTTAATTGTCTTAGCAATTGCCCATACTGCTTTGTCGCCAATTGCATGCACAGCAACAGGCATTTCTCGATCACGTGCTTTTTTAACTAGGGTTTCTAATTCCTCCATACTATGAATCGCTATACCATAGTTGTCTGGGTCATCTTCATATGGTTCAGAAAGCCATGCAGTTCTTCCGCCTAAAGCCCCATCAGAAAAGATTTTTACTGCTCCGAGTTCAATAAAGTCTGCTCCATCGCCATACTGTAATCCTTCGTTTATCATGTCATCCAATACCTCATGATGAACAAGCAAGTGAGTCCTGAATTTTCTTTCTTTCCCATCAATTCCTTTTTTAAAGGCATTTAGTGTTTTCTTAAATCCTCCATAATAATTTAAGTCTTCACTATGCCCTCCTACTAAGCCTAGTTGTAATAAATCATCTACAGAAGCCTTAACTACTTTTTCTAAATGGGATTCTGTAACATCTGGTATTTTGTTTTTGATTAGTTCTTGAGCAGTATCAAGGAAATAACCAATCGCTTCTCCCTGCTCATCTCGAACAATCTTTCCTCCTTGAGGATCAATAGTATCCTGTTCGATATTAGCCAAACTCATCGCTGCTGAGTTAGCAAGAATCGCGTGTCTACAAACCCTTGTTAACATCATTGGGTTGTTAGGAGCTATCTCATCAAGTACACGTTTATGAATGATTTCTGGATTTTCCCACTGGTTTTCATTCCATCCCTCACCAATAAGCCATTCTCCTTGGTGCAAATCCTTAACTCGCTGCTGTAAAGCATGGATTATTTGCTCAGGTGATGACATTTTTGATAAATCCAAATGAAGTAATTTTTCACCGTGCCCAATTATATGTAAGTGACTATCAACAAACCCTGGATACATAACCTTACCATTTAAGTCATAACTAGTATCTATGTTTTTTTCATATTTCTTTTTTATAACTTCGAGTTCCCCTGTTTCAACTATTTGTCCATTATTTGTGAAGACAGCTTCTACCTGTTCACCTTCTGCATGCATTGTATAAATTGTGCCACCATACCATAGTACACCCATGCCGACTTCTCCTTCATCTTTTGTTGTTACAAGTACGATACCAAAACATAACCAAAAAGAAAAGGGTAGTGCTATAACACTACCCTTTTATGCCATACTATCTTGTTATTGTTGTCCACCATTTAATTGTTGTTGAGCCATAGATACTAGGCGCTTAGTGATTTCACCACCAACAGATCCGTTAGCTCTAGAAGTTGTATCAGCACCAAGATTCACACCAAACTCTTGCGCAATCTCAACTTTCATTTGGTCGATTGCTTGGCTTACACCAGGTACTAATAGTTGATTACTGTTATTGCTGTTGTTGTTTGCCATGATGTCTCACCTCCTCTTTACTACATTTCTATAATGTGTAGGGAGGGGTGAATTCATACACCAAAAGTACTGGTAGTTGTTGCAAACTCTGGCAAAAGATTGGTAGATTTTCTTACAATTATCACCGTATTATTAAAGCAAATCGAAAAGATCTTTTTTCTTTTGCTCTTCTTCTGAAACTTCAATTGTTTGTACATTAGCTATTGTTTCACTAAAATCATTGGTAAAATCAATTAATTCTTCTAAATATTTAACCTTGTCTGTTTTTGGTTTTGTTTTTGGAGCATTTGGAACAAACACTGTACAACAGTCCTCAAATGGCCGGATTGAAATCTCATATGTTTCAATATGCTCAGCAATTTTAATAATATCTTCTTTATCCATTGCTATTAATGGACGAATAATTGGAAAGTTTGTTACTTCATTAATCGCATTCATACTTTCCATGGTCTGACTAGCAACTTGACCTAAACTTTCTCCTGTAGTTAATGATAAGATACCTTCCTGCTTCGCAATATGCTCACTTATGCGCAACATCATCCGACGCATTACTGTCATTGAATAACCATGAGGGATTTCTCTGTAAATCTTTTGTTGAAGCTTTGTAAAAGGTACAACATGAACCTTAACTTTTCCTCCGAATTCTGTAAGTCGTTCCGCTAAATCTAACACCTTTTGTTTTGCTCGTTCACTCGTATATGGAGGAGAATGAAAATGGATGGCCTCCACCTGTACCCCGCGTTTCATTGTTAAATATCCTGCAACGGGGCTATCTATTCCACCAGACATAAGTAATAATGTTTTTCCTGATGATCCGACTGGAAGTCCACCAGCACCTAGAATTTTCTTTGATGTTATATAGGTTGCTTTTTTTCTAATATCCACACGTATCTCTATATCTGGCTGATGTACATCAACCTTATAGTCATTCGTATTCGATAACAAATGACCACCTAAAACATGGTTAAATTCCTGAGAACCAATTGGAAATTCTTTATTTGCCCGTTTTGTTGTTACCTTAAATGTTTTTACGTTTGGCTCCTTCGTCAAAACATTTAAAGCAGCTTCTTTTATATCAGTCACTTCATTGGTTGTTTTCACAGCTAGGCTCAAGCTTTGAATTCCAAATATGTTCTTACACTTTTCTATTATCTTCTTAGGATTTTCACCATTTAACACAATATACATTCGATCTCTATGCATACTTATTTTTATAGCAGAAAATTGCTTCAGCTTTTTCGCTATATTATCAGATAATTGATTAGTAAATACTTTTCTATTTTTTCCTTTTAAAGCAATTTCACCATAACGTATAATGATATGATCGTACTGCATGTTATCTACCCCATTACTTCACTCAATTGTTTAATTACATCAGAAAGTGTTTCAAAAAACGTGTCCATTTCTTTCTCATTATTTTCATAAGATAAACTAACTCTTAATGCAGATTCACTTATACTGTTCCCTAATCCACATGCTGCCAAAACTGCACTTTCATCCGGTTTTTTGGATGAACAGGCCGATTTCGTTGAAATATATACCCCTTTTTCTCCAAGAGCATGAATGACAACTTCTGGTTTGTAACCTGGTATAGAAAAGTTAAGGATATGTGGTGAATGGCCCTCAGGCGAATTGATGATTACGGAGTCCAGTGTTTTTAAATATTTACGTAATCTGCTTTGCAAGGATACTAAGTTATCTTTGTTTACTTTTTGTTCCTCCAATATTAACCTCATAGCTTTTACCAATGAAACAATACCTGCCAGATTTTCCGTCCCAGACCGGTAGTTTAATTCTTGTTCACCACCGTGAAGGAGTGGAAACAATGTTGTATTCTTTTTAATATATAACAAACCAGTTCCCTTTAACCCATGTATTTTATGTCCAGAAATGGTACATAAATCAACTCCACTACTTTTTAAATCCAATGAAACTTTTCCAAACCCTTGTACGTGATCAACATGGAAAAATAATTTAGGATATTGTTTCGCAATCATTCCTATTTCTTCAATCGGCTGAACAGACCCTATTTCGTTATTCACATGCATGATAGATATTAAAATGGTGTTTTCCGTTATATTAGATTTTACATCATCAACAGAAACTAAACCGTTTGTATCAACTGGCAAATAGGTAACAGAAAAACCTAAACTTTCAAGAGCTTGACATGCTTCTAATACCGAGGGATGCTCAATTTGAGAAGTAATGATATGCTTACCTCTATTTTGATGTGCTAGTGCAATTCCTTTAATCGCTGTATTATTACCCTCTGTTCCACCAGAATTAAAAACAACTTCATCCTCTGAAACACCAAGTAGGTGAGCAGCTTGTTGTTTTGCAGTTAACAACAAACGTTCCGCTTCCAGTCCAAATCGATGAACAGACGATGGGTTTCCAAAATAATTTTCTGATACTTTAAAAAAACTATCCAAAACATCAGGATGTGGTTTGGTGGTTGCACTATTATCTAAGTAAATCATAGGAGATTCCCTCCTTCTACACTTTTGCATTGAAATATATTAACACATATCCTGTCCAATTGGAAATCATCATGCACTTGCAAACCTGAAATTTATAAACTTTACAAGTACATAAAAGGTCTAATTTTAAGCTTTTTGCTTAAAATTAGACCTTTTTACTTACTCGATATTATAGTTAATACCTAATGCCACAGTCCGATTATTGATTGTACCAACACCTAACTTGGCACTTGGCTAAATGCCTCTAAGCGTTTTAAAGCCCCGGGTTCAACCTCTTCCAAAGCCGTTATAGCTTCCTCCAAAGCATTTTCATAATCATAATTACGGAACAAACTTTCCGCACGGTATAATTTTTCAGCTAACACTGAATCTTGACTACGATAACGGTTTGCATATTGAATCACTAATTCCACAAGTCTGGCTTGGTCCAATAATAATTCTGTTTGTTCAATCATTGTTAATACAGCCTTTTTTGCTTCTGATAAAGAGCTTTGTACTTCCCCCATATCAAGCGGTTGTTTGGCAAGATTTTTTACTACTAATTCACTTTTCTCTACTGCTTCATCTAAAAGATTCCAGATAAAGGATGGAACTCCTGGGATATTACTTTTTTGTAACTTTCGATTTGTTTCATAAAGCTGTTTACGCATTTCTAATACATTTTCTTTTGCTTCTATTTCATCTTTTCGAAGAGCTCTAATTTGTTCTTTAAATTCATCATGAGATTCCTGCAATTGTAACAGTTCTTTATAACTATCTTCTATAAGCTCTCTCAATTCAGCATGGGAAATGCTCTCTTCATTCATTTCTGTTTGGATAAGCTTAAATTGATGCTGAAGTTGTTTCATCCATTTTTCAAGGCTTAAATGTAATTCCATGTCCGTTTTTTCAATATAGTATGTTTCTTGCAGTTGCTCAACCTCTTGCAGCGTGGAGCCAAAATCGGAGTTAACTTCATCCATCAATTTTTGATAACTAGGAAACTGCTTTTGAACGAAAGACTTGGCCACGGCTTCTTTTTCCAGCAACTGATACATTTCCGGAATTCTTTCTTCAATTCTGCCTATAAATTCCTGTACTTCACTTGTTATTCCCTTCTCTAACTTTTCAATGTTTTCAATTAGTAGCTCTTGATCCTTATGTAGTTCCTTTTCAAAACCAAAGTGTTCAATTCGATATCCATCCTCTTTCATTTGCTTAATTCCGGCAAGTAAGTCATCCATTTGTGCAGGCAGTTCTTTTTTGCACTTTTTATATAAGGACGGAAAAGCCTGGATTTGTTCTTCAATTACAGCAACTCTACTTTTCAGATTATATACTAATTGTTGTCCTTCGAAATAATTCCCAGTCTCTGCTAGTTGAAAATATCTACCAACCTCTTCTTCTAGTTCATCTATTTCCACATCAAATCGATATTCTGCTTTTCCGAACAAATGACGATGTTGGATTATTTTTTTCCTAAGGCCTTTTATTTTAGGTTGCAAATATTCAATTTCTTTACGACTATGCTGTTCAGAATCTAATAAATGTTCCAGCTCCTTAAACATTTCGTCAATATCCGATTCAATTGATTCCAACGTATCCTCGACTGCTTTTAAGTTTTTTTTGGCAGTTGAAATACGAAATCGGTCAGCAGCTTCTTCTGCATCTAATAAATACTCTTCTATATCCGGTAACTCTCTCGTTAAAATGTGATCCCAACGATCTTTCCAAGATTCAAACTTGTCTTGAGTTTCTCCCATTAAATTTAAACTTTTAATCCGAGCTAGCTCTGAAGTCACATTTCGGTTCATTATATCCATTTTCCAACCTTCTAGCCGATCAACTTCATCATACACTTTTTTCCTCAAGATAAGACCTAATATAATCAATGCTATGATGATGAGAATAACCCCTATGACATAAGCCATAATAATCCTCCTAACCGTTTCCCATCGATATTTCTATCCGAATTGAATCCATTTGTCTCATTCCATGATAGGAAATAGTTCGACAAATAAACATCGAATTACCATTTTGTACTAACTGTGTATCATAATACTATTATGATACCATGTCAGACATATTTTTGGGCCAAATTTTTTCAAATTTATTTATAATTTGACATTTTTTTCAAGAGTGTTATAAGAAAAAACAACATGCTACTGGTGGAAAATAAGATGAGGTGAATTAGAGGCCATCAAGAGAAGAATATTTTACAGTTCAGGATCTGGATTTATTCATGGAACTGCTGTCTCTCTTTAGATGGCTATCCTCTGTCACGAAATCCAACCAATTGTTTATTGTTTTTGTGTACTTTTTTACAAAAAAATCATGGGATTGATCCCAAACAACTTTATTTCTCCATTCGTTCGGTGCTATGTAAGGAGTGCTTAATAGTCCTTTTAATTGCAGTAATAAAAATTCGCGATCTATATTGTTGTGAGATGTACCTTCTACGGCATCGTAGAAAACCTTACTAATATAATAATTCTCTTTGGCTAAGTAAGTTACCATCATTTCTCGAACAAAAACGGAATCAAGACTTAATTCTCGCTGTATAAAACAAGTAAATTGATGTTGATCCTGTTTATACTGTATAATAACTTCAACCATTTTCTTTAGTCTATCTCTTGGTTCTAATTGTTCGGTTTCATCAAGTACGTTGTCTATTTTTTTCAAATATTCTTCATAGTAATGAACAACAGCTTCTTCCAATAGACCTTGTTTACTTGTAAAATAATAATTAATTAACGAAACATTAACGGAGGCTTTTTTGGCGATATCTCTTACGGATGTGCCATGATAACCCTTTGCAAAAAACAATTTGCAAGCAGCATCCATCACTTTTTGTTTTGTTTCATTCTTTTTCATCAGATTCATCTCCTTACATTACTTTTTACGACATGAATGGAAGGAGTCCTGCATTTTTCTGTCGTCAAATATCGAGGGCTTTTGCAAAAATGGTTTGTGTGTCATGTTTTGGCAATTTTACATCTGTTTGTATTAACATAGTATACCAGATAGATATCCTTTGTAACACATTCACTTTGTAACAGCTAAAAGGAGGAAATACAATTGTTTCAAACACAACAATACAGCGGTTCAAAAGAAAAGGATTATGCATTACTTTTAAAGCAATTAGAAGCATTATTAGCGGATGAGCAGGATCAAGTCGCAAACTTATCCAATGCTTCTGCACTATTAAATCAGTTTCTCCCTGAAGTTAATTGGGTTGGTTTTTATATTTGGAAAAACGATGAGTTAGTATTAGGGCCTTTCCAAGGATTGCCTGCTTGTGTAAGAATTGGTTATGGAAAAGGGGTTTGTGGTACAGCAGTAAAAGAAGAAAAAACGCAAAGAATTGCTGATGTACACCAATTTCCTGGTCACATCGCGTGTGATGCAGCTAGTAGATCAGAAATCGTTGTCCCTATTTACAAAAATGGAGAAATTTTTGGCGTACTAGATATTGACAGTCCAATTACAGACAGATTTGATGAAATTGACGAGCAATATTTAGAAAACTTTGCAACGATTATTGAAAAAAATATTTAACAAATAATTTCCTGGACCACAAAGAGAGAGGATGACTTTAATAAGTCATCCTCTTTTCTGTTGCAACACAGTTTTTCCCTGATCGTTTTGCCTCATATAATGCTTCGTCAGCACATTCAAAAATTGTTTTTACCTTTTTAATTTTTCCAGCCTGCCAATAGGAAACACCGATAGAAACAGTAACTTTCGGAATTGTGTTAGTACGAACTTGATTTAGAATTTGATTAGCTGTCTCCACACCATCTGTAATCGTAACATGCGGTAAATATACAGCGAATTCTTCTCCGCCCCACCTAGCGGCAAAAGCTTTCTCTCCAACATTATTCTCTAATATGTTTGCCACCTGGATAATGACCTCATCTCCAGTATCATGTCCAAACGTATCGTTAAGCTGTTTAAAATCATCAATATCTATTAATAACAATGCTCCATGATTATCTACTTTCTGGTGTTCCTGAAGCTTTTCATCCAAATACTTTCGAGAATACAATTTTGTTAAATAATCAGTAATCACTAGTTTTTCTAACTGCTCTCTAAGTGATGAATTAACAAAAGCTAAGGTTGAATGATGAACCAATGATTTAAACAGCTTAAACGATTCAAAGCTAAAAAAGTATGGTGTTTGATGAAGTACGATAATTGCACCTTTCGTTTGATTAGATTGAACCATTGGGATCGCCATAATAGAACGATACGGTACACTAGGATGTTTTACTGAAAAATCACCGATAAACAAAGACTCTTTATCCCTTTCCAACAAAGGTAATATACTAGTTAAAATGGAAGCAGCTCCATCCTCAGAGAAGTAGCGAGTACTGCCATCTAGTAATTCATAACCATGTTCTTTAAAAAGAAAAAATCCAACTTCTTCTGCACCAAAGGACTCTTTTATCTGGTTATACATAAAGTTGGTTGTTTCCGATAGCCTTAGATTCGAGTTTAACTTATGAGAAGTTTCATTTATTAACTGTAAATCAGCAATTACTTGCTTTGATTGTTGGTACAGCCTGGCATTTTCTAATGCATTTCCAGCCGTATTTGCTAATAATGTGATAAATTCTACATCACTTGCAGGAACAGTTAATGTATTCGGGGCAGTTACGTGTAAAACACCATAAATTCCCTGTCGTCCTTTTAGCGGAGCGAAGAGTCTAGACTTGTTCTTTTTATTATTTCTTTCAAATTTAACCTCTCCAGTCAGAAAAGCCTGTACACTTGATTTATTTACAAATTCATCATTATAGATTAACTCTTGTATCGGTAACTCACTTTCATCCTTGTAATCTTGCGATAAAAGTAACTTGCATTTAAACTCCGGATAAACCTCAGATAATGTTTTAATAATCTCTATTAAGACATCTCGAGTATTGATAGAAGAGTGAAACTTTCTAGTCACTCGATATAACAACTCATATTTGTTTGCTTTTTCCTTCGTTTTAGAAAAGCTACCAAGCTCCTTTAAGACATTGTTAACCTCAACAGCAAGACTCTCTAATTGCCGTAATTCATAACTACAATCACTGTTCATTTGCTTTGAAGCTTCTGTAACAACCCTGTCCTTATATCCATCGTGCACATCATGGATGAGTTTTTCTTTTAAATATGTTCGTAGTTCATACAACGATAAGTTTTTATCAATTTGCATTGGAATCCACCTATCATAGGATAATAATGGGAAAAATGACTATTCTATAATTATATACGAAATAGTAAAACTTTCCCACTCGAAAATGAAAACTTTTCATTAGAGTATCTAGGTCTGATTTGTTCGCAAGTGTTGACTTATGGTTATAAAAATCTTATAATGGTCTTTGTGTAAAAAAGGTAGCCTCCGTGGACCACCGACTGTTTCATTTTGTTCCTTGTTTATAACAAGGTGTATCGTGTAACTCTCTGCTGCTGGAGCGATGGTACATGAAAATGAAATGAGCAGCGGCTAAGGGACACACTGTCTTATTTTATGCAAATCTAATATATAAAGGAGAAGATGTACAATGGCTCGCTATACAGGATCTGTATGGAAAAAGTCTCGTCGTCTTGGTATTTCATTAACTGGTACTGGTAAGGAGTTAGAAAAGCGCCCTTACGCACCTGGACAACACGGTCCAAATCAACGTAAAAAGCTTTCAGAATTTGGATTACAGCTTCAGGAAAAGCAAAAGCTACGTTTCATGTACGGAATTAACGAACGTCAATTCCGTAACCTATTTGATCAAGCTGGTAAAACCAAAGGTATTCATGGTGAAAACTTTATGATTCTTTTAGAATCTCGTTTAGATAACCTAGTATACCGTCTTGGTCTTGCTCGTACTCGTAGACAAGCTCGTCAACTTGTAAACCATGGTCATATCACAGTAGATGGAAGTCGTGTTGACATCCCATCTTACCAAGTAAAACCAGGTCAAGTTATTGGCGTTCGTGAAAAGTCACAAAACTTAGACATTATTAAAGAATCTATTGAGGTTAACAACTTTGTTCCTGACTATGTATCATTTGATGAAAATAGTCTTCAAGGAACTTACACTCGCTTTCCTGAGCGTTCTGAATTACCAGCAGAAATTAACGAAGCATTAATCGTTGAGTTCTACTCTCGTTAATATGCTTTCAATAAAGCACCAAATTCTATTAAGAATTTGGTGCTTTTTTGTATTTTTAGTTGTATTACCAAACTGGGGATAGGCTCAAGAATATTATATACTTTCTTAATCTTATAAGAAAAACTACCTAACCAGCATACCAGTTAGGTAGTCCCTCTCTAAGTTATTCAAAACGAATTAAGAAATACTTCTTCTTCCCACGACGAATAATGGTAAACTTATCATCAATGCGGTCATCACTATTAATTACATGCCTTAAATCTTGATTCCGTTCACCATTGATGTACACTGCTCCATTTTGAATATCTTCACGAGCTTGTCGCTTAGACTGAGAGATTTTTGCTTCTACTAATAATTCAACTAAACCAATTTCTACCTTTCCCAGTGTAATTGAAGGTACATCTTTAAATCCCTGTTCAATTTCTGCTCCATTCAACGATTTTATATCTCCACTAAATAATGCTGCAGTAATTTTCTGTGCTTGTTGCAAGGACTCTTCTCCATGTACTAAGTTCGTCATCTCTTCTGCAAGACGAGTATGTGGCACACGTTTCTCTGGAGCCTCTTCTAATTCCCTTTCCAATGCACTTATTTCATCCATTTCAAGGAACGTAAAGAATTTCAAAAATTTAATCACATCTCGATCATCTGTATTAATCCAAAATTGGTAAAACTCATATGGAGATGTTTTTTCTGGGTCAAGCCAAACCGCTCCACCAGCAGTCTTACCAAATTTAGATCCATCTGCTTTGGTAATTAAAGGAACCGTTAAACCAAATGCTTTCGCCTCTTGCTCTCCACTCTTTGTTCTTCGGATTAATTCCATACCTGCAGTAATGTTACCCCACTGGTCACTACCACCAATTTGTAACGTACAGTTTTCTTTTTCATATAAGTTCATAAAGTCAACTGATTGCAAAATCATGTAGCTGAATTCCGTAAAAGAAATCCCAGCTTCTAAGCGTGACTCTACAGAATCTTTGGCAAGCATATAATTAATTCCAAAATGCTTTCCAACATCTCTTAAGAAATCAATAATTGTCATTTTAGATAACCATTCATAGTTATCCCTTGCTACTGCTGAATTTTCCCCTTCGTCAAAATTTAAAATACCTGCTAATTGCTCCTTTATTTTGCTAGCAAAGTTTTGTACTGTATCAAAATCATTTAATTGCCTTTCAGTTGAACGACCGCTTGGATCCCCAATCATTCCAGTACCTCCACCGATTAAAGCAATCGGTCTATGACCCGCTAGTTGAAAACGTTTGAGCATTAAAATAGGTAGTAAATGCCCAATATGCAAACTATCCGCAGTCGGATCAAATCCACAATACAAAGTAACAACATTTTCATCTAAATGCTTCTGTAAGCCCTCATCATCTGTCGTTTGGTTAACTAATCCTCTAGCTCTTAAATCTTCCAAAATATCCATTTAACTACACTCCTCTATTACTCGTTGATAGTAAAAAAAATGCAAAAATAAAAAACCCCGCCCCCTAAAAGGGACGAGGTTTATACTCGCGGTACCACCCTTGTTGCAATACATATGTATTGCCACTTAAGAAAAACATAACGATGAGATTCACCGTCTTCTGACTACCAGAAGAAGCTCCAGAATGTAATTCATCAAGTAGCTATATACTGACTTGCACCAGCCGTCAGCTCTCTGAAAAAGGGAGCTACTTCATTACTTTGTTCCTTCAACGCCATTTCCTATTCAAATAATTATTATCCATTAATAGCATATCTTTTTGAAAAATGCAATAGATGTTATCGGTAATAGCTAACATTGAGTTGATATTTAGTAACAACTTCACCTTTCACTTACTGCTGAATATGGATAGTTTGTGCTATAATATAGATTGAAATTAGGAGGTAGTATCGTGGATAACAAAAAAATTACTCATAATCTTTTAACGAAATTGAAAGATTGGTGGAAAAAGGGATCTATTTTTAAAGGCTTTAGAATTACATATGATGTTATTTGGAATGTCATTCTATTTTTCATCATTGCAGGTGTGGTTGGGTTATTTTTTGCTGGTGGAGTTGGTGCAGGTTATTTCGCTTCCTTGGTAAAGGATGAGGAAATACGCCCACGCGAAAATATGGAAAGAGATATTTACAATTATGAAGAGACATCGGAATTATTTTTTACTAATAATGTTTATCTTGGTGAACTAAATTCAGATTTATTTCGAGAAGAAATTACGTTAGACGAAGTTTCTAAATACGCTAAAGATGCAATCATCGCTACGGAAGATGAATATTTTAATTCACATAACGGTGTTGTTCCAAAGGCGATATTACGGGCTGTCGTTCAAGAAGCCACTAATGCATCTGTTAAAACTGGTGGAAGTACGCTAACACAACAATTAATCAAAAATCAGATACTAACCAACGAAGTTTCATTTGAGAGAAAGGCCAAAGAAATTTTATTGGCATTAAGACTTGAACGTTTCTTCGATAAAGATGAGATTTTAGAGGCGTATTTAAATATCGTTCCATTTGGTAGAAATGCTAACGGAAGAAATATAGCAGGTATTCAAACAGCTGCTCAAGGTATATTTGGCGTTGATGCGAAGGAGTTAAATTTGCCACAAGCAGCGTTTATTGCGGGTCTTCCACAAAGCCCGTCTTATTACACACCATTTCGTAATAACGGACAACAAAAGGGTACAGATGGATTAGAGCCAGGTCTAAATCGGATGAAATCTGTCCTGAACAGAATGCTTGAAAGTGAAGTAATTAACGAGGAGGAATATCAAGAAGCGATTCATTACGATATTGTCGCTGATTTTACCGAACCTGAGCCCTCAACACTTGACAAATACCCGTATCTGACGAATGAAATAAAAGAAAGAGCAACAGATATACTTACTCAAATATTAGCTGAAGAAGATGGCTATACGAAAGAAGATATTGACAATAACGAAATATTAGAAGAAGAATATACGATACTTGCCAAACGAGAGCTAACACAAAGAGGTTACCGAATTCATACTACTATCGACAAACAAATTTATGACAAGTTTCAAGGGATAGCAGCCAATTATGATAATTATGGCCGGGATAAACCAGTTATTGATCATGAGACAGGTGATCCTGTATTAGTAGAGAATCCAGAGACTGGTGAAAACGAGGTATTAATGGAGCCTGTTCAGGTAGGAAGTATATTAATGGAGAACTCTACAGGGAAAATTATTAGTTTTGTTGGCGGAAGAGATTTTGAAATCGAAGAATTAAACCATGCAACAGATGCTAGGAGACCAAATGGAAGTACAATGAAACCTTTACTCGTTTATGGACCGGCCTTTGAAGAAGGAGTTATGCAACCTGGTTCTATTATTGCAGATACAGACACTGAATTCCAATATCCTGGTATGCCTGAGCCTTGGAATCCTGGTAACTATACAGGCCGAAATTATGGTCTGGTTTCCGTACGAGAAGCCCTTTATAAGTCTCATAATGTCCCTGCGGCAAAAACTTATATGCAAATTATAAATGAGGATCCTGTTTCTAAGTATTTACTGAAAATGGGGTTCACCTCATTAACAGAAGGGGATCATTCAAACCCATCAATGGCACTTGGTGGAGTGACAAACGGGGTAACCATAGAGGAAAATACAAATGCTTATGCAACATTTGGTAATGGTGGTAATTTTGTTGATGCTTACATGATTGAAAAAATAGAAACACTTGATGGAGAGCTTATATACGAGCATGAGACCAAAACAGAAGAAGTGTTCACTCCTCAGACAAATTATTTAATGATTGATATGATGCGTGACGTACTAAAAAGAGGGACAGCAACTGCAGCAAGAGCTAATTTAACCAACCCCAATGTTGATTGGTCTGGTAAAACAGGAACTTCTAATGACTGGTATGACACATGGTTTGTTGCAACAAATCCAAACGTCACCATGGGGATTTGGATGGGATACGATACACCTAAGGTGCTAGATAGTGGATACAGCAATCGTAATGTTACATTATGGGCACAGTTAGTTAATGCAGCAACAGAAATAAATCCAGAATTATTAGCACCAAGTCAACAATTTGAAAGACCCGGTGGCATTGTTTCAAGATCTTATTGCGTAACCTCTGGAATGCTTCCTTCTGATTTATGTAATGAATTAGGACTAGTCAAAACAGACTTGTATAATGTTGACTCAGTACCAAATGAGCGTGATAATAGCCTAATTAAGGGAAGGTATGTGACAATAGATGAGGAAGCTTATATTGCTGGAGAAAATACACCAGAAGAGTTCGTTAAAGAAGATGGTATTGCATTTAATCCAGAGTGGTTAAAAGAGAATGAGTATGACCAGCTCGATGATATAAGTGAGTTAATTCCTGCTAACACTGGAGTCTGGAGTGATATCGAAATTCCTAGTACGGAGGAAGTAGCTAATGATGAAAAGGATCCTGAACCCCCATCATCTGTTACTCATACTGGTGATTCACTACAATGGGAGGAATCAACCAGTAAAGATGTAGTAGGCTATCGAATATTTGAAGCAGATGACCCAGATTCGTCCTTTACTTTAATGGGTAGCACTACTGAACTGGAGTTTACTATTTCTAATAGTAGGGCTGTTTACCAAATAAAAGCAATAGATTACTTTGGGCACGAATCAATAGCTTCCGAACAAGTTGTTGTTGGTGATTTCTCTGAAGATTCTGGTGATGAAACCGAATCAGATGAAGGAAATGAATCAGATAAATCAAATGATTCGATTCCTGATATTCCGGGAATCGGAGGTAATGAAAACGATAATGAATCAGGTAATGAAAATCAGGATGATAGTGATGAAAATAATGGGAGCAATAACTCAGATGAAAGTAATCTAGAAGAGTAACAACACTTAAAGTTTTCAAAATGAAGGTGAATCTTTAACAAAACAAAAGAATTAGCTCCGTTCTTCTGAAGAAATAGCAGACCAAATTGCTTAGGGATTTGGTTTGCTATTTTAATGTTAGGGGATTTTTACATGAAATCTTATAGCAAATCGAACCTTACAAGAATAGAAGTAACTGGTGCGGACTTCCGTTTGCCTTAACTTTCTTCCACAGCATAGGAACTACTTACAAAAGGGAGTCTTTTCCTTTTTCTGACACACATTCTAAAGACTTTTCCTGTATAATAGAAACTGTTAATGAACCTGTGTATCTAGGTGGTGTAACGTTGAAACATATAAAAACATACCATTCTTTGTCATTAAATACTTCTTACGGGGATGTAATGATTGAAGGACCCATTACTGCAGACGAGTTAAAGGAATATCAATTTCATGAAAATCTGCATGCGTTTCGTCCATCCTCTAAGCAGTTTGCCGCATTAATTAACATTGCAAAATTAGAAGAAGGGCGCATTATCATTAGTAGAATCAATAATGTGATCGTTGGGTATGTTACTTTTCTTTATCCTGATCCAATGGAACGTTGGTCTCTTTACAAAATGGAAGACTTATTAGAGCTTGGTGCGATAGAAGTAGCATATCCTTATCGAGGAATAAAACTCGGATCATACATGTTAAAACTATCAATGATGGATAGTATGATGGAAAACTACATTATTATTTCGACAGAATATTATTGGCACTGGGATTTAAACGAAACAAAGCTTAGTGTGTGGAACTATCGAAAAATTATGGAAAAGATGATGAGCGCAGGGGGGTTGAAACCAGCGCCTACAGATGATCCAGAAATTATATCCCATCCTGCTAATTGCCTGATGGTTAGAATAGGAAAAAATGTCCCGACATCATCTATAGAAAGATTTGATCGTTTACGATTTTTAGAAAAAGAGAAATATCGCTCTTTTAGAAAGGGGTTATAATATGCTAGTCAAACAAATAATGAAGACTGACGTCATAACCTTACCTCCGAATGCGTTAATAGCTGAAGCTCTAACACTTTTAAATAACCATCATATTCGTCATATTCCCATTGTTAATAATCAAAAAGAAGTAATAGGAATTGTATCAGACCGAGACGTACGTGATGCGAGTCCATCCATATTCGATAAAAATGAAAATCACCTTGAATTACAAAATGAAATTCATACTATAATGAGTACACCTGTAGTTACCATTCATCCGCTTGATTTTGTAGAAGAAATTGCTTCTATTTTCTATGAGGAGGAGTTTGCATGTTTGCCTGTCATCCAAGAAAAAAAATTAGTTGGAATTGTTACAGAAAAAGACATGCTTTATACATTAATCCAGTTAACGGGAACAAACGTACAAGGTTCACAAATCGAAGTGAAAGTACGAGATAAGATCGGGGTATTACCAGAGGTTACTTCGATAATAGGTAAAAGAAAAATGAATATTAGCTCTATACTCGTTTATCCGTTTAACGATGATCCGAACTATAAAGTAATTGTTTTTCGAATTCAAACCATGAATCCTTTATCAATTATTAAAGACCTGGTCGAGGAAAATTATGAAGTGTTATGGCCGAATACGAATGGAGAACAATAATGAATTGTCAAGCTGTATTTATATACTCTGACCAATTTACAAAATATACATTTCATTCGGATCATCCATTTAATCAAGTACGAGTAAGGATGACTAAAGAGTTATTGGAAGCTACGGGAAAACTTCACTCGTCTCATTTGGTAGAACCTCGAATTGCAACAGATGCTGAAATAGAGTTAGTTCATGATAAACAATATATAGAAGCAGTAAAAAAAGCTAGTATCGGATTACTTGCTGAAGATGAAGGTCTTGAATTTGGTTTAGGTACTGAGGATACCCCAATATTTCAAGACATGCATCGTGCTTCTTCCTTACTTGTTGGAGCAACACTGACTGCAGTTGATCATGTCCTAACAGGTAATATACAGCACGCACTAAATTTGGGTGGAGGACTACATCACGGTTTTCGGGATAAAGCATCTGGATTTTGTATCTATAATGATGGTGCAATAGCAATTAAATATATTAGGAAAAAATATAACTTACGTGTTTTATATGTAGATACCGATGCACATCACGGTGATGGTGTTCAATCCGTATTTTATGATGATCCAAATGTATGTACTCTGTCTATTCACGAAACAGGGCGGTATCTATTTCCGGGGACAGGCAACAGCAACGAACGAGGGATTAAAGAAGGATATGGTTATTCCTTTAATGTTCCAATTGATGCTTTCACGGAGGATGAGTCCTTTTTACACGTATATGAAATCGCCTTCAAAGAAGTAATAGAATACTTTCAACCAGACATCATCATAACACAAAATGGAGTAGATGCTCACAGTTATGATCCTTTAACCCATTTGAACACTACGATGAACGTTTTTGAAAAGATCCCTTTATTAGCACACAAGCTTGCGCATCAATACTGTAAAGGCAAATGGATTGCACTTGGTGGTGGCGGCTATGATATTTGGCGTGTGGTGCCTAGAGCTTGGGGGCAGTTATGGGCTGTCATGACAGGATCTACACCATTTAAAGATCAATTACCAAAATCTTGGCTTACAAAATGGCAAAAAGTAGCTCCTATTCAGATTCCACATAGCTGGCAGGATCCTACTGGAATTTACCATCCAATCCCAAGAAAACTAGAAATAACTGAGAAGAATGCACTAAATCTAGAAAAAACATTACAAATTATAAAAAATCAACGTAAATTTGGAACTGATTATTGATTACTAAAATTATATAATTTCCTACAAAACGATAAAAGGTTTGATCTTAATGACAGATCAAACCTTCCCTGTTTTTTTTAGTTTGTTTTATCTAACTCTAAAATCACTATTTCTACTCGTCGATTTTTACTCCAATTTTCCGGTGAATTATTTTCAGCAATAGGTCTAGTATCACCGTAACCAACAGCAATAAACCGTCTTTTGTCGATTCCGTTATTGTCAATAATAAACCGAATAACACTACTGGCTCTAGCACCTGATAATTCCCAGTTTGATGGAAAACGAAAGTTAGAAATAGGTCTGCTATCTGTATGTCCCTCAACTCTTACATGGTTAGGGATATTACTTAAAAGTGTACCAACCTTGTCAAGAAATGGCATTCCAGAACTTAAGATAGCTGCTTCTCCCGATTCAAATAATAATTTTTCCTGTAAGGTCAATACAACCCCTTGCTCTGTTCGATTTGCAGCAATAACATTATTTAAATTATTTTGATCAAGAAAAGCTTCTACTTCCTGTAATAAATTATCTAAGGAATCCTGTTCATTTTCTCGTTCACCGTTATCAAAGTCAATAGATCCTTCATTCTCTTGTTTTATTTCAGAATTCTCTGTTGGGTTTTCGTTTGGTACTGAAGAAGGATAATAATCGAAAATCATACGATTACGAAACGACTCTGAGATAGCTTGAAATTTCACCAAATCAATTTGAGACATTGAAAATAGTAATATAAAAAAAACTAAAACTAGTGTTACCATATCTGCATATGTAACCATCCACTTTGGGGTTCCTTTATCCAATCGCTTTTTCTTCCTAAGCTTCATTGACGCTTTCCCCCATATACTCAGCGTCTAGTTCATCTTCATTTTTCCGTTTCATATCTCCAGATAAAAAAGCACTTAACTTTTCATTTAAAATTCTAGGATTTTGTCCGGATTGTACGCCAATTACACCCTCGATTGCAATTTGCTTAAGAAAAACTTCTTCATTAGATTTCATCTCAAGCTTTGCTGCCATTGGAATAAATACTAAGTTTGATAAAACAGTTCCGTATAAAGTTGTTAAAAGAGCAACAGCCATATTCGGACCAAGAGTGGATGGATCCGTTAAGTTATTCAGCATTAGTACTAATCCAATTAGAGTACCAATCATTCCCCATGCAGGTGCATATTCTCCTGCTTTTTCAAGAATTGCTCTACCAGTCTGATGCCTTTCTTCCATTGCGATGATCTCTGCGGTCATAATATCATTAATAACTTCTGGCTCAACACCGTCTATTGCTAGTAACACACCTTTTCGAATAAAAGGATCCTCTACATTATCTAACTCGTTCTCTAATGCTAATAAGCCTTCTCTCCTCGCTCGTTCAGATAATCGAACAAACAAGTCAATCAAGATAGGTAAGCTTTGTTCATTCCTGGTAAAAGCTTGTGCAAGAACAAAGCGCGTTGCTTTGATATGATCCAAATTAAAATTAATTAGGATTCCTGAAATAATGCCTCCAAGAACGATTAAAACGGACGTTAACTGGACAAAAGATACGGCTTCACTAGTCCCACCGCTTGTTAAAATTCCAAACATTAGCATGAGAAATCCAAAGGTAATACCGATTGGAGTTAACAGATCTCTTTTTTTCATACTCTCTCTCCCTAACTGTTGGACAAACTTGATGAAAGATAGTTTATTCGGAACATAGAACATTAGAAAAATCTGGGCTTTTCTCCAACTCCTAATGTCGAAAGCCTTCTTTTTTTGCTCCGTCAAAATGATTTATTTGCTGATATTTAAAACCTTACTGGCCTACAAAAGTCTGTTTACTATTAATATCGACATTATCTGGCTTTTGTTGAGCTTCTTTCAATCATTCGGTGAGGTAAAATAACATTTTGATCCGTAACCTCTTCTTTGTTCATATATTTTGTCAATAATCTCATGGCTACTGCTCCAATATCATACATTGGCTGGACAATCGTTGATAAGGTTGGACGAACCATTGTTGCAAGCCTTGTATTATCAAAACCAAAAACTTCAATATCCTCTGGCACTCGTAAACCTTTGTCTTGAATTCCATGGATTACACCTAATGCCATCTCATCAGATGCAACAAAGATAGCCGTTGGTTTATTGTCCATTTCTAAATATTGATGCGCCGCTTCAATCCCGGAATCATAAGTATAATCTCCTTTAACGATCAGATCGGGATTTACTTCTTGGTTGGCTTCTTTTAAAGCACGAGCATACCCTTCATACTTTTGATTGTTTATTTCCGTCTCTTCTTGAGCAGAAACAAATGCTGGATTTGTCGTACCATTTTCAATAAGTAATTTTGTTGCTTCATATGCTGCCTCTTGATAGTCAATATTCACGGAAGGAATTTCTTGTGAAGGATCAATGGTTGCAGCTAATGCCACTGGTACTGGTGAGGATTTTAACTGATGTACATGCTCATCACTTATATTACCACCCATAAACACGATACCATCCACTTGTTTTTCTAACATCGTATTAATAAGCTGTAATTCCTTGTCCTTATTTTGATCAGAATTACTTAAAATAATGTTGTATTTATACATTGTAGCTATATCATCAATCCCTCTTGCTAACTCTGAAAAGAAGATGCTTGAAATATCAGGAATAATTACACCTACAGTAGTGGTTTTTTTACTTGCTAGCCCTCTTGCAACTGCATTTGGTCGATATCCTAATCTCTCAATTGTATGAAGTACTTTTTTTCTAGTAGCTGGTTTTACATTGGGATTACCATTCACTACCCTTGAGACTGTTGCCATTGATACGTTTGCTTCTCTTGCTACATCATATATTGTAACGTTCATAAAGATACTACCTCCTATTTATCGCTTCTATTTCGATATACTTTTCATTAATTTTACGATACTATCGCTTGTTCCGCAATGGTTCGACAAATATTGCGAGGATATACGTAATATTTTTCCAATATCTAAGCATTATTATAACAAAATCCACGTATTAATGCTCAAACCTTTTCTTATCATGCAATAACAAATTAGCACCCTTGCCTAAGTGGAAGGCAAGGGTGCTAACATAGATCCCTACTTTTTGCTTTTTAATAGCTCAGTCACGAAAGATTCAAATGTTGGAATATCCATTTGTTGTGCAGAATCAGATAAAGCTACTGCTGGGTCAGGATGAACCTCTGCCATTACTCCATCTGCACCGATAGCTAGAGCAGCCTTTGCAGCTGGCAATAATAAATCTCTTCTTCCTGTAGAGTGAGTTACATCGACCATTACAGGTAAATGCGTTTCCTGCTTCAGAATCGGTACTGCAGTTATGTCTAGTGTATTTCTAGTTGCTTTTTCATAGGTGCGAATACCTCTTTCACATAAGATAATGTTCCCATTACCTCGTGAAATAATATATTCAGCTGCATTGATAAAATCAGATATAGTTGCTGACATGCCTCGCTTCAATAGCACTGGTTTATCAACGTCACCTGCAGCTTTTAATAGCTCAAAGTTTTGCATGTTACGAGCACCAATTTGAATAACATCAATATAGTCAATAGCTTTTTCGATATCTGCAGGACTAACAATTTCACTAACAACAGCTAAGCCATATTCATCTGAGACTCTTTTCAATATCTTTAATCCTTCAAACCCAAGTCCTTGGAAATCATAAGGAGAAGTTCTTGGTTTAAATGCGCCACCACGTATTAATTTCATCCCTTGCTTTTTAATAGCAGCAGCGACCTCCGCCACTTGCTCATAGCTTTCCACTGCACAAGGGCCAAAAATGAAGTGTTGGTTACCATCTCCGAATTTTTCACCATTGATTTCAATTACTGTATCTTCTGGTTTCTTCTTTCTTGACACTAGTAATGCTTTACTATGGTCATCCTCTTGAAGCTCTAATCCTGCTTTGAAAATTTCTTTAAATAGATGTTCAATGGTAGAGTTTTCAAATGGACCATTGTTGTTATCCGTAATAAGATTCAACATTTTTCTTTCACGAACAGGATCAAATCGATTAACACCCTGCTTTTCTTTTATTTGTCCTATTTCTTGTACTAATTCTGCTCGCTTGTTTATTAAATCTAAGATTTCTAGATTCACTTGATCAAGCTTATCTCGTAGTTGTTCTAATTGTTCGTTACCCAATGTGAAAAACCCCCTATTTCTTATTTCTATTTAAAGTTCTTTGGAAATGTGTTAATTTTTTTAATAATTAGAGACAATTATAGCTAAAATTATAACACTTGTCTGCCTGAAATTATACTACAACGGTTAAAAAAAATAAAAGGTTGCTGAACATAATTGTTCTCACAACCTTTTTAGATACTTACATTAATTATCCTTGTTATTGTTGTTTTCAATTTGTTGGGAAACTTCCTCAATTGCCTGCGCAACTTCTTCTGCAGTTTCTTCAGGATCATCTTCTTTATTAAATTTATCCTGAATGGACTTCGATGTTTCCTTCACTTTATCTCCCAATTCCTGTGACTTTTCTGAAACATTTTGAGAGAGTTGGGAGTAATTATCTCTAGCATAATCTTTCCATTCTGATCCTTTTTCATATGCTATATCCTTCCATTCATATGCACGGTCCTTTACATAATTTGCGCCTTGGTTCAGATCATTTCTAAACTCTTTCCCAGTTTTAGGAGCAAATAGTAATGCCATAGAAGCACCAACTATTCCTCCAATTAAAGAACCAATCATAAAATCTTTACTGTTAATCCCTTGATCTTTCCCTTGGTCTTGTTGATTACTCATATTATCCCCTCCAAAATTTATTTTTTTATTTGTTCTTCTTGATCGTTTTTTCGTTTTTTCCAAAGTTGCATAACTACCGTTCCCCATTTCATTGCTTGTGCGGTAGCTTCTTTATTTTCCTCTGTAACAGATGAAATACTTTTTGTCACAGATCGAATGGAAGTATTGAATTCGTTTACTGTATCTCCCAATCCTTTAATACCATCAACCAATGTGTTTAATCTCACTGACTTATCATTGACATCCTCAGCCAGTTTATTTGTTTTATTTAACAAGGATGTCGTTTCAATTGTAATACCTTCCATTTGCTTCTCTAGTCCCTCTAAAGTATCTGCAACATGAGTCATTGTCCTTTGTAATACCTTTAGCACCTTAGCTAAATAGATGACAAGTACGGCAAATGCAATTGCTATTATAAGTGCTGCAATATAGAGTAAACTTATCATTCTACTAGACCAACTCCTTCGTTATGTACCAGATCCAAATGGTTTGCTGTACTCTTTATTAACTCTTACCCTCATACAGTTTTTTTAAACCATCTATTCTCTTTCTTTAAAATCAACATTTTTGGCTCACTTTATACAGATTTTACCCATTTTCTTATTCTTAAATATAAAATAAGAATAGGAAGGGTTTAACCCCCTCCTTGTTATTTATTCGATATGAAGTTCAAAAATCCTTTAATTTGATACTAGATAATCGATATTCTAAACTTCTTCTTTATCAGTCAGTACATTTTCATACGCATGTTGAAATTTTTGGATGTCTCCTGCTCCCATAAATATAAGGACACTATCCTTATATTCCATTAACACGGAAGTTGCTTCCAATTCTAAAATTTTACTACCTTCCACTAAAAAACGTAAATCATTAATCGTTAAATTTCCATCACCTTCACGTGCTGATCCAAAAATATCACATAAAAAAACGTGATCAGCAAGGTTCAGGCTTTTAGCAAACTCTTTTAAGAACGTTTTCGTTCTTGAATACGTATGTGGTTGGAAAATGGCAGTGATTGATTTATATGGGTATTTTTTTCTAGCAGCTTCGATCGTTGCTTCAATTTCTTTAGGATGGTGTGCGTAATCATCTATCAGAACTTGATTACCAACTACCTTTTCAGTAAAGCGGCGTTTTACCCCTTTAAATGAATGTAGTTTTTTAATATCACTTGCCTGCATCCCTTCATAATGACAAATAGCTATTACTGCTAAGGCATTCAGAACATTATGGTTACCATAGGATGGAATGATAAAAGATTCATAAAAATTATTTCTTACAAACACATCAAAGGTGGTTCCATCTTCGTCCTCGAATACATTTTTAGCTTGAAAGTCATTCGTGTCTGCAAACCCATAATATAGTACTGGCACTTTCGCTTGAATACGCTGCAAATATTCATCATCCCCACATGCCACAATACCCTTCTTGACGTTTTCAGACATTTCTTGAAATGATTGAAATACATCATCAATACTACTAAAATAATCTGGATGATCAAAATCAATATTCGTCATGATAGCGTAATCAGGCTCGTATTGTAAAAAGTGTCTCCGATATTCACATGCCTCAAAAACAAAATATTTACTGTCTTTATGTCCTTTGCCAGAACCATCGCCAATTAAATAAGAAATAGGATATGTTTGATTTAAAACATGCGCTAATAAACCAGTAGTGGATGTTTTACCATGTGCACCGGTTATGGCTATACTTGTGTATTGCTTTAACCATTTCCCCAAAAATTCATGATAACGATAAAACGGTAACCCTAACTTCTTTGCCTCCCGAATTTCTTCATGATCATCGTTAAAAGCATTACCTGCGATAATCGTCAATCCTGGTCGAATATTATTTTTTGTAAAAGGCATTACCGGAATGTTTTTTTCTTCTAATGCTACTTGTGTAAAGAATTCCTTTTCTACATCTGAACCTTGAACATTTTCACCAGAATCATGAAGAATTTGTGCTAATGCACTCATCCCAGTTCCCTTAATACCAATAAAATGGTAAATTGTCATAAACAAGAACCCCCAAAACGAGTGATTTCTTACAAATGGAACATTATCTCATCGTATCACTCTAGTTTAACTAGATCTATAATCATATTGAGGTGAAAAATACAAATATCAAACTGTAATTTTCACTTAGCTGTTATCTTCTTTTCTGTATTCCACTTTTTCTAAACGTGAATTAGGTCTGTACTGTCTACCTTCTTTTGCTTGCTCAGAACCATTAAGAAGAACGTTATCTCCAGTAAAGCCAATATTAATAGTTAGAAGATTTCTACCCACACCATACATATCAACCGGGACATTGTTTTCCTCGAACTCTTTTATTTTTTGCTCATTAAAACCACCACTTACAATTATTTTTACGTGGGTGAATCCCTCTTCATCAAGCGCGTTTCTTAGAGCAAAAATCAATTGTGGATTAACTCCTCTTGGATCAAATGTGCCCATTAGATGTTGATTTCTGAAAAAATATTTATCAACCATGTTTTTAGATGTATCAATCCGAACCCCTTTCAATTCATCACCAAACTCGCGGGCAACTTTAAGAGAATCATTTATTACATCATTGTTATAATCAACTAATACCATCAAGTCATCATTGGGATATATTTCGTGGTAGGCCTTTGCTGTCGCAACCACATCTCCTTTAAACATTTGAATCAAGGCATGCGGCATCGTACCCATTCCCTGTTTCCCCCACCATTCATTCATTGCATGGGTTGCTTGGGCAGTAGAACCACCAATGAATGAAGCATATCCGTCACCAGCCTGTTGGGTATAATGGTCATCTCTATCGCCCATGAAAATAATTGGCTTTTGTTTTCCAGATGTTCTGGCCGCTTTTACCACATTATATACATTTGTCGCGACAGATGTTCTTCTTGCTAGGATACCGTCGATAATCCCTTCTAAGTAACCAAAAGATTGATAGGGTCCTGTGATGGTTAGAACTGTTTCAAAAGGACTAATCTTATCTCCATCCTTTAATGAGTAAATTTCTAAATTCTCTGGCTCATCTGCAAAAGTATGTATTAACGCAATAGCCTCATCTGTACCACAAAGAACTGCATTACTTTTTTGAAAAAACTGCATCGTTATCTTGTTATCTGGAATCAACTTTTCCGCAATTTCTTTCGTCTTCAGAAAATAAACAGCGGAGAACCAACCCTCTTTTATTCTTTTGTCAAATTTAAAAGTTTTGTTCGTTAATCGTTCAATTTCTCCATTTAGTTTTTTTGTGATTTCCTTCATTGAAAATTACTCCTTAACTATGTTAGTTAGACATATCAAAGTATATCATATAGGAATAGAACTATCTCGACAAGTTATAATCAATTTTTAATAGCAGATCTTCGTGAATAAATACCTTCCTTTAAAAATTCCTTGTCACTCATGGATGACAAGGAATTTCTTCTTATAGTTTATACGAAATCTTTACTTATTACTATGGCCAATTTGAAAATGGGATGCTAATTCTGAACGTGTTATTAATACATCACGTGGTTTACTCCCTTTTTGCTCAGATATAATACCATTTGCTTCCATATGATCGATTAATCTAGCTGCACGATTATAACCCACTTTAAATCTTCTCTGGAGTAGGGAGGCACTTGCACCATTTTGCTCAACAACAAACTCTACAGCTTGTTGATACAATTCATCCTCCTGTTCCTCTGTTGTTATTTGTTGTAATAATTGCTCTTGTTCAAACATGTAATTAGGAGGAGCAATGTTTTTCACATAATTCGTAACCCTTTCTATCTCATCGTCAGAAACGAAAGCTCCTTGTATTCTAACTAATTTACCTGCTCCATTCTCATGAAATAGCATGTCCCCTCTTCCAAGTAACTTTTCTGCACCATTTGTATCAATAATTGTTCGTGAGTCGACCTGTGAAGATACACTAAAAGCAATTCTAGTAGGAATGTTAGCTTTTATTAGTCCAGTAATTACATCAACGGAAGGTCGCTGTGTAGCTACTAATAAGTGAATACCACATGCTCTTGCTTTTTGAGCAATTCTACAAATAGCATCTTCTACATCCTGTGGTGAAACCATCATTAAATCGGCTAATTCATCAATTACAATAACTAAATAAGGCATTTTTTCATTAGCACGATTTTGGCTTAACATTTTTTGATTATAACGCTCAATATCACGAGCACCTTCATGAACAAATTTCTCATAACGCTCTTCCATTTCAGTTACAGCCCATTTTAATGCTGATGTTGCAGCTTTCACGTCCGTAATAACAGGTGATACTAAATGAGGCAACTGATTATATGGAGCTAATTCTACCATCTTAGGATCAATGAGTAAAAAGCGAACATCCTTATGGCTTGCCTTATATAACAAGCTAATAAGTATTGTATTAATACAAACACTCTTTCCAGATCCAGTTGCACCAGCAATTAAACCGTGCGGCATTTTTTTTAAATCCGTAATAATTGGTCTTCCTGCAATATCAAGGCCCAATGCTACACTTAGGGGTGATTTATTTTGTTTAAATATGGTTGAATTAAAAATATCTTGTAACATGACCGGCTGTGACTTTGGATTAGGAACTTCGATACCAATCGTATTTTTTCCAGGTATTGGAGCTTCCATACGAATATCCTTTGCTGCCAGGTTTAATTTAATATCATCACTTAAATTTTTTATTTTACTTACCTTCACACCAGGTTCGGGTTGAATTTCAAATCGAGTAACGGTTGGTCCACACATTGCATTGACAACTTTTGCCCTCACATGAAAATGCTTTAGTGTAGTCGTAAGTAACTGTTTTTGTTGATTTACCCAATCACTGTCTTCCGTTGAATCTTCTAATGAATCATTTAGCAAGTGTGTTGGTGGAAAAGTTGGCTCTTTGCTAGTAATTACATTTGCTTCCATCTTAGCCTTTTTGTCGCTCGGTGTCATAATGACATTAAATGGAAAATCACGTTTTGATTTTTGGTTGCTATTTTCATCAATAGATTTCTTTGGACTAATACTATGCGGTTCATGATTATCCGTTATTTGATCAATATTCTCTTTTTCTTTACGTTCATTTTCGCTAGTATTATTAGGAGATTCTTCTTCTATTTCCCGAACCTTCTGTTTACTTTCCTGGTTTCGTTCCTTCCAATTGATTATTGGTTCCTCTTCATGATGTTCCTCAATATGTATTGTATGGTCCTCATTAGCCTCTAATTCTGTACGTTCAATAGCTATATGATTGTCTTGTTCTTCCAACCTTGGATGCTCTTTTCTAATAAATGCTGGTACATCTAACTCTTCATGATTTGAACGGCTTCTAAATCCATAAACAGGAGAAGGAACGTCGGCTGCTTTAAACGGTTTTCTTTCCTTATTCTCATTCGTAGGCGTTGGTCTTCTCTCTTCCACTTCTTGCTTCTCTAAAGAGCGTCTTTTCAGCCTACGCTTATATGCTGTGTCGTCAGTTGAATCATTGAAAGTAGGACGATCCGGTATAATTGGAAACTTGAATGATTCATTATTCGGGTATTGATAGGATATTTTCGTATAAACCTTTTGCTGATTACTTTTTTCTTCTTGCTTTTGTTGAACATCAATATTTTCTTTATCGATAGTAGATTTAAACAGATTAAACAATTTTTTCTTCCATTGTTTCCACATATCTTTCACTCTTTCTATTTATGCAATTTTAGGATAATGAATATTTTGTAATTGGACTAGCTTGATTTTTATTCTATCACGGTTAATAATCTAACGTAAAATTAGCATCGCTGTGATAAAGGCTGTGTTAACTGTGTAATAAAAAATAAGCAAGAATACGATAAGAGCCTATTAAAAAAACCTTTGCCCATAAAAACAGACAAAGGTTTACAGTTAAAATTCAAAAGCTTGTCCAGGCTTATATTGATTATCTAATACATAAATACCCTTTTCCTTTGGTGCGTTCGGTAGGCCCAATTCTTTTTGGGAACAAATCATACCGTTCGAATCAACCCCTCTTAGGCTTGTAGGCTTAATTTCTAAACCACTAGGCATAATAGCACCAACTTTTGCTACCACAACATGTTGACCTTGATCAACATTTGGTGCACCACAAACAATTTGCAAGGTTTCCTTCCCTACATCTACTTGACATACCTTCAATTTATCTGCGTTCTCATGCTGACTAATATCTGATACATACCCAACGACAAATTTAGGAGTTAAATCAACGTCTAAATCATCATCTACATTACTTTGACGGAATAGTGACTTTATTTGATCTAACAGGTCTTCTGTAAGGGGGATTTTACCATTTTCACTTAATTGAAAATACTTAGAAGCCTTAAAGATATTGTAGCCAACTACTTCTTTCGTCTCAGTAGTAAAAATTTTCACTACATCCCCAAATGTTTCATAAGTTATGTCCGTTCTTTCTGCTTGCTTTAGTGGTATGATCAATACATCTCCTATACCTGTTTTATTATAAAAAACATCCATTACTAATCATCCTTTTTTGAATTATTATTTGTCGGTTTATTTTTAGCTAAAATGAAAATTGGTTCTAACTTTTTGTCTTCATATAAAAAGGGTAAAGAAGTAATAGGTACTCTTCCTTCAGCAAAAAATTTCATCGTCATCTGTGCCAATATATCGTACCCCGATTCATTTTGAACATCAGCAAAAACTAAAACGTCCTGATGTGGGACTGCAATAGCTAATTCTCCTTTACTATTCGCTTTCATTTCCTCTAATAATGATTCATTTAGAATCCTGCTTGCATCATAGCCATCCTTACTAGCCATAAAATAAAAATCATTTTCAGCAACTTTATCTTGTTTCAAGTTTGTTGATAATGATCGAACATTGAAAGTCCCAACTTCTCTGATTCGTTCTACCGTCCAATTTTCTTTCTCTAACATTTCATTATCAATTAACTTGTAAGTCTTTCCTAAATCAAGTGCATAATAAATACGTGTTTCAGCAGTATGGTCCGTATAAACTAGCTCTTTACCGGCTTTTGTTTTTGTAGGAAAAGAGGTTGCACGAATGACAGGAAAAATATTTTTTTCTTGACCTGTTAACTCATGTGATTGATTCATTACATGAAGTGCTTCTTTTATATGATATTCCAAATCCTCAATTGCTTCTTCTCCTCGTTGTTCATACTTTGCAATGACATTAGGAATTGTAATAGAAATACCTTGGCGTGAGTCCTTCCATTCTACTCTAAAAATATCTTTATCTCGGTTAAACGACGTATTCCACTGTGGATGGTGAAGTCTTTCTTCCAACAATCGTTTCATTTTTATACTTGTCATTTTCATTTGAAAAAGCCCCCTTTCTAAAAATCACCTTGTAAAACAAGCCATGATATCTTTTTCCAAAAACGATATCATTTCTTCCATTATCTTCCTAGCTTATTCATAATGAATTTTCATATCTCCAGTTTTAATCCAACCTATTCTCCTAAAAATTTCAGAAATGATCAAACTAATGAATGCAGGACCAACTATATGGACAAGCAGAATCATCCAAAAAACCTCCATCGTAAAGCCCATAGATTCAAAGGTCATTATTTGCCCTACTAAACCAGCTGTTCCCATTCCTGCACCAGAAGCGTTATTAGTCATCGTAAACCAGACGCTTGCAAAGGGAGCCATAATTATACCAGCAATCGTTGGAGGAACAATAATAATTGGCTTTTTTATAATGTTTGCAACCTGAAGCATAGAAGTTCCAATACCTTGGGCAATAAATCCACCCATGCCATTATCACGATAGCTCGAGACAGCAAAACCAATCATTTGTGCTGCACATCCAACAGTAGCAGCTCCAGCAGCAATCCCATCTAATGATAACATTAAAGAGATAGCCAAACTAGAAATAGGTGCTGTTAAAGCCCAGCCCATTAATACAGCCACAATAATTCCCATTAGAAAAGGCTGTTGCTCTGTAGACCAATTTATTATACCTCCAAACCATGTCATAAACCCATTTACTGGAGGTCCAATAATTTTTCCAGCTAGGAAACCAGCTCCTATTGTTACAAATGGTGTTAGCAAAATATCTAGTCTAGTTTCTTTATAGATTAATTTTCCAATTTCTACTGCTAGTAAAGCAGCCACATAGCTACCAGCCGGTCCTGCTCCGCCTCCGTCCACATCATAACCAAACGCCCCAGCAAATAATGCAGAAAACATAACAAGTGGTGGAGCTTTTAACCCATAGGCGATGGCTACACCAATAGCCCCACCAACTATTTTTCCATCCATCGCAAAACTGCCCATCTCTTGTAATACGCTGATACCGAGTTGATCACCAATTGTCTTTATAATTAGACCAATAATTAGAGATGAAAATAGTCCTAAAGCCATGTAACTTAATGCTGTAACAAAATACGTTTTTGGTGATAATGAAACACCTTTCTTTTTCAGAAAATTTACCATATGTATTATCTCCTTTATCTTTCCTCTCAGTGATTAATATACACAATGCTTAAAATGAACTCAATAAAACGTACAAAAATTCAATCAAATAAAAAAACACAATTGTATTCCACTCGAACTAAATCTATAATTGTATATAATTGGAGAAAAATGGAGCTAATTGTTGAACATAATAGGGTTAAAGGCATTGAGTAATACCTCTTGTTATCATAAGCTGAAAAGGATTTGTACATACATTCAACATACGTTATTAACGAACAACAAAAAACATATCTGCTCAGCTAATCGCAAGGATGTTGGTCATACTGAAGGTGAAATACAAAATCTGAGGGGGAGTTGCTTTGCTTTCGATTCGTAATCGATTATGGTACATATTAATTTTAACAACGATAAGTTTACTCTTGCTAAGCGGTTTTACTATGTACTTTTTTAATCAACAAACAAAATGGACAAATGAGAGAGAGACTGTCCAAAGAGCGCTTAAACATAGCGAGCAAACTATCAATTTAATGACCAAAACAAGACAGGTTGAAAACCAATTCTACTATAATCCTTCTGAAACAAACGCGGAAGAAATGAAACAGTCCATTACCGAGTTACAAACAACTGCAGAAGAATATGCTGCTCATTATGCGGATTACCCGCAAATCTCCAATGACTTTGCTGCTATTGTTAAAAGCTCCAGTAAATACGTCGATCAGCTTGAACCGATGGTAAATATGTATCGAATGGTTGGCTTTTCAGAACAAGAAGGGTTACACAAAATCATTAATGATTACTATAATGAATTTTATCAATTTGTTAACGATTCAGATGAATTATCCTTTAAGAACGCACTTCTTGAAATCAAAATTCTTGAACAAGCGTATATACAAAATAACGGTGGAGAAGAGTTGGATTTAGCTATTAAAGAAATGAATACACTAATAAATCAATCATCCTTATCTCAAGAAGAAAAAAGCCAATTTAACCGAAACTTATTAAAATATCAGCAATCACTTCACACCATTTCAAATACATTGGCGCAAGCAGAATCAAACAAAAATTCATTTGAAAACATAACAAAAGAAGTGAATGAAAATGTAAACCACCTTAATAACAATGCAGAAAACATTCAAAACGACATCACAACCACGCAAAATGAAAGCATCAAAAAGCTTTCATTTATATTTGTTACGATTGGAAGCCTTGCATTAGTAACGGTTATTGGCTTAGGAATCGTTTTAATTCGTTCCATTGCTAAATCGATAAAAAGATTAAAACAAGGTGCAGAAATTATTGGTAATGGCAATTTGTCTTATCGAGTTCCAATAAAAACAAAAGACGAAATGGCTGATTTAGGTACTACTTTTAATCAAATGGCAGATAAAATGGAGATTTCAATGCTAAAGGTACAAAAAGCATCAGAAGTATTGAATGATTCTTCTGCAAATTTAGCTGTTGTATCTGAACAATCCACTGCACAAGCTGAAGAGGTAAATGATTCTATTAACCATGTTGCAGCTGGTTCACAACAACAAGCGACTCAAATCGAAGAAAGCACATCATTAATTGAGCAGGTATCAAAGGCGATTTCTAATACTAGAGTAGCTACAGATGATATTTCAACCTCACTAGAAGTAGCAGAAAAAGAAAGTAATAATGGATTGAGTACAGTGGAAGAATTAGATAAAACTTCTTCATCCTTTATTGCTTTAGCTTCACACCTTACAAAAGAAGTGAAAAACACAGCGAATCAAACAGAAAAAATCACTAAAATAGTTTCTGCTATTGAAGAAATAGCAGATAGCACTAACTTGTTAGCGTTAAATGCGGCAATTGAATCAGCTAGAGCGGGGGAAAGTGGTCGTGGATTTGCTGTTGTAGCAGATGAAGTAAGAAAGCTGGCAGAACGTTCTAAAAATGAAGCAAAAGAAATCTATCAACTAGTAAAATCCATTCATTCTCAAATGGATAATCTATCAAAACAAGCAGGTAAATTTGATACATATCAAGACACCCAAAAGGAATCAGTAAACCGAACCAAAACTGCATTTGATCGAATTGCAAAACAGATAAATGAGATGAACGAAAAAATCAAGAATGTAAATACATCTATTCATGATGTAAGTGGAGCTAATCACACACTACAAGAAAAGCTTCATGAAATTAGCTTGATATCCGAAGAAGCGGTTGCAAGTACTGAAGAAGTAACAGCTTCCAGTGAGACTCAAGCACAATCCATTGAACATGTAAATGAAGCTGCATTAAAATTGCAAGCTTTATCACAAGAGCTATCTGAAGAGGTTAGTCAATTTACGTTAAACGAAGAACGTGGCATAGAAAAATCAGAAGATATTGATGAAGAAGATAGCAAATATACCGAAGATGAGTTCACACCAATTCAATCAAAAATCAGTTAGAAGTAAAATTAACAATATTTTTTTGCAAATGAATAGAGGATTTCTGCCTATGTCTTATTTAAATAAATACAGCCATATAGCGGTAATCCTCTATTAAAATTTGATTAAGATTCTCACTACTAGTTATCATCAATTGAGCTAACAATTTCCATCATGTTCTCTGCATCATTTTCAAGATTCCCCATGGAAGTCCTTGTTGTAATCTTAACTCCCCCTATTCCCAATTGAAGCTCATATCTGTCATCCTTTAACTCAAGTACAGAAATATACCCAAATCGGTCATCATCTTCTAACGACTCTAATAAAACGATATTATCAGCAGCTGATGCAGCCTCATAATTAAGTTCACTCTTGCTATCTTCTAAGGGATTATAAAAAAGAATAAAGGTTTGATCTCCCTTTTCTAAAATTACGTTACTTGTAGATTCTTCTGTAACTGTAAAATCTACTGGTAAATAAACAGATATACTTTTTAATTCCTTATTTGGGGATATACTTTTTTCTTGCTTGAATATTTTTTCTGCAGCAATCTCTACATCCTCCAACACTTTTTCCTCTGCCTTTAATGTACAACCCGATGCAACAAGGACAATGATAGATAGAACAACGTAAAGGTTTATTTTTTTCGTAATCATGACTTCCTCCTACACACTAATCTTCTTGCCAATACATCTATTTTTCCACAAGTTTGACTCATTGATATTCATTTCTTATTCTATCATACTATGAAATCTATTTTTGACAAGAAACCTTTCCTTTTGAATTATGTTTGTTGTTCGATTTATAATAGATGAAGTGGATTTAATAGAAGGGAGAACTGATCATGGAACTAACCGTTTATCTAGCAGGTCAAATTCATGATGATTGGCGAGAACAAGTAAAAAACATAGCAAAAGAAAAAAATTTACCTATTCAATTTGTTGGGCCTCAAGAAAACCATTCGCTTTCTGATGACATTGGAGAGCGTGTAATTGGTGAACAACCAAGCAATTTATACAAGGATGATGCTGCATCAGCGATTAATAACCTTCGTACAGAAGTGTTACTAAAAAAATCTGATGTTGTGATTGCATTATTTGGTGAAAAATATAAACAATGGAATACTGCTATGGATGCAGCTACGGCACTAGCTTTAAACAAGCCGACTATTCTAATCCGACCTGAGTCCTTAATCCATCCATTGAAAGAACTATCTAATAAGGCCAATGTAACAGTTGAAACCATTGATCAAGCAATAGAAGTGTTAGAATACATCTATACTTGAACTACCCACAACATCACCTAGGGTGTCTAATTCATAAAATAAAAAATACAGCGCTGATTAGCGCTGTATCTTTTTATAGTCTGATTGACCTTTTAATAACTTAATTACATGGGTAAACATCTCTTCTCTTTTCACTAATTCATTCGTAAAGATACCGATAGCTCCCTCTTTTTTTCTAACATTTTGTTTTTTCGTGTAATCGTCCATTACTTGCCCTAATTCCACACCTTTTTTTAGTTCCTCTGTAATTTCATCAGGTAAAAGAATCCGCGCTCCACTTGCAACAAAAAGGTTACCATTCCCATCGACTAACGCTCCCCAGTTACAGAGAAACAGACCCATGTCCATTTCAGCAACTCCACCTTCAAGTCCTATACCAATCGTATTTTTTTCCATTGAAGCACATGCTTTTGCCCGATTTATTGCTCCTTCTAACGTTTCTTTATCCGAAAAAGGCTGTGAAGATACATTAGATGGTACATCAGCATCTTCTATTTGATATTTTGGAAATACATTAGCAACTGCTTGAATTTTTGTTGGATTTTTGGAGCCAATGAATATTTTCAACCGATTTCACCTAATTTCTCCATATGTCTTTATGCTTGCATCATACAATTACGTTAAAATGATGAAAGTTATCCGTTTATCTGTATTTGTTCTAATGTATTATGATCTGTTGTTTTTACCAGCTTAACTAGTAATTCTTTTGCAGCAGCGTAATCATCAACATGAATAATAGAAGCATGAGTATGGATATACCTTGAACAAATACCTATAACAGCAGAAGGAACCCCCTCATTTGTTAAGTGTACTCTACCTGCATCAGTTCCACCTTGAGAAATAAAATACTGGTACGGAATTTTATTAGATTCAGCCGTATCTAAGATAAAGTCCCGTATTCCACGATGAGTAATCATGGAGCGGTCAAAAATACGTAAAAGTGCTCCTTTGCCTAATTGCCCGAATTCTTTATCATCTCCTGACATATCGTTTGCTGGAGATGCATCCAATGCATAGAAGATATCTGGTTTAACCATGTTTGCAGCAACTTGCGCTCCACGCAAACCAACTTCTTCCTGGACAGTTGCACCTGAATACAATTGGTTTGGAAGGTTAACACCTTGTAATTCTTTTAGTAATTCAACGGAAAGGCCACAGCCATATCGATTATCCCAAGCCTTCGCCATAATCTTTTTCTCGTTCGCCATTGGAGTAAAAGGTGTGATAGGAACAATTTGTTGACCAGGCTTAACACCTATTCGTTTAACATCTTCTTCATCGTCAGCCCCAATATCAATTAGCATATTTTTTTGGTCCATTGGCTTTTTTCTTTGTTCAGGAGTTAGGTTATGAGGAGGGATAGAACCAATCACCCCAATGACTGGACCATGATCAGTCATAATTTGTACTTGTTGAGCTAATAATACCTGTGACCACCAACCACCTAAAGGCTGAAAACGCAGCATACCATTTTTAGTAATTTGAGTTACCATAAATCCAACTTCGTCCATATGGCCTGCTACCATTACTTTAGGTCCATCCCCATTTTTCACACCAAAAACTCCGCCAAGACGATCCTGAATCACTTCATCAGCGTATTTTTCTAGCTCATTTCTCATAAATTCACGAACAAGATGCTCATTTCCAGGCGCACCCTGTAGCTCTGTTAACGTACGGAACAATTCAAGTGTTTCTTGATTCATATGTATACCTCCAACTATAATAAACTTACTTAATTGTATCGAATTCAATCCAAAGTTTCCACTTTTTAGTGATTGAATTACTTAGCCAACATATTTTCTTAATAATGTACAACCATTTTCTATTTTTTATAAAATCAGGTATACTAACACTAAAAGTACGAATTAAATAATTGAAATCTGAGGTGACATCAAATGAACTGGAGAAAGTTACTATTTGCTGCAAGTTTAGGTGCAGTAGTAGGTTATTTACTAAAAGATCAATTAGAAAACCAACAAACAATTTCACCAGAGAAGGCATTAAAATCTGCAAAAGAGGCATTTAAACAACAAGGTTCTGTCAGTGGCTCTTGGATTTACATGAAACCAGAGGAAATTTCAAGAAATGGTTTATCTTATACGGTTTATCGTGGTGGAGTAACAAGAACAATTGATGGAGAAAATACACAGTTTGAGTTTTTTGTTGATGCGAATACTGGAGCTGTTATTGATGTTGCAAAATCTGCTTAATCAACTTGGATAGCCTCAAAAATGTAGGGTTATAGTCCTACGACGTGGTGAAATCCTTCATAACTGTTTTACTTATAATTTTATTCTGAAAACATAAAAACACAGACTAAGCTGTTAGCTTAGTCTGTGTTTTTATGCAAAATGTGCTTTGCATCGATAGATTGGCTGTCCTTTATTGGAAAACTTTTCTTCGTATTCTGTCATGATATTGGTTGGATCTTCTTGTGCATGTAAATCTAAAGTGACTTCATCTAAAATAATACCATATTGTGAAAAGCTAGCTAACGAATACTCAAAAAATCCTTGATTATCTGTCTTCAATATAATTTCACCATTCTCTTTTAAGATGTGTTTGTATTGTTCAAGAAACTTTTTGTACGTTAATCTTCGTTTTTCATGTTTATTTTTTGGCCAAGGATCAGAAAAGTTCAAATATATTGTATCCACTTCATTCTGTTGAAAAATTTCTCTAAGATCTTTAGCATCTTCATTAATTAATCGAACATTGGACTGGTCGGTATCAGCAACATTTTGTACAGCACTAACAATAATACTTTTAACAACCTCTATACCGATAAAATTAATCGCTGGATATTGTTTAGCCATACCAGTTATAAATTGACCCTTTCCAGTGCCTATTTCTAAATGTATGGGATGTTCATTTCCAAATAATGAACTCCAATCCCCTTTGTATTTGAACGGATCTAATTCAACGATATGATTATTATCCTGAATAAAATCATCTGCCCATGGTTTATTTCTTGCTCGCATCATTTAAGCTCCTTCTTCATTATATAGAACATTTATTATTGTGTAGTAGGGAATGCTTTATTATTATCGTTTATCAAATTTCTTGTTAAATTCTTGTTAAATAAAAAATGAAATGATTAGTTAGAAAAGAGGACATAGTAAATATCTTATATTTGTGCATATATTTTTACTTTTTGCAAAACCTAAAATGCAAAGGTGGGGTTTAAATGTCATTAAATGTAAATGATCAATTACATGTATTGTATGATTTGCTCAGTGAACATTCAGAAGAATGTTGTGGAAGTGTGTCCGAATGTCAACAAATTAAACGTATCGTTCATTCCATTATGGCTAATCATTCCATCGACAATGAACAGTTGTTACAGTTACTTCCTGAAATTTATAACTATGGTAGACAAGGTGAGCTTGTTCAAAACCTAGATGAACATATCACCTTGAACCAACAAAATATTAAAAATTGGGTAAATGTAATCCATACAACAACATAACCTGCTTAAAGGTTCTTTGAAAGAAGCCGTCTCAGTTCATGTACACGCTGTTCGGCTTCTTTACATTCTTCTCTCTCTCTATGCCAAACATAATAACGAGCAATTTCCAATATTAAATACCAATACATCCGGGTTAATAGGTTCCCGTTTTGGGATATTCCATAACATTCCAGCCACTCGTCCCATTCATTTTCGGGTATGTACCAGTATAATATCATCCCGATGTCTATGGCAGGGTCACCTACTTTGGCACTATCCCAGTCAATTAAATATAATTGTCCACTATTCGATAGTAACCAATTATTATGATTCATATCACAATGACAAACTACTTTCGTATTAATGTCAATAAACGGTAATTGTCGTTCAAGGTATTTAAGCGACTGGTGGAGTTCAATCGGATAAAAATCAGTTCTTAATCTATTTTTTAGATTTGAATATAGTTGGTCAGGTTGTAATGGCTTCTTATCAATTCTTAGTAGCATATCCAATAGTTCTGAAGAATGGTGAATCTTGCTTAATAACTTGGCAACTTTAGGATGCTTCATTTCTTCCGGTGTTAGTTCTCTACCTTCTAGCCATTGTTGTGCTGTGATAACATCTCCATTTTCCAATCGTTTAGTCCAGACTAATTTTGGAACGATACCCTGGGCAGATAGCACCGCTATAAATGGAGAAGAATTTCGTTTTAAAAACAAACGTTTTTTTTCTCTTTGGGCATAATATGCTTCCCCTGTAGAGCCACCTGCAGATGCAATTGTCCATTCTTTTCCTAGTATATGTTCCAAACTCTCACCTTCAATTCTTCAAATTCAATTTATTTATAGAAACCATTTTATTTTCGTGGTTATTTTTTATAATCTATGAAAAAGCGACAAATATAGATTAACGTATGTTAGGTGATAATTTCAAGCGAGATTATCAAAAACGCAAAAGATTTTAATATAGTTGATCCCCATTTACCTCCTGATCCCACTCAGGCCTTCTAACAGCGTTTGTTTGACAATGTTTTAATAGAAATTCGCAAACCTTCAACTGCGCATGCTTTAAGGGAGATACAAAGCTTCTTTTTTCATGCAACCACTTTTCATGTTGGTCTTTGCCAATAAATCTAGTATTATAAGGTTCATTATGCACTAAAATACTGTTTGTGCGAGAAAGTACAATTTTCTTAATGGGAAAATCTAACTTATATTTTTTTAAAATACTTCGGACAATCTGTTCCGTCCTATTTAATGAAATCATAGGACTTAGCATTGTACTTTGCACAGAATCTTTTTCAAGACGCCATGTACGATCTTCACTAGGGTAAATCATCATTGTTGAATCCATTTCTACAAATTTAATGATTTCAATTTCGACTGGACTTACAAGTAATATCTCACCATCTAACGAAGTCTGTTTTAGTTGAAAAACCGGATAGTAAAATAATAAATAGATATCGGGAATACGTTGTAGAAAATACTTTAGTTTAAAATCTTCATAATAATATCGGTCAATGAATGACATTTCTCCAATTGTGGTAGATGCCCATTTCAATTGGAAAGGCATTAAATGATCTAAAAAGGATTGTTTTAACTCTTTTACAGATGTAGTTTTAGAAGTATCATCAGATAAATCATCTTCCGTCTGAGTTTTATCATTGGCGCTAAATATATGTTTTATTTTTTGTTTAGCACTAAACACCTCTGACTTATTATTCGCTTGGTTTTCCCAGGCTTGTTCAAATTTTGAATAATTAACTTTTTTTAACCGCATAAATTGTCCGGGATAATGAAAAATATCTTTTTCATACCTTGAAATATAATTTTCTATTTTTATTAACTGAGCCATCCATTACCCCTCACTTCAAATCAACTTGTTTAATAATTTCATACTTTGGTGTTTTTTTAGGATGAATTTGATAAACAACAAAATGATTAACTACTGATTCTTTCCTATCACGAAAAGATGATATAATATCCCCTAATGTTTCAGGCTGTACCTGTTTACCATCCCACTTTTTTGCAAGTGTAATATGGGGGCGGTAAGGTCTGTTTTCTTTTTTAAAACCATACTTCATACATGTTGATTCTACGAACGTATATAAGTGCTCCAACTCACGACTTCTTTCTATTGCTGCCCAAAGAACTCGAGGCTGTCTAGGACTGCCAAATGTATCAACCCCTCCAACTGTGATAGAAAACGAGGGAACATTACAAAGTGTGTCTAAAGCTTCATTTAACTGGATCATTTTTTCCCTGTCAACCGCTCCTAAAAACTTCAATGTGATATGTAAATCATCAGGGTGAGTCCAATTTTTATAGTTCAAACTATTAGAATGTTGTAGCTTTGTTTGCCAGTCTGCTAACATTGCTTTTATAGATGAGCTCAGTGGTACTGCAACGAAAAAATGTTCATGTTGCGTCATAACATAAACCTCCAACCCATATATCTTCGATTATATCCTCAACCATATATTTTCTCCTATTTTATCATTCTTATGATTGATTACTATCTGCAATAATTGTTTGATACGTCTGCTTGTCACAAATGACGTATAATTCTGAATTGTTTGGTAATGGCTGATCAAGCATTCGGTTGATACTTAAATTGTTACCATCAGCAACTAAAGTCGCTCCTTCATTTAGTAAATCATTGAAAGCATCTCGATACGTTTTCCATGCTTTACGGTTGGGTATATGGAATAGATCATCACCATGAGCACGTCTTAGAAGCTGACGATAAAAACCTGAAATTCCTTTTCTAAATGCTGAACGTACAAACATCGTAGAAATCGTTTCATTGGAAACAATAAACTCGTCCACTTTCATGTATTCAAAGTTTTTTATATGGCTTTCTTCCATTACTTCAACAATTGTATGTACATTGGGGGCTACAGACTCAATCGCTGATGCAATTAGTAAAGTTTTTCCATCAGTTAGTTGATCATCTTGAATCTTGTCATCTGCAAATACTAGCACAGCTTTCGCATGTTCGATATTTGCTTTACGCAATGTTGTAACCTCTGAAGCATTTCCTTGGATATAATGAATACGCTCATCTAAAACAGGAGCTTTACTTAATACATCTATGATGACAATTTCAATCTTTTTATTAGTTTCTTGCATTTCCTTAATTGCAAATTTTGCTTTTTGAGACCAACCAATGATGACATAGTGCATTTTATCATTGTACACAATGTCTCCCTCCTCTCTTCTCTTGCGAAAACTAGATAGGCCGTCAACTACTTTTCCAATAACTACCCCAATAATACCAATACCAAAAATATAAAGAAAAAGTGCGATCATCCTACCAGCAAACGAAATCGGTGAATAGTCCCCATAACCAACCGTTGTAACGGTTGTCATCACCCACCAAAACCCATCAAAATAATTTGGGAAGGTTTCTCTTTCCACTTCAACAATTAAAAATGAGCTAAGTAATATAAGTAAAAAACTCGTAATAAACAAAATACTATTTTGAATTTTTACTACTTTTCTCATTAATTTTTTTACAATGTACATACTACTCCCTCTTTTACAATAGTATTAAATTATATGAATTATCAGTAAAATTTGATTGTAAATCTAGCGTTTCTAAACAAAAAAGTGTAAAATTAGAATAACTTCTAGATTCACGATCACCACGGATCTATTGAATGAACAATAAGGAGTGGTTTTTTGAATCAATCAACTTCCCGCATGCTTACTCGTGTCAAGGCTGTTTATCTTTACATTAGAGAAAACGGCCCAGTCTCTACAACCGAAATAGCTGAAGAATTTGGTATTACAGATCGTACGGTTCAGAGAGATCTTAATGTATTAGAGCATAATGGTCTAGTAATGAGTCCAAATCGGGGCAGATGGAAAATCACCAGAAAAAAAGTAAAGATTTCATAAAAATATATGGGGAAGAAAGGCTGACTAAAGATCGTCAGCCAAATTTTTTGGGACTTGTGGTTTATTTAGTCATTATTGATTTAAGATAATTGTATTCATCCTCTGTTAATTCGCGATACTCACCGACTTTTAAGTCAGGATCCAATCGTAAATTTCCCATAGATAAACGCTTTAAGTAAATGACTTTTTTGCTAACAGCTTCAAACATCCTTTTAACTTGGTGAAATTTTCCTTCTGTAATCGAAACTTCTATCTCTGAAATTGTTCCTTGATTTAAAATCGTTAACTTGGCAGGCTTTGTTTGATAACCATCATCAAGTACAACACCATGATTAAATCTTACCACATCGTCATCCGTAACTCGACCTTCAATTGTAGCATAATAAGTTTTCTCAACATTCTTTTTAGGCGATAATAATTGATGAGCTAATTTTCCATCATTGGTTATTAATAATAACCCTTCTGTATCTTTGTCTAATCTTCCTACCGGGAAAGGATCAAAGACAGTATCCTCCGGTTCCAGAAGATCTATTACGGTTAATTCCCGATTATCCTCAGTTGCTGAAATATATCCTGGTGGCTTATTCATCATTAAATAGATAAATGTTTTGTATTCAATTTCTTGCTCAAACACTTTAATTATATCTCGATTAGGATCTACATGCATACTGCTATTCTTGATTACTTCACCATTACTAACTACGACTCCTTTTTTTAGCAGTGATTTAACCTCTTTACGACTTCCAAATCCCATATTTGCTAGTAACTTATCAATTCTCATAAAAAGCTCCTAACTTTTCAATTTCTTCTAAATATCTTATCAATAATTCGGATTCTACTTCCAATAACTCTCTCTAACAAAGTTGACTCATAACACAGCCAAAGATATACTGTTGCACCAATAAATACACAAATACTTAGAATGACTATAGAAATAAGTCGACCATCATCATAAGAAATAAAAAAGCTTAACGTCCATTTACATAACCATACTATAATACCCATGGTTGTTGAAAAAATTCCAATTAAAATGGATCGTTTTATCAGTTGTTTGTATGGAAATTGAATGGCTATACCTATTCTTGCTAAATTCAATAACACAACGGTTAAAACGGATAACATAGTTGCTAATATCGCTCCCTTTGCACCAAAAAGATAAATGAAAGGAACGTTTAATGTACCTTTTATGACCAAGCCAGCTGTTAAACTTATAACAGCAAACTGCTGCTGATTAATTCCTTGCAGAATAGCCGAAGACACCGTAAATAACCCAAAAAATAAAGCAACAGGGGCATACCATCTTAACAATGATCCATTCAAACTGATTGTTTCTGCATTAATTCCGTAAAAGGTTCCCCAAGATTCATAGGAAAGAATAGCCATCCCAATAACTGCAGGTACAATAAGTAACATGATAATTTGCAAGGATTGATTTATTTGATTGAACAATAGTGCTTTATTTCTTTCAACATAAGATTTCGTCATTGCTGGTAAAATAGCTAAAGATAGACCTGTTGCAAGTGTAACTGGAATAATCACCAGCTTATGACCATAGAGATTTATATTTGAAAAAGCTTCTGAGATAATTTCCTTTTGTCCAATAGCAGTCATCGCCCTAGCGAAGGTTAATGCGTCAATTTGTTGGTAAAGCGGAGTTGCAATCCCAACAAGTACAAATGGACCGGCATAGCGAAAAAGCTCTTGAAATAATTCAACCGTTGGCACATCATAATATCGTTCTTGTTTTTCCATTTGTTTGTCTAAATATGGTTTTCTTTTTTTCCAATAATAATAAAGTACAAAACATGATGCAATCGCTCCAACAAAAGCAGCAAGCGTAGCAAAACCTACAGCAGTCGTAATCGTTCCATTAAGAATGTCAACGGTAATATAAGCAGCAACTAACAAAAAAATGATTCGAACGATTTGTTCGATTACTTGAGATACAGCGGTTGGACCCATAGATTGGTGACCTTGAAAGAAGCCGCGTACAATACTCATAGCTGGAATAATAATAAGTGCAAAGCTGACCATTCGAATGACTAGTGTGACATCTTCAACTGTAATTCCATCAGCACCTTCAGGAATGTACACTTGAGCTAAAAGACCTGCCCCCAAAAATAAAAGCAAAAAAGCAACGAACCCTGTCACCATCATCAAGATCATACCAGCTTTAAACATTCTTCTTCCAGTATGATAATCTTCTAACGAGTTATATTTGGACACAAATTTAGATACAGCCAATGGTACTCCAATCGTAGATAAACTTAACAATATGTTATAAGGACCATAAGCGAAACTATATAGCGTTCCACCTGTTGCTCCAACTAACCCATTAAATGGGATAACGTAAATCATTCCTAAAAACTTAGATAAAAAAGTGGCTGCTGTTAAAATAAAGGTGCCACGAAGGATAGTTGATGTTGACATTTTTTCACCTGCATCTATTTATATAATCATATCCACTTATTCTATCACATGTTTGTTCCTTTCAACCACTCAAGTTATACAGATGGCGAAGTAGAAAAAACTTCTCATTAAAAGTAGAATGAGAAAGTAGGGATTTATCAAATAATAACAGTTACAGAAGACCGGTTACCTAACTAATATCTAAGAAAGGGATGAATGATTTGTCTTACCAAGTCACTGTCATCGGTGGAGGACCATCGGGCTTAATGGCAGCTATAGCTGCAGCAGAAAATGGTGCAACTACTTTACTTATAGATAAAGGAAACAAACTAGGTAAAAAACTAGCTATTTCTGGTGGAGGCCGTTGTAATGTTACGAATCGACTTCCTCAAGATGAAGTAATTAAACATATACCAGGAAATGGACGCTTTTTATATAGTGCTTTCTCCGTATTTAATAATTATGATATTATTGATTTTTTTGAAGAACTTGGTGTTAAATTAAAAGAAGAAGATCATGGAAGAATGTTTCCAGTTAGTAATTCTGCAAAAAGTGTTGTTGATTCACTAATTCGCCGCTTGAATGAATTAGGAGTTACGATTAGGACAAATACACCTGTTAAAGCGGTTCATTATGATGAGATAAAACACACGATTATTCTTAACACACAAGAAAAAATTAAAACAAATGCAATTGTAATAGCTGTTGGTGGTAAAGCTGTTCCACATACAGGAAGCACTGGTGATGGTTACGCTTGGGCCAAAAAGGCTGGCCATACGGTAACAGATTTATACCCAACAGAGGTACCTCTGCTATCAAATGAACCTTTTATCCAAGAAAAACGCCTTCAAGGATTAGCTTTAAGGGATGTTGCCTTATCTGTCCTGAATGAAAAGATGAAGCCTATAATTACTCATCAAATGGACATGCTTTTTACGCATTTCGGTATATCCGGTCCAGCAGTTCTCAGATGTTCTCAGTTCGTTGTGAAGGAACTAAGGAAAGGGAAAAAATCCGTAACAATACAAATAGATGTATTGCCTTCCGAAAACGGAGAAGAGTTGCTTAAAAGGTACACAGAACGAATAGAAGCTAATCCTAAAAAAACCATAAAGAACCTCTTTAAAGGAATTGTTCCGGAAAGATATTTAGACTTTCTGTTGGCAAAAAATGAAATCATTAGCGACGAAAAGACTGCGAATATTTCCCGGGAAAAAGTAAGAATGCTAATCCAAGATTTTAAACAATTTCGATTTAATGTTCACGGTAGTCAAGGAATTGAAAAAGCCTTTGTTACCGGAGGAGGCGTTTCCACTAAGGAAATTGTCCCTAATACAATGCAATCAAAACTAATGCACGGTTTGTATTTTTGTGGAGAGATATTAGATATTCACGGATATACTGGCGGCTATAATATAACCTCAGCCATGGTCACTGGTCGAGTGGCCGGTATGAATGCTGCTTGGGAATCGTTATCGTAAGATATAAATTTTTAGAAATGCAATGTGGATATCTAATTGTTGCTTAAATAAAAATAACCCAGAAAAGCAAATTGCTTTCTGGGTTTCTTTCATATTGCCTGGCGACGTCCTACTCTCGCAGGGGCAAAGCCCCAACTACCATTGGCGCTGGAGAGCTTAACTACTGTGTTCGGCATGGGAACAGGTG
>NZ_JAFBDR010000021.1 GCF_016908325.1 Aquibacillus albus | reverse complement strand
ATAAAGTTGAGTTTGCTTACTCAATAACTTGACTAGCATTTCTTTCTTAACATACTGGTTGTTTTGTTCAGTTTTCAAAGATCAAATGTTTGTTGTTCTTTAACGCGACAACTTTTACAGTATAACAAGTTCATTCGCGGAAGTCAACAACTTTTTTAATGAATTTTAAATTTCGTTTACGCCATCTCGCAACGACATAAACAATCATAACATTTAAAATCGTAGAAGTCAACAATTCTTTTTCGTCGTTTTGTCAGCGACAATAAAAAAATAACATTCACGTTCGCGGAAGTCAATAGCTCCAAAAACTATTTCGTTTCGATTCACAACATTTCCTCAAGAAAAACATTTTAAACCTTTAAACAAAAATTAAGTTGCCTCAATATAAGACTCTACCGCTGTTCACTTTCGCAGAAGTAAAACGATTGGTGTTGAATCACAGCAAAACTTATTTTATTACAAGAAAGTAGATAAGTCAACAACTTTATTCAATTATTATTATAGTCGAAGAAAAGTCCTTACATACAAGCTCTATTACAATTTTGTACCTATGTATTCATAAACATTAATTACAAATTATGCAGACGTCTCCAGAGCAGTCACAGGCCCAAGCGCGTTTCTAATTTTGATTCCCACGTCCCGGTGAAGTTAAACGCGCAAAAAATAAACCATGTAGCCTAAAACGCCTACATGGTTCCAATTAAAAATATCCTTTTAAAAATGCACGCACTGAATCCAAAACTTTTTATGCCTGCTTTTGCATACTAATACATAACTGCTGATATGCATTTGATTCATCTTTCATTCCCTTATCCCGATATACCTTAGACAACCATTGCAAAGGTTTCGGATTAGTTGGTTTAAGTTCCATTTCCCAACTAAAGCATTCGATCGCTTTATCTAAATCCTCAAATTCATAGTATAATTCTCCGAGCCTTTGCATTTGATCTAAATCTTCTTCAATAATTTGCATCTTATCAATTTTTTTCAAGACCTGAAGATTTTCATGATTTTCTCGAAATGGATGCAATAATTTTTGTATGTAGGTCACTTCATGATCTTTCAGTAACGATATGAAACATTTTTTTAGGAGCATATCAGCTTTATCAGGATATAAATCAATCACAGGTTTAAGCACAGCAAGAAATGCTTCTGGGTCATGCGATGCAGATTCTACATCTAAGTGTTCTAATTTTTCTCCCAAATCGCGAGTTTGTAATTCACTAAGCTGATATCCATCATCAGATATCATAGAAGCAATCTTTTTTAAATGATGAGTTTTTACATATTTATTAAACAATTCTACTTTTAAAGGTGATGAGGAGGATAATTGGTGGGATAACGACTCTAATAAATACATCTGGTTTTGTTCGTCAAAGTGAAGTTCTAATAATTCCTTTAGTTTCTTATAGTAATTGGAGGTTGGTTTTTTTAACAATTTATCTATATACAGTGCAATCAAATCCAACCAGCTCGAATCCTTTTCATAAATTTCTACTAATTGTTCAAAAGAAGCATCATTGTCTTTATCATTAAACAGTATTTTTTCAGCAAATAATTGATCTTTGACAAGCAATTTATCAGGTTCTTCATCATACAAATCACTAATCTTTTTAAATGCCAAATCATTAGAAAGCTGTTTAACCATACTATTATTTGGCGCAAAGTCCTTTAAGATACGGATAATTTGATAGCTTAAAAACATTTTCCCTTCTCTGCGATAATCATAATAAACAGATTTTATCTCATTAAATAATTGTTTTTTTGAAATAAACGAATCAAAGAAAGTTAGAATAAACGCTTGTTCCTGTGGGGTATAAAACTTTTTCAGTTTTGTTAATAAAGGTTCAAAACGTGTAATGTGGCAGGGGGCATTGGATGAAAGTAATTCCTGGATAAATGGATGCGGAGCTTTAAACAACATACCTTTTTTAAAAGCATGCTCAATAAAAGATTGACGTCGTAGCTTGGTCGCTTTAGTAGCTGTAAGTAATTGATTTTTATAGAAAAATAAATAATAAACTTGATTCTTATCACTGTAGGCTTCGATTATTTGGCTTCTTCGATACAGAGCAACTTTTTCCGCCTTTAGTTTCATTGGCTTTTGCTGATTATATAACAAAAATTGTGTTCGACCCACACAAACACCTCCTATAGTTACTTTAACTATAACATAAATGAACGTGAATCTCATTTAGTGGCGTGAATATTATCAAATAATTCCTCCATCCCATTTATATACAGACTCTGTTTAACACCTATTCCCCCTCCAGCCAACCACGATAATAAACAATCTTTCTAAAGCTCAAGATGGAAAATCTTTTGTTGATATAACATACTACGTCTTTTTAGCAACATCCTCATATACATCTCGTAACGTTTGATAGCCTAATGCTTGTAATTTTTCAACGTAAATACTCCATAATTTCGCAGTCATTTTTGCATCACCTAAAGCGTGATGACGATTTTTAATTGGTATACCGCACCTTTCACAACAATCATCTAGCTGTAAAGGTAAATCTGGATCAGCAAGTCTAATTAAGAATGTGATATCTACAATTCTATGCTGGAACTGGGTACGATATAATTCCCATGTTGCCTTTTGCATAAATCCTTTCTCATGTGCTGCATGATGGGCAACTAATGTGTCTTTTTGAATAAATCCAAAGAATTCATGTACAACGTCAGAAAGTGAAGGTGCTTGTTTCACATCGGTGTCGGTAAGCCCGGTTAATTCTTTAATCTCAGATGATAATTGGGCATCATGAAATACGCACGAATAAAAGGTTTCATCCTCTAATATTTTTGATCCTCTCACTTTAATTCCACCAATAGATAGGATGCTGTCCCCTTGGTCAGGAAAAAAACCTGTAGTTTCTAAATCAAACACAACGACGTTTAACTTGTCTAAAGGAGTTGTAAAATCTTTTTCTACATTGAGTTCATTATGCAAGTCTCTTAATAAAGCAATATGTTGCGGGTTCATTTGCGATTGATAAGAAGTAAAAAAAGCCGAACCAACCCTTCCTTGTACTTGTTTCATGAATTGAATAAATTGCTCAAATCCCATTTCCTAGCACCCTTTTCGAATGACACACTGAACGTACTGATGAAACCTTTTTCCATCTTTTATAATGCGCTTTAGCTCTTTTTTCTGTTCAGGTGTTAATAAACTGATCTTAAGGTAATGAAAATCATCATACTCCTTCTTTTCCTCATGATTCATCATTCGATACTCTAATAATTTTTTGAAATTTTCTTCAAACGTAACAAGCGCTTCATCATACCGAGGAAATGTTAATAAATGACTCAAACGTACTAACGTAGAAGTTTCCATTATTTTTTCTTTGATCGATAACAAACGCATCACATTTATATACGGAAAGAAACAAGTATCCTTAAGATGAATGGATCCCGTATACGGTCCATGGTTCTTTACGATAAACTGCCCAAATATACCAATTGCCTTTTTTAGATGCATGGTATTATCCATTAATCGCTGCAGAAACTCAGGATGATCATCTATATAGTTACATACGATTCCTTTTAAAACGGTCACATCTTCTTTGTTTCCTACTACAGCTCTTGCATCATAAAACATTAACAAGTAACGAATTGACTCCCATGTATCACTTTCCATCCACGTTTTTATTTGATGTTCCCACGCTTCGATTGACTTGCACCATTTAGGGTTGGAACTCATAATGTTACCTTCACAATACGGATAACCCACAAAGTGCAAACCAGTTGTTATTTCTTTTCCTAATGCTTCAAAAAAGAGTTTCGACTCATGATTTGCGTTTTCATATATCAAACCATGGTCCTGATCACTAATGACTGCTTGCTCAAACCTACCCGCACTCCCCATTACAAACCACGTATATCCACAAGGAGGAGAGCCGAATTCATCTATGATGCTCCGAAGCGCAATATCAAAAACATTTTTCAATATAAAATCATGAAAGCGATTTAACGCATCATTACTTGATACATGTTCTAAAATGTGTTGATCACGATATTTCTTTAAATCTTGATAAGTTTTACAATGTCCATCCATCGACTCACGCTCCATGCGTTTAGAACCTTGACTTATTATTGTCTTTTGAATCAAATGCTTCAGGATAACCATAACCACCGTGCTCACTTACATCAAAACCGATAATTTCCTCTTCCTCTGTAACACGTAATCTATTTAAGGCTTTATTCATGACTAACAAAATAATATAGGATGCAACAAACGCATATAAACCCGAAACAAAAACCCCCATTATTTGAACACCGAGTTGGGTAAATCCACCACCGTAAAACAGGCCTGGTAAACCTACCGTTGCTAACTCAGGTGTTGCAAAAAATCCAGTTGATATCGTCCCCCATACACCAGCAACCCCATGAACAGATAGAGCGTAAATAGGGTCATCAACCTTCATTTTATCAAAAAAGATCATACTGAAATAAACAATTACGCCCCCAATAATTCCAATCAAAATTGCTGCACCTGGTTCTACAAAAGCACAAGATGCAGTTATCGAAACCAACCCCGCCAGTGCACCATTGAGCATCGTTGGTATGTCTGCCTTACCATCCATCGCCAAAGAAATAAGCAATGCACTAACAGCTCCAGCCCCCGCAGCTAAATTTGTATTTAAAGCAACAAATCCAAAAAAGGCACCATCAACTCCCAAGGTACTACCAGCATTAAAGCCAAACCATCCAACCCAAAGGATTAATACACCTAATGCAGTAAACACTTGGTTATGACCATAGATTTTATTCGCAGTTCCATCCTTATTAAACTTTCCAATTCTCGGCTTTAAAATTATTGTTGCTGCTAGCGCGGCCATTGCTCCTGTTAAGTGTACAACAGTTGAACCAGCAAAATCCTGTTTCCCATGTTCTGATAACCATCCACCACCCCATATCCAATGAGCAATAACCGGGTAGACCAATATGCTGTACAAAACAGCAAAAATGAGATAAGGAGAAAGCTTTGCTCGTTCAACAAATCCACCAAATGCAATTGTTAATGAAATCCCAGCAAAAGCTAATTGAAATAAGAAGAATGTAGGGGTAGATAGTCCAATCCCTTCTATTTCATACCCAGAATAAAAAAAGTCTGAAAATCCGACAAAAAAGTTGCCGCCTTCCCCAAAAATTAAGCCATAACCTAGCGCCCAAAACACAATAGAAGCAATACCAAAGGTAAATATGGTTTTACCAGCAATATGTCCGGCATTTTTCATTCGAGTAGAGCCAACCTCTAGTAAAATAAATCCACCGATCATGAATATGACTAATACTGCAGCGATCATTACCCATAAACTATTTAAAATATATAAAACATCCATACAGGCAACATACTCCTTTACCTTAGTTTGTATTTATCTTCCCCTAGCTATTTGCAGTTATTCTATCATTTCACTTAAATGAAGAAATAGTGATCTCCTTGTTAGCAATCCTTTTTTAAACAAAATCGTAAACAGGGGTTTAATTCATCATTTATTGCAAGTTGTTTGAATTACATTCGTAATATCCTCCGCCTTTCTAACCGTATTTCACAAACAAAGAAAAATTAAAATTAAAGTCGGAGGGTTTAAATGGAAAAAAGTCGTCTCTAACTTCAAGAAAAAAAGTGTCTAAATCATTAGTGATTTAGACACTTTTTTCTCTGTGGTTATTTAATTTTTTTGGAAAATTAATCTCAGAGGATTGATTACGTGACTACTATACGACCAATTGATAACTAGTAAACACAGTAAAGAAAATAGAGACAATAACAGAAACCCTAAGGAGTAATCACCTGTAAAGCTTTTGATAACCCCTAGAACCATCGGAGGAAAAAAACCACCAATTCCACCAATAGCACTTACAAACCCTGTTACAGCTCCAGTATTATTAGGGGATACCTGAGGTACTAGCTTAAATACAGCTCCATTCCCTGCACCTAATAAAGATGCTATAACTAAACAACTGATACTAAACAAAATAAAGCTTTCATTAGCAAAAGCCATAAGAATTGAACAAATCATCATTCCAATAAACAACCATGTAAGTACTTGTTGTGAACCAAATTTATCAGCGCAGTAACCACCTATTGGTCTAATTAACGTTGCCACAATTACAAAAATCGAAACTTTCCATCCGGCACTGACGGCTGATAACTGAAAGGTTTCTTGTAATATAATAGGTAAATATAAACTAAACGCCACAAACCCTCCAAATGTAAGAAAGTAAAACAAAGACAATATCCACGTTTGTTTATCTTTTAAAACGATTAAAGATTCTTTAAAGGTTTTGATTTCCTTTGGCCTCTGTAATTCCTTTGTTCCTAAGCTAAAAATAATGGCCATTATTCCAATAGCTATTGCTAACCCCCAAAAAACCCAATTCAAACCAAAATGAGAAAAAATGGTTGGAACTGTGAAACTAGCAACAGCTGTTCCCAAGTTACCAATACCTGCAATACCAAGAACTAATCCTTGCTTCTCTGGCGGAAACCATCTGGTAACATAAGTAACTGCTATTGCAAAGGTTGCACCTCCCATTCCTATGAAAAACGTACACAACAACAACATGAAATAAGAATCTGCAAAACCTGCTCCGATCAACGGAAGGATAAGAAATAGCATCGTGAGCGTATAAACCTTTTTACCACCAAATCTATCTGTCATGATACCCATAGGGATACGCATTAATGAACCCAGAATAACAGGTGTTACAACAAGGAGGCTTTTTTCAACTTCACTTAATTCATACAAGTCCTGAATGGTTGTAGCAATCGGTGCAATTACTGACCAGACTGCAAAAGATATAATCATTGCTACAGTCGAAAATACTAGTGCGGATACTTGGCCCTTTACCATTAATATCGAACCCCTTCTGTATTCATTCATATACCGTTGATTATCACATATCCTGTTCACTCCATCACGTCTTATGTGAGAAAATGTAACATGATTTTTGGTTTATAAAATTAAAAAAAATAACCCATAAGCATTTGATCTTTGCTTATGGGTCATTCTTTGTTGTTTTCCGAATTGGAAAGCTTGTGTAACTCTTAAATTAAAGATTAGAAAAACAGAGACCTAAAAGGCCTCTGCATTTTCATTTAAACTATTTTCTAACGATCTCCGCCACACACTCCACATGAGCAGTCTGCGGAAACATATCAACCGGCTGCACCTGCTTGGTTTTATAGCCACCCTCTTCTAAAATTTTTAAATCCCTAGCAAGTGTGGATGGATTACAGGAAACATAAACAATTCGATCAGGTTTCATCGTTAGCATCGCTTCTAATAATGCTTCGTCACAACCTTTACGTGGTGGATCAACGACGATAACATCCGGACTTAATCCTTGAGCAGTCCACCAAGGCATTATTTTCTCTGCTTCACCAACGTAAAATTCTGTATTATCAATATGATTCAATTGTGCATTCTTTTTTGCATCCTCTATCGCTTCTGGTACGATTTCAACGCCGTAAACCTTCTTTGCTTTTTGAGCCAAAAACAACGAAATGGTACCAATCCCACAATAAGCATCAATAACTGTTTCACCACCAGTTAGATCGGCATACTCCAGTGCTTTATCATACAGTTTCTTTGTTTGTGGTGGATTAACCTGATAAAACGATTTTGCTGAAATTGCGAATTGAATATCACCAATATTGTCATAAATATATTCCGCTCCCCATAAAACCTTAGTTTTTTTACCCAAGATGACATTTGTTTTCTCTTTATTGATATTTTGTACAATCGATTTTATTTGGGGGTATGTTTCATGTAGCTCTTTTACTAATTCCTGCTTATATGAAAAATCCTCCGTCCGAGTCACAAGAACAATCATCGTTTCTCCAGTTTCTTGTCCTGTCCTTACCATAATATGTCGAAGTACGCCAGCATGTTTTTCCTCATCATAGGCAGTAATTCCAAGGCGATCGGCCATACGACGGACAGCCTCTACCATTCGATCGTTGATTTCTGCAGTAATGACACAGCGATCCATTCCTTCGATAATGTCATGACTTCTTTTTCGATAAAATCCTGTAATAAGTTCCCCGTGCCGATATCGAACTGGTATTTGAACTTTATTACGATATCTCCAAGGATCGTCCATTCCAATAGTCGGGTGAACAGGGATATTTTCTATATGGCCAATTTTTCTCAATGTGTTGATTACCTGGTTTCTTTTCATTTCTAATTGCATAGCATAACTCATATGTTGAAGCTGACAACCACCGCATTGAATGTAAACATCACATGGTGGTTCGACACGTTCATCACTAACCTCATCAATATGTAATAATTTGCCGAAGCCAAACTTCTTTTTGACCTTAATCACCTTAACTTTAGCTTTTTCGCCTGGCAGTGCATATGGTACAAATATAGGATACCCATTAACTTTTCCAACGCCGTCTCCGTCATGAGTCAGATCCTCAAACGTAAGGTTTATCATTTCATTCTTTTGTACAGGTGTTTTCTGTTTAACCATATTTACATCTTCCTTTATGTCAAATGCTGTCCAAAGTTTATCATACATGCAATTTTTTAGGAATAAACCTGTTTAATCGCTAATTATTTCGCAGATTTTGTTCCATTTCCCGGGAAATATGGCGAAATGAGCGATTCCATCCCGTATTAAGTAAAAGTTATTAGGTTATTGGTGAATAATAGCTAAAAAATAAGCTGTCGAATAAGCCTTATCTTCTACAACTATTCATCTTCTATTCGATTATTGGAAGTGTTACAAAAAGAAGATAGCTTATTCTTCAGCTACCTTCTTTTGCGTGAATTGCTCCGGAACAAAGTATTCAATGTGCTGATATAAATTAACAAATTCACCTGGTAATAAACCACCATATTCGCCATCTACATTTAACTGCATTTTTTCTTCTGCATAAACCTTGATTCGGTTTGCTCTCGTATAAAAAATATGTCCGTCATCCAAATGCGCTCCACGTAGAGCTAATGATGCTAGTCGGACAAATTCAGCCAGGTTTGTTTTTCTTAATATCAACAAGTCAAACAACCCATCATCCATCGCAGCATTTGGGGCAAGCTTTTCAAATCCGCCGACAGAGTTGGTATTCGAAACGAGGAATAACATAATTTCATCTTCAAACCACTTGCCATCATATTCAATCTGTACCTTTATCGGCCTTAAAGACGGAAGCATTTCCACACCTTTTAAGTAATATGCCAATTGTCCTAAGACAGTTTTCAGCTTACTAGGCACCTCATAAGAGAGTTCTGTCAGCTTTCCCCCTCCAGCTATATTCATAAAATATTGATTGTTAACCTTTCCGACATCTAAAGCTTTTACGTTACCATGGATGATAACGTCTACAGCCTTGTGAATACTTCTAGGGATGTAAAGCGCGCGTGCAAAGTCATTTGTCGTTCCTACAGGTATAATTCCTAGCTTCGGTCTCTTATCCTTTTCAGCAATGCCATTGAGCACTTCATTAATCGTTCCATCGCCGCCTGCAGCTATGACAATGTCGAATTCTCGAGAGACAGCTTGTTTTGCTGCTTCGATAGCATTACCGACACCCGTTGTTGCATGTGCTGAAGTTTCGTAACCCGCTTGCTCTAAACGTTTCAAAACATCAGGAAGTTCTCGTTTAAAAAGTTCTCGTCCAGATGTTGGGTTATAAATAATACGGGCACGTTTCATCGGACTCCTCCTAACCACAGTCTTACTATATTACTACAAATATCATAGTCGTTTTTCAAGTCTTTGAAAAGATTCTCACCTATTTCTAGTATAGACAATCACCTAATGCTTTAACAGCATACGAACAAAAGGCCGACTTTATTACTCTAAAAACTCATCCGTCTCGTCCTGTAACGAGTTTCAAAGTTTTTCTTATACTTCATTCCTAAAAATTTTTACTACGCCGAATTTACTAAAATGTCATACATTAACTGTAAAAAACGGCTGCTTCTTTTGAAACAGCCGAATTATTACTTATCTTTTCTCGATTTCTTCTAACAAAATTTTATTAACCATTGGTGGATTTGCTTGACCTTTTGTTGCTTTCATTACTTGTCCAACAAGGAAGCCTAACGCTTTGTCTTTTCCGTTTTTGTAGTCAATAATCGACTGTTCATTTTCTGCCAGAATGCCTGAAATAATTTCTTTTAATTGACCTTCATCAGAAATTTGTACAAGGCCTTTTTCTTTCACAATTTTTTCAGGATCGCCGCCATTTTTGACTAATTCAGCAAACACTTTTTTAGCCATTTTCGATGAAATCGTTCCATCTTCAATTAACTGAATCATTTTGGCAAGTGCTTCTGGAGTTAATGGTAAGCCAGCCAATTCAAGTTGTTGTTTATTCATATGGGCCGACACTTCACCCATTAGCCAATTAGAGGCTTGTTTTACATCTGCCCCTTGTTCAATTGTTTCCTCAAAGAAATCTGACATTTCCTTTGTACTTGTAAGAACACTTGCATCATAGGAAGGTAAATTCAGTTCACTAATGTATCGCTCTCTACGTGCATCTGGAAGCTCAGGTATCTCAGCACGAATTCTTTCCTTCCAAGCTTCATCAATGTAAAGCGGAACAAGGTCTGGTTCAGGGAAATAACGATAATCGTCAGAACCCTCTTTCACTCTCATTAGAATCGTTTCTTTTGTTTGCTCATCATAACGACGTGTTTCTTGTAATATTTCTCCACCAGATAACAATACTTCGCGTTGTCGTTTTTCTTCAAATTCCAATCCTTTTTGCACGAACGAGAAAGAGTTTAAGTTTTTTAATTCTGTTTTAACGCCAAATTCCTCTTGTCCAATTGGGCGAATGGAAATGTTCGCATCACAACGTAACGAACCTTCCTCCATCTTACAATCAGACACACCCGTATATTGAATGATATTTTTTAGTTTTTCTAAATAAGCATAGGCTTCTTCAGGTGATCGTAAATCTGGTTCAGATACAATCTCAACGAGTGGTGTTCCTTGACGATTAAAATCAACTAAAGAATGACCATCATCATTATGCGTCAATTTTCCAGCATCTTCTTCCATATGAAGACGAGTGATGCCTATTTTCTTCTTTTTTCCATCTACTTCTATTTCAATCCAACCATTTTCTCCAATTGGTTGGTCAAACTGAGAAATTTGATATGCTTTTGGGTTATCTGGATAGAAGTAGTTTTTCCGATCAAACTTAGTATCTGTTGCAATTTCACAGTTTAAAGCCATCGAAGCTTTCATTGCAAAATTAACTGCTTCTTCATTTAGGACAGGTAAAACTCCAGGGTATCCTAGATCAATAGGACTTATATTTTCATTTGGTTCCGCACCAAATGCGTTAAAGCTCGGACTAAAAATTTTGGAATTTGTTTTTAATTCTACGTGTACTTCAAGACCAATAATCGTTTCAAAGTTCATTACCTGTCACCTCCTAAAACGGGTTTTTGCTTATGATGATCGGTTGCTTGTTCAAATGCATAAGCAGTACGATATATTGTACTCTCATCAAAGTGTTTACCAATGATTTGTAATCCAATCGGTAATCCCTGACTAGAAAAACCACATGGAATCGACATTCCCGGCACCCCAGCAAGGTTAACTGGAATAGTTAAAATATCATTTGCATACATCGTTAATGGATCATCAATGATTTCACCAACTTTAAATGCTGGAGTTGGAGTTGTTGGGCCGATGATCACATCATAATCCTCAAATACTTTATCAAAATCATTTTTTATTAAGGTACGGACTTTTTGTGCTTTTTTATAATAAGCATCATAATATCCAGAACTTAGTGCAAATGTACCTAACATGATTCGACGTTTTACCTCATCACCAAATCCTTCGCTACGTGATAATTTAAACATATCAATCATATTTTCTGCTTTTTCCGAGCGAACACCATAACGAACACCATCAAAACGTGCTAAGTTTGCTGAAGCTTCTGAAGAGGCAAGTAAATAATAAGCTGCAACAGCATATTTAGAATGCGGTAAGGAAACTTCTTCCCATGTAGCACCCATATCCTCATAAACCTTTAACGCTTGAAGGACAGCATCTTTCACTTCAGGAGATACCCCTTCTTGCAAATATTCTTTTGGTACAGCTATCTTCATCCCTTTCACATCTTCTTTAAAAGCATCACTATATGTTGGGATATCAACATTTGCTGAAGTTGCATCCATTGGATCGTTTCCAACAATCGCTTGTAATAAATGCGCATTATCCTCTACCGTTCGAGTGATAGGTCCAATTTGGTCTAGAGATGATGCGAACGCTACTAGCCCAAAACGAGAAACAAGACCATAGGTTGGCTTTAATCCTACTACACCACAAAAAGCTGCTGGTTGACGAATGGAGCCACCAGTATCAGAACCTAAGGAAAAAAACACCTCTCTAGCTGCGACGGAAGCTGCTGATCCACCACTAGAACCACCTGGTACGTATTCTGTGTTCCATGGGTTTCTTGTTGTAAAATAACTAGAATTCTCATTTGAAGATCCCATAGCAAACTCGTCCATATTTAATTTACCAATTGTAACGGTATGCTCTGCTTGTAATTTTTCGACAACAGTTGCGTCATACAGTGGATCATGAAAATTATCTAAAAATTGGCTTCCGCACGTTGTCCGTAATCCTTTGGTTACAATATTATCCTTTACACCAAGAGGAATTCCAAATAAAAGGGAAGAATCTTTATTTTCTTGTTGGTCCAATTGTTTTGCTTTATTTATTGCTTCTTCTTCATTCAAAGTCAAAAACGCTTTAACATCTTCGTCAACGGCTTTAATCCGGTTGTATGATTCAGAAACCAAGTCGCTAACCGTAATTTCTTTGTTATGTAATTTATTCTGCAATTCCTTGAGACTATAATCAAATAGTGACATATATTAACCTCCTTTATTCTAATATGGATGGAACACGGAATTGGCCATCTTGTTGGTCTGGTGCATTCTTTAATGCATCTTCTTTTTCAATCCATTTTTTAGGCTCGTCTTTACGCATAACATTTTTCAAATCTAACACGTGAGTAGTTGGTTCTACATTTTCCGTATCTAGTTCATTTAATAGCTCGGCGTATTTAATAATATCGCCTAATTGTTTCGTCATTGTTTCTACTTCTTCGTCAGTAATTGCTAGACGCGCAAGATGCGCAACGTGTTTTACTTGTTCTTTTGATATCTCTGCCATTACTTTCACCTCCAAAATATTACCTAAGCAAGTTTACAAATTTTAATCATGCACCTCTAGTATATAAGAGGTTGTTTAAAAAAGTCTGATAAAAATGACTCTTCGAATTTTTGCATAAACTTGCTAAATACGTTAGCATACAATACTTATGATAATAGCAAAAAACATGTAGAATTAGCAACTTCTACATGCTTTCATACGGTTCATTTTATCACTTTTTGTAGTTTCAAAGCCAACACTTATAGAAAGTCTACCTATTAATATTCGGGTATTTTAGGATAGTTGTACAAGTTTCTCATAAGATTTACTTGATAACTTATAATATTGACAAGCTGATTTATACTTATTTACCTTTTCAAAATGTTCTCCAATCATTTTTCCGTAGATAACCAAAGAAACATAATCATTCTGCTTCTCAAGGTATGGAATAAACTCATTAATTACAATGGATTCAAATTCCTCAATATTACCTGTGATAAAATGGTAATGTGAGGTTAATTTTAAACGGAAAAAAAGATAGCGCTCTTTCGCCTTGTCTACTTTTTCTAAGATAGAAAAGCCGTATTCTAGCAATTCTTTCTTTTTTTCTATTTTATTTGCAAAATAGTATTCTTCTGATAAGGAACAAATAGCTATTAATCTTTCTTCTACGGTAGCATGCTCGTCTTCTAGCACTTGGTTAAAATAAGAGATTACCTTATCCGATTCCCTTTTTGCTGCATACAAAAATCCTAACTGAATGTATATAAGACGCTTTATGTCTTCTCTATTAATGATAGAGGCTAACTCAGCAGCAATATCAAAGTTTTCAATTGCTTTATCAAATGCTCGAATTCTTCGATAGGAAACGCCTAATACAAGATGCCCCTGTGCACACCGGACAATATTATAATTTTCACGGTAATAAGATAATGGCTTCGTAACGTAGTCAATTGCTTCTAAAGGATTATGCATTTTACAATAATTATATGCAATCAAATAATTCAAATCAGCTTCTTCCTCATCATCCAAACCGACCTTAGTATATTCTTCCATTGCCAACAGATAATAACGAATGGCTTGTTTAAATACTTCAGCTGATAGATGATAATTACCAACAAATTTATACCAGTAATAAAGGTCTTCATCATTAAATGTATGTTTAAGTCCTTTTAATTTCTTTATTTGACTTAAAGCCTTTTGTCGTTGGTCAGTGAGGAGATAGTATTGAACCTTATGAATTTCAAATAATGTATTAATTTCTGTAAGGCTTTTATTAACTAGATCATTTAGATCTTTATAGTCGTCCATTATTATCTCTTTATCATTAAAATCATACAACAGTTTAAACCACTTTCGACACTTATTAACAATGTCCGCTTGGTTTTCCTCTATATCTAAACGGATACCTAATCGGTTACATAACATGTTAATTACTTGTGTATTGGCTTTCGTTTTTTGATTTTCGATTTTAGATAAATAGGATTCAGACACTATCCCTTTAGCTAATTCTCCTTGTTTCATATTTTGTTTTATTCTATGTAATTTGATTAATGGACCTATTTCCATTAATTACACCTCTATATTCTTAAAATAATTTATTTTGTAACGATAACGCACTTTAAAAAGTTGCATAAATTCAGCAAACGTTTTCGGGTTTTCATTAATGATAAATATGGACAACCGGTTCGTCTTCTCCTGCGCTACGTGTAATCAGACTTTCTTGTTCATCACTAGACGTTATATTTATTTCTAAATCATAATGGGTTTGAAAGCCTTCCATCACTAAGCCGTACACATATTGTGTAAATCCAACCACTTCCGCTTTTCCTTGAAAAGTAATTGGAATTTCGATCGTTAATTTACGTAATTGCTCGTTGATATAAAATCCCTCACCTATTACACTGACATAGTTAGGAAAGTAATCCGAAATATCTTGCTCAAAATCATTTAAGTTTGCCGAGATATCTGGATATTTTGCGTTTGCTGCACTTGATGGAAACAACATATATTCTTCATTAACTCTGTCCCACTCATCAATGGATGAACGATCCCCTGGTACAACTGTCTTTGCAACAAAGCTTCCAGGCACTAACGAATCATGTGCTGCTTCACGATAAAGAGCGATAAGAATTGGAACATCTAATAAGCCATCAATTTGTCGAACTCTTTGAAGTACTTCCCTAGCAATTTCATTTCCTTCTTCAAGCATTTTATCTTCAGGAATACTTTCATAATAAAAGGGACCGCCAATTTCCGTCTGAAAACGATATGTAGATTTCATTGCAATTCCAATGGACACTCCACCTAATTCTACTACATTTTCATTCGTTTTTACCAAATAATTTTGTTCTAAAATATGGGAGAGATATTTCGGGTTTTCTCGCTGTTCTTCTACGACAGAAGCATCGTCAATTTCTGGATTTAATCCAAGTTCTTCCTGATCGGCATCATAGCGCTCTAACCAATCATAAACAATATCTTGTGTAATATATTGTCCTTCTTGAAAGTAATACTGATCTGGATCAAATGCTTCTTTAGAATGACGTCTTAGACCTTCTTCCAATTCATCAATATCCAATCGATTGGCCACTTGATTAACAATAACCCCGCGAGCTTTGCTAAGCTTGTATGGTAACATGACTCGATAATTTTCTTCTGAAATATTGTAGCTAGGAATAATTGCAGTTTCCTGCTCTCCAGTCTCATCTGGAGCTTCTTCTACAACCTCGTCACGCTGTTCAAACGACGGGGCACAACTGGTTAAAACAAGTAGTAAACCTAACAATATAAAGCTTGTTTTTTTCATTGTATCCATCCCCTATTATTCTAAAGCCTCTATCAGCTGTTGTTCATTCCATATTTCTACACCAAGCGATTTTGCTTTATCAAGTTTGGAACCTGCTTCTACTCCAGCAATAAGTAAATCGGTGTTTTTACTAACACTCCCTGTAACTTTACCACCAAGAATTTCTATCTTCTCTTTTGCTTCATTCCTAGTTAGTATTTCTAACTTACCGGTGAGAACAATTGTCTTACCGGTAAAAGGGGATTCTTCTGGTTGTTCTGTCTTCTTAGGCCCTTTGTAATCCATATTCAAACCGAGGGATTTTAGATCATGAATGAGTTCTTTTACTTGAACTTCATCGAAATATCGAACGATAGAATCAGCCATTTTATCACCTATTTCATTAATCGCTAGATAATCTTCATAGGAAGCCTCCAGCATGTTATCGATCGTTTCAAAATAGGATGCAAGTGTACGTGCAGCTTTTGACCCTACGTATCGAACGCCTAATCCAAACAATAAACGCTCCAGTGAATTATATTTCGATTTTTCAATCGCTGTTAATAAATTATCAACAGACTTCTCTCCCATTCGTTCTAGTTGAAGAAGGTCTTCTCTTTTCAATTTATATAAGTCAGATATCGAACGAACTAGACCTTCATTAAATAATTGTTCAACAACCTTTTCACCCAAGCCATCGATATTCATTGCATTTCTTGAGACAAAATGAATGAGACCTTCTTTGACTTGTGCTGGACAACTTGGGTTAATACAACGAAGCGCGACCTCCTCCTCCAAACGGACAAGTTCACTGCCACAAGCAGGACATTCCTTTGGCATATAAAAAGGCTCTTCGTTACCTGTTCGTTGATCCTCTACAACTCTAACTACTTCAGGAATAATATCTCCTGCTTTCTTTATTACAACGGTATCTCCAATCCGAATATCTTTTTCTCGAATAAGATCCTCATTGTGTAAAGAAGCTCGTTGAACAGTTGTACCTGCTACTTTTACAGGTTCAAGTAATGCAGTTGGAGTAACGACCCCTGTTCTCCCTACACTTAATTCAATATCATATAATGTTGTAATGGCTTCTTCAGCTGGAAATTTATAAGCAACTGCCCATCGAGGACTCTTTGCCGTAAATCCTAGTTTTTCTTGATAGTCTAATTGGTCCACTTTTATGACAATTCCATCAATATCATAACTTAAATTTGCTCGTTTCTCGACCCATTCATTTACATACTCAATGACATCATCGATATTTTTACACACACGCCACTCCGGATTTGTTTTAAAACCTAGCTGCTTTAAATAGTTTAATCGATCACTATGAGATGTTAATGTGCCTGCTTCCCATTGTCCGACCGCATATAAAAAGATATCAAGATTTCGTTTCGATGCAATTTTCGGGTCTAATTGCCTTAGTGAACCTGCTGCTGCATTTCGCGGATTTGCAAACGGCTCTTCCCCACTTTTCTCCTTTTGTTCATTTAAAGCTAGAAACGATTTTTGTGGCATAAATGCTTCCCCACGTACCTCAATCGTTTCTTTTTGGTCAATGCGTAACGGAATACTACGAATCGTTTTTAGATTTTGTGTGATATCTTCCCCTGTTTGGCCATCTCCACGCGTTGCCCCCTGAACAAATATTCCATCTTCATATCGAAGGGACACCGCTAAACCATCTATTTTTAACTCACAAACATAGGAAACTTCATCAATCTTTAAACCTTCACGTACACGACGATCAAAATCGCGCAAGTCTCCTTCACCAAACGCGTTTCCAAGGCTCAACATCGGAACTGCATGCTCCACCTTCTCAAACGCATCAAGTGGCTCACCACCGACGCGTTTAGATGGAGAATCTGGAGTTTGTAATTCAGGAAATTCATGTTCTAGCTTTATCAACTGTTGCATTTTCTGATCATATTCATAATCAGAAACACTAGGTTGGTCTAACACATGATATTCATAATTGTATTTGTCTAATTCGTTTCGTAAGAACTGTATTTCTTTCTTTACTTGGGCTAGGTCCATCTAACAACACCTCAATCTAGGCTTTTGTGATTGGTGCAAATTTAGCTAGAAGTCTTTTAACTCCTATTGGGGCAGGAAAGGCTATATCCAATTCCATCGCTTCACCTTCGCCAGTTACTTTCACAACAGTTCCTTCTCCCCATTTTTTATGATCAGCTTTGTCACCAACCTGCCATTCAATTGCTTCTCCACCAGTAGTCTTTCTCGGTTGGATGCGCTTTGCTGATTTTTTCGGAGCCGAAAACATATCTGATTTTTGCTGAGGCGAGCCAAAAGAACCAAACATCGACTGCTTTGCTTCCTCAAATCCATCAACTAAATCCTCCGGTATCTCATTGATAAAGCGACTAAGCGGATTCATATTCGTTTTACCAAACAGGGTACGCATCTTGGCATGTGTAAGGTGCAACTGCTGCTCAGCTCTTGTAATACCAACATAAGCAAGACGACGCTCTTCTTCCATTTCTTCTTCGTCCATCATTGATCGACTATGCGGAAAAACATTCTCCTCCATGCCAATTAAGAACACAACAGGAAACTCTAATCCCTTAGCACCATGCAATGTCATCATCGTCACTTTTTCATCACTTGCATCGTCTTCATCCATTCGATCAATATCGGCAATTAGTGCCAAATCGGTTAAAAAGGCAACCAATGTTTTGTCTTCATTATTTTTCTCAAAGTATTTGGTAACTGTCTTAAACTCCTCTAAGTTTTCCAATCTACTTTGCGCTTCGATACTACGTTCATTGAGCAACATTTGTTCATAGCCTGTCCGTTTGATTACCTCTTCAACCATGTCTGTGGCAGTAAGAAATTCCTGTTGGGCTGTCCAGTTACGAATTAACGCTCCAAATTCCGCTAATGATTTTGCCGCTTTTGCACTAACTCCAGCAAAATCTACTTCTTGAACAGCAGTATACAATGATATTCCTTGATCAGCAGCATAATTCTGCAGCTTCTCCAACGAAGTCTTTCCTACCCCTCGTTTTGGTTCATTTACCACTCTAGCAAAGCTTAAATCATCATCCGGGTTAACAATAAGCCGTAAGTATGCAAGCATGTCTTTAATCTCTTTTCGATCATAGAACTTAGTTCCACCAATCATTTGATATGGAATATTAGCTTTGACAAATGTTTCCTCTATTGATCTCGATTGCGCATTCGTTCGATATAAAATAGCGATATCCTGATAGGTATATTTATTGTCAGTAATATACTCCTCGATTGTATTTGCGACAAATAACCCTTCCTCTTGTTCTGTTGACGCTTGATAATAATGAATTTTTGTTCCCTCATCATTATCTGTCCAAAGTTTTTTAGGCTTTCGTCCTGTATTATTCTCTATGACACTATTTGCGGCCTGGAGAATAGACTTTGTTGAGCGATAATTTTGCTCCAGCATAACAACTGCTGCATTTGGATAATCCTTTTCAAAAGAAAGGATATTTTGAATATCTGCACCTCTCCAGCGGTAAATCGACTGATCAGAGTCACCAACAACGCAAAGGTTCTTGAATTTAGCTGCCAACTGCTTCACTAAATAATATTGAGCGTGGTTTGTATCCTGATACTCATCGACATGAATATATTGAAAACGACGTTGGTAATATTCTAACACCTCGGGTAATCGATCAAATAAACGGATTGTCTGCATAATTAAATCGTCAAAATCTAATGACTGATTTTTTGTTAACACTTTTTGATAGCCTTCATAAACTTCTGCAATTTGCCGTTCATAAAAATTACCAACCTGCTTACTATATTCTTCGGGAGTAATTAATTCATTTTTTGCAGCACTGATTGCCCCTAGCATTGCTCGGGGTTCAAATTTTTTTGGATCAATATTTTTATCTTTTAATACGTTTTTTATAACGGTTAATTGATCTCCACTATCCAGGATAGAAAAGTTACGATTAATTCCAATACGATCAATATCTCTTCTTAGAATACGTACGCACATGGAGTGAAAGGTTGATACCCAAATATCCGACCCTTCCGCACCAACTAGGCGATATACTCTATCCTTCATTTCTCGTGCTGCTTTATTTGTAAAAGTTATCGCTAAAATACTGCGAGGCGATACTTCTTTTTCACTAAGTAGATAAGCGATTCGATGTGTAAGGACGCGTGTTTTTCCACTTCCTGCCCCTGCCATAATTAACAAGGGGCCATCTGTTTGCTTAACCGCTATTCTTTGTTGTTCATTCAATCCTTTTAGTAAGTCACCCATTGTCAGACTCACAAAGACACCACCTTTAGTTGTACTTTATGTTTAAGAGGTTGTTCACGCACGGTTAGATAAAAAGGGGTTTAACCGACAGCAAGTTGTAGGCTAGTACTTTTTTACTGCTTTCACCGTTCTTAACGCCTGTTTGAAATTATCATAAATGATATTTCCTATAACGACTACATCTGCTATAGCAGCCATTTCTGCTGCACGTTCTTCTGAATCAATCCCTCCACCATAGATTAGTTGCGTATTAGAGAGATGACCTTTCACTTCTTTAACTAAATCTGGATCACCATATTCCCCACTATATTCTAAATAGAAAAACGGTAATTGGAACATATGCTCAGCCATCTGTGCATAGGCAATAACATCTTCCCTTTCTGGAATAAAACTGTCCGTTTTTTGAAATACTTTTGCACGTTCATTCATAATACAATAGCCTTCTACAAACAACTCATTCCAATTTATGACATTTCCATATTCTTTTACTGCTTGATGCTGAACATCCAACATCCACTTCTTGCTTCCACTATTGAAAACCATCGGAACAAAATAATAATCATACCCAGGTGTAATAGACTCTATATTCGAAACCTCAAGTACACACGGAACAGTGTATCGGCGAACTCTACTAAGCAGATGTAATACACCGTCTAACGTAACATGGTCTGTTCCCCCTACAATGATTGCATCTGTCCCAGACTCACATATTTTTTCTAAATTTTCATCTGAAATCTCTTTATTGGGATCTAATTTAAATACGTGTTCCCATTCCTTTACGTTATACACGTTTTTTCCTCCAATACTTATAACCAACCTTCTAAAATATGAGGTTATCCAATTAAACCATTTATCTCGTTTGGCTTACTATTTCTTAATCACCTATACATTATAGCAAAAAATTAGTCATAGAATGAATGGGAAGTTAGTGAAAGTTAGGAAGAGAATTTTGTGGTTGGAAATGAGGTCCTTTTTCTAAGTCTGATATTACAATGAAGCGTCCTATATTGAAGAGAATGATAGAGGAAGAGCTTCGAATATCCAAGCTCTTCTCCATCTAATCTGTCTTGTATGTAGTTGACCTGAAACAAGATAATATTAGCGTTTATCTGCCGGAAAAGTAAGTCCGATCTGTTTTCTTGCATCCTCAAGAATCTTTGCAGTCGTTAAAGAATTGAAATAAGAGTTCACATCAGACTCCAATTTTCCTGTCTGAATTAATTGAACAAAATGCTGTGCCTCATAAAACATGGTGTTACTTTTCTGTTCTACCTCTAGTTTTTCCACGGATCCATCATTATATTTTATTTCAACATGTGAAAGTTCACTAATTTTATCGATGATAATACTTCCATTCTCACCTTGAATTTCAGAAGGGACATAAGAGTTCGAAATCTTTGAGTACATCACTAAACCATTGATCCCATCTTCTTCGTAATCAAACAGGATATTTCCTTGACCATCTACTCCGGATTCCAGCATATAACAGCTTGCTTGTACGTTATCCGGTTCTCCAAACAAAGCTACCATTGGATATACACAATAAATTCCAATATCCATTAATGAACCGTTAGATAGTTCAGGCTTAAACGCATTGAGTACTTTACCTTCCTTATACGCATCATATCTGGAAGAATATTGACAAAAGCTAGCAAAATACCGACGAACCTTACCAATTTTATGAAGATTTTCTCTAATTAGATGAAAAGAAGGCAAATGAGTTGTTTTTAATGCTTCCATTAATAGTACCTTGTTATCTTTTGCTGTTTGTATCATTTGCTCTACTTCTTGCTGGTTTGATGCCATCGCTTTTTCAACTAATACATGCTTCCCACTTTTCATACAAAGAATCGCTTGATCCGCATGCATAGCATTTGGACTCGCTATATAAACCGCATCAACTTGATCAGATGTGGCGAACTTTTCCAATTCAGTAAAGGTATTGTCAATATTCCATTTGTTTGCAAATTCCTGTGCTCGATCCTCTGTTCTAGAATAAACAGCAGTTAATTGAAAATCTTCTACTTCGGAAGCTGCTTGAATAAAACTTTCTGTTATCCAATTTGTCCCTATCACACCGAACCGAACCATTTCAAAATCCCCCTTATCGGTATATAACAGAAAAAGATGGTCGATTGGTTCTCTTACATTTAAAAAGCCCCAATCCTACATCTTCAATCTTGTTCTTTATCTTTCTCTACATCAAGTCGATCAAGGACCATTTGATATCCGTCATTTCCATAATTCAAGCACCGCTTCACACGAGATATCGTAGTGGTGGAAGCACTTGATTCTTTTACAATCGTTGTATAGGTATAGCCTTGTCTAAGCATTTTTGCCACTTGTAAACGTTGTGCTAACGATTGAATTTCACTTATGGTAGCAATATCATCAAAAAAACGATAGCATTCTTCTCTATCCTTCAATGTAAGAATTGCATCAAATAATTGATCTAGCTCTTCTCCACGTAATTTATCCAATTGCATTGCAGATCACCTCTCACATTGCTCTACTCAATCGAAACAGCAGTTTCTAAACCAGAGCTAGTTGGTATAACATTTACCCACGTTTTCCCAGGCACAAATTTTAATTGTTCTTCACCATTAAATGGCAAAATAACTCCGTCCACATTCTTCCATTGAACTTTTTTCACTTTACCTTTCTGAATAAGGTAAGCATCTCCACCAGATTGAAGGTCAATTTCTCTACGTCCAGCATCATCTATTACTTGGTGGTGCGCTTCAACTATAAACAGGTTATCTAGCCGCACTTCTTCTTCCGTTTCCAAATCTACCGTTTGGCTATCACCATTATATCGAGTATATAACTGTTTTTCCGAATCATACAAATACCTAACAGGAGTGTTCGTATAGGAAATACTAATTTCTTCGGCTTGTTCACCCGAGATAGATTCACTCTCTGTTTCTGACAAAAACTCTAAAGAGATATGCTGATCCGTTTTTACTTCATACCCTATTCCCTCTGCAACTTGGTAAACTGCACCAAATTGTAGATAAGAGTTATGTGGAGCTACACGGAAATCTGCACGTTTGAATAAATGTCCATCGTTATCATAGTAGGCGCCATTTATATTGTCTGCAGCACCAGCCTTTAACATTTCTTCAATAAAAAAAGCAGCACCATGATAGACATAAAGTGCTCCATAATCATCTGCTAAATGAAAATAGTAAGGTCGAGCACTTCTTACAGGGCCTACAACCTCTGGCTTCTCACTTTGGAACAAAGCCATCAGTCTAGTTATATTGCCTTCTGCTAAAATTTCAAAAACAATATCTGCTTCCGTCAATCCTGTTTGCGGTCGAGCACTTGGATGGTTATTTACCATAACTGCTACAATCCGATCATCAATGGGATCGTTTGTGCCTACCCCTGTTAACGGAGACACGTTCTCAAAAGTCTCTTCTACCGGCTCAGGATCAGGGGCAGGCTCTGACTCTTGCTCTACGTTACTTTCTGTTTCTTTCATTACGGCGTCATCCGTACTTTGTTCATCATCCGTTTCCGAAACTTGATCATTATTACCACAAGCTGCTATTACCAATAAAAGTACTAGCAACCCAAATACGACTTGAATGAATCGCCATTCTTTTCTCATTATCCCCCACATCCTATCCATATTTTTCTCTCTTTTTCTGATTATACCAAATTCATCTCATGATAGCAGGGAATAGTATCTGTTTCTTTTTCACATCTACAATTCCTTGTGGGGTAATTCTAATAAATGGTAGGTGCATGGAAGACAAAAACAATAAATTATAAGGTGGGTCTATATATTTGTAGCCAAAGCTTTTCAATGTTTCCTTTAATTGCTCATCCAGCTTAATTAAATCTTCCATCTTTCCATCATACATCATTCCAGATAACCGTAATGGTAGTTCAAAAACGACCTGACCATCATTAACTAACACGATTCCTCCACCAATTTCTTTCATCCGGTTAAATGCGATGATTAAATCACTTTTGGATTTACCAATAAAAACAATATCTCCGGTAGTAGAATAGGAGCTTACTAATCCTCCAAGTGAATTCGTAAATCCTTTAATCATCGTGTTAACACGCCATTTACCATGACGATCTACGAGCATTAAGAAAGATTCATCACCTGTTCCTTGAATTTTATCTATATTGGCATCAATAGAAATTGCATACGGTTTAATAATAACGTCATTTACCATATTCAAACCGATTGGCATAGAAAACTGTAAATCCCGTTCATCAATATCCCAATTAATAGACAGTGGTTCTATTTCATACTTTCCCCAATCTATCTTATTTTTAAAAGGAATGTGTTTCCCATCCCTCTTCATCCACTTTCCTTTAGCAATCACAGAAATAGGAGTTGGATTATCTTTTGCTTCTAAAATATTTAAATGGGCGACTCTTCCTGGTGCAATGCCTCCAAGACGTTCATGCATATTAAAATGTTTCGCTGCATAAAAGCTAGCCATCATGTATGCCTCAATTTCTGGGACCCCTTGTTCAAGGGCGATTTTAATACATTGATTCATGACACCATTTTTATAAAAGGATGGGGTAGATCCATCCGTCGTCATGGTTAATAAACTATAATCTTGTACACCAAGCTCATGAATTTCAGCCAGAAGCTTCGGTAAATCTGGACGAATAGACGAATAACGCAATCCTACTTGATACCCAATTCGAAGCCTGTCAATAACTTCCTTACCAGTCATTGATTCATGGTCTGCACTTGTACCTAACAGCTTCATTTTTACCAATGTTTTTTCAGATGCACCAGGAAAATGGCCTTCAATCGGCATACCTAACCTTCTTGCTTCTTGCATCAAAAATAAAATACGATCGTCATCTGCTAGTACTTGCGGCCAGGAGGTTAACTCTCCACCTTGTATTACAGCTGGGTGATTCATCCACTTCTCTATATTTACATTATGAAACATCTCTTGCTCTTCTTGATGAACAGATTGAGAATCAAAACGAGCCCACCAATACATCGATACTGGCAGCTTTGTAAAGTCGTCCAATAATGAAAATGCACTCGATTGACTCGTTAAATAAAGCCACATTAAATTATCATTCATAAGTGTTGTTGTTCCTGAAAAAGCTGCATATTCTGCTAGCTCATGGGGATTATATAGTTGAAATGGATGAGCATGTGGCTCAATATAACCTGGTACAACATATTGTCCTTCACAGTTAACAATCTCTGTACGTTCTAGATTATCCGGTAAACGGTCACCAACATAGACGATTCGGTCTTGGTATATCCAAATATGGGCTTGCACCCATTGTTTTAAAAAAACATTTAAATACATTGCATTTTTAAGCAATAGAGTAGGAGAAATTGTTCCATCGATAACAGAAACATGTTCTCTTAGCTCTCGGTTTCTCCAACGATATAGATGCTCATTCATGATAAGAAGTCTCCTCTTTAAAACAATTTCTTTTATCGTATCACACAAACGTTGTAAACGCATTCATTATGAAAGGATTGTCACAAAATTGATAAAACAAAACATTGGAATTTTAAATGCATTGGCTCGTATCACTTGTGGATTAACTTTTTTAACTATAGCCTGTTGTAACATGATTAAGCGTTCGAGGCAAACTGGAAACATCATTTTAACTATTTTGGCAGCTATGAAAGTTGCTGAAGGAATCGTAAGGTATTGTCCAGTTACAACTATTATTCAAAAGCTAAGAAAACAAAGCTGATTTTTAAAATTTTTAAGCTTCAAAGCCTGAGAGTTCGATCCCCTTCTTGTGATAAAATCAAGGAGGAAATGTTACTAATGCATACGGCTTGCTCCCTCGATGTATAACTTAGGTTGTAGAGTAAGCCATTACTACTTGAAGAGGGGATCAATATGTACAACCAAAAAAGAATGCAGGACTACGGAGTTAAAATAGGTGAATTAAAGCCTGGACAATATAATGCAATTACGGATGTAAAAGGGGTTACAGTCGGACATGTCACATTAAGTAAAGGTGACATGCAAACTGGGGTGACTGCGGTTTTACCCCATCAAGGCAATATATTTAGAGAGAAATTAATTGCTTCCACTCATGTCATTAATGGATTCGGGAAAACAATGGGTTCGATTCAAATGCAGGAGTTAGGTACACTGGAGACACCTATTTTGCTAACCAATACATTAAATGTCGGAACAGCTTCTGATGCACTAATCGATCACATTCTCGAACAAAATCCTGAAATAGGACGAACAACAGGTACAGTAAATCCTGTTATCGGAGAATGTAACGATATGTTCCTTAACGATATTCGAGCAAAGTTTATCCGTAAGGACCACGTATGGGAAGCTTTAAATAATGCTTCATCGGAATTTCAGGAAGGAACAGTCGGAGCAGGTACAGGAATGCTATGCTACTCTTTAAAGGGCGGGATTGGATCTGCATCTAGAACGATGGAGCTAAATCACGGTACATATACGCTAGGAGTATTAGCTCTCACTAACTTTGGCATCCTGCGCGATTTGCGAATAAACGGAAACCCGATTGGCTTGCGGTTAAAGGATGCTCTCCTTGAATCAGGCGAATTAGAGGACAAGGGCTCCGTTATGATGATCGTTGCAACCGACCTGCCTGTTTCCGAAAGACAATTAAATCGAATTCTAAAGCGAACGGTAACGGGGCTATCAAGGACAGGAACAATAATTACAAATGGTAGTGGTGAAATTGCTATCGGTTTTTCTACCGCTAACAGAATTCCGCATGATAAACCAAGGAGCTGTTTATCTATAAAAACGATTCATGATGAAGACATTGATGGTGCTTTTCGGGCTGTAGGAGAGGCGACAGAAGAAGCTGTGTTAAATTCATTAATTACTGCTACCCATGTCGTTGGTAGAGATGGTAATCAACGACCGACTTTAAAGGATTTGATTGAAAAATTTGGTGTGGTATTGTCTTAATTTGAAGTGCCGCAGATAAGTTTGTGGCACTTCTCTGTTTTGCTTTGGAAATAGGAACTAATTCACTCCCTTTTCCGAGGTCACCGCACTTAACATGAGCTTTCGTTTAATTCATTACCTTTTTCCTTGATGAACTGCATGAATCTTGCTCTTTCGTTTAATTCATTGCCTTTTTCCTTGATGAACTGAACGCATCTTGCTCTTTCGTTTAATTCATTGCCTTTTTCCTTGATGAACTGCACGAATCTTGCTCTTTCGTTTAATTCATTACCTTTTTCCTTGATGAATTGCACGAATCTTGCTCTTTCGTTTAATTCATTGCCTTTTTCCTTGATGAACTGCATGAATTAACCTCTGCTCACTTCCGTAAGTCTCATCTAAATCAAACTAAGCTTATTCTTTTTTAATAAAATAAGAATTTTTACTGTTTCCTACCAGATCATACTCCTTTACCAATATCCTCCTTATTATATACCTTGAAATCAAACCACCACACCAATCATACACTCCATTCGTGGTAATTTTCCGATCCGGAAAAAGTAACTTATACTCCCCCAAGCTTCTAACAATGCTTGTATCAATAACTTCCTCACAATTACATCCCCTACACCTTACAAATACCCTATTAACCTTTTCCATCGGCCGCCCACATCCATTACAAAAAATCCCTTTTCTCAATCCCTCAAAAGTATAATCTGGTATGCGCACATAAGGAGATTTTTCAATGTGTATCGCTCTTAGTAGTTCTGCCAATGTTTTGTGATTCTTGTTTAATGGAAATAGATTCGTCTTTAATTTACTTAAAAAACGATTTAGTTGTGAATGAAATAAAATAGGAAGATCTATCGGAGTATTATAAAGAAAAAAGTGAGGGTTAATCATAACCAAGTAGGATTCAACAGGGAGGTTAATTTTCAATTGCTGGAGTACCTGCCGCAGGAGTGTTTCACTTCGCTTTAACTGAAGCAAGGGGTTTTTAACTTCTTTGCCAGATTTCATGTACCATCGATCGCCGTCAACGTAATAATCTCCTTCATAGTTCTTCACTTCAAACAGGTAGATTTTTTGTTGTGTGATGAAAAGTGAATCCAACTGAAACATCGTATTACTATGCTCTAACAGCAAATCATTTAAAATAATACAATGATTACCTAAATTTTCTACGCGTCTATCAAAAGCACATTCCCCACGATAGCCTTGCTGGAGGTTCAATAAATTCTGTTCTTCTTGTTCTGAGAGTTCCATTCTTACCCTTAAACATTGTAATGTTTTTAATTCCAATGGTTCAGATCGAATCTTAACCACATCCCTCCTTCAATAATATATCTACTATAATCGAAACTACCATGTATAACAAGAAAATATTACCCAATTTTGAGAGGTTTTCACACCAAAAAAACGTGCAACCACCAACGGTCACACGTTTTCCAACCTATTTCCCGGTACTAAAACCAATATCACTTCGATAGAAAAAATCATCCTTGTTATCAAAGCGTGTTAAATACTTATACACTTGTTCCTGTGCTTGCTGTTGTTGTTTTTGTACCGATCCAACTAACAGCACTCTTCCTCCACTAGAAACAAAGCCGTCATCCTCTTTCTTCGTACCTGCGTGGATAACGAAGCTACCGTCTTCTTCTACAACAGAAGGCAACTGTACATTTTTCTCATAAGAACCAGGGTAGCCTTTGGAAGCAACGACTGTTCCAATGCAATATTCGTCCTTCCACTTCAGCTGTGGATCTTTCCCTTCGACTACATCCTGCACAACCTGAATCAGATCATTCTCCAATAACGGAAGAACTACCTGTGTTTCAGGGTCACCTAGTCGAGCGTTAAACTCGATCACTTTCGGGCCTTGATCAGTTTCGATTAAACCTGCATATAACACGCCAGTAAAGGAGCGACCTTCCTGAACCATACCTTTTACTGTCGGCTTTAAAATTTTTTCAATAGCAATATCGACGTTTTCCTTTGCTAAATCCGGCACTGGTGCATATGCTCCCATCCCACCAGTGTTTGGACCTTCATCATTGTCAAAGGCACGCTTATGATCACGAGCAGGCACCATTGGATAGACATCTTCACCATTAACAAAAGCCATTAACGAAAATTCTTTTCCATCAAGAAACTCTTCGATTACAACCCTACTGCCGGCATCACCGAATTGATTTTCGACAAGCATATTTTCAACCGCATCTAACGCTTGTCTAACAGTAGTCGCAACTACTACCCCTTTACCAGCAGCCAATCCATCTGCCTTGATAACGATTGGTGCCCCCTGCTTTTCAATATACTGCTTCGCTTCATCCACATCTGAAAAAGTTTGATATGCTGCAGTCGGAATCTGATACTTTTTCATAAATCCTTTTGCAAAATCCTTGCTTCCTTCAATTAGCGCAGCCTCTTCCTTAGGACCGAAAATTTTCAATCCTTCCTTCTGAAAAGCATTAACAATTCCAGCGTTCAACGGAACTTCCGGGCCAACAATCGTCCAGTCAACCGCATTATCTTTTGCATAAGCAACTAATTCTTCAATTTGGCTATCACCAATGTTTACACAAGTGGCATCTTGTTCAATGCCACCATTCCCAGGTGCAGCATAGATGCTGGAAACCTGATCACTTTCTGCTAATTTTTTCACTATACTATGCTCTCGTCCACCACTACCAACAACTAGTACTTTCATCATATCCCTCTCTCATTAGGAAAACTTAACTTCTCACTTTGTTTAATGGTTTTGCTGAACCTTTCAACTTCTTAGTGTTTAAAGTGGCGCATGCCAGTAAACACCATAACAATTCCGTGCTCATTACAAGCATCAATGGAATCTTGATCACGCTTTGAACCACCCGGCTGGATGATTGCTTTGATTCCAGCTTTAGCTGCTGTTTCCACTGTATCAGGCATTGGGAAGAATGCATCGGATGACATCACTGCTCCTTTTGCCTTGTCACCAGCTTGCTCTAACGCAATAGCTGCAGCTCCGACACGATTCATTTGACCAGCTCCAACACCAAGTGTTTGATCACCTTTTGCAACAACAATCGCATTGGACTTCACATGCTTAACAACCTTCCAAGCAAATAATAGTTCTGCTAACTCTTCCTCATCTGGTTTTCTTTCTGTCGGAATCGTTACATCATCTGCAGTAATCGTGCCAAAGTCCTTGTCTTGTACAAGTAATCCTCCAAGCACACTAACCACCTTTTTATCGTTAGAAGTAGCAGTTTCTATCGGTGTTTCCAGCAATCTAATATTTGGTTTCACTGTTAAAATTTCAATCGCTTCCTCTGAGAAGGATGGTGCGATGACTATTTCTAGGAAAATTTCTTTTAATTGATTCGCTGTCTCAGCATCCACTTCACGATTTAACGCTACAATTCCACCGAAAATGGAAACCGGATCTGCTTCATACGCTTTTGCATATGCCTGTGAAATCGTTTGACCAATTCCAACACCACATGGATTCATGTGCTTAACCGCAACGGCTGCTGGTTCACTAAATTCAAGGACTATTTCTAATGCAGCATTTGCATCTTGGATATTGTTGTAGGATAACTCCTTACCGTGAAGCTGCTTTGCGTTAGCCAGTGATGCACCTTTGACAATTGGTTCCTTATAAAAGGCAGCCTTTTGATGAGGATTTTCTCCATAACGCAAGGACTGAACTTTTTCATAAGTTGCTGTGTACGTTTCAGGATCTTGCTGTTCTGTAATGGTTGTAAAGTAATTTCCAATCATTGCATCGTAATTAGCTGTATGCCTAAACACTTTAGCTGCAAGCTGTTTACGAAATTCTACGGACGAATTGCCTGATTTTAATTGTTCCACTGCTGGCATGTAGTCAGCAGGGTCAACAATGACCGTAACTGCCTGAAAGTTTTTCGCAGCAGAACGAAGCATTGTCGGACCGCCAATGTCAATGTTTTCAATCGCTTGCTCCTCCGTAACGCCTTCTTGTTCAATCGTTTGTTTAAATGGATAAAGGTTAACAACGACAATATCAATCGGAGAAATATCGCGCTCTTCTAATTGCTGTAGATGACTCTCATCATCACGTTTTGCTAAAAGACCTGCATGGACATTCGGGTGTAGTGTTTTTACACGTCCATCCATAATTTCATCAAAATTCGTTACCTCTGAAATGGAAATAGCAGGAAGCCCAGCAGATTGTAATTTCTTTAACGTACCACCTGTTGAAACTAACTCATAGCCAAGTTTATCTAGTTCTGTTGCAAATTCCACTAACTGACTTTTATCTGACACACTAAGCAAAGCTCGTTTTTTCATAAATTGTGTCCCTCCACCTTTTTTATTCATTTTTCGAGGTTGTTTGAAACTAATCTCTGTATTGTTTCAGGAAATAAACGATGCTCTAATTCCTGAATTCGTTGTTGTAAAGAATCGCGATCTTCCTTTTCTCTTACTCGAAGAGCTTCTTGTTCAATTATTTTCCCAGTATCCATTCCTTCATCTACATAGTGAATCGTAACACCAGTGATTTTTACTCCTGCTTCTAAAGCTTGCCCAATTGCGTCCTTTCCAGGAAATGATGGCAATAAAGAAGGGTGAATGTTAATAATTTTTGACTCAAATTGACTCAGTAATGTTGTTCCAATTAATCGCATATATCCTGCTAAAACAATCCATTCTATCTGTTTTGCCTCAAGCTGTGTGATAATCTCTTGTTCAAAATCAGCCTTAGAATCATAGTCTTTTGGATTAAATACAAAGGTCGGGATGTTAAATGCTTTTGCCTTGTCTAACACTTTCGCATCCGCCTTATCACAAACCAAAAGGGAGACGTTGCAATCCAAACGTCCCGCCTCCATTGCTTTCACAATTGTTTCAAAATTGCTACCTGTTCCAGAAGCAAAAACAGCAATATTTGTTTTTTCCATTAGCTTAACGTCACTCCAGACTCTTCGACGACTTCACCAATGAGAAAAGCTTCTTCACCGATATCCTCTAATAGCTGTAACGCCATCTCTGCCTCGTGTGCTGAAACAACAACTGCCATGCCAATTCCCATATTAAAAACTCCGAGCATCTCTTCAAACGAAAGCTTTGCTTGTGATTGGAGAAATGAAAAAACAGCTGGGATTTTCCAAGATTGTGCATCAACCTTTACTCCAAATTCACCAGGAAGGGCCCGAGGTATATTTTCATAGAAGCCTCCACCAGTAATATGACTGATTCCTTTAATCGTAAGATCTAGCTTTAATTGTTTCATTGCTTTTGCATAGATTTTTGTTGGTGTAAGTAGTTCTTCTCCTAATGGTTTTGTCAAATCGGTGTAGGTTTTCGCTAGGTCAAGGTTATTATCAGCAACTATTTTTCTAACTAATGAAAAGCCATTGGAATGAACGCCACTAGAAGCAATGCCGATAACTTTATCACCAGCTTCAATATCTTCGCCAGTAATCAGTTGTTTTTTATCTGCAATTCCTACGACAAAACCCGCTAAATCATACTCTCCGTCCTTGTACATACCTGGCATCTCTGCTGTTTCACCGCCAATTAACGCACTGCCACTATCGACACATCCATCAGAAATGCCTTTAACAATTTGTTCTATTTTTTCCGGTTCATTTTTCCCGCAAGCGATATAATCAAGGAAAAATAACGGATCCGCTCCTTGTGCAACAATATCATTCACGCACATAGCAACTAAGTCGATTCCAACCGTATCATGCTTATCGATTTCAAATGCCAGCTTCAATTTCGTCCCGACACCATCTGTACCTGACACTAGAACAGGCTCCTCATATGAAAAAGAGGATAAGTCAAACAAACCTGCAAAGGAACCAACCCCCCCGATAACTTCTTGTCGGTTGGTTCGTTTTATATGCTTTTTCATTAAGTCTACTGCACGGTAACCAGCGTTAACGTCAACACCAGCCTGTTTGTATATATCACTCATCAGCTTCGCCCCTAACAATTAGTAATTTTACCCTTTATAAGCTGGTAAAACAGTGTCTGGATAGATTTCAGTTGGATAATTCCCTGTAAAACAAGCCTGACAAACGCCATGTTCAGTTGAATCTTTACCCTTTACAATCGAGTTCTCTAAACCTTCCGCCGTTAAATAAGCTAAACTATCTGCACCAATTAATTCCCTTATTTCTTCTACAGAATTGTTCGATGCAATAAGTTCACCTTTTGTTGACGTATCAATGCCATAGTAGCAAGGATTTTCTATTGGTGGTGAAGCAATTCGAACATGTACTTCTGTAGCTCCAGCTTCTTTTAGAAGACGTACAATACGTCGACTTGTCGTTCCTCGTACAATCGAATCATCGACCATAACGACACGCTTTCCTTCTACGATTCCCCGAACTGCAGATAATTTCATCTTTACACCTTGCTCCCGCAATTCCTGTGAAGGCTGGATGAATGTCCGTCCAACATATCGGTTCTTAATTAACCCTAGCTCGTAAGGAATTCCCGTAGCTTCAGAAAAACCAATCGCTGCGGAAATACTAGAATCTGGCACACCTGTAACAACATCTGCTTCAATAGGTGCTTCTTTCGCTAATTCTTTTCCCATTGTTTTACGACTCGCATGAACATTTAATCCGTTAATGTCACTGTCCGGTCGTGAAAAGTAAACATACTCCATGGAACAAAGTGTCCGCTGTAACGGAGAGGCGAACCTCCTCGATGTTAGGCCATTATCATCAATCGTTATCAACTCTCCGGGCAGAACCTCTCGTATATAGGTAGCCCCAATAATATCAAAAGCACATGTTTCTGAAGAAATGACATAAGCGCCATTTAGCATGCCGATCGATAGCGGTCTTAATCCTCTAGGATCTAGAGCAACAAACAATTGATCTTCCGTAAGCAGCCCAAAAGCATAGGCACCTTTTATCATACCTAGTGCAGAACCAATCGCATCCTCCATCCCCATATGACCACTTCTTTTAATTAAATGGGCAAGTACTTCTGTATCGGACGTTGTTTGTAAAATACTTCCTTGTGCCTCAAGCTGGTTTTTTAACATATAAGCATTCACAAGATTCCCGTTGTGTGCTAAAGCCATACTTCCTTTTTGGGAACGGAACACAAGTGGCTGAACATTTTCATAGCCACCGCCACCTTGTGTAGCGTAACGCACATGGCCTAGAGCAGCCGTACCTTTTAATCGCGAAAATTCGTCTTGTTGAAATACATCATTAATTAAGCCATTTCCTTTATGCAAATGGAGATTATCTCCATCACTTGTTACAATTCCGGCACCTTCTTGCCCACGATGTTGCAGCGCATGTAAGCCATAGTAAGTCATTTCTGCTGCTTTTTCATGACCCCATATCGCAAACACACCACATTCTTCGTTTAATCCTTTGATTTCAGCAAGCATGGTATAGCCCCTTTCCACAGTGCTTTTAAATTTTTGACAGGCTCATCAACTACTAGCTCACCACTTGATTCTACTTTTATATCCGTATAATCTGTTACTTTACCAAGGTAATTTGCGTCTTCCACTAGTTTTTCAAACGCATCTTGATGCTCAGGCTTCACAGATACAAGAAAACGAGATTGTGATTCACTAAATAGCTTAACTGTCAAATCCCCATCGACCTTTATTTCACAGCCCAATTCTTTATCAAATAAACTTTCAGCAAGCGCTACTGCTAACCCGCCTTCTGCCAAATCATGTGCAGAAGCAATAACACCGGATTGAATTGCTTTTAATAATTGGTTTTGACGTTTTTCTTCGATGTCCAAATCAATCGCTGGTGCTTTTCCAAAATATTTATTTTCTAAAACATTTTGCAGCTCACTTCCGCCAAACTCCGCTTTCGTATCACCAATTAGATAAATCGCATCACCAGCTTGTTGGAAGAACGATGGCGTAATATGATCTAGTGATTCAATCAATCCAACCATCCCTACAACTGGTGTTGGAAAAATAGATTGTCCGTTCGATTCATTATATAGCGAAACATTTCCACTAATGACTGGTGTGTTAAGCTTCAAGCTAGCGTCACTCATGCCTTCCACACTTTTTTCCATTTGCCAAAAATTCTCCGGCTTTTCTGGATTTCCAAAATTCAAACCATCTGTTAAAGCAAGTGGTTTTCCACCAGAACAAACGATATTTCTAGCTGCTTCCGCTACTGCTATTTTACCGCCAGTTGCTGGATCAAGGTAAATATAACGAGAATTACAATCTGTCGTCATCGCTAACGCTTTGTTTGTTCCACGAACTCTTAAGACAGCCGCATCAGAACCTGGAGTAATTACAGTGTTCGTTTGAACCATTGAATCATATTGATCATAAACCCATTCTTTGCTTGCGATCGTCGGTTGCTGCAATAAAGTCTTCAGTACTTCACTATGATTTTTTACAACTGGATAATAGTCTTCCATTTGTTGAAATTCTTCAAAATATGCTGGAACCTTGGATGGTTTATGATAAACTGGTGCATCTTCGGCAAGCGAGTCAACTGGAATATCCGCAGCAACTTCTCCTTTATGGAGTAATCGGAACCGTTTATCATCTGTTACTCTTCCAACTGCTACTGCTTCTAAACCGAACTTTTTAAATACATCGATAATTTCTTGTTCTTGTCCTTGTTTTACGACTAGAAGCATACGCTCTTGTGATTCCGAAAGCATTAATTCATATGGAGTCATATTTAATTCTCGTTGAGGAACTAAATCTAAATCCATTTCCATGCCTGTTCCTGCTTTACTCGCCATTTCACTGGCCGACGACGTAAGACCTGCTGCTCCCATGTCTTGGATTCCTACTAGCGCATCCTCATGAATAACTTCTAAACAAGCTTCGATCAACAGCTTCTCCATGAATGGATCGCCAACTTGAACCGATGGGCGCTTGCTCTCCGACTCCTCCGATAAATCCTCTGATGCAAACGTAGCCCCATGAATACCATCTCTACCAGTACGAGCTCCAGCGTAAATAACGGTATTACCAACACCAGCTGCAATCCCTTTTTGAATATCCTTTTGATCAATAATGCCGACACACATTGCATTAACTAGAGGGTTTCCTTCATAGCTATTATCAAATTGAACTTCACCGCCGACCGTAGGAACACCGACACAATTTCCATACCCGGCAATCCCATCGACAACACCTTCAAATAAATATTTCACACGACCAGAGGTTAAATTACCAAAGCGCAAAGAGTTTAAAATCGCAATCGGTCTAGCACCCATAGAAAATACATCACGAATAATACCACCAACGCCTGTTGCCGCTCCTTGATATGGCTCTACTGCAGATGGATGATTGTGACTTTCAACTTTAAAAACGACCGCTTGTCCATCACCTATGTCTACAATACCAGCCCCTTCTCCAGGTCCTTGTAAAACATGTTCCCCTTTCGTTGGAAACTTTCGTAGCAACGGCTTTGAATTTTTGTAGCTGCAATGCTCCGACCACATCACTGAAAAAATACCAGTTTCCGTGAAATTCGGACGCCTTCCCATTATTTTCTTAATTAGTTGGTATTCCTCATCCGTTACCCCCATATCTTTATAAAGGGCATCCGTTTCAATTTTTTCTGGGCTAATCTCAGGCGTTTGTAACATATGCTTCCCTCCAATTATTTAAAACTGATTGAAACAGCTTCAGTCCATCGGCACTACCTAAAATATCTTCGACTGCACGCTCTGGGTGAGGCATCATACCAAGTACATTTCCTTCTTTATTTATGATTCCAGCAATGTCACTAATCGATCCATTAGGATTATCTGCATAGGTAAATACGATTTGGTTGTTTGCTTGTAATTCCTTTAACGTTTCCTGATCACAATAATAGTTCCCTTCCCCATGCGCAATTGGAAGTGAAATGCTTTCTTTATCTTGATAAGCCGTCGTAAACATCGTTTTGTTATTTTCCACAATTAACTCTTGATAGTGACACATGAACTTTAACTTTTGGTTTCTTAACATCGCACCAGGTAAAAGTCCAGACTCCAAAAGAATTTGGAATCCATTACAAACACCTAAAATAGGTACACCTTTTTTGGCTTGCTTTTTAATTTCTGCAACTACATGTGAGGTAGAAGCGATGGCACCTGAACGCAAATAGTCTCCATATGAGAATCCACCCGGAAGTAAAATCGCGTCATACTCTGCTAAATCAGCATCTTGATACCAAACTAATTCCGCCTCTTCTCCTAACGCATCTTTTGCAGCATAGTACATGTCACGGTCACAATTGGATCCAGGGAAGACGATCACTGCGAATTTCACTGGGTTACACCCTCCTCAATTGTATACTCATAATCTTCTATTACCGGGTTGGCTAACAGCTTTGCACACATATCTTCTACTTTTTTCTCAACGTTTTCGCCATCTTCGACTGTTAATTCCATATATTTACCAACTCGTGCTTCCTTTACCCCGTCATATCCTAATGTTTGAAGGGAATCTTGCACCGCTTTTCCTTGAGGATCTAAAACACCTTGTTTTAATGTGATATAGATTTTTACTTTTTTCATTTTGCTGCCTCCAGTCGTTTGAGAATTTTGTCGTAAACATCTAACAGATCGCCTAAATCTTCACGGAACACATCTTTGTCCATTTTTTCGCCAGTTTCTGTGTCCCAAAGCCGACAAGTATCTGGTGAAATTTCATCTGCTAAAACAATTTCTCCATTCGCATTACGACCAAATTCTAATTTAAAATCAGCTAATGTCAGATTTACACTAAGGAAAAATTCTTTTAAGTAACCATTTATCGTAAGGGCTGTTTCTTTCATTTGTTGGAGCTCTTTCTCTGTTATATCCGTTAAAATAAGTGCGTGCTGATCATTTATAACCGGGTCTCCAAATTCGTCCTTCTTATAGCAGAGCTCAACTAACGGCGGATCAAAAACAGTTTTTTCTGCGATCCCAATTCGTCTCGTAATGCTTCCTGCTGCAATATTTCGAACAATAACCTCAAGCGGAACAATGTTCGTTTTCTGAACTAACTGCTCTGTATCATTTAAACTGCGCTCGAAATGGGTAGCAACCCCTTTTGCATGTAAAAATTCAAACACCTTTGCTGCAATTAAATTATTGTATTTCCCTTTGCCTTCAAAGTTAGCTTTTTTCTGACCATTGAATGCCGTTGCATCATTTTTATAGGAAAGGATTAATTGTGCATCGTTTCCTTCTACTGTATAAACTTTTTTCGCCTTTCCTTCATATAAAAGCTTGCCCTTCATTATCATTCACCCCAAATTGAGTTATTCGCATTACAAGGTTGTTCAAAAAGTCGCCAAATGATAACGGCGAACCTTTTCGTTGGCTTGTTTCTAATTTTGTAGACTTTTGAACACGTATTACAAACCAATTTTGTCAAAAATACGGTCAACATTTTTCAAGTGATACGTGTAATCGAAACAATCAGCAATTTCGTCGTCTGATAAAAGAGAAGTAATTTTTTCTTCACCTTCGACAAGCTCTCTAAAATGAATGCCCTGTTCCCAAGCCTTCATCGCATTTGGTTGAACAAGATCGTATGCTTCTTCTCTACTCATTCCTTTATCTATAAGAGTAAGCAATACACGTTGAGAGAAAATAACACCATACGTTTTATCAATATTTGCTTTCATATTTTCAGGAAATACCGTCAAATTCTTAATAATATTTGAGAAACGGTTAAGCATATAATTTAAAGCAATGGTTGCATCTGGTAAGATTACACGCTCTGCAGATGAATGGGAAATATCGCGTTCATGCCACAAGGATACATTTTCATATGCAGTCATCATATAACCACGAATTACTCTTGCCATTCCTGTCATGTTTTCTGAACCAATCGGGTTTCGCTTGTGCGGCATAGCCGAAGATCCTTTTTGACCCTTCGCGAAAAATTCCTCTACTTCTCTAGTTTCCGTTTTTTGCAAGCCACGAACCTCTGTTGCAAACTTTTCGATAGAGCTCGCAATCAAAGCCAACGTTGAAACATATTGTGCGTGACGATCTCTTTGCAATGTTTGCGTCGAAACCGGCGCCGGAGTTAATCCTAATTTTTCACAAACATACGCTTCTACATGCGGGTCAATGTTGGCATATGTTCCAACTGCACCAGACATTTTCCCTGTTTCAATCACTTTTGCAGCAGCGTTAAAACGTTCTAAATTTCGTTTCATTTCTTCGTACCAAAGGGCCATTTTTAACCCAAATGTTGTTGGTTCCGCATGAACACCGTGTGTTCTTCCCATCATCACCGTGTGCTTATGCTCTTTTGCTTTTTCAGCTAATATATCAACGAATCGCTCAATATCCGCTCTTATGATTTCATTCGCCTGTTTCAACAAGTAAGATAATGCAGTATCAACTACATCCGTAGAAGTTAGACCATAGTGGACCCATTTTTTCTCTTCCCCTAACGTTTCTGAAACAGCACGTGTAAATGCCACGACATCATGTCTTGTTTCCTGCTCAATTTCATAGATACGCTCAATATCAAAAGAAGCATTTTTACGTAATTTTACGACATCTTCTTTCGGGATTATTCCTAGCTCACTCCATGCTTCACACGCTAAAATCTCAACCTCTAACCAAGCTTTAAATTTATTCTCTTCTGTCCAAATCGAGCCCATTTCCTCACGAGTATAACGACCAATCATATTGTTGTACCTCCCAGATTTTTCACCTAACTATTTCTTTATTTGTTGTGATTTTATAGTTTTCTATTACTTGATGTAATTCCTCTAACGCATTTCCTACAAAGGTAAGGTGTCCCATTTTCCGTTTCGGTTTAATCTCTTCCTTTCCATAAACATGGATATGAGCATCTCGTAAATGATCTATCGAAGAAAAACACGCTTCTAGATCCTCACCAAGTAAATTAATCATGATTGCCGAACCGTGGAATCGAATCGGTACTAAAGGCAATCCACAAATTGCTCGAATATGCTGTTCGAATTGCGAAACATTGCAAGCTTCAATCGTATAATGTCCTGAATTGTGCGGTCTAGGCGCCATTTCATTAATGTAAATGTCATTCTCACATACAAACATCTCAACAGCGAAAGTACCAACAATATCCATACTTTCCGCAATCACTTCAGCTGCATGTAACGCTTGTTCTCGGATTGACTCTGAGACCACTGCCGGAGCTGTTGTTTGATGTAAAATATGATCCTTGTGTTCATTTTCGGCTAACGGGAATAAAGATATATCTCCATTTTTCGCACGGGTAAAGACGACAGAAATTTCTTTTTCAAAAGGAACCCACTTTTCAAGAATACAACGACCATTTTTTTCGACAAACTGACGAGCTTCACCCCTATCTTCAGCTGACGTTAATTTCAACTGTCCTTTTCCGTCATAGCCCCCCGTACACGTTTTTAATACAGATGGTGTTCCTACCTTATCCAGCGCCTTCTGTAGTTCATTTTCATTATGAATGATTTCAAATGGTGCCACAGGCAACTTATTTTTAACCATAATTGTTTTTTCCTGTTCTCGATCCTGTGTAATCTTCAATAAATTCGAGCCTTGTGGCAAAAGGCCCTTTTTTTCGATTTTTTTTGCAGCATCGACATCAACACTCTCGAACTCGTACGTAATAACATCACTTTTTTCCATTAATGACGCGATCGCTTCGTGATCTCCATAGTCTGCAACAATATGATCGTCACTTACTTGCGCTGTTGGACAATCTGGTGTTGGATCTAACACAACAATCCGATATCCCATATGCTTTGCGGTTGTAGCCATCATCCTTCCAAGCTGTCCTCCGCCTATAATTCCAATGGTTCCACCTGGTAGTATCTTATTTTGACTCAAGTTGCTCCCTCATTTCTTCTACCTTTTCTCTCAATTTACGCTGATAATCTACAAGTTTCTCACTAACATTATCGTCAAAAGAACCAATAATCTGAGCAGCTAATAAACCAGCATTCTTTGCTCCTGCAGTCCCTATCGCCACAGTTGCAACCGGGACACCACCAGGCATCTGCACAATAGATAAAAGAGAATCCATTCCTTTTAAGCTTTTTGACTCGACAGGAACTCCAATAACAGGCAATGTTGTTTTAGCAGCTATCATTCCTGGTAAATGTGCAGCTCCACCAGCTCCAGCAACTATTGCCTTCAACCCTTTATCTTTCGCATTTTCTGCATATTCAAACATATCATCTGGTGTCCGATGCGCCGAAACAATATTTTTTTCATAAGGAATGTTAAGCTCATCTAGAACCTCACACGTATGTTTCATTGTTTCCCAATCAGAGATGCTTCCCATAACCACTCCAACCATAGTCATTAAAAACCCTCTTCTCTTTTTATTAGTAACATTATATAAGAAATAATTTTTTATTCATTTTTATAGGTTGTTCAAAAAGTCCGGTAAAAATTACAAATAACTTGCTTTTTCGCTTCTTAAAGCTTCGCTGCCTTGAAACTCTCACTCAATCCTTTTTGAATACATATTTTAGTCTATGAAAAAATGCCTACTCATCTACTCCTGAGAGAAGATGAATAGGCACATACAAATCAATAAATATGCATGAATAAATAATCATTGATTCGTGCCATATTTTCAAATACTTCCAACCAAGTATAAAAAAGACACACAATGATCCATCCTCCCTCATAGTCCATCATTTACGGTGATGGGTAGAGACGATCGAGCCATATTCTCGAAATTATATGAGGTAACCATTTTATTTATTTAAATAATCGATCCACTAATTCAGTGCATATCTATAATAACAATTCATATTTCATACTGTCAACAAATATCGAACAATATATTTATGTTTATTTTTTAATGTTCGGTTTTTACCGGAACCGCATCGAATATTACCGTTCTATCTACAGGCTCATAGGTAATTTCTCCATCTTTCTTTACTTCTTGAAATATCGGTTCTTCCGTCCTGCGAATCGGTGTATAACCTTCTCGTTTCATGCGTTCCATACATTGGTCAATCGTTTCGCCGCTCTGTATCTTGTACCGCTTCTTTTGAGGAGACTTTTTCTTCTGATTTTTTCGCATTCTTATATAGTCTTCCTTTCTTTACCTGCTTCACCCAAAAACCACCGTGAATTTGTTTCGGTTCATACGCAATAATAAAAGCTTTCGGGTCAATTTGCTTTATCGTTTCATATAACTTTAATTCATATTTTCTAGGGCTAAGGATTTGCATCGCTAATCGATCCCCATCCATTCCATATGCATACCAGCTTGTTACACCATAGCCTTTATCACGCAACTGTTTCGTAAATGTTATATCTGGATTAGATGAAATTACATTAATCGTAATATAACCTAGTGCTAGTTTTTCTTCTATTTTCGAACCAACAATTACACCAATACCGTAACCTAATGCATAGGCCACTAAATTCTCTATTCGATCTAAATTTTCTAATACTAAACCTAGTCCTAACGTATAAATCGTAATTTCAAACATGCCAATCGCTGCTGCAATATATCTTTTCCCTTTTAAAGTTAAGATGACTCGAAGTGTTGAAAATGATACGTAAAAAACATTAACGGATAAAACAATTATAATCATTACAATTGCGTTTTCTAACAAAATAGACCCTCCTATTTTTCCTACTTTTATTATTCTTAATTAGGTTCAGGGCTTCAAGTTAATCATTAAGGATATGATATTCACCTATAAAAAAGCCATGCATACAATATATCGTATTCTTCTATTTCTATACAAATAGATCCTTAAAATACCTATAGTTACCATGAACAAAGGAGGAAATTCCGTTGGATCCCTTTCAAAATATGAGTGATTGGAAAAAAAATATGGATCATTTCTTTGGCCAAAGCTTTTGGAATGAATTTGAAGACGTACTAAAACCTCCCGTACCACAAATTAACTTGTATAAATTCGAGAATGAATTGATTTGTTATGTAAATCTTCCAGGAGTAAAAGACTTAGAAAAAATAGACGCTTTTGTAGATTATGCAACTTTAGAATTAAAAGGTGTGATTGACATTCAACATGCTGGAGGCCAAGTAATTAAGGACGAGATTATCCATGGGGCATTTGAGCGGAAGGTTGAGTTGCCGTACCCTGTTCGTAGTGACAAAATTGATGCAACCTACCAATATGGTCTTATGGTTCTTCGGCTACATCGTTTAATTACAGATAAACACAAAAAAAACAGACTGCAAATTCGAAACTTAGAAGAAGACGCCTAAACAAAACAAACCGCACTACAATTGTTAGAATACAGGAACAATTAATTTATAAATTCGTAGTAAAAAGGGTGACTTATTACGTCACCCTTTTCCATATGTTCCTATGCAGTTTCGCCACTACGCTTCTTTTCCGTTTCCGATACAAATAAAGCACATGCTGCGTCACCAGTAACATTTAGTGCAGTACGTGTCATATCAAGTACACGGTCAATACCGATGATTAGAGCAATACCTTCTACAGGCAAATTAACTTGTTGTAGAACCATTGCAAGCATAATCAACCCAACACCAGGAACACCAGCAGTACCAATACTTGCTAATACTGCAGTTAGTACAACCATTAATAACTGTGCAAAAGATAAATCAGATCCATACACTTGCGCAATAAATACTGTTGCTACCCCTTGCATAATTGCCGTTCCATCCATGTTAATGGTTGCTCCTAACGGCTGCACAAAACTACTTATAGGTTTTGAAACTTTAAGGTTTTCTTGTGCCGTCTTCATGGAGACTGGTAAGGTAGCTCCACTACTTGACGTACTGAACGCAACGGTCATTGCAGGTATAAATCCTTTGAAAAATTTAACTGGACTCATTTTACCTAATACAGAAACGGCTGAACCGTAAGTAACAATAGCATGAATTAGGATAGCACCTAAAACTACAAGCATGTATGATCCCATAGCCATTGCACCTTCTAATCCCATTCTACCTATCGCAGAAGCTAGTAAACCAAATGCCCCATACGGAGCAAATTTCATGATGAGATTAACAAGATACATCATGATTTCATTTCCTTGTTCGACTAATTTTGTAATACCCTCCGTTTTCTTACCTAGTACTGCTAAAGCTAAACCTACAAAAATGGAAAAGAAAATAATTTGAAGCATATTACCTTCTGTCATCGCTTGAACAGGATTAGTTGGAATAATGTTGGTAAATGTTTCGACAACACTTGGTGCTTCATTTGCTTCAAAATCGGCACCAGTTGTATTTACATCTACATTACCGGGCTGGAAGATATAGGCCATCGTTAGTGCAATGGAAATCGCAATTGTCGTTGTGACTAGAAAAAAACCAATTGTTTTTCCACCAATTCTTCCAAGTTTTTTCGGATCTCCAAGTGAAACAACTCCTAAGGTAATCGAGAAAAATACAATTGGCACAACTAGCATTGTTATTAAATTTAAAAATATCGTTCCAAGTGGACTAAATAAATACTCGTCAAGTGTTTCGAACAAAGCAGGCGCAGAAAAATGTAAAATAAGACCAATAACAGCACCTAAAATAAGACCACTAAAAATCTTGCTTGTTAACTTCATCGATCAACCTCCTTGTGTTTTGAAAGCGGTTTCTAATAACAAGTTCACTTTATCGTTTGATGATTGTTTCGTAGCTTTAGCAAGGCTAACAATGGCGTATAAAACTGGAAAGAATCCTCTATATATTACAATATAAATAAGCTGAAAATGTCAACTAAGATGTTTTATTGTTAATCTCTCTTATTATATTATCACATTGCTTTCTAATTATTACTCTATCTTTTTTTGGCTGTGTTAAAGTTCGGTGTTGAAACAAAAAAGCCATGGACTGATAAATCAGCCATAGCTTTTTCAGATTTATATCTAATGTAAGAAAATAAGGTAAAGGAGAAATACAATAAATAACAGCCACATAATTGGGTTAATATCTTTTGTTTTTCCTTTGATTGCCATTAAAATCGGATAGAAAATGAATCCCATCGCAATACCAGTTGCAATACTATAGGCAAGTGGCATTGTAATCACTGTCAAGAATGCAGGTACAGCTACTTCAAATCGATCCCACTCAATATCCTTCAGCGCAGTACACATTAATACACCAACAACGATTAGCGCAGGTGCAGTTACTTCAGCTGTAATAATTCCTAATAACGGCGAAAAGACTAATGCAAGAATAAAGAATCCTGCTGTTACTACCGCTGTAAAACCAGAACGTCCACCAGCACTTACCCCAGTGGTTGACTCTACATAGGAAGTTGTTGTAGATGTACCTAGCGTTGCACCAACTACTGTTGCAGCTGAGTCAGAAAACAATGCCTTACCAGCACGTGGTAATTTGTTATTTTTCATCAATCCTGCTTTTGTTGCTACAGCCACTAACGTACCCGCTGTATCAAAAAAGTCGACAAATAAGAAAGTTAAAATAACTACTAGCATCTGTCCAGTAAAAATATCTCCAAAATGCGCAAATGCTTGTCCAAATGTTGGCGCTAAACTTGGAACAGGACCAACGATATCACCAACACCTGTTGGAGGAGCAATTAAGCCACCAATCATTCCTGCAATAGATGTAATAATAATACCGTAGAATACGCCACCCTTAATATTTAAAGCTATTAAAACTACGGTAACAATCAAACCAAATACAGCAAGTAGTGTTGGTCCACTCGTTAAGTCACCTAACGCAACCATTGTTGCATCATCAGCAACAATAATGCCTGAGTTTTGGAAACCGATAAAAGCAATAAACAAACCAATACCAGCACCTACTGCGAATTTTAAATTAGCAGGTATAGCATTGATAACTAATTCACGAAGTCCTGTTAGTGTTAAAACAATAAATATAAGACCTGAAGCTAATACACCAGCTAAAGCTGTTTCCCACGGAATACCCCATCCTAATACTACTGTATAAGCAAAGAATGCGTTCAAACCCATACCAGGAGCTAATGCTACAGGATATTTTGCATATAGTCCCATTATAAGTGTACCTACAGCTGCTGCAATTGCTGTCGCGGTAAAGATAGCTCCTTGATCCATACCGGTCGCTCCATCTGCTCCCAAGATAATCGGGTTTACAAATAAAATATAAGCCATGGATAAGAAGGTTGTTAATCCTGCGATAAACTCAGTACGAAAATTTGTACCTAATTCCTCAAACTGAAAAAATTTATTCACGACAAATCCTCCCATATTTCCCGCCATTAAAAAGACCAAAAGTACTACCATCTAATCTAAAAGAAATTTGTAGATACAATATGTATTTCAACATTCCTAGGTAGTCAAACCATTCACGGTGGTCAGGTAGAAACTCATGGGCCATATCCCCAAAATTATACGACGGATTTCTATAAATTTATCAATACAGTAATATAATACTAATGACTCATTTGAGAGTCAAGCAAAAAACGAATGTTTGTTACATTTCCTGACAACATTGTTCGGCAAAATACCCTTTAGTTCTTGTCAGAATCAGCATTCAAATCCAAAAACAGTTCATGCTTAAAGGGTTTTATAAGCATGAACTGTTTTGTGAAATTTTATACCTAGTAATTATTCCCACTCTATCGTTGCTGGTGGCTTACTTGTAATATCATAAACAACACGATTAATATGTTCTACTTCGTTGACAATTCTAGTAGATATTTTTTCAAGTACTTCCCATGGAATTCGCGCCCAATCAGATGTCATGCCATCAATTGAAGTGACTGCACGTATTCCAATTGTATAATCATACGTACGTGCGTCCCCCATTACACCAACACTCCGAATGTCAGGGAGAACGGTGAAATATTGCCATATATCTCTGTCTAAACCAGCATTTTTGATTTCATCTCTTAAAATTGCATCTGATTCTCTAACGATTTGAAGCTTATCTTTTGTTATCGCGCCTAGCACCCGGATTCCAAGACCCGGACCTGGGAAAGGTTGTCTCCAAACAATATCTTCAGGAACTCCTAGCTCTGTACCTAAAGCACGTACTTCATCTTTAAATAGTGTGTTTAATGGTTCTAGTAACTCAAACTGCATATTTTCCGGAAGACCACCAACATTATGGTGGGATTTAATAGTTTGAGCCGTTTCCGTTCCACTTTCTACAATATCAGTATAAAGCGTTCCTTGAGCAAGATAATCAATATCCTTAATTTTATCCGCCTCATCATCAAAAACATAAATAAACTCATTTCCGATAATTTTTCTTTTTTGTTCTGGATCAGAAACACCTTCTAGCTTTGATAAGAAGCGGTCTTCAGCATCGACCTTAATAATGTTCATTTGGAACTCATCCCGAAACGTCTTCATAACCATGTCGCCTTCATTTTTTCTAAGCAATCCATGATCAACAAAGATACAAGTTAATTGATCTCCAATCGCTTTATGAATCAAAGCAGCAACAACAGAAGAGTCGACGCCACCACTTAGAGCACATAGTACTTTTTTATCTCCTACCTGCTTTCGAATTTTATCGATTTCTTGTTCTATGAAGCTTTCCATTGACCAATCGCCTTTACATTGACATACATCAAAAACAAATTGTTTTAGGAGTTGATTTCCGTATTCCGTATTTCTAACTTCTGGGTGAAATTGTACTCCATAACATTGTCTCTCTGCATCACTAAACGCTGCTACTGGTGTTGATGTGCTTGTTGCACCAATTGTAAACCCTTGAGGAGGTTCAATAATCTTATCACTATGACTCATCCAAACGGTTTGCGTTTTCGGAGTTCCTTTAAACAATAGCGGATCCCCAGCTAATTCAATATCAGCTTTTCCATATTCTCTTTCTTTCGCTCTTTGTACGTTTCCACCAAAATGCTGTGTCATTAATTGCATCCCATAACAAATGCCTAACACAGGGATATCTAAATCAAAAATTCTTTCATCACAACGAAAGCTGTTATCATCATAAACACTATGTGGTCCACCTGACAAAATAATTCCACTCGGATTCATTTCTTTGATTTCTTCCACTGTTAAACGGTGAGAATGAAGTTCACTATATACACCAAATTCTCTGATTCTTCTCGTAATTAGTTGATTATATTGACTTCCAAAATCAAGTACTAATACCATTTCGTTATTTAATTCCAATACATTCATCTCCTTCTATGTCGAAAAGAAAAATCTGCCTTTCAAATGAAAGGCAGAAATCTGGTCGTTGACTTCCACCTTCATAGTCAGAACATTTACGGTGTTCTGGTAGAAACTCTCGAACCTTATTTTCGAGTATATATGAAGGATAATTAGTGATCGTTAGCTTTTTAAAACATTACTATTAGTGGATGTTCAAAAAGCACTATTAAATATATATAACATTCCGTATATCTCTGGTCAAGACAGTGAGCGTTTAACTAAATTTTCCCACAACTCAGAAATTTTATCCCATTGCCCAGAATTGTCTTCATTTCTATATATTGTCCGTTCATAATAATGGGTTAACCTGCTCATTTCCGTTGATTCAAATTTTTCATCTACAAATTTAGCATACTCACGTAACGTTTGCCCTCGCTCACGCTTTATTCCCTTACGCTCTAATATTTTAAGCAGATAGTGATAGGCATCTTGAGAAACACTTTTATCTTCCCGTTGTTTATAATGCTTTAAAATAAAATAACTTACCCATCGATATCGAGTGAAATATAGTGTAAAGCAAACGGCTAAAATAACTGCAATCGTGATTATCCAACTCCAAATTTTCGTAGAGGATTCTTCTGAGAATGTTTCTCCCATCTGGCCGGAGTCGTCTTCAAAATCCTGAAAATTCCCAGTCAGATCTTCTTCCTCTTCCTGCTCTTGTTCTACTTCATCCTCTTGTTCATTTTCTACATCTGAATCATTATCACTTGGATCTGCAGTTGTTTCTTCAAAAAAGTCTACAGGGCTCGCAAATCCTACCGTTGGCTCAAAAGGTACCCATCCAACATCAGGAAAATATACCTCTACCCATGAGTGTGCATTGGAATTGCTAATTTGATACACGTCCAAACCATCCGGAACTTGAGGTTGTTCCTCTAGTAAATCACCATTTGTAAAGCCTTTTACCCATCTAGCCGGGATGTCTAAAGACCTTAGCAAAACAACCATAGAAGTCGAAAAGTTGTCACAGTAACCGACCATTGTTTCAAACAAGAATTGATCAACATAATCCTCATCTTCTTCAGGAACTGCTACGTTTTCTGTTTGATAGGTGTAGCCATTCAAGCTAAAATATTGTTCAATCGCTGTGACTTTATCATACCTTGTCTCTTCCTCAACCACTATTTGCTCCGCTAAATCTTTTACCCGTTCAGGTAAGTCATCTGGAAGCTGTAAATAGAGGTCTTTAATTCCTTCTGGATCCTCTTCACTAGATGTTTGTAATTTATCAATAGAAAAAGAAGGGTAACGATAAGTAATATCATATCCATTGAAACCAGACTGTTCCGGCTGAATGGAGCCAGTCACTTCATCTAATAAAAAGTTCGTGTCCTGTCCCATCCCTTGAATTTGTCTTATCCCATATGGATAAACAACCTTAGGCAAATTCGCGTCCTCTTCCATGCGTACCATTGCACGGCGCTCTGTAGTGTCAATACCGTCACGAAAGGTCTTTAACATAATTCTTCCATCGGACTGCTCTTGATAGTTATATGGCGTTGATTGCTCCCAGCCCTTGCCTGAATAGAAATCCTTAGATTCTATTCTCCAATAATTATCTTGGGAAGTGGCAGCCTGGAAAACAGGGGAATGATCTTGAATAAATGATCCTCCTAACTGGGAATCATCCTCCCCATAACCCACCTTCTGGACTACGTTTCCGCGATTAAAACCAGCATTTTCTGCTGTACTTTGAATAAATGGAACTGGATCTGGCCATTGCGGATCCAGTTTAGGTGAAGCAAAGCCTACAAGCATGGAAAAAAGAATGACACCTAGCAATGGTAGAAACCAAGCAGTGATTTTCCTCAAACCAAACTGACTAATTGATTCACGATCTATTAAGCTAGCAACACCATTTATTCCCATAGCGACTAAGGAAACAACAAAAATCCGAATGATGGCTAAGCTGCCATCGTACATGGTGAACGTATCTAGTATCGTTATATAAATAAACGTAAGCAATATGAACAAAAATATACGTTTTGCTATAACAAACCAATAATATAAAAGATAACTCATTAACCATAATAGCAGGAGAAATAAGAAGCTCCGAAACATCGGCGTCATTTCATTCCACTGTTGGTTAAGAATCATCTCCACATTAAATTGTCCATGAACATATATCAGATAAAACCAACCTTTACTAAACATTCTCTCTGATATAAACAAGACATCAATAACAAATAGAAGACCAGCCAATTTCAATAAAAACGAAAGCCAGCTTTTTAACTTTAGCATCGAGATCAAGAAACAGAATGCCGTGTAACCAACAAACACAGATAAGCTGCCTGTATCTGAAATAGTGCTAAGCGGACGCAACCACTCCCAAAAAAGCAAAAAGCCACATAGATAAATGATCGATTGATAAATATTTCGAGACGACCCCTCCATTACATGTTCACCTCAAATTCCTGTTTTATTAATTGTTCCTCTGTTAAAACATTCACTTGAGTTCCTTCCACTTTCATCTGCTGAATCAAACGATTATCAGCGTCTAATAATTGGTTTTTTGGCTTAATTAAGTAAATCATAACACGTTTACTTTTCTGCCTAAGCTGATCGATTGACTGTTTAACTGACTGACTTACGTTGGTGGTGACTAACATGATGACAAGTCCATTTGGAATTCTTTTGCTTTGTTCCATTAATAACTGAGGAAAAGCTGTATTCCCCCCTGGTTGAACGGTAGCCAAGAAGCTCATGATTAAACTGTCTTTTCCAGGGTTTTGATTTAAAGGAAAAAACACCTGCTCTTCTCCTAACGAAATAAAAGCAAGCTGAGCTGTCCGCTTCCGGTAAGATTCTAAAATAGAACAGGTCAGCTCAACACTAGCCTCAAATCCAATCTTATTGATGCCTTGGTAATCGGTCGCATCCAATAGCAGTAACATACTAGAACTTTTTTCTTGCTCAAATTCCTTTGTCATTACTGTATTTTTTCGAGCTGTAGCTTTCCAGTCAATCCATGAAAAACGATCTCCTGGCATATACTCCCGAATGCCTGATACGATATTAGAATTTTTCATATTCACTTGAAAAGTCGGTGAAGCCCCTTCATCAAAACTGTTTACTTTTTCTTTTACAAGAACTTTCCGTTTTGGAGGGTATACTAGAATATAATTATTTACCTCATATACATACTCCTTTTTAATAAAACCAAAAAAATCACCAGTTTTCACACGTAATGCCCGTAAACGGTGCTCACCTCTTGGTAAATCAGTCAAAGAATACTGAAAACGAATCGTACGTTTAAACCATGGAAAAGTAACCTTTTTAACCTGCCTTTTTAAAGTGAGTGCTTGAGGCTCATTTAAAAATTGATAGTTCTTTCTTGTCACGTGCTTTTGCTGTAAGGAGGAAGGAAAAAACTCTTCCACAACGAGATAATAAAGGGGAAAACCAAACTTTCTATTAATTTCTAATTCTATCTTTACTTGATCACCAGCCTGAACAACTTGCTTGGAAAGACTTCGGGAAACATGCCAGTTTGAAATGGGATAGGCTAATAACAAAAACATATAGATAACAAGAGGTAAAAAGCTGTAAAACAAAAACCAGCTGACAAATCCCCCCTGAAACATTGCATATGAATAAAACACACCAAATAAAATGACAACGAACAAATATTTAAGTGCCATGTTAATATTAAGACGCATTAAGGGTATTCCCTTCTTACAGGTACCGGTACCGCTCCTAAAATCTCATTAACAACTACACCCGGAGTTATCCCTTCAAACTTCGCTTCTGAATTTAGAATGATTCGATGACCTAGTACAAATGGGGCAAGGTATTTTACATCATCTGGAATTACATAATCACGACCATGGATGAACGCATACGCTTTAGCTGCCTTCATCAATGCAATCGAACCCCTCGGACTTACACCTAAATAAACAGAACGATGTGTTCTCGTCTTTGTAACTATACTTACAATATATTGTTGGACCGGTTTGTCAACAAAGACTTCCCTAACTTCCTTTTGAATTGAAATTAATTCTTCTTTGGTCATGACCGAATCAATCGTTTGAATCGGATGCTCCTTCGAAGTACGTTCCAACATTTCTAATTCTTGTTCCTGACTTGGATAACCCATATTTAATTTAAGTAAAAAGCGATCTAATTGTGCCTCAGGTAATGGATAAGTTCCCTCATATTCTATAGGATTTTGCGTAGCCATCACGAAAAATGGTTGATTAAGAGATATTGACCTTCCATCAACGGTTACACTCATTTCCTCCATTGCTTCTAATAACGCCGACTGTGTCTTTGGTGATGTACGGTTTATTTCATCAGCAAGAACGATATCACCTAATATCGGACCGCCTCGGAATTCAAATTCCATTTCTTTTGGATTATAGATGGAAACCCCAGTGACATCAGATGGCAACAAATCTGGTGTGAACTGGATACGCTTAAATTCACAGTTAACAGATTTGGATAGTGTTCTTACCAGCATCGTCTTCCCAACACCAGGAACATCTTCTAACAACACATGCCCCTCAGCTAACAGCGCTACCAAACTTAATGTAGCTACCTCTTCTTTTCCAATCATTACTTTATTTATATTTCTCAAGATTTTACTTACCTTGGAATTATACAAAAAAATCTGCTGCGTCATTAATTGCCAAACCCCTTCCTGTTTTATCTACACATTCAAAGCTGCTCAGATGTATTTATAAACACACGTATTCTTAGTATAACTATACTACAAACAGGAGAGGGTAACGCAAGCAGATTGAGTTGGAATCGCAGGAAATTTACGGATTTTTCACAAAAGCAAAGGGGTCAGACCCCTCAATTAGAATGAGGGAGTCTGACCCTTATGGGAAAGCCTCTATTTTTGGTTCATTATATTTACTCTGCAGGTTCAAGGTCTTCAATGGAATCAATGTCCATATAGGATGGTACAACTAGTCCAATCCTAGCACCTACTAAGTTTTCGCCTAGATCTTCAAAGTCACCTTCATGCTCTTCATAGAAAGCACCGTGCGTCGCAGGCATCCATGGAGCAAGAGAAGCATCACCGTCACCAGTTGCAATCGCCTCAAACATAATAGACGGGTCAACTGGAGTAAGCGTAACATCAAAACCTTGTTGCTCTAATACTACTTTTGCAACATTTGCCGAAGATCGCTCTGTATCCCAAGGAGTTAATACTAACTCTATTGAAGTACCATCTACAGGCTCTACACCTTCTGTCCATTCTGCAACTGTATCCTGATTTTCATCCACCCACTGCTGGGCAGCCTCTTCAAATTCCATTTCTTGTGCGGCAAGCATGACAGATTCCATGTCAGCTGGTTCCCATTGGAGTCTGTCAAGGATCGTATAAGCCTCAGGCATATCTTCTTTTAAACCTTTTCTTACGATTGTTGCAATGTGTTCTACCTCACCAAAAACACCTTTTGGGTCTTCTAAATACTTTAAGTCATATTTTGCAAATTTATAGTGAGGCGACCACCCGGCAACGATAATTGGTTCCTCATTATCAATTGCATCCCCTAGTGCAGTTAACATGGCAGCTGTTGATGCTTTTTCATGTTCCCAGCCAGCAAGGTTTTCATACTCAGTTAAAGCATTATCCGTTGCTTGCGTAAGTCCAGCACCAGGCTCAATACCAGTAATTGTATAATCGATTTCTTCACTAATATTTGTCGTCTGCTCATCCCCACCCTCATTTGCATTATCAGCAGCATCTTCTGGATCTTCTTGTCCACAACCAGCAGCTACGAGAGATAAAGATAATCCAGCAATTACCCCTAGTCTTTTCCATCTAATATTAAACATATTGTTATACCACTCCTTATTTTTATTATTATTCTATATTTCTTTTTGCCACTCTTTATCCATTTGCTCTATATTGTTAGCTTTTCAATAAAGAGAAGTTGAAAACTAATTATTTTTGTGTGTTTAAGTGTTGTGTGAACCTGTCAATAATAATCGCTAATATGACAATACCAATACCTGCAACAAAACCTGGTCCTACTTGAGCTCTTTGAAGAGCTGAAAGCACTTCTCTTCCTAAGCCAGGTGCACCGATCATGGACGCAATTACTACCATGGATAGTGATAGCATTACTGTTTGGTTAATACCTGCCATAATCGTACTTTTAGCCATCGGCAGTTCTACTTTAAGAAGCTTTTGTGAACCTGTACTACCAAATGCTTCAGATGCTTCTATTAGTTCTTTTGATACTTGCCTAATACCTAAGTTTGTAAAACGAACGGTAGGTGGTGTAGCAAAAATCAAGGATGCAAAAATACCTGCTACCATTCCAATACTGAAAAATGCTACAGCTGGAATCAAATAAACGAATGCTGGCATTGTCTGCATAAAGTCTAATATTGGTGTAATAATGTTCTGAGCTGTTTTACTCTTAGACATCAAAATACCAACAGGAACACCAATGATAATTGATAAGACACTTGATATTAATACGAGTGCAAATGTACTCATCAGTTCTTCCCATAAACCTTGGTTATAAATAACCCAAAGCCCAACCAAAGAGAACGCTGCTAAACCAAATCGTTTTCCGCTGATGAAAAATGCCAAGACAGCGACGACAATGATGACAATGACAGCAGGTATGTCAGCTAATATTTCAGCCAACCACTCCATAAAGTCGTTACCGCCACTTTTTATCGGTTCAAATAGAAAAGAAAAAGTATTTTGAATAATCTCGGTAATGGTTTCTATCGCTTCTGCAATCGGAATTTTAGGTATAAAATTAAGAATTGAATCAAGCATTTTCTAAATTCACCTCACCTTCACCGGCTAGTGCAGCTATTACTGCTCCTCGAACGATAATTCCAAGTAGCTTATCGTCTTCAACAACAGCAATTGGTACTGGAGAATTGTGAATAATATCAAATATTTCATGCATGGATATATTTTTTTGAACAGTCGGTACATCGGTTTTTAATATTTGATTTAAATCTTGGATCCCTTGTTTTCTTGCGTCTGATGCGTCATCTGCAGTTATATAACCCTTTAAATTTCGTTTACCATCGGTTACATAAATACTCGATAAGCCTTCTTCTCTCATTCGTTCTAAAGCGACACGTGGTCCATGCTTTTCGATATTAATCGTTTCTGGTCGCTTCATAATATGTTCAGCTGTTAATACTTTGGATCGGTCAACGTCTTGAACGAATTTTTCTACATAATCATTGACAGGATTTACAAGAATTTCTTCTGGTGTACCGATTTGAACAATGCTACCGTCCTTCATCAATGCGATGCGATCCCCAATACGAAGTGCTTCATCCAAATCATGGGTAATAAAGATAATTGTTTTTTGCATACTTTCTTGTAACTCTAACAACTCATCCTGCATATCTTTACGAATTAAAGGATCAAGTGCAGAGAAAGCCTCATCCATTAATAGTACTTCTGGATCGTTGGCTAACGCACGCGCTAAGCCCACACGCTGTTGCATCCCACCAGAAAGTTGCTCTGGATATTGATGTAGGTAACTGCCTAAACCTACAAGTTCAAGAGATTCTTTAGCTTTCTTACTTCTTTCCGTTTTATCGATACCCTGAATTTCGAGTCCAAATTCAGCATTTTCTAAAATTGTTCGATGTGGGAATAGAGCAAACCGCTGAAACACCATACTGAGCTTTTCGCGACGAACACGGCGCAAATCCTCTTTGTTCATCTTTGCCAAATTTTCTTCGTCTACATAGACGCTTCCTTCTGTTGGCTCAATTAACCGATTTATGAGTCGTACCAAAGTTGATTTACCACTACCAGATAAACCCATAATAACGAACACTTCACCTGCTTCTACTTCAAATGAAGCGCGGTTAACACCAACCGTGCAACCCGTTTCTTGTAATATTTTTTCCTTCGTTAACCCCTCATCTAAAAGTGTCAATGCATCTTTTACATTCCTGCCAAACACTTTTGACAGGTTTTCTACTTTAATGATCGGCACTAATTTCACCTCATTACTTCCGATTATTTGCTATACTTTTTTATTATTAACAGTAAACGTATTATTATTAATGGGCATAAATAAAAAGCCGGTTAAACCCGCCTTTTTTATAATCAGCAGAAAGATTGTTATACTTATAGCAAATTAAATTAGAATGATAGGAGTGAAGGAAATGTTAATTGGTCACATCAAGGAAATTGTTCGTCATCCTGTAAAATCTTTTGACGGAGAATTTGTACAAAAATCAAAAATAATGGACTATGGTTTATACGGGGACCGTAGCCATGCTTACTTAGATGAAACAAAAAAAGAGAATTTTTTAACGATTACACAGTTCCCAGAAATGGTTCGATATAAAGCCAGGTTTGTAGGAGAAGAATTAATAGAGGAATATCCTAAAGTAGAAGTCATGACACCAGAGGGTAAGGTTTTTGATTGGGAAGATGAAGAATTAATTAGAGAGCTGGAAAACAAATCGAAACGAAAAATTTCTACTACTGAGTATTCTCCTTCCCATGTACCTATTGGGCCAATTGCAGTAGAACACATTCTACTTGTAACAGATGCTTCTTTAGATCATTTGAGAGAAATATGGGGGAAAAACGAAGTCGATTTTAGACGCTTTCGTCCTAATTTATTTATTTCATTAAAAGACAAAATCCCTTTTATAGAAGAAGAATGGATTGGCAGACGAATAAAAATAGGAAGTGAAGTAGAAATTGAATTAGTTAATTATTGTAAAAGGTGTATGATTATTACTGTTGATCCGGATAATGCAGAACGAGATGCGAGTTTGCATAAAACTATTATAAAAGAAAGAAAAAATAATTTTGGCGTTTATGCTTCTGTGATAAAAACGGGTGACATTCACGTGGATGATGAAGTTCATCTTGTTGAATAACTTTTTATGAAACTTAACCTGGAAATAGTTTTACTAATCTTTTATATCCTTTGCTCCAAATTTGGTACCAAGGAAAAAGAGCGTTAATATCAAAAAGTTTAACGCTCTCTTCCATTATCCAATAATCACTTTTTCTGTAGGGTAGTGATAGATGTCCTTCGTTTCTTTTCCTCTTAAGATGAACAAGAAAGAAAAAATGCCGATTCTTCCTATAAACATAAGAAACATAATGACACATTTCCCAAAAGTAGACAAATCTGGGGTAATCCCCATCGACAATCCCGTCGTCCCAAACGCAGATGAAACCTCAAATAAAATCGTTATAATTGGTAAATTTTCTGATGATGCTAAGGTGATTGTCGCAATAAAACAAAGCATCGTAGCCGTTGAAATGACTATAAAAGATCTTGAAATATCTTCTGGGTCAATTTCTCTTCCAAACACCTTAATCGAGGAATTTCCTTTTGCATAGTTATATATAGCCAAAAGCATTATCGCGAACGTTGTCGTACGAATACCTCCACCAACACTACTTGGAGATGCACCGATAAACATTAAACCACAAGTCAATATCAGTGTAGGCATGGAAAATTCACTTACATCCATGGTGGATAATCCGCCACTTCTCGATGTTACAGATTGAAACAAGCTATAAAACAACGTTTCATGCCAAGTCTTGTCTGCAAAAAAAGCATTTCGTTCTAATAAATAAATTAATAGCCATCCAATCAGCACAAGTCCCACAAACGTGAATGTAGTCAGCTTGGTAAATAGGGAGAACTTATATTTATCATTGGTGTCTTGGTACATCCCCTTCATTAATTCTTGTACTTCAATCAAAACAGGAAATCCAATTGCACCTAATATAATTAAAATAATGTTTACAAATTGAACAAAATAATCATTAGCAAACGGAATCAATGATGCACCTGTAATATCAAAACCACCATTTGTCGTTGCACTAACAGCACCAAAAAAACCATGTAACAAAGCCTCTTGCCAAGTATCGAAATAATTAAGAAAATATGTACTTAAAATTATCGTTCCAACCAATTCAATGACTAGAATGATTTTAAAAATCTTTAACATTAATTTAACGAGACCAGACAAATTTCTACTATTTTGATCAATTCTAATTAGTTGCCTGCCACGTAACCCAATCTTTTTCCCCAACAGAACCCAAATAAAGGTTCCTAGGGTCATGATCCCAATTCCACCTAACTGCAAGATAAAAGCAATGGCAATTTTCCCATAGGCATTAAAGGTTTCTGCAGTTGAGACAACAGTTAACCCAGTGACACTTATCGCACTTACGGCAGTAAATAGGGTATCAATAAACGAAAGTTCAATTCCCGGACTATGAAGTAACGGTATACTAAGTAATAAGGTAGAAATACTTATAGCCAGTAAATAATAAATCACAATGAGATGGATGGTAGATAATTGATTAGAAATCTTATTTTCCTTTGATAAAAGTTTCATGGTATCTTTTAACCTCTTTTTCGCTAAACTATTTGTTAGTTTAACATAAAAGCTCTATCTATAAACGATAATTTTTTTCCTCTTCCTGAGAACCTCAAAATAGCCTACCCCGCATACACAGATAAGCTATTTCTAACAGAACTATTTAATAATTTGAACCTTTTTAATTGTTCTACCTTCTATTTCAAGAATTTTAAACGTCAGATTATTTCTTTCCAATGTTTCACCCTCTTTAGGAAACTCATTTAATTCTTTTAGAATATACCCTGCAAGTACATCCTCTTCCTCTGGTATGTCTGTATCAAACGTTGAATTTAATCGATGTAGTGTAATTTTCCCATCGCAAATAATTTCGGTGTCTGTAATTTTTTCAACAATTGAATCATGGTTATCCGTTTCGTCTTCAATTTCTAAACCAATCATAGCTTCAATAATATCCTCATGTGTTAGTATTCCTTCTGTTCCACCATATTCGTCTATTACAATAGCCATATGCTTTTTCTTTTTCGTCATCTGCCGAAAAACCCATTCAATCGAATGAAATTCATACACGATTAAAGGGTCCATATCGCTGTAGGATTTCAGGGATCTTTCTGGTTCTGTTGACCACGGGATCAAATACTTACCATGAAACACACCAGTGATGTGATCAATATCCTTCTTATATAACGGATATCGTGAAAATGGGTGTTTAATCACAATATCCCTAACCTCTTCATAAGATGCTGTGCTCGGAAGCGCTACGATTTTTACTCTAGGTGTTTTTAATACATCTTTGACATTTAAATTATAAAAATCAAGTACCCCTTTAATTCGAAGCGATTCTTCCTCCTTAAACGTTCCTTCTGAATCAGCTATATCAACCATTGCTCGTAATTCCTCTTTTGATACAGACACGTCATCATTTTGTCCTTTAGAAAGTGCTCGTGTGATTACTCCCGTCATCCCATTAAGTACAGCCGTAATAGGTCTGAAAATGATAACAAAAAACCGTATAACCGGGTAGACGAGTAGAGAAATTCGATCAGGAAAAGCTGCTGCTACAGATTTAGGGATAACTTCTGAAAAAATAATAATAACAATCGTTAATATTGCAGAAGCGATGCCAATGCTGAACCCTTGGTCAATCGCTAGCATTGTTACCAGTGTCGGAAGTAATATATTCGCAATATTGTTTCCGATTAGTATTGTGGTTATAAATTGACTTGGCTTAGAAATCATATCTAAAAGCTTTTGCGCTTTTTTATCATTATTTTTTGCCTTCGTTTGAAGCCTCATTCTATTCGTGGCGGTTAGTGCTGTTTCACTTCCGGAAAAGAAAAAGGAAACAAATATTAAAAAGAGGATTGCAAGAATCATTAGATTGTTCCCCCTCTATTTTTCTTCGTATAGTTATCGTGCTTTATATTGCAATCGTTTATTCAACATAAATTTTTTTATATAAAAATCACTGTATTATTACGTCTTGCTTGGAAAGTATAAATATAGGAGGGATTATGATGAAGCAGCAGTACTTATCAGTTGAAGAATTTAATGAATTGTTACAACAATGGAACGGAGAAAAAATTAGAATTTCAAAACGTGAACTGCATGACTATGATGATACATTAATGGAGCTAAACTCCATTTCCTATTCAAGAGACACAAGAAGAATCGATGATTATGAGCCTATGCATGCTTTACAATTAAATGGGCCAGGGAAAATTCATACCGATGGACAGGATTTTCAACAGCTTCCATCAGCTCATTATGAAATACCACTAGAAGATTCTACATTATATCAGTTTAATGAATCAAAATTTTCCTTAATTACGGATAGAGCTACGTATACGATAGAGCTTGTATCGGATAGTTAAAAATATAGGTTATCTATAGCAATTGAGTAAAAACGGGAGCAAACACCAAATTGACACTCAGCAGTTGCAGTGAAGCTCCCTAAGCTCTATTCTCACTTCTTACTCCTTTTCTTTATATACTGCCTCAATAACACTTGTTTATGATTTTCGTAATAATAGATAAATAAAATATGGAGCCCCAATTAAGGCAGTCATTATACCTGCAGCGATCCCAGCAGGTTCAACTATATTACGTCCAATTGTATCAGCAAGTAACAACAGCCATCCACCGACAAGAATAGCAATTGGCATAAACAGTTGATTTCTAGGACCCACTAAGCTTTTTGCAATATGTGGAGCCATTAGACCAATAAAGGCAATACCGCCTGTTACAGACACAGCAGCCGCTGCTAAAGCTACAGCTGTTAATAACAGAACAAGCCTCTCTCTTTCTATAGATACCCCGACTCCAATTGCAACTGGTTCACTTAACCCCAATAGATTTAACCGGTTTGCTTTATATAAAGTAAACGGGATAAGAATTATGATCCAAGGAAGAATAGCTAAAATAAATGGCCAATCTGTTCCCCATATATTCCCTGCTAACCATTTCGCAATAAAGTCTACCTTTTGGCGTTCTGCAGAAGAAATAAGGATAACCATGGCTCCCGAACAAGCCATGGAAAAACCAATTCCTATCAAAACTAACTTAACAGGCTGTAAACCACTCTGCTTACTATAAGAAAAAATGTAAATGAGAAAAGCTGTAAGCAAAGCACCTATAAAGGCAACCAAGGGAAGCACATAGACAAATGATCCAGCCTCGATTGGAAAATATAAAAAGAATGCTGCAATTCCCACACCAGCTCCAGCATTTATCCCAATTATTCCTGGATCAGCCAGGTCATTTCTGGTTATTCCTTGTAAGATAGCACCTGAGACCGCCAGCGCCATCCCCGCCAACAATGTAATAAATATTCGTGGTAATCGAATAGAAAATAGGACAAATTCTTCTTTAAATGTCCCTTCTCCTAAAATAATTGGGATTAACCGATCATAAGATACACTTGAATAGCCCAAACCCATACTAACAATCATTGTTAGGAATATAGCCCCTATTAACAAAAGAAGGATAATGCGTTGCTTTTTAATAAGGTTAGGATCAATCATGAGAATGCATTTCCTCCTTTTCTAACAATTAGCAGGAAGAAAGGAAGCCCCAAAATAGATACGATGGCGGCAACAGGTGTTTCAAAAGGTGCATTAATCGTCCTGCCTAGTGTGTCAGCTAATAGCATGAACGTTGCACCAGCGACAGCTGACATAGGCAAAATAAAACGATAATCCGTTCCAACTATCCCTCGAACGATATGAGGAATCATTAAGCCAACAAACGCTATGTTACCTACTAATGCCACAGATGTACCTGCTAATAAAATAATGATGATGAACAACATATATTTCACTCTAATTATATTTTGTCCTAATCCTATTGCAACCTCTTCATTTAAACTAAGTATGGTTAGCTGTTTCGCTAGAAAAATAGAAATGACAATACTAATGATTATAAAGGGGACAATCATTTGAAGCTGCCCCCATGTGGTTCCAATTAACCCTCCAGCAGTCCACATCGAAACATCTTTCGAAATCCTAAAATAAAGGCCAATCCACTCCGTAATAGCATGAAGGAACGCAGATACTGCAGCTCCTGCTAACACAAGCCGAAATGGAGAAAATCCACCTCTTCTCATCGAGCCAATTCCTAGAACTAAAATCGTACCTACCGCAGCACCTATAAAACACACAATTGTAATCCAAAAATAGTTAGCGTAAGGAATAAGAGCAATGGTTAAAGCAAGGGCCGCATTGGCACCTGCTGTTAAACCTAGTAAACCGGGGTCTGCTAGAGGATTTCTCGTAACTCCTTGCATAATTGCTCCTGAAACTGCTAAAGCAGCACCAACAAATATAGCGGCTATTACACGTGGTAAACGAATTTCATTCAGCATAATAACTGTGTCAGTCACTGTGTTAGATATAATAGCGTTCCATGCATCTTTTAGACTTGTATCAGCCGCACCTACCACCATTGAAATAAAAAAGGAACTAATAAGTACAAAGAGACCTATGAGAAATTTATATAAAAATGGAATGGAAGTTGATCGTTTTACCATATTTATCGCATCTTTCTTTTTAAGAATGAGGATGTATCAAAACTTGGTCATAATAACAAGTATAGGATGACCCAAATATGAGTCATCCTAGTTATCCTAGCCTTGTAGCCTTGCTATTAAGCCTACGATTAATTAGTTACCAAGAAAATTTTCTCTAAAGAATTCTAGCTGATATTCCAACGTAAGTGGGTCACTAAAATAGAACTTCGTTGCATCTGCTACAAAAACTTGGTTATTTTTAACAGCAGGAATGTTTTTGTATGTTTCAGATTCCAAGAATGAAGTATCTGTTTCCGTCTTACTTACAATTAAGTAATCTCCTACGAATTCAGGAAGAACTTCCAAAGAGAGTGTATAATATCCAGGTTCTAAAGCCGTTTCTTTTACCTTTTCAGGCATATTCAGTTTCATTTCCTGATAAAGCAACTCTGTTCCGCGTGCCCAATTATCTCCAAACACGTATAAGTCCTTATTAAAGTTTTCAATAACAGTTACTGTTGCATCTTTTCCAATTTCAGCTTTAACTTCTTCCCCTAAAGCTTGTGCGCGTTGTTTGTAATCATCAATCCATGCTTGCGCTTCTTCTTCTTTGTTTAACACTTTACCGATTTCTAAATGTTGTGTTAAGTAATCATGGCTCCCCCAAGTAAACGTAACAGTTGGGGCAATTTCACTTATTTTATCAAGGTTTTTTGTACTAGCTAGTCCGATAATTAAATCTGGGTTAAGCTCGATAATTTTTTCTAGATTTTCCTCTGATACTTCTTCAACACCCTCTAGCTTCTCTTCATAAAGCGGATTCCCCATTGACCATGCATCTACCCCAACTATCGGAACGTCTAACGCCATAACATTCCCGGCATAGGAGGAGAGTACAACTACACGTTGTGGATCCGCTGGCACTTCAACAGGTCCATTTTCAGATTCATACGTAATGGTACCTGATGTTTCTTCTTCAGCCTCTGTTTCACTAGATTCATTTTCTGTTGATTCGGATGTGTCTTCTGTTGTTTCACTTGCACCTTCTGCAGGGTTATTTGTTTCTTCTGTATTTTCTTCTGATGAATTATTTCCACATGCACTAAGAATAAGTATGAACAGCAGTAGAAATGGTACTAGTAGCTTTTTCATGTAAATCTTCCCCTTTAAGTAAATTGTACGTTACACACATCGGTTTATTTGTTCGAGGATCTCGGCCTATTTCAGCATCAATTTGAAACACATCTTTAAGCACGTCTCGCTTAATGACTTCTTCACTTGTGCCCTCTTTGACGATTTGACCATCTTTTAACGCAATAATATAGTCCGCAAAACGTGCTGCTTGGTTTAAATCATGAAGAACCATAACGATTGTTCTCCCTTGGACCTCATTTAACTTTTCCAGCAATTCAAGAACCTCTAACTGATGAGCCATATCTAAATATGTCGTTGGTTCATCAAGGAAAATCATGTCTGTTTCTTGTGCTAATGCCATTGCAATCCATACACGTTGACGTTGTCCCCCTGATAATGCATCGACAGGACGATATTTAAACTCCTCAATTCCCGTCACTTCAAGAGCCCAGTGAATGACCTCTAAGTCTTTTTTTGTTAGGCGCGCAAACCCCTTTTGATAAGGAAACCTGCCGTAAGAGACCAACTCACCCACTGTTAGTCCAGCAGCACTTTCAGGTGTTTGCGGTAAGATCGCCATTTTTTTCGCGAGGGTTTTTGTACCTTCCTTTGAAATACTTTGGCCATCTAAAATAATGGTACCAGATTGATGGGAGATAATCCGCGTAATAGCCTTAAGTAACGTTGACTTCCCACATCCATTTGAACCAATAATCGTTGTAATTTTTTGATCGGGAATTTCAATCGTCATATCTTTTACAATTAAGCGTTCACCGTAGCCAATATGTAATTGATCTGTAAATAGGCGAACCATAAAGAATCCTCCATTTGAAGTTTTTTAAAAACTTTGTTGATAATGATTATCAATGTCGCTTACAATAATACTATAATACTAAAGTTTGTCAACCGTTATTTTTATATGCGCATACATACATGGAGGAGTGAGAACGTTGAATGAAAATGAAATCTTTGATGTAACAATAATTGGTGGTGGACCAGCCGGGCTTTATTCATCCTTTTATAGTGGACTTCGTGAAATGAAAACAAAGGTAATTGAATTCCAGCCGCAGCTTGGCGGGAAGATCCATGTATATCCTGAAAAAATGATATGGGATGTTGGAGGATTACCCCCTATCACAGGTGCTCAATTAATTGAGCAGCTTGTAAACCAAGGATTAACCTTTGATCCAGAAGTTGTGTTAAATGAAAGAGTGACGTCGATCTCAAAAAATGAAAACGGGGTGTTTGTTTTAAAAGCAGCTTCAGGCAGCGAACATCTCTCTAAAACCATCATTATTGCAACTGGTAGTGGAATATTAAAGCCGCATAAGCTGGAAATTGAAGGTGCAGAAAAATATGAAATCTCTAACTTACACTATACAGTTAAATCATTACATTACTTTAAGGATAAAACAGTGATTATTTCAGGAGGAGGAGATTCTGCAATTGATTGGGCTAATGAGGTAGAACCAATTGCTAAAAAAGTGTACCTTGCACATCGGAAAGATACATTAACTGGTCATGAATCCAATATCACGAAATTATTAAACAGCTCAGTTGATTGCATGCTCCAAACAAAAATTACAAAGCTACTTTCTAGTGTTGACCGTGTGTCTATAAAAACGGTTGAATTGACCAATCAGGAAACCAATAAAGTATTTTATGTAGACATTGATGATGTAATCGTAAACCATGGATTTGATCGCGATGCTTCTCTCCTTGAAAATACTCCGTTAAAGATTAACTTAGTGGACAATTATTTTATAGATGGGAGTACAATGAGTGAATCCTCTATTCAAGGTCTATTTGCAGCAGGTGATATCTTAACACATGAAGGAAAGTTAAATTTAATAGCCGGAGCCTTTCAAGATGCTGCTAATGCTGTCAATAAAGCAAAACAATTTATAGAGCCCGATGCAACTGCTGTTGGAATGGTTTCTTCACACAATGAAATATTTAAAAAAAGAAATAGAGAGCTTATTCGTCAATGGATAAAATAATGGGAAAGAGATAACTACTGGACGTTCCGGTATTTCTAACAAAACAGTTAATTGTAACCTGATTTTGGGTTTAAAAGAGGGGCAAGTGAACGTGATAGTGTAGACTTTTCACACCTAGCGGGACCAACGAATACCGTTATTTCTCCAGTAGGAAGTTTCAGACTTGAGATCTTCAATAATTAAATGATCACTATAACCTAAGTTCAGAGACCTCGCTACTAACACACTCACGCCCTTCACTACTTGTTCTAAAACTCTCTTCATTTAAAAGTATATTTACATGTTTCGGTTCCTATATAACAAATAAATAAAAAATGGAGCACCAATTCCGGAAGTAAATACACCAGCAGGAATATCGAGTGGTAAAAATGCTGTCCTTGCAACAATATCCGCGACCATTACAATGATTCCACCTATTAATGCTGAGGTCGGTACAAGACCGGCAAATGAACGACCAGCAAGCATTCTAGCGATATGTGGAGCAATCAAGCCTACAAATCCAATACCTCCTGCAAAAGCTACAGCTGCTCCTGCTAATGACACACTAATAAATAATAATAGCAGTCGTTGAAGCTGCACATTTACACCAAGACCTAAAGCCACATCGTCTCCTAACTCTTTAACGTCCATTGTTCTAGAAAATAAAAGTGAAACAGGAATAAAAATAAGAACCCATGGTAACATAGAAAGCACATCTTGCAAATTTGCTCCGTACAGACTTCCCGTTAACCAAAGATAAGCTCTCGTTGTAGCAAATGTATCACTGAGAACAATAAACATCGTTACTATAGCGTTCGCAGCTGCCGCTACTCCAATCCCTATCAGTACAAGACGAATCGGAGTAACTCCTTTTTTCCATGACAAACTATAAACTATAATGGAAACAATTGTCGCTCCTAATAAAGCCGCTAGAGGCATCAACTTTATGCTGATTGCACCTACAAAATAAACAATAAATATAACCGCTCCCACAGAGGCTCCTCCTGTTATCCCGATAATATCTGGAGAAGCAAGAGGATTGCGTACAATTCCTTGCAAGATTAATCCTGAAACACCTAATGCAGAACCAACGAGAAAGGCAAGTAAAACTCTTGGTAACCTCAGAGTATTTATAGTAAAGTCATATTCACCACTTCCATAACCAAATAAGTGTTTGATAACCGCTAGTGGGTGGATGTGACTACTTCCAACTGATAAACTAATGACAAAAATCAACAATGAAAACAAAAAAAGGATAGTAAATATATATAATGTCTTTTTATTTAATTGACATGAAATAGAACCTGATTTACTTCTTACCGAAATAAACTTAGTCATTCCTTGTTAACCCCCTACGTGCAATATAAATAAAAAATGGAGTTCCCAAAAATGCAGTCATTACACCTATCGGCATTTCTTGGGGCATAATAACAAACCTTGCTGCCACATCTGCTAAAAGTAGTAAACTTGCTCCAATTAAAGCACTAAAGGGGATCACCCACCTATAATCGGTCCCAATTATGCCACGTACAATATGGGGCACGATTAAACCAATAAATCCGATTGACCCTGCAACCGCTACTGACCCACCTGCTAGAAAAACGACTACTATACCAATCATAACTTTTACTAAAATTACGTTCTGACCTAAACTCTTTGCTACATCATCACCCGACATCAAAATATTAATGGCTTTACCTAAAAATAAAGCTACTAATACTCCTGAAATTATAAATGGTAATACCGGTAAAAGCATATCCATACTTCTTCCTGCAACAGATCCTGCCAACCAGAATAAAACACTTTGTATCCCTTGCTCGTCAATAACTAATAACCCTTGTGTAAAAGAAACAAATAGGGCGGTAATAGCTGCACCTGCTAATACTATTTTAATTGGTGACAATCCTTCATGCCCAATAGAGCCAAGAAAATAGACAAGTATAGCTGCCACCGCTGCTCCAATAAAAGCTATCCACATATAATGAACTAATGAATTAACAGAAAAAAACGTTGCTGAGAAAACGATGAAGAATAGAGCGCCCGCATTAATTCCAAAAATATCAGGTGCTGCAAGTGGATTTCTTGTCAATGCTTGCATGAGAGTACCTGCTATTGCGAGGCTGGCACCAATTACAGCTGCAATCACTGCTCTCGTCAATCGTGAAGTCGTTATAATAATGTGTTCAGTAACGGACTCATCATAATTTAAAAAAGCATCGATAGCAACTTGCAAGGTAATAGGGGTCTTTCCCAATACGATACTTAAAATAAAAGAAAATAAAAATATGATAAGACTAAAAAATAAACCTACTACTTTTGAATTTGTACTAGCAAATAAATTACCCATTTTATCCTCTTCCCTATTCGAATTAATTAAGAAGATATTAGAAAAAATTGACTTATCGCCAGGTCGTAATGGTGAAAGTCTTAATTTATACTGTCAATCACGTTTAAATTCTGAGCAATATAAACAAAGAAAGGAGGAAGATATACCCCCTCCTATCCTTATCATTATTTTTCTAAATCAAATCTATCATAAATATCATCAAGCATTAAGTTTGCTGCTAAAATACCTCCTGCCATGTTCCAAGTTGCAAGGTCCACTTGGTATACTTGGTCAGCTTTTACAGCATCCAGATCTGCCCATAACGGATGATTCGTCCACTCTTCATAGGTTTGTTGTACTGCTTCGCTATCATCCATAAAAATATAGAAAACATCAGCGTTCATTTCAGTAATACTTTCTTTATCATTTAACATTGTTACTGCATCGTCAATCTGTTGATTTTCCGGACGTGTAAATCCAAGCTCATCTAATATGGATCCCGCAAAACCAGTATTGTAAATCCGAGCGTGATCTTCTCTAAAGTTAAGAACGGAAACATTTAGTGGCCATTGGTCACCTAACTTCTCTTCAAGCTTCCCGCTTAAGTCAGTTACTCGTTCATCCCATGCAGAAAGAACCTCATCAGCTTTGTCTTCTATATTCATTGCGCTACCCATTAACTCAACTGTCTCTTTATACTTAAATACAGTTTCATGGGAAACGGTTGGAGCAATTTGTGACAACTGATCATACACTTCTTCGTGTCGTAATTTGGAAGCGATAATTAAATCTGGATTTAATTTTGCAATCTCCTCTAAATTGGGTTGAGTCTCTAGACCAACAATTGGAACTTCGCTTAATTCATCTCTTAGATACTTATAAACAGGTTGTTCTATCCAAGATTCAACTATTCCAACCGGCGTTACTCCTAAAGCAATAGCAGCATCATTTGCACCTTGGTATAAAGTAACGATTCTCTCAGGAGTTCCGTCAATCTCCGTTGTGCCCATTGCATGTTCAATTGTGCGAACATTTTCTGTCTCAGCAGCTTGTTCTTCTTCGTTTGTTTCATCCTCTTGATTATTTTCAGCTTCTTGATTGTTCTCCGTTTGATCCGCATCTTCATTACCTTCTGCCTCTTGATTACCACAACCAACTAAAGCCAATACAAGGCTTAAAAAAATTGCAAGTAAAGAAAATGACCATTTTCTTCTTAAAGAATATGTTGTAAACATATTTTATTCCTCTCCTTATTATGTATTTTATGATATTGATAATCATTATCACTAGGAGTGATTATACAACGGTTAGCTGACAAAATCAATAACAAAATCATAAAGTTTAATATTATTAACGTTAGGCAAAGAAATTAGTATTAGTTTAATTACTATCAGGTACTATGCTATTCTTATAAGTAAGTAGCAACTTCGATAGAGTTAGATATTTCTGTTAAAAATTTAAAAAGGAAGGAAAGTGAAACATGATTAACTCTTTTACTGAGTTAAAAGAAATATTTTTAAGAACTAGAGATAACATTCACGAGTTTATGGCTATTTTAACTCCACGTATTGAAAATGCAAAAGATGATCATGAAAGGCTCTATTATCACCATATTTATGAAGAGGAAGAACAGCGTCTTGATCGATTAAACGCCTTATTACCAAAGATGGACTATTTTATTGAAAATGAAAATTCGAGAACAGCAGAGAATTTCGAATTTGTACATATATTACAGGATATTAGTCTTGAAAAATTTGGACTGCATAATTTCTTAGAGCACCTTGATTTAGCATTATTTACATTTAAAGATACAGAGCATGCAGAGAGCTTGACACAAATGCGGAATTCTACTGATTTAGATTATCAATCTATAAAAACGATCTTAACGGAACTAAATGATACCTTTGATGGTGCTGCATCAGCTCCTGGCTCCGTACCAACCGATGAAAAGCATGACGTTAACGAAAGCTTAAAGGTTGAAAAATATACAACAAATGAAGGTACTTCTCAACCCACGGATAACAAACAAGCATCCGTGAATAAACCAATGAAACGATTAACAGTAGGTAGTCTAAAAAAACAATATTAAAACATAGGAGGGCTCATATCTTTATGAATAAAGTACAAAAATACCATGATGCTCCGTTATCAGAACAAGAATGGGAAAAACTTGATGAAATTGTCATTGAAAATGCACGTCGAAACCTGATTGGAAGACGCTTCATTGATATTTATGGCCCATTAGGACAAGGGGTACAATCTGTTATCAATGATGTTTTTGATGAAACAGGGAAAGGGCAGCTAAGTTTTCATGGAGAAGATTTAGAAACATCTAACTCAACCAAACGTATTCACTTAACCATTCCATTGCTATATAAAGATTTTAATTTATTTTGGCGTGATTTAGAGCAAGCAAGAGCATTAGACATTCCAGTTGATTTTTCGCAAGCTGCAAATGCTGTTACACAATGTGCACTATTAGAAGATGATCTAATCTTTAATGGTTCAACCGAATTTAATATATCCGGTCTTTCCAACGTAAAAGGACATTTATCTCATATTCGTTCTGATTGGATGAAATCTGGAAACGCATTTAATGACATTGTTGAGGCAAGAAATAAATTACTTCAAATGGGACATAGCGGACCATATGCTTTAGTATTATCTCCTGATCTCTATGCACTACTTCACCGTGTTCATCAAGGGACAAATGTTCTTGAAATCGAACATGTTCGTGAATTAGTAACCGATGGTGTTTTCCAATCACCAGTTCTAAAGGGACAGACCGGACTATTAATTGCAACTGGAAGACACAATCTTGATCTTGCCATTGCGGAAGATATTGAAACAGCTTTTATGGATAGCGAAAATATGAACTACTTATTTAGAATCTATGAGTGTATCGTGCCAAGAATTAAACGTCCGAGTGCCATATGTACATTAGAAAATCCAAATGACTAAAGAACAAAAATAAGAGCCGGAACCACAGGGCGAATAACTAGATAGCCCTTCGGTTCTGGCTCTTATACCTTTGATATATAAGTATTTATGCTATTTTAGAGTCTTTACATTTCTCATTTGACAATCGTTCAATATTTAAATCATTTAATTGCTTCACATTTTTATAACCTATGTCATTAATAATAAGCATAGCTTCCTCAACAAATGGCTTCATATAAGCACCTTGGTCTACTTGACATAATCGTTTCAAGTATTTTAGTTTTTCTTTCACTTTTATTTCTCTATAGTACTCATTATTTATATCTTGTACTCGTTTGTGAACAGGTGATTTGATTGTACTTATATCATCTACATGAGTTATGATTTTTGTGCCCGTATTAGTAATAAAACAAATTGTATAAAACGTTGAGCCTGAATAGTCAATATGAGTAAAAACCGGAGATTGGAATTTTTCTCCTGAACGAAGTCGAATTTCCTCTGCCTCAATTACCCCGCCAATTTTCCGTTCATTCGAAATAACTGTGAAAAAATCATGATAGCCGTTAATCGAATGCCCCATTTTCCGCCCTCCATAAAAGAGAATTAATGAGAACGAATCTCACTTACTGCATTTTATTCGTGTGCTTGAAATATAAGTACTGTGGACAACTAAGAATTTGATTTTAATATAAATCGTTCGGAACTAAACGGGCTTGTACTTTCATTTACGACAAATACTCTAACGTAGTAAAAAACTTAGAGAATGTTTTGCTGCCATAAGCATCAAATATAACTGTGATGGAATCTGCATCTTCTGACTCAATGATTCCCTCTCCATATTTTTCATGCTTCACACGTTTTTCGTCACTAGATTTCTCTTCTGGATCATCTCCCTCTATCGGCGTACTCTCTTGAATTTGGGCACTTTTCACTTGATTTTCTTGGATCTCTTTTCTAATCGATTGTAGATCCACAAGACGGGCCTTACTTTCTTCTTTAGCAACCAAATGACTTGGCAGCATATAAACAAAATCACTTGGCCCTTCCAGCACGCGATAATTGTCCGGATTGGTATAATAGGAGATTTCCAAATCATCTTTAGCTCTCGTGATTCCTACAAAAAATAACCGCTTTTCCTCTTCATACGCCTCAGTTGAAGAACTACGCAATGGAATTAATCCATCATTAGCGCCAACGATAAAGACATGATTGAATTCCAATCCCTTGCAGGCATGTAATGTCATCAGTTTGACACTATCATCCTCTACATCGATTGAATCTTTCAAGATATTTAAGCCATACAATGTAGATGAATTGAGATATTCCAGCATTCCTTCGGTTAGAGCTAGCTTTTTATCGTCGATATAATGCTTCATACTATCGATGAAATCTAAAATAAATGTTTTATTTTCTAGATAAGTGGATGATGTTGGTGAAAGGTAATTATCCAGTTCAAAGTAATCATAGATCTCTGAAATATTTTCTACTTTCGTAGGATTGCACCATGCTTCAAAGCCAATTATTTTATCAAGTAAAACAGACGAATCCTCCGACTTCCATAACCCTCTTATTTTCGCAAAAGAAAGACCTTCACCGAACTCCTTATTATTTAACGCAGTAATGATATTGTTCTTATCATTGCTATTGATCGATGCCTTCAGCAAACTGACAAACCACCTGAGAACAGGAACATCTTTTAATGACTTTTTCATGGAAACCTCTACTGGTATTCTTTCTTTGACCAGTGCATCTTCAATCGTCTTTGATTGTCTTTGGGTACGGTAAAAGATGGCAATATCTCTATAGTTTACAGCAGCCTCTCTTTGTAGGTTTTTTATTTGATCACACAAATATTTGGCTTCATTAAACGGATTATAGTGATTTTTAACGACGATTTTGTTCCCTTCCTCTCGTACCCCTTCTAGCTCTGAGCTATCTGCTAAAAACTGCTTAGCTGCATCAAGGATCGTGGAGCTTGATCGATAGTTAATCGGTAGCGTCATTTCCTTGGCATCATAGGTTTGTTTAAAAGTCGTAAATATATTTTTCTCGCTCCCCCGCCACGAGTAAATAATCTGATTAGGGTCGCCGACGACGAACAGCTTCGTGTCAGTTCCACACATTTCTTTCATGAATGCTAACTGGGCCGCATTACAATCCTGGAATTCATCTATAATAATCCACTTCGGTGTAAATAATCCTATTTTCAATAGTTTCGTTGCATTAATAATTAAATCATCGAAATCCATTTTATTTTGCTTTTGTTTTTCTTCTACCATACACTCCCATAATGCTGCCATATCATCTTCTCGTTTCATATTTCCATACAACGTAATTCCGTTCTTTATTGCTTCAATCCGATTTGGGAGTTTATTCTTAAATTTAATGTTAAATCGATGTTCAATCATTAATCGATACGCCATTTCCATTAATTCATCTGGGTCCATAATGGTGAAATCACTGGTATAACCAATATCTTCAACAGGCAAGGATTGAGACAACAATTTAGACGCAACATGATGAAACGTGCCAAAATAAGGCATGTCTTTATCTTTTATTTCTGAGTTTTCCGTTTTGATTCGATCCTTGATTTCCTTGGCAGCTTTATTCGTAAACGTGAGAACGACCATATCCTTTAAATCAATCGCTTTTACGAAACGGAGGTACATCACTTTTGATATGAGAACGGTTGTTTTTCCGCTTCCGACATGAGCATTTAGAAGCAGTGCAGGACTATTATCTAAAACAGCATCTTTTTGATAATTATTTAGTTTACGAAGCATCGTATCCGTTTTAATCATAGAACCCCGCCTATCTTGTTAAATCTGAATATCGTCTTGAAATTTTGTCTCTAGTTGTTACATTTCCCTTCGGTGCAGTTTTAAAGTCAATGGCAAAATCCTTTGGTGTGTTGACATAATGGTTAATCATATTTTTCAGCTTGCCTTTATTATCGCTCTCATTCATCCACTCTTTATAAAAAGGATTATCTAGGATAAGAAATAATGTAGAGCCTTCTATTTTTACAGCTTGTACACTCGATAGAAATTCTGATAAATATTCTCCAGTTTCTTTCATGAAGCTGGTAAACTTGCTCCACTCGTCTTGCAATTCCAGGAAATCAAATTTCTTTTCTACAACTACTTGTGGAGCAGCTACTGGTACTTTCATACCCTTCGGTGGAGCCAATTGTTCATATAAATTATTTAACCCCCATAGAACAATTGACTTATCGAGATTATAATCTCCGATACAAGCCGGACATCCTTCGTTACACTTACATCCGCTTACCATTTTTACCGCATTATCAATAATTTCCGAAATATGATCAAATGCCTTTTCCGCATACCCCAATCCACCGATATATCGATCATAAATACAGATGGAGGTTGTGCGCTCATCATTAATCGCTTCTTCTAACATAGAAGTACCTACATCTTCCTTGGTAGCCATCGTTAACATCAATGTCGCATTTAATAGTGCATAACTCATCCCACCAAAATAAGTCTTCCAAAACTGAGTTGGTATGTCTATCCCCGTATTAGGTACTAATTTCCTAAAAAGGGCATCCACATTTTTAGGTATGAGTAACCGAACACCTTCTGTTTCAAACGCTTTTGATAAAGGTTTGGTAAGCTCTTCATAGCCTAAATTTTGATGGTTATGAAATTGAATCCTTTTATAACCCGTTACGGATTCCGTCACTTTGGCATCGCCAAAATATTCCTTCGTTCTTCCGATGTCATCGTCCTTAAAATCCTTTATTTTAGCAACTGCTGTGCCACTATGTGATGCGGTATAGTAATTGGCATCCATCGGAACGGCGTATGCTACTCTATTTTCCACATCTAAATTCTCAACTTGGTAAAGCAACCCATCATGCAAATAAATCGCACCTTGGTGGATTTCCTTATACGCTTGTAGTTCGTCCATTTCAGTAAGAACCGTTGCATCGATTTTATTTACCAGTTTATATCTTTCTTTATCCATATTTCTTAAGCTATAGTCCCCTGCTGGAAATGAAGGTCCGATCCAAGTGAACTTCCCATTTTCACTTCTGAGCTCCCCGGCTTTGATTAAAACAGGAACGATTTCTCCAAGCTGTGGAAAGATAGATATATCATCTAATGAAAGTGGAATTTCAGCTGCACCAGCTCGAACATGGGCGAGTTGAATAAATAAGTTGTTGGTATCGACAACGGCATTTTCACTTCCGTTTGAAAAAAGCCATTCCGGATTAATCCCGATGTATTGATCAAATGGAAGATTATCTAAAAGTAAAAAAGTAGATGAGCCTACGCCACTACGCCCTGCACGTCCAGATTGTTGCCAAAACGAAGCCCTTGTACCTGGAAACCCTACTAAAACAGTCGATTCAACACTACCGATATCAATGCCAAGTTCCAAAGCATTGGTTGAAACAAGCCCTTTCAAATTACCGTTCACCATATTATTCTCTATTTCTTTTCGTTCTTTAGGTTTATACCCGCCTCGATAACCAGAAATTAAATGAGAATAGTCCTGTACTTTTGTTCCGTCATACTTTAATTTATCTCTCGCTTCCTTTAGTACCACTTCGACTGTTTTACGCGCTTTGCAAAAAGCAATAAAGCTGTTATCCTGCATCACTAGTTCAGGTAACAATTCCGTAGCTTCTTGAGCAGGACTTACAGGGTAATCTGTTCCTTTAATCATCGGTGGCTGCCATATGTAATAATGCTTTTCTGGTGCCGGCGAACCATCCTGATCTATTAGTGAAAAACGTTTACCAGTAATCTTCTCTGCTAATTCAACTGGATTTGCTATTGTTGCAGAGCTGCACAAATATTGAGGTGACGCATGATAATAGGTACAGATTCTGTTTAAACGTTTGATTAAATTGGACAAGTGCGAGCCAAAGGTGCCTCTGTACGTGTGTAGTTCATCTATGACCACGTATTTCAAGTTTGAAAAGATAAAGTTAAACCCAAAGTTATTATGATTTGGTAAAAATGCGGTATTGATCATCTCAGGATTCGTTAGAATAATATTTGCACTATTTCTTATCCTACTTCGTTCATTGACAGGAGTATCTCCATCATAGACTCCTGCTTGTATTTTATTTTTCCCAAAGTAATCTAAAAGAGGCTGGATATTGCGGTATTGATCATTTGCTAGTGCTTTTGTGGGATAGACAAAGATTGCTCGTGTCATGGGATTTTTCAATATTTCTTGTACGACTGGCAATAAAAAACTTAGTGTTTTACCACTTGCTGTTGACGTAGTAATGACAATGTTTTTCCCATCCAACGCTTTCTCGAACATCTCCGCCTGGTGACTATACAATTGCTTAATTTTATTTTCTTTCAGATAACCTTGTAAACTATTTAATAGTCTGTCTGGAAAATTTCTATAGTTAGCTTTTCGCTCTGGTGCTATTTTTTTTGCAATGATTCGATTTTCAAATTGATTGAAGTCGTTCATGAACATTTCTCCTTCATACCGTTATAGAGGATGTTTGATCAATTATTTATCCTTTAATTCACGATTCACTTTTTTAATTCGAACATTTGTTCTTATTTTATCATAATATGCTATAGAAAGGAAGTTTATTTCTACTAATTTAAGTGCTTGTACGATGCAATCAACGACTCTCGCTATAAATATCTTCAGACACCCAATGAGAAAGGTATAAAAAATAGGACATGAAGTACAATAACTTCTTAACGCTGGGTAATAAAAGAGTTAAGTCGAAAGGCGGAAGATACGTTGCGAAGTGAGGGGCTTTCCTATAAACATCTTTTAGCATTCTTTATTCCTTTAGGATTTTCAGCAAGTTTAACTGCCATTACACATGTAATTATAAATGGGACGATGAGCAGAGGGGAAAATGCGGCCTTTATTATCGCTAGTTATGCTGTTGCTATGTCCATTTTTGGCATCATAGAAAAGCCGTTAATCATCTTTAGACAAACATGCTCTGCATTGGTTAAGAATAAAAAGTCGTTTAAAGTGCTTTTCCTATTTTTACTATATGTTGTGGCTGCTGTTTTACTAGTCTGTTTTATTTTAGGATTCACACCAATTGGTGATTGGGTGTTTGTTCATTGGTTTAATGCTGAATCTAATATGGTTGAAACTGTGTCAAATACGTTTAAAATACTATCGATAGTTATGGTACTCTCTGGAATTAGAGGGATATACGAAGGAATAATTATTAGGGAGCAGAAAACAAAGTGGCTAACCATTATGGTTGTCGTAAGACTTGCGACAATGTTTATTGCTTCTTATTTATTTGTTGTTTCTGGGTACATAACAAGTCTTACTGGAGCAATGATTTTTTTAATTGGAATGGCTGTAGAATCCATTATTAGTGTTTGGAAAGGACAGTCCTTGCTAAATGGAAAAAAAAGTAGCCGTTCAAAACTGAATATGAAGGGAATTACTCGGTTTTATTTCCCATTATTATTTTACTTTATTTCTCAAACCTTCTTAATTCCAGTCATTTATGTCTTTTTATCCAAAACAAGTGATAAGGATATGGCGATAGCCTCCTTTGCTCTTGCTATTAGCATAATTGGAATGGTATTAAGTTTTTTTTCCTATACACATCAATTAGTACTACAATTTTATGAGAAATATGGAAGAAAAGTAACCAGATTTACCATCGTTATAAGTTTTATACCATGCCTATTACTTAGCATTCTCTGTTTTACTCCTATTGGATCCTGGTTTATGGGTGTCGTAATGGGCGCGGATGAGGCCTTAGCAGGAGCGACGATAAATGTACTACAAATTTTTATTGTTAAAGCAATTGTTTTTCCTTGGGTGGATTTTATGACTGGTTTTTTCATGTTACGAAGAAAAACAAACAAAATACTTATCGCACAAATCCTAAATCTTACTACGGTAATCATTGCGTTACTACTTCTTGTTAATTATTTTCCGGAGTGGAACGGTTTAAATGGATCTGTTGCATCTTCGTTAGGGGAAGTTATTGGTTTAATCGTTGTCATCATTGTATTTAAAAGAATGGGAAATGCGCCAAGTGAAGAAGAGAAAACATCACTTTTTACAAGAATCTATCCTTATGAAAGATAGATTATGCTTAAGATTTTTTTCTAGGCAAAAGGGAGTTCTTGTTCCTATTTCCAAGGAGTGAAACAAAGGAAATTTTAGATTTTATTCCAATAAATAAAAAGAAGGATAAAGAAGAATAGATTAATGCAGTAGGAAAGACAACAAAAAAAGTGCCATACCCTATGCGTACGTTTTCCCATGGGTATGGCACTTTTTTACTTTTTGCAATAAGCCTAAAAAATGGTTGTAGATGAACTTGTCATTCAAGCTCTACAGTAAATGAATAATAGTAGTTAGAACCAATTGATTGGTTCAGGTTTAAGGTTTTGGAATATATGCTTTGTTTCTGTATATTCTTCCATACCTAATCGTCCTAATTCGCGTCCAATACCAGACTGCTTAAATCCCCCCCATGGTGCATGTGGGAAATAAAGGTTGAATTCATTAATCCAAACAGTACCCATTCGCATCTTTGCTACACAACGTTCAGCTTTCACAATATCGTTTGTCCAAACGCCACCAGCAAGTCCGTAGATAGAGTCATTAGCAAGCTTTACTGCTTCCTCTTCTGCACGGAATTTCTCAACCGTGATAACAGGACCAAAAGCTTCATCTTGAACAATGCTCATATCTGTTGTGCAGTCTGTGAAAATTGTAGGTAGATAGAAAAAACCATTTTGTAGTTCTGGATCTTCTGGACGACTGCCACCAGCTGCTAATGTAGCACCTTCTTTAATACCCGTTTCTACATACTTTTCTACCTTCTCACGGTGCTCAGCTGAAATAAGTGGCCCCATTTGTGTATTTTCTTCAAATCCGCTTCCTAGTTTAAATTTTTTAACTCGCTCAACAAGTGCGTTAACGAACGCATCGTGAATACTTTCTTCGACAATCAGTCTTGTACCAGCGGAACAGATTTGTCCTGCGTGGAAGAATACCCCGTTTAATGCTTGGTCAACTGCTGTCTCGAAATCAGCATCTCCAAAGATGATGTTTGGGTTTTTCCCACCAAGTTCAAGGGCAAGCTTCTTCACATTAACGCTTGCCGCTTGCATAATTTTCTTTCCAGTTACAATTCCACCTGTAAAGGAAATGAGATCCACATCAATGTTACTAGATAGCTCTGCTCCAACTGTATTACCAGCACCAAGTACTAGGTTAGCAACACCAGCAGGAACTCCTGCCTCTTCCATTAGTTCGAATACTTTAATCGTAGTAAGTGGTGTAATTTCACTTGGCTTCATTATTAAAGTATTTCCAGTCACAAGCGCTGGAGCTAGTTTCCAAGATGCTTGAAGTAATGGGTAATTCCACGGTGTGATTTGACCACATACACCAATTGGTTCACGAACGACTCTACTAGTAGAGTTTGGTACTGGAGAATCAATCAATTCCCCGCCATCTTTATCCGCAATCTCTGCATAATAGCGAAATACTCCAGCGATATCATCCATGTCTCCACGGCTTTCTTCTACTGTTTTTCCAGTATCTAATGATTCTAATCTAGCAAGTTCATCTTTATCTCTTTCTATTAATTCAGCAATTTTCCTTACGATAGCCCCTCGCTCTGTTGCTGGAGTAGAAGACCATTCTCCGTTATCAAATGCTGCTCTTGCTGCAGCAATTGCTGCTTTTGCATCTGCCTCATCACCTTCAGGAACAGTAGCAATAACTTCCTGGTTAAATGGATTAATAATATCACGTGTATTACCCGATTTCGCATTCACCCATGTACCATGAATGTATTGTTGTAGTTTTAGACTCAAATCTATCAACTCCAATTTCCCTATAAATTAATTTTATTAAAAATATATTTAACGTTTTGAAGATGGTAACATGTCTTATTACAGCTGTCAAAAATTATTGAAAACAGAAAAGTTTAGAAAGAATTAAAATTAACTAGAATGGTTGTTATAACTAGGTTAGAGCCATTTGCAATTGGTTAAAATCACGTTTTTCCATTTGACATTTTATCTGAACACGGTAACATAAAGTATGTAAAGAAGATTTAAAAAATATTTAACACGCTTTACTTTATATTAAAGGAGCGACTTTATGAGTGAATCTACTGAACGATCCATAAGTAAAATAGAAGAAGCAAAAGATAAAGTCATTGGTGCCATTGCAGAGACAATGGATTTATATGGTGTAACACCAGCTGCAGCAAATTTATACGCTACGATGTACTTTAAAGATCAGATGACTCTTGATGAAATGCGTAAGGAGCTCGAAATGAGTAAACCAAGTATGAGTACTAGTGTCCGTAGGCTCCAAGAAATAGAAATGGTGAAAAAAACATTTACACGCGGTTCTAGGAAACATACCTATGTAGCTGAGAAAAATTTCTTCCGTTCCTTTATGGTGTTTTATTGTCAAATGTGGGAACGAGAAATAAAAATGAATATGGAAGCAATTGAGGAAGCACAAGAAGATTTAATTGATGTTATAAAAGATTCCTCTAGCACACCAGGAATTGTTGCAGAGGCAAAAAAATACTATGATCAATTAGAAGAATCTAAAACATACTATCACTGGTTAGAAGACTTAGTTGCAAGTATAAGGAGTGGTAAGATATTTGAGTTTTTACCTAAAGATCAGCAAGATTAATTTGAAGAAGTTACCAGGTAGTCTATAGAAAGATAGCTATAGACTACCCTGTATATGAATGTTACACTATCTCTTTAAATAAGAGATGGCTTCGTTTTGTGTTATCGTTAAAATATTTCTTAATACATTTAACGTTTGGAATGTTTTAAATTAAAATATTAAACAAAGGAGAGTTTTTCAACATGAACAACTGGAAAAAAGAACTTAGTATTATCTTAGCGCTGCTAATGGTTGCTGTACTGACAGCATGCGGAAGCGCTAGTGGGGAAACAAACAGTGAACAAGCAGGTGCAGAAACAGAGGTAAGTGATGAAGAATTAACGATCGGCCAAATTAACTGGGCTGAAAATATTGCAGTAACAAATATGTGGAAAGCAATTTTAGAAGATAAAGGTTATAACGTGAAGTTAAGTGTATTGAATATGGGTACTACGATGAAGGCTTTAGAAAGTGGCGAGCTAGATGCTAGTTTAGAAATATGGTTACCGGTCCAAGATTCCAATTATTTGGAAGAATATCAAGATACTGTTAATTTCTCAGAAGCTACTTGGTTTGATAATGCAAAAGTAGGACTTGTTGTTCCAACCTATTTAGAAGAAGTTAATAGTGTAGAAGACTTAAATGAACATAAAGAATTGTTTGATGGTGAAATTTTTGGCTTTGACCCTGGTGCAGGTACGATGGAAGTAACTGAACAATTAATTGAAGATTATAATCTTGAGTTTGAACTACTTCCAAGCTCTGAACCTGCAATGTTAGCGGGAATTGGAGAAGCTGTTAAAAATGAAGAACCAATCGTGGCACCACTTTGGAGCCCACACTGGGTATTCTCCAAATATGACTTGAAATTCCTAGAAGATCCGCAAAACACATTCGGTGGTGTAGAAAAAATTCACCATGCTACAAGACATGGATTTGAAGAAGATTATCCAGAAGTGAGCGAGTGGTTTAAAAATTGGAAGATGGATGATCAGCAAATTGGCCAGCTTATCGACTATGTAGAAAGTGCAGAAGACCCTCTTGATGGGGCTAAGAAGTGGATCGATGAAAACGAAGAGTTAATTGGTGAATGGGTAAAGTAAATAGTTGCAAGAAATAAAGAAGCTAGTGTCTCACTTTTAGAGTAAAGTGGTCCCTATGTCAAGGACACTTTTAAAAAAAGGCCTTAAATTTTAATAATTAATAGCGTATTCTTCCGGTAAGGAGGAGATACGACATA